>DIXA01000026.1 GCA_002428565.1 Anaerolineales bacterium UBA6092 | reverse complement strand
GGCTGTGACTTCCGGGTGTTGAGCATCCACGATCTTCTTGATCACTTCCTGCCGCGGAATAAACCGCATTCCCGGGCATCCTTTCCGGGGACATTTCTTTGGAAATTCGAATTCGTTTGGCTCAACTTTTGGTAGAATTAGCTTCAGGCGCATGCCAGTGTGCCTCTTTGTTCGTAGGTTGTGAGGCGGTTGTCAGGCTGCCTCACAACCATTTAACCACGCTTTTACCATCTTTGGAACGATCACGGATGGGGTCTGAATGCAATAGATGGTATGATTCAGCCTATGAATCAACCCATCCCCCTCCTGCAGCCCAACCTGACCCCCGGCGCCACGGTGACAGAGACGCGCCCCGGCGCCTGGCGGCTGGAGATCCCGGCGGGGGCCAAGGGGCGCTACCGCCTGGCGCAGCTGGATGATTACCGCAGCCTGCCGCGGAAGCATTTCCCCTGGCGCCCGCCGCTGAGGCTGTGCCTGCGGGCGCGCGCCAGCGCTGCTGACCTGCCCGGCACCTGGGGCTTTGGCCTGTGGAACGACCCCTTCAGCCTTTCGCTGGGGCTGGGCGGCGCGGCGCAGCGCTTCCCTGCCCTGCCAGATGCGGCCTGGTTCTTCTACGCCTCGCCGCCCAACTACCTGTCTTTCCGCAATGACCTGCCCGCCCAGGGCTTTTTGGCGGCGACCTTCCGGGCGCTGCCCCTGCCCGCCCCGCTGCTGGCGCTGGGATCGCCGCTGGGGGCGCTGCTGGTGCTGCCCCTGGCAGCGGGCCTGGCCCGCGCCGCCCTGCGCCGGGCGGTGCGCCAGGATGCCGCTCTGGTGCAGACGGAGGTCACCGCCTGGCATACGTACTGCATCCACTGGGCTGCTGACGGTGTGCGCCTGCTGGTGGATGAGCAAAACGTGCTGGAGACGCCCATCTCGCCGCGCGGCCCGCTCAGCCTGGTGCTGTGGATCGATAATCAATACGCGGCCCTGCCCCCGCGCGGGCGGCTGGCCTACGGCACCCTGCCCAATCCCCAGCCCGCCTGGCTGGAGCTCGAAGATATCTCCATCCAGCCGGAATAATCCGGAAAAATGGGTGTAGTGGGCAGCGAAGCTGCCCACTACACCCATTTTTCCGGTTCTTTATTTGGTATAATCAAGATTCTGAGGCACACATCCATGCGTCCAATCTATCCCTTCACTGCTATTGTCGGCCAGGAGCGAATGAAACGCTCGCTGGTCTTAAACGCGGTCGACCAACGCATCGGCGGCGTATTGATCCGCGGCGAGCGCGGCACCGGCAAATCCACGGCTGCCCGCGCCATCGCCGCCCTGCTGCCCGAGATCGAGGTCTTTGCCGATTCGCCCTTCAACGATGACCCCTCCGCACCCCTCACCTGGTCTGACTGGGTGAAGGAGCGCAAAGCCCAGAGCACTGAGATGAAGATCGTCAAGCGCCGGGTTGGCTTCATCGATCTGCCCGTCAGCGCCACTGAAGACCGCGTGGTGGGCACGCTGGATATCGAAAAAGCCATCCAAAAAGGCGAGCGTCACTTCGAGCCGGGCGTGCTGGCGGCTGCCAACCGCGGCCTGCTCTATATTGATGAGGTCAACCTGCTGGATGACCACGTGGTAGACCTGCTGCTCGATTCGGCTGCCATGGGCGTCAACGTGGTCGAGCGCGAGGGCATCTCCTTTGCCCACCCGGCCCGTTTCATCCTCGTGGGCACGATGAACCCTGAAGAAGGCGACCTGCGCCCGCAGCTGCTGGACCGCTTCGCCCTCTCCGCGGAGATCTACGGCATCCGCGAAGCCCGCGAGCGTGTGCTGATCATGGAGCGCAACCTGGCCTTCGAGGCAGACCCACAAGTTTTCTGTGACCAATGGCGCGCCAAGGAAGAAGAAATATCACAGCAGATCGCCAAAGCGCGTTCCCTGGTGGATAAAGTCACCTATTCCAGCCGCGACCTGCTCTCCATTGCCGCGCTGACCGCCTCGCTGAACGTGGAAGGCCACCGCGCCGACCTGGTGATCCTCAAGGCCGCCCGCGCCCAGGCCGCCTTCGAAAACCGCACAGCCATCAGCGAGCGTGATATTGCCCTGGCTGCTGAGCTGGCCCTGCCGCACCGCATCCGCCAGGGGCCGCTGCAGCAGAATGTTGTCTCGCGCGAGGAATTGCAAGAGCGCATCGAGCAGCTGCAAGGTGCATCTGCCAGCACCGGTGAGCCCCAGCCTGCGGAACAGGAACACGCCCCGCAGTACGAAAAAAAAAAGGCATAAAAAGCACCGAAACGGACGAACAGAGCCCCAACACGCAGACTGAGCCGACGCCGCAGCCCCTCTTCGACGCCGGCAATGCCTATTGGTGGGACGGCGGGCAAAAGGTCAAGACCGGCGAGACCTTTGCGCCGCGCCGCCTGGATACCGCCCTGGATAAACTGGCCCGTAAGCATGCCGGGCGCCGCTCGCGCACGCACACCGACCGCAAGCGCGGCCGCTACATCCAATCTCGACCCGCCAACGGCAAGACCGATGATATCGCCTTCGATGCCACTATCCGCGCCGCGGCCCCTTTTCAAAGGCAGCGCAGCGAGCTGCGCAAGCGGGTGGCTTTTGCCATTCGCCCCAGCGATCTGCAGCGCAAGGTGCGTGTGAAGAAAACCGCCAACCTGGTGCTCTTTGTGGTGGATGCTTCCTGGTCGATGGCGGTGGCGGAACGCATGTCTGCGACCAAGGGGGCCATCTTCTCCCTGCTCACCGACGCCTACCAGCGCCGTGACCGGGTGGGGCTGGTGGTGTTCCAAAAAGACCGCGCCACGCTGGTGTTGCCGCCCACTAGTTCGGTGCTGCTGGCGCAGCGCGCCCTTTCGGATATTCCTGTGGGCGGCAAGACGCCCCTCTCTGCCGGCCTGTTGATGACCCACCAGGTCTTGCAGCGCGAGCGCATCTTACACCCGGATATCGCCCCGCTGGTGATCCTGCTCACCGATGGGGCGGGCAACGTGGCCATCACCGCCATGCCCCCCCAAGACGAGGCCCACCGCCTGGCGGAACAGATCGCCGCGGATGAGATCCGCAGCGTGGTGATCAACATGGAGCACGCCGCCTTTGACCAGGGCCTGGCCCAGGCGCTGGCAGATCACCTCAAAGCCCCCTGCTACACTTTGCAAGATTTAAAAGCCGAGACGCTCTACCAGGCGGTGAAAGATGAGATGCTCATCGACCGCCGCGGTAACTGAAGCGCTTGACAGCGCAGCATCAGCAAATGAAAATATGCGCCCGCCTCGTAGTAATGACTTCAGTCGTTACACATAGCGACTGAAGTCGCTACGACGAGGAAAGAATTCTATTTTCAGAGGAGTAGGATATGGACTTTTTCGATGTTGTCCGCGAACGCCATTCCATCCGCGCCTACCTGCCCCAGGCAGTGGAAGCGGAGAAACTGCAAGCCATCCTGGAAACGATCAACCGCGCCCCTTCGGCGGGCAACCGCCAGGCGTTTGAGGTGTACGTGGTCACCCGCGCCCAGCAGCGCCAGGCGCTGGCCCAGGCCTGCCTGAGCCAGGGGTTTGTTGCCCAGGCCCCCGTGGACCTGGTCTTCTGCACCCACCCGGCGCTCAACGAGCAGCGCTACGGGCAGCGCGGCGCAACCCTGTACAGCCCCCAGGATGCCGCCATCGCCTGCACCTTTGCCATGCTCACCGCCACCGCACTGGGGCTTTCCACCGTGTGGGTGGGCGCCTTCGACGATGATGCCGTCTACCAGGTGATCGGCGCGCCCGAAGGCCGCCGCCCGGTGGCGGTGCTGCCCATCGGCTATGCCGCCGAAACGCCGCGCGATCGCCCCCGCCGCCCGCTGGACGAGATCATCCACCGGCTGGAATAATGAAAACCCCGACCCGTTGGTTTGGCCTGTTGTTAGCCTGCCTGCTGCTGGCTGGCTGCACCTGGCAGCCCGAGCCTGCCCCGCAGAGCGAGCAGCCCGACCTGCCCCTGGCGCAGGTCAGCGCCACCCCCGGCCTGGCCCTGCCGGCCCCGCTCTGCCCTGGGCCGCAGCCGGTGCTGTTCATGGATCGCAATGTGTACCAGCCGCCATCCCTGCCGGAGCCCCCTGCCCGCCAGCCCTTCTGTGAGCCCGTCTTTGGCGCCTGCATGCTGCGCGTCACTGACCGCACCCGCGACCTGGCCCCCGGCGATGCGTCCGCCGGGCTGAAGAACGAGTATTCCCGCGTGCAGTCCTTCAACGCGGATGGCAGCCGCATCCTGGTGCGCGGCCTGGATGCCACCTGGTATCTCTACGATGCCCAATCTCTTACGCCGCTGGCCCTGCTGCCGCTGAGCAGCGAGCCGCGCTGGGATGCCGCTGACCCCAACCTGATCTACTACGCCCTGGATACCAGCCTGATGGTGTTCGATCTCCGCACCGGCCAATCCAACCGGCTGCGCGATTTTGCCGCCGACCTGCCCGGGCACAACCCGGTGATGGTGTGGACACGCTATGAGGGCAGCCCCTCGTACGATACGCGTTACTGGGGTCTGATGGCGGAGAATGAGGATTGGCTGCCGACTGCCTTTCTCGTCTACGACCGGGTGGAAAACCAGGTGACGGTGCGCGACCTGCGCGGCATGCCCGAGGTGCGCGAGGACATCGACCACGTGGCCATCAGCCCCCTGGGCACCTACTTCCTGGCCTCCTTTGACCTGGCCTGTGATCGCGGCCAACTGGGCAGCGACGCCCACCCCTGCGGCCTGATGGTCTACAACCGCGACCTGAGCAACGGGCGCGGCCTGCTGCGCATCGTCGGGCATGGCGATACCGCCCTGGATGCCCAGGGGCGCGAGGTGTGGGTCTACCAGGATATTGACACCGATCACATTGCGATGCTCGACCTGGAAAGCGGCGCCATCACCCCGCTGTGGCCGATCGATTTCAGCCACACGCCCATTGGCCTGCACTTCTCAGGGCGGGCGTCCAACCGCCCCGGCTGGGTGCTGGTCTCCACCTACAGCGGCGGCTATCCCACTGCCTTCACCTGGATGGATAACCAGGTCTTCGCTGTCGAACTGACCGCCGGGGGCAGGGTGCTGCGTATTGCTCATACCCAATCGATCGTCGATGAGAGCCAGGAGCATGATTACTGGGCCGAACCGCAGGCCAGCGTCAACCAGGATTTCACCCGCATCTTGTTCACTAGCAACTGGGGCCGCTCTGGCAGCGAAACGGTGGAGATGTACCTGATCGAGCTGCCTGCCGGCTGGGCCGATTCCCTGCCCTGACCTCTTGCAAAAATCATCCAAAAAGTGATTTTGCAGACAAAGCCCGCAAAATCATTTTTTGGATTTATAATATAGGCACGGGGGGCAAACCGCCTCAGGAGGTGAATGATGAAGACCCGACCCCTTGGCCAGAACGGTATACAAGTCAGTGCCATGTGCATGGGCACAGCCTATTTCGGCAGTAAGACCGATCGAGAAACCTCGTTTGCCCTGCTGGACCAGTACCGCGCTGCGGGCGGAAGCTTCCTCGATTCGGCTAACTGCTACGCTTCCTGGGTGGCAGGCAGCAACGGCGGCGACTCGGAACGGCTGCTCGGTGAGTGGATCCAGGAACGAGGCAACCGCGGCGACCTCTTCATCGCCACCAAAGTGGGCATTGCCTACCCCGAGGCCGAGCCCGGGCTGGCGGAGTGGCAGATCGTGGATGAATGCGAGAAGAGCCTCAAGCGGTTGAACACCGATTACATTGACCTGTACTACGCTCACCTGGACGACCGCAACACCACCCTGGATGAGACCCTGCACGCCTTTGACAAGCTGGTCAAATCGGGCAAGGTGCGCTACATTGGCGCCAGCAATTACCAGGCCTGGCGGTTGGAAGAGGCCCATTGGGTCAGCCAGCGCAACAGCCTGGCCGAGTACTGCTGTGTGCAGAACCATTACACCTACCTGCGTCCCCGGCCGGGGGCAGAATTCTCCTATTGGGGAGTGGGCAACGAGGAACTGTTTGATTACTGCGAGGCGCGCGGCCTGGCTTTCCTGGCATATTCTACCCTCTTAGGGGGGGCCTATGTGCGCAAAGACCGCCGCCTGTGGGATAAGTACAGCGGCCCGCACTCGCGCGAGCGCCTGAGCACGCTGCGCAGCGTGGCGCAAGATATCGGCGCTTCGCCCAACCAGGTGGTCTTGGCCTGGATGATGCAGAGCAAGGTGCCAGCCTTGCCGGTCATCGGCGTCAGCAAGCCCGAGCAGTTAACTGAAAACCTGGGCGCCCTGGGCGTCAACCTCACCCCAGAGATCATGCAGCGATTGAATCAAGGCTAAAAATCGACTTTAACGCAAAAGAAGCGCNNGCGCTTCTTTTGCGTTAAAGTCGATCATTTAACCAGTAAAGATTCCAGCCGGTCGACCAGGCCCGCCAGCACGGCGAAAGCGCTTTCTACCGGCTCGGGCGAGAGCAAGTCCACGCCAGCCACCTTCAGCGCATCCAGCGGGTACTGCGATCCGCCCGCCTTGAGGAAGCCCAGGTATTTATCTACTGCGCCGGGCTTGCCTGCGAGGATGCCATGCGAGAGAGCGTGCGCGCCAGAGATGCCTGTGGCATAGGCGTACACATAGAAATTCATGTACATGTGCACGAACTGCGCCCAGGTGATGCCGATGCGCTCGCGGTCAAAAACCACCTCGCTGCCGTAGCCTTCTTGGAACAGATCTGCCATCAGGCCGATGAGGATATCCGCGCTGAGCGGTGCGCCGCGTTCGGCGCGCTGGTGCATCTCCAGCTCAAAGCGGGCCAGGGTGGGCATGATGAAGAAGTAGCGGTGGTAGTTGGACATGGCCTCTTCGATCAAGGCAATTTGGAAATTGGCGTCGGTTTGGGTGCGGAAGAGGTAATCGCGCACCATGGCCTGGTTGAAGTTGGAGGCCACCTCGGCGGCAAACAGGGTGTAGCGTCCGTAAATGAAGGGCTGGTTCTTGTGCGAGTAATACGAGTGCATGGAGTGGCCCAGCTCATGCGCCAGTGTGCTCAGGCTGAAGACATCGTTGGCATAAGACATCATAATGAAGGGCTGGGTGCCGTGCGAGCCGCTGGAGAAGGCGCCCTCGCGCTTGCCCAGGTTGCAGGCCCGGTCTACCCAGCGGCCTTCGGTGCAGCCGTAGCGCAGGGTGCGCACGTAATCATCGCCCAGCGGAGCCATACCCTCGCAGATCCAATCCACCGCCTGCTCGAAGGGCACCACCGGCTTGGCGGTTGAAAGCGGGGCCTTGATATCGTAAACGTGGAACTGATCGTAGCCCAGCACTTTTTTGCGCAGCTGCCAGTAACGGTGCCAGGTGGGCAGGTTCTTTTGGAACACATTGAGCAGGTTGTGAAAGACCTCCACCGGGATGTTGTTCGGCCCCAGCGCAGCGTGCAGCGATGATTCATAGCGGCGGGTGCGGGCGTTGAACACATCCTGCTTCACCGCCGCGGTCAGTGTGGCGGTGTAGGTGTTTTTGAAGGCCAGGTAACTGTCATTGTAGCTTTCCCAGCCGGTGCGGCGCACATCCCGGTCGGGATGCGTGACCAGCGAACCGATGCTGGACTGCCCCACGTCCATGGAGGTGCCGTCCGCGGCTTTGGCCGGGCGGAAGGTCAGGTCGGCGCTGTTGATGGCAGAATAGATGGCGTACGGCCCACCGAAGGGGTCGCCGGTGAGGGCCAACACTTCTTCCACCTCGCCCGAGCGCACGTGCGCCTGGCGGCGTTCCAACTGGTCGAAGTAATGGGCCAGGAAGGCCAGTTCGGGGGTCTGCTGCATCCACTGGCGCAGGGTATCGAAGCCGATGGACATCAGCTCGGGGTTGGCGAAAGAGACCGCCGCGGCGAAGCGCGCCATCAGGCTGCGTGCCTGTCCGGCGCGGCCGCCGGCGGCCTGGTTGTTGGTATCCACCGAGTATTCGTTGCTGGCATAGGTGCCGATCTTGCCGATCAGCTCGGCGGTTTCCTGGAACAGGCGCACGTACTCCAACAGCGTCTGCGGGCCTTCGGCAAAGCGGCCTTTGAAGGCTGCCAGGAGCGGCAGCTTCTCCAGCAGGGTTTTGCCGGCGGCATCCCAATCGTCGTTGGTGGCAAAAACACTGTGCAGGTCCCAGGTCTGTTCTGCGGGGATTTCACTACGGGGTGGTAGGGTGATGGATTCAGTGGTCATATCTTCTCCTGAGAAGCGTATTATAACCCCAACCCGGAAAAATGGATTGTGAGGTGGTGATGGGCTACTTCACAGCCAACGCTTTTTGCCGGGCAATCTGAGAGTGATAGGGAAGGGGAAATTCATTTTGCAGTTTGGTGATATGCGTGCTCAATTGTGTGCGCAAGAAGCGGTGGGATTGCGTCAGTTCCTCCGTAGAGAAATTAACGATCATAAACTCGAAGATGGTGTTGGTTTCGGAGTTTTCCAGCTCAACTGCCAACTGGTACGCATCTTCCAGGGTGACGATGGTATTTAATTGCTGGGGAGATAAGCCTTCCAGGCAGTAGAGCGCCTTCTCAAATAGAAGGTGATCGGCTGGGGCAGATAAACGCTCTGCATCCACCCCGGCTTTGATCCGCTTCAGGTACGCGGCATGGCCTCGCTCCTCATCGGCGTAATGCTTCCAGAACCGGGCAACTTCAGGGTAGCCCGAAAACATCTCTGCCAGGCGTTTGTACAGGGTTTCAGCCGATTCTTCAAGCGCAATGGCGTATTCGAATAATTTCTCTACGGTTTCTGTGTTGGTATTGCTCATCATGGGCAATTTCCCGACAGGTAATTGTTGTGACGACTTTCGCTGTCATCTGAGGCGCTGTTGCAGATTTTACTTCCAACCGATTAATTATACCCGCAACTTTGCAAAAAATGGATGACGAAAATGGGTGTGTTGTAGAGGTTATAATAGATGGGGGCGCAATCGCTGCTCCCCAATCACTGATCATTCTGGAGACCCCTATGCCCCTCGACCCTTTGCTCGTCCGTGACCAGTTCCCCGGCTTGCGCCAAAACCCTGCCACCATCTTCTTCGATAACCCCGGCGGCACGCAGATCGCCCAGGCCTCCTTCGACCGCATGGTGAGCTACCTCACCCAGCACAACGCCAACCACGAAGGCGCCTTCCGCACCAGCCAGCAGTCCGACGCCGTGCTGAACGAGGCGCACGCTGCCATGGCCGATTTTTACAACGCTGCCCGCCCGGAGGAGATCATCTTTGGCAACAACATGACCACGCTGACGCTGCACATCAGCCGCTCGCTGGCCCGCACCTGGAGCCACGGCGATACCATCGTGGTCACCCGCCTGGATCACGACGCCAACGCCACGCCCTGGGTGCTGGCCGCGCAAGACCGCGGCGTGCAGGTGCGTTGGGTGGATTTCGATGTGGAAGACGGCACGCTCGACCTGAACGACTTCGCCGCGGCGATGGAATCTCACCCGCGCCTGGTGGCAGTGGGCTATGCCTCCAACGCCCTGGGCACGATCAACCCGGTGAAGAAGCTGGTGCAGATAGCCCACGAGGCCGGGGCGCTGACCTACATCGATGCCGTGCAGTACGCCGCCCACGGCCCCATCGATGTGCAGGACTTGGGCTGTGATTTCCTGGTTTCCTCATCGTATAAATTTTTTGGCCCTCATGCGGGCATCCTCTATGGCCGAACCGACCTGCTGGACGAGCTCTTCGCCTACAAGGTGCGCCCCGCGCCGGACTCGCTGCCGGGCCGCTTCGAGACCGGCACGCAGAACCACGAGGGGCTGGCGGGTGTGCTGGGTGCGGTGGAATACTTCGATTGGCTGGGGCAGACCTTTGGGCAGAACTACCAGGAGAAGTACGCCGAGCGCTTCAGCGGTCGGCGGCTGCACCTCAAGCAGGCCATGGCGGCGGTGCGCGCCTACGAGTTCGAGATCAGCCGCGCCGTGCTGGCCGCGCTGGGCGAGGTGCCAGGGCTGCGCCTGTACGGGCTGAGCGACCCGCGCCGCCTGGAAGAGCGCGTGCCCACCTTCGCCTTCACGCTGGAGGGCTGGCATCCCCGCCAGGTGGCGGAGAAAATGGCCGAGCAGAACATCAACCTGTGGGACGGCAACTACTACGCCATCAGCGTCACCGAGCGCCTGGGGCTGGAAGAATCCGGCGGCATGGTGCGCGTGGGCCCGGTGCATTACAACACGTTGGAGGAGGTGGAGAGGTTGAGGGAGGCGCTGAGGGGGTTGGTGTAGCGTCTCTACCTCGCCGGCTTGTTGCAAGGAAGGCTTTTTGGGAAAATATGCGCTTACGTCGCCACAGCAGGGACGATGCAAACGAAAATCCTCCGCAGGGCTCGCTGCGGAGGATTTTTAATGGATGCCAGGTCACAGCGATCCTTAAACGCTAACGATCCTTCCACAACTGTGCGTATTCGCGGGTGATATCCAGGTACTGTTCGCCGTAGAATTCGCTGGGTTCGATATGGGTAGTTTCGCCGTATTCATTCCAACTGGTGATGATGATCCAATCGGGGTCGCTTTGGATAGCGGCCTCAAAAGTTTCGCGGTAATATGCGCCGTCGCGGCGATCTTCGAACAACGTGGTGTCTGGGGGGTGGTAGGGGCAGTCGTCAAAGCCCGGCTGCACGGTGGCGGCAAAGATCTTTTGCGAGGCGTCTGTCACCAGCAGGGGGTAATTGCGCGCACCGCGCGCCATGGAGAGGTTGACAGCGGCCAGGTTGGGCATGCCGATAATTGCGTATTGATGCAGGCCATCAAAGAGCTGCAGATCGCCCAGGTTGTAACTCATCCCCAGGTAGGAGGCTGAATGCCCGCCCGCCTCCACGGTGGTAAAGATCTCTTGCCAGGTTTCGAGTGGGGCCGCGCTGGAATTATAGACCATCACCAGCGGCTTGCCGTTAAGCTGCATGTAGGCCGGCTGGCTGCTAAAGGTCGTCAGGGCGTAGTTCAGCCAACTGGTAATTGCCTCGGGATGGACAGTGCGGTCGTTGGGGTCAGGGGTAGATTCGAGGTAGATGGCAATGCGGAAATTCCTGGCCTGGGCTGCCTCGAGCAGCAGCGTCAGGTTGCGGTTGAGGTTGGGGTCATTTAGCCAGGAGACAAAGAAGCCATCAATGCCGGCGCTTTGGGCCAGCTCGATCTGGTGGGCGTAGGTTTCGGGGGTACGGATCACACCGGTGCTGTAGGCATAGGGCGTCGCAGGGTGGTCGGTACAGGCAGCGCTTTGATCCCAGGCAATCCAAGGATAATAAACAGCCCAGAGCAGCCGGGCGGGGGCGCTGCGCGGAATTTGGCGTTGGACAAGCGGGAACTGGCTTAAGCCTTGCAGGGCGATTTTGAAGTGAGTGTCATTTCTGCCGGGGTTAGCGGGATCCTGCCAGTAGTGGTTAATCTCCTGCAGCAGGGTGGTTTGCTCGCCGTTCACCGCGAAGATGCTCAGGCCAGAACCGCCGATCCCCCCGTGGCTGGAGACCAACTCCAGGGGCTGCTGGATGGCGGCGGGGTCAATCGCCAGGTCAAAAACCATCGTAACCAACGGTTCGGTTTGAATGGCATCCACCGGGCGGAACAGCTCCACCAGTTCCGCGGAAAATTGTGTGCTGGTGGGCGCGTCAGGCGTCGAAACCAGGCGCATGGCTAAGATGGCCTCTGGGTTTGAGAAGGTGAAGTTGGCCCAATCGGAGGTGGTCGCGTATTCGATGCGCAGGTGATAAAAAGGAACGACAAGCGGAGATAGCGTGGGTGTGGGCGGCAGGGTTGGTGTGTAGGTGGGCGACAGGGTTGGCTGCGGGGTCAGCGTTGGTGGCAGCAGGGTGGGCGTGTGCGGCAGCGCCGTCGCAGCGGGCTGGGTGGATGTCCAGGCAGGGGTGTCTGGCGGAGAGGGGGAGGTGGCGGGTGTGCAGCTTACCAGCAGTGCAACAAGCAAGATCAAGGTCGAGCAACGCTTTAGAGAACACATCGCTTCATCCTCCTCATGACAGAAATGTCACCGAGATTCCACGTTGATAAATTCGACCACCAATTTCGTCTCAAGGGGTGATGATTTTGAAAATCTTGGCTTAAGTTTAGCATCATTTCCTCCCTTGTGCAAAACTTTTCGTGATACACGCCACACTTCTTGCCGTTCTGATGGTTCCTCGCCAGGAATAGGCGCTTCATTTGCGGCCAGCGCTGCTCAAACTCACCAGGTCATCCCACGCAACGACGATGCTGTGGCGGCAATTCACCCTGCCGTGCGCACTGCATCCAGCACGGCTTGCGGGTGCTTGGCTGCCACTTGCAGCAGCACCATGGCCGGGCCTTCGGGCACGCGCCGGCCCTGTTCCCAGTTCCTTAGCGTGCGCACACTGATCCCCAGCATGGCTGCAAATTGCTGCTGAGTCAGCTGATAGCCTTCCCGAATGCGCTTGATGTCCAGGCGGTTCAGGTGAAAACTGCGCGCCGCCTCTTTTTCGCCCCGCAGAATTGCACCGCCCTCTTTTACGCTGGCTTCCAGTTCGGCGAACAATTCATCTTTCATGGGTACTCCTCCTCGATGATCTTTCGTAATACCTTCAATTGCATGGGCGTTAGATCCTCCTGCTCGTTTTTCGCGTACATGAAGAGCATCAGGATTTGATCTTGCGCAATAGCCCAATAGTAAATCGTTCGAACACCACCGCGCTTGCCGCGCCCTGGCAAGGCCCAGCGCGCTTTTCTCAGCCCGCCGCTGCCGGGGATGACTGCGCCCATATCTGGGTGGAGAACGAGCGCCAGTTGGAGTTGGCGGTATTCTTCATCCGAGAGCAGTGCCTGCACCTGGCGGCTAAAGATGGATGTTTCGACGATGATCAAAATGCGGGCATCCTTTGCTTTATTGTACGCCAATGGCGTACTTAAGTCAAGATTGATTGATGTCTGCGCCTGTACGGTCTGGACGACCCGCGCCGTCTGGAAGAGAGCGTGCCCACCTTCGCCTTCACCCTGGAAGGCTGGCATCCGCGTGCAGTGGCGGAGAAGATGGCCGCGCAGAACATCAACCTGTGGGACGGCAATTACTATGCCATCAGCGTCACCGAGCGGTTGGGGTTGGAGGAGAGCGGCGGCATGGTGCGCGTCGGGCCGGTGCATTACAACACGCTGGAGGAGGTGGGGCGGTTGAGGGAGGCGCTGAGGGGGGTGGTTTAGTGTTTCCTGACCGGCTTGTTGTAAGGTGGCTGCACCTATTTCCTTACTTTTTATGCGATCCGCACACCCCGTGTGGGTGGAAGGGTGATGGCGTAACGCCAGAGTTACGCCATCACCCTTCCACCGACCTGCAGACCACCCATGGGGGGCATGGGTCAGTCTCAGTTGATGGGAAGTCAGGCCTGAACCAGTTAGGCTGAAAATCGCGCTTGATTGTGAAAATATTGTCCTATATAATCTTATTAGCAGTCGCCTGCCCCCCAACGCTGCTGCTGGCTGGCCCTGATCAATTGACCACAACTGCATATCTTGAAGCCGGCCTGCGCTGCTTGCCGGCGCCCACAAAAGGAGGCTCGCATGAAACCCGTTTCCACCCTTCGGCGTAATCCCTTGTTGATCGCGGCGGTGCTGCTGGGCGGGCTGTTTTTGGCTGCCCTTTTCCCTGGCCTGGTAACCGCCCGTTCCATTCCTGTCTTCGAAATGCATTCCCTCGGTAACGATTTCGTGGGGAGCTACGATTGCCTGGCTGCAGCCGATATTGACGGCGATGGCAGCCTGGATGTGCTGGGCGCTTCTCGCGCTGCAGACACCGTGGTTTGGTGGCAAAGCGATGGCACACCCGGTAATGGCGGGTGGGTGACCCATACCCTGACCTCGACCCTGAATGGTGCATCTAACCCCCTTGCGGCAGATCTCAACCGTGATGGGAAGAGCGATATCTTTGCCATCGGTTATTTCGGGGAATATGTTTGGTGGGAAAATGATGGCACATCGACGGTAGAAAACTGGGCCACGCATATCATCACAGATATGAACGAGACATTGGTCAAAGCCTATCTGGATGATCTGGATGGAGATGGCGATCTGGATGTGGCAGGCGCATTGGTTAATGACAGCGCAGACCTGCCTGACCTGATCTGGCTGGAAAATACCAGCGGCGATGGCGCTGCTTGGAGCCAGCATACCATTACCACCACATTTTTGACGATCTATGACCTTTTTACAGCGGATGTAGATGGCGATGGCGATGGCGATATGATATCCCAAGCCTCCTTCCCAGGGATGGTATGGTGGGAAAACAGTGCCGGCGATGGCAGTGTGTGGAATGCACACATTATATTGTATGAAAGTTACCATCAAGCCTCTTCACTCGGTGACGTCGATGGGGATGGCGATGTGGATATTCTGGGGGTCGAAAGCGATCAAAACCAGGCTTTGTGGTGGGAAAACAGCGATGGGGCTGGTGGCGCCTGGATTGAACACACGATTGATCCCTTCCACGATAACGATTGGTCGGTTTATCCAGCCGATCTGGATCAGGATGGCGACCTGGACGCGTTGGGCTATACGGGCTATGGTACAGACCTCATCTGGTGGGAAAACACCACCGGCGATGGGTTGGCCTGGGAAGAGCATATTGTGGAAGATAATCTAGATGAACCGGGAGCTGTTTTAGCGGCAGACCTGGATATAGATGGAGATCTCGATCTGCTGGGGTGCCAAGAGGGAACAACGGATCAGGTGTTTTGGTGGGAGAATACGGCCATCCACCGCAATGCCGCCTTCTCCACCAGCCAGGTGATCGACGCGGCGCTGCCGGTGTGGGATATCAGCACGGCGGATGTAGACGGCGATGGCGACCTGGATATCCTTGGCGCGTCCACAGACCATACCACGCCGGCCAACGGCTGGCTCAGTTGGTGGCGCAATATGGATGGCTCCGGCTCAAGCTGGGCCGAGCTCCCGGTTCTGGTGGATGGGCTGGACGGCGCGGTGGCGGTGCGCGCCGGTGACCTGGATGACGATGGCGACATGGATCTCCTGGCGGCTGGCTGGCAGGAAGATGATGTTGCTTGGTTTGAAAATGACGATGGCCTGGGCGCCGCGTGGACGCGCCACGACCTGCGCATCGATTATGATGGCGCTTACACCGTAGCGATCGCCGATGTGGATGGCGATGGTGACCTGGACGCCCTGGCCGGGGGCGCAGAGAATGCCACGATTTCCTGGTGGGAGAACAATCGCACTGACACCGGCTGGATCGAGCATGTTGTGCACTACGAGCACGCCCACATCATCCGCAAGATCGAAGTGGTCGATGTGGATCGGGATGGCGATGTGGATGTGATCGGGGTTTGCAACGGCAAAGGCTATGTGGCGTGGTGGGAAAATGATGCCGCTGGTACGGCGTGGACGCGCCACTACATTTCTGGCGGGGTGGATGCCTTCCCCTCGCCCCAATCGGCGCATATTGGCGATATGGACCGCGACGGCGATGTGGATGTAATCGTTTCCAGGAACTACGAGGGCCAGGGTCCAGTCGATGTGGTCTGGTTTGAAAACGATGCCAGCGAGCCCTGGGCGATGCACACCATTGCCGATCAGTTCTTCAGCGCTGATGGTGTATTTGCCACGGATCTCGATCAGGATGGCGACCTGGATGTGGTGGCTATGCTGCCTTCAGAAACACAGATGGGGCTGCGCTGGCTCGAAAACACCGCCGGCGATGGCAGCGCATGGACCGCCCGTGACCTGGCGCTGCCCTTCTACGGGCGCAACCTGACCGCCGCCGACATCGACGACGACGGCGCCGTGGATATCCTGGGCGCCAACCACGATCTGGATCAACTGCTGCTTTGGCGTAACCTGGGCGGGCAGTTTGCTCTGGCAACCGCCGATACCACCCCTGTTGGTGGTATTCTGCAAGGCCAGATGGATGATATGCTCAGCATCCAGATGACCCACAACGGGCGCGCTGGAGACCACGAGGTAGAATTGGCCACCATCGAACTGCTGTTTGAGTCCAGCCCGGGCAACCCGCTGAGCAGCGCCGAAGCCAATGCATTGATTGACGAGTTGAGCGTTTACCTAGATGACGGTTCGGGAGTTTTCGATCCCGCCCAAGATACCCTGGTGGTTACGTTGGGCGATTTGAGCCTGGTTTCTGGCGTGCAGGCGGTGGCCCTGCCCGACGGTGCGGACAGTGTTGCCGTGGTTCATGGCGTGCCCAAACTCTTCTTCCTTGCCCCCAGGCTGACCACCGACGCACACCAGCAAAGCCCCAACCAGTTCCGCATCACCCACCTCACCGAAACGAGCTCCTCCGCCGAGGATCGTCAGGCCGATGTGCCCTTGCAGTTGGAATATGTTGCCGACATTGCCTCCAGCACCATCACGCTGATTAACCACGTGCCCAACGCTGTTGATGATGATGCCGCCACGGATGAAGATATCCCCCTGGTGATCCGGGTGACGCTCAATGACACCGATCAGAATGATGATCCCCTGGCTGTTGTCGGCATTACCCAGCCGTTGAACGGCAGCGCCGTCATTAGCGGCACGCAGCAAGTAATCTACACGCCCACGTTGAACTACAACGGCGCCGATGCGTTTTTCTATACGATCTCGGATGGGGTTTTGACCGATACGGCCACTGTAGATCTGACTGTGCTGCCGGTCAATGACCTGCCTGAAGTGGATGCCGGCGTAGATCAGTTGGCTTTGGAAGGGGATGTGATAACCTTCTCAGGCGCATTCGGTGACCCAGATGATGACCAGAGTCATGTAATCGAATGGGCGTTTGGCGATGGCGGAACTGCCTCTGGCGAGTTATCCACCAGCCATACCTATCTGGATAATGGCGTTTATACAGCTAACCTCACCGTAGACGATCAATTTGGCGGTATGATCAGCGATACGCTGCTTGTGACGGTGGAGAACGCCGCTCCTGCTCTGGTGCCCATTGCCAACCAGAGCACGGTGATCGGCGCGTCATTGACCATCACGATCAGCTACCATGATCCTGGCATCGAAGATACCCAGACTCTCCTGGTGGATTGGGGGGATGGAACTATCTATACCACAACTCTGGAAGCCGGCCTGACCAGTTTTGACATGCCCCATGTTTACGAGAGCATTGGTAATTTTGTCGCCACGGTAACGGTTATGGATAAAGACGGCGGGCAGGATACAAAGAGCTTCCAGGTGAACGTTGGGCGGTCTGGCTACCAGATCTACTTGCCGACGATCAAGAACAAACGATAGAAACCCTCTCGTAACCAGACCCACTTTGAACCTCCGACCGGGCAACTTCGCCCGGTCGGAGCAATTTACACCGCCGCCCCCAAAACCAACCGGGCGCTCAACATCACTCCAGGTTTTGTATTGTGTCTTACAATACAAATTTTTCGGTCCTCATTGCGGCATCCTCTACGGCCGAACCGACCTGCTGGACGAGCTCTTCGCCTACAAGGTGCGCCCCGCGCCCGACTTGCTGCCGGGGCGCTTCGAGACCGGCACGCAGAACCACGAGGGGCTGGCGGGTGTGCTGGGCGCGGTGGAATACTTCGACTGGCTGGGGCAGACCTTTGGGCAGAACTACCAGGAGAAGTATGCCGGGCGCTTCAGCGGGCGGCGCCTGCACCTCAAGCAGGCCATGACAGCCGTGCGCGCCTACGAGTTCGAGATCAGCCGCGCCGTGCTGGCCGCACTGGGCGAGGTGCCCGGCCTGCGCCTGTACGGGCTGGACGACCCGCGCCGCCTCGAAGAGCGCGTGCCCACCTTCGCCTTCACGCTGGAGGGCTGGCATCCCCGCCAGGTGGCGGAGAAGATGGCCGCGCAGAACATCAATCTGTGGGACGGCAACTATTACGCCATCAGCGTCACCGAGCGGTTGGGGTTGGAGGAGAGCGGCGGCATGGTGCGCGTCGGGCCGGTGCATTACAACACGCTGGAGGAGGTGGGGCGACTCAAGGAGGCGTTGAAGGGGTTGGTGTAGCGCCTACCAACGATCTGGTAAGGGAGATTGCATCGCCGGGGGGATCCCCGTGACGTTGTGCATAGGCGGGGATAAACCATCGCGCTGCTTTGGCTATTTCATTGGGAGCACTCAAAAGCTGTTAGGTTTAGTGGGGTGTGCTGCGTGCGGCTACGCCGCACGCAGCACACCCCACTAACAACATTGCATCCGATTGCTTATTTGTGGCCGATTATGCTATGATTAAATCATAGTAAGCTATGCAAACATCCTTGCTGACCACCAAGCTCTACTTTCCTCTCCCTCGCGCCAGCCTGGTGCCGCGGCCCAGGCTGGTGGAACGGCTGCAAAGCGGCCTGGGCGGCCCGCTGACGTTGATCTCTGCGCCGCCAGGTTCGGGGAAAACCACCCTGCTTGGGGAATGGCGCGCCGGGCCCGGAGCGGGGGCGCAGGTTGCCTGGCTGTCGTTGGATGCTGCGGATAATGACCTGGCGCGTTTCTTTCAATACCTGTGCGCCGCCCTGGATGCGATCCAGCCAGGGCTTGGCCAGCAAGTTCAGCCTCTGCTTGCAGAGCCAGGCGCGCCTCCTTCCGAAGCGATCTTGACCCTCGTTTTGAATATGCTCAGCGCTGGCTCACAGGATTTCGTTCTGGTGATGGATGATTACCACCTGATCGAAAATACAGCCATCCACCAAGCGCTGGCCTTTTTGCTGGAACACCAGCCGCCGACCATGCATCTGGCCTTGCTCACCCGCTCAGACCCGCCTCTGCCCCTGGCCCGCCTGCGTGCCCGCGCTCATCTGGTGGAAATCCGCACTGCCGACTTGCGCTTTACTGTGGATGAGGTCGCATCTTTCCTGAACCAGGTGATGGGACTTGACCTGACTGGAGACCAAGTGGCCGCGCTGGAAAAACGCACCGAAGGTTGGATCGCTGGCTTGCAGTTGGCGGCTCTCTCCATGCAAGGGCGCAAAGAGGCAGAGGGTTTTCTTGCTGCCTTTTCTGGCAGCCACCAGTACATTGTGGATTACCTGGGCGAGGAATTGCTCAACCGCCAGCATGAGGCCGTGCAAGCTTTCCTGCTGCAAACTTCTCTCCTCGATCGTGTAACGGGTGACCTGTGCGATGCAGTGACCGGAAGAACAGATAGCCAGGCCATGCTCCAGTACCTGGCCCAGGCGAACCTGTTCCTGATCCCGTTGGACGATGAGCGCCGCTGGTACCGCTACCACCACCTGTTTGCTGATCTGCTGCACAAGCGGCTCAAAACTTCCTGCCCAGAGCAGATCCCGGAGCTCCACCGCCGCGCAGCCGCCTGGTTTGACCGACAGGGAATCGCCAATGAAGCCATCGAACATGCCCTGTTGGCCCAGGATTATGCCGAGGCCCGTCGGCTGATGCGCGCCCATTTCCCCACTTGGGCACGTCCTGAGAATATGGGTCGCGTAATGGAGTGGCTTGCAGCCCTTCCCCAAGATTTCCTGCGCAGTGAGCCCTGGCTCTGCGTGATCTACGCCTGGAGGGTGTGGAGCCTGGGCAAGCTAGCCGAGACGGAAAAACTCCTCGACGTAGCCCAAAACGCATTGGAAGCCCTGATGGCATCGGGAAATTTCCCGGCAGGCGACCTGGAATACGATGGCCTGGCCGCTGAAATTTTGGGGTTCCGGGCGCTGGTCACAACTCAAAAGAACGATCCGGAAAAAGTGATTGAGATGGCGCATCAGGCGCTGGCCCTGGCCCCTGCACAGGCATACACCGTGCGGGCGGTGGCGTATGGCGCTCTGCAGATCATCTACCGCGAGATTGGCGAACTGGATCGCTCCATCGAATATTGCCAGCGCGGCCTGCCAGATGCGCTGGCAGGCGGGCAAACCGGCACCATCGGCACCACCTATCACTTGCTCGGTGGAAGCCTGACCATCCAGGGCCAGTTACACCAGGCTGCTGATGTGTACCGCGCAGCATTGACTTATGCCGAAAGCAAAGATGAACTCCGTGCCGCCGCGTACAGCCTGATCCGCATGCGTCTGGCATACCTGCATTATCAATGGAATCAACTCGAGCAGGCCGAGGCGTTGACCCTGCAAGGCCTGGAACGCGCCGATTTAGGTGTCAATTTCTGGACGATGATCTACGGCCGATACATGCTCTGCATGATCTACTTCGCCAGGGGAGACCATCAGGGTGTTCAAGACAGATGGCAGGAGATGGAAGCGATCTTGCCGAAGGCTGCCGGAACGTATTACTTTGATGAGTTAAAGCGCTTGCTGGCATTTGCGCATGCCCGACTTGGCCTGTCTGGCAAGTTCGGCGCATACCAGCCAATCTTCACAGCCGCTGTGGACGACAATCTCACCACAGCGCAATTTGAGGAACTGCTCTTTCAAGCACACCATGGGCTCATCTTTGATCAGGTCGATCAAAGCGCTCAGATATTGAACATGCTCGAAAGGATCGCTTACCAGCGGGGTCACATCTCCTGGCTGGCTGAGATCCACGGCCTGCAAGCGTTGATCTGGGGGAGAAAAGGCAATCACCAGGCGGCTCTGGAATGTTTGCAGAAAGCGCTCAACCTGGCTGAACCCCAAGAGCTGATGCGGATCTTCCTGGACGAAGGCGAGCCAATGCGTGATCTGCTGCACGCTGCCAGCGCCAGGGTGAAAGACGAGCGCCTGGTCCGCTTCGTACGCAGGCTGCTGGCAGACTTTGGAGCCAAACTGCCATCTGATGCCCCCGCAAAGCAGCCCTTGATCTCCCCGCTCAGCCCGCGCGAGCTAGAGCTGCTATCCCTGGTTGCCGCCGGGCGCTCGAACAAAGAGATTGCCCACGAACTGTATATTTCCCTCGGTACGGTCAAGCGGCACACGGTCAATATCTTCAATAAGTTGGATGTAAAGAACCGCACCGAGGCTGTGGCCAAGGCTCGAGAGATGGGATTGTTATAGCCTACCGGATTGCCATGTAAAACGCCCCGAACACCACATTCGGGGCGTTTTACATTATGGTATCCAGAATACACCCCAGAATACACCCCGTATATCACTTTGGTTGGATGACAGGCGCGCCCGCTCTGGATACACTGTAAGTAGTTAATCCCTGGTTCGGCAAGGCTTACTTGCCAAGGAGGAAGCAATGGCTACTTGTTTTATGCTAGATAGTTACTCCCTGACCAACAACCCGGCCCAAACGAAAACCCGCCAGCCGAAGGTGTGGCTGGCCGAACGAGCGGTTTTCTCCTGGTGGCCTGAAGCCAATACCAGGAACGCCCAGGCAGAGCGCCAGATCTCCATTTGTGTGATGGTCGGCCTGGCCGCGGGCATCAAGAGGTTCTGAGCGTCATCGCTGCTTTGAGGGAGCATGGCCTATGTTCTACAAACTGCTCTTGGCGCATCTGCTGGCCGATTTTGTGCTGCAAAACACCTGGATGGTCAGGTACAAATGGCGCTGGCCTGTGTTAGGGCTGCATGCAGCCGTTGTTCTTGGTTGTATGCTCGCCGTTGCTGGGGATGATCTCCCCTCCTGGTGGCCCTGGCTGTTTGGCATCACCGCCGCACATGGCCTGATCGACTGGGCAAAACTGTGCCTGGATCATCGTTGGAGACAGCCGCCCATCGTATCCTTTTTGGCCGACCAGGCCGCTCACCTGCTCATCATCCTGCTGGCAGCCCTGTGGGCGGCTGGCCCATCTGGCCTGCTCAATGTCAATGATTTCCAGTGGGGCATCGCCAGCCTTTACCTGATCTGCACCTTTGGCGCTTCCATCGCCCTGCCCCTCTGGTTGAACCCCCCAAGCGTGATGCAGCGGCCCTACCTTTCGCGCCTGGTCACGGTTCTGGCCGCGGCCGCGGTGCTCACCTGCACCTGGCGAGGTTACTACCTCGCCATTCCATTGGCGGCGGGCTGTTTCTACGCGCTTGCCAGCCAATACTGTGAAAAAAGTTGTCCCTTGCGCACATTGCGTACCGAAATCCTGGCTGCATCAACCATCTCTGTCATCGCGGGGTGGCTGATGCATGCCGCCGGCTAAAAGGAGAAAATCATGGAAATTGCTTACAAAGCCTCACCCAAACCACTTTCTGGCCTGACCGGTTTCACGGTTGTATGGCTGGGACAGATCGTTTCCGTCCTGGCCAGCGCCATGAGCCACTTTGCCCTGACCATCTGGATGTTCCAGCAGACCGGCAGCGCTACTGCCATGGGCCTGATGCAGGTGTTCTTCATCACGCCCTTCCTGCTGATCTCGCCGTTGGCGGGTGCGCTGGTAGACCGCTGTAACCGGAAGTTGATGATGATGATCAGCGACCTGGGCGCCGTAACCGCCACGCTGGGCATCCTGGCGCTGCACGCCACCGGGCGATTGGAGTTCTGGCACCTGTACATATCTGCTGCCATCAACGGGCTTGGCAATACCTTTCAATGGCCGGCTTACTCAGCCGCCATCAGCACCATGGTGTCCAAAGAGCAGTATGGGCGGGCCAATGGGATGATGTCGCTGGTGGAATCGGGGCCGGGCGTCTTTGCCCCGCTGCTGGCTGGGGCGTTGCTCCCGCTGATCGGGCTTACCGGAATCCTGGGTCTGGATGTGGCCACCTTTGCTCTGGCGATTGGCGCGCTGCTGTTTGTTCACATTCCACAGCCGCAGGCTACGTCCGAAGGCCGGGTAAGCCGGGGCAGCATTTGGAAAGAGTCGGCTTTTGGCTTCCGATACATTTTTGCCCGCCCTGGATTGCGCGGGCTGGTGAGCCTGTTCCTGGTGGCAAACCTGTTCTCGGGCATGGCGTGGGCGATCTTTGCGCCCATGATCCTTTCTCGCACCGGCAACGACAGTGTGATCTTCGGCAGTGTGCAAACCGCCGCCGCCATCGGCGGTGTGGCAGGGGGCATCCTGATGAGCACCTGGGGCGGCCCCAAGCGCCGCATCCACGGCATCCTGGGCGCCTGGCTGGTTTCCAACCTGTTTGGTATGGTGGCTTTTGGCCTGGGGCGCGACCTGTGGGTATGGGTGCCAGCCATCCTGCTGGTCACTGTGTTGGGGCCAGTGGTGGTTGGCTCCAGCCAGGCCATCTGGCAAGCCAAGGTAGCCCCTGACTTGCAGGGGCGCGTCTTCGCTGCCCGCCGTCTGATTGCCTGGATTACGCAGCCACTGGCGCCCATTCTGTCTGGCACCTTGGCCGATTTCGTGCTGGAGCCAGCCATGCAGAGCAGCTCCAGCGGCCTGGCCAGCCTGTTTGGGGGTCTGGTTGGCGCCGGCCCGGGCGCGGGCATGAGCTTGCAGTTTATCTTCGCGGGGCTGGCCCTGGCCCTTACCTGTGTCGTTGGTTATGCTATCCCGGCCATTCGGAACGTTGAAATGGAATTGCCGGATCACGATCAAATCCCAAAGGCCCTATAGGTATCACCCATTTTGCCACTTTGGCGCATGGGCTTCTGGGCTTTTGCATACTCCTGATCAACACATGATTTGAAAGTAGAAAACCATGAAAACAAAATTTCGCTTCTTCTGCATCTGGATACTGGTTCTTGCTTTGCTCAGTTCGTGTGCGACAAGCATGGCAAAAAGCGATCGGGCTGCCGAGGTGCTCCGTGCCTTTTTCGATCACCTGGCACAGGGGGAATACGAGGCGGCTGCCTCTCTATATGGGGGCAGCTACGAAACCCTGGTGGTGTTCAACCCGGACCTGGATCCGGATGATTACACTGCCCTTTGGCAGCGCGGTTGTCAGGTGAATGGCCTGCAATGCCTGCCGGTTCGTACGGTGACATTCAACGAAGTCACACTCAACGGAGAATACATTTTTACGGTCGAGTTCTCCAACCCGGATGATAGCCTGTTTGTTCTCGGCGCCTGCTGTGGGGAGCATCCCACCATGCCGCATCAATTCCAGTTTGAATACCGCGTCGTAGCAGGCAGCGATGGGAGCTTCCTGATACTGGACTTGCCCATCTATATCCCTTGAAATACACCCCTTATACCACTTTGGTTGGATGCGGTTTTAGTTGAAGGTTGCTAGAATGACAATGTAAGCAAAATTAAACCAAGAAAGGAGAAAAAATGACCTCATCTAACCCCATTGTGATTGAGACGCACGACCTGACCAAAACCTTCGAGGGTACGCAGGCGCTGAAATCTCTAAACCTGAAGGTCAGGCAGCATTCCATCTTTGGCTTTCTCGGGCCCAATGGCGCCGGCAAGACCACCACCATCAAGCTGCTGCTGGGCCTGGCCCGTCCTAGCAGTGGGTCTGCCACAGTGTTCGGGCAAGATATCCATCGAGACAGCGTGGAGATCCGCAGGCGCATCGGCTACCTGGCCCAGGAGCCGCGCTACTACGAGCACCTCACCGCCCGCCAGACCCTGCGTTTCACCGCCCGCTTCTTCTTCAGTGGGCCAAAGGCTATCATTGAAGAGCGCATCCAAGAAACGCTGGAATTGGTGGGGCTGCAAGATAAGGCCGATCGCCCCATCCGCGGCTTTTCGGGCGGCGAGCGCCAGCGTCTGGGGATCGCCCAGGCCCAGGTCAACCACCCCGACCTGCTGATCCTGGATGAACCAGCCGCCAGCCTGGACCCTCAGGGCCGCCGTGACGTGCTGGAGGTGATGGATCGCCTGCGCCAATATACCACCATCTTCTACTCAACCCACATTCTGGATGATGTGCAGCGCGTTAGCGATACCGTCGCCATCCTCAACCATGGCGAGCTGGTGGCCCAGGCACCGATCGAAGAGCTGCTGGCCGGCTCTGGCGGGGTAGCCTATCGCCTCAAACTCTCCGGCGCCAGCCAGCAGACCCGCGCCCATCTCCAATCTCAGCCCTGGGTCACCGCTCTGACAGAGCAGCCCGTCAATGGGTTTATCTCTTGGTCCGTCAGTGTAAGCGATGAGGCCACTGCCGAGAGCCAACTGCTGCGCCTGGTGTTATCTGACCCAGGCGTGAGTGTGGCCGAATTTGGCCGCCAGAAGTACGATCTTGAAGAAGTGTTCCTGAACATTGTAGAAGGAGGCAGAAATGACCCGTAACAGTGCGTTGATTGCGGCCCCAGACCGCGGCTGGTTGAACGGGTTTGGCAACCTTTTTCGCAAGGAAAGCGGCCAATGGTGGGGCACCTGGCAATGGGTAATCCAGGTTTTCATCTGGTTAGCCATTGTGAATGGCATGCTGGCGATGGTGCTCCTGGCGGCCCCAAAGATTGAGGCCGCCCAGGCCAGCCATGAGATCGCTGCGGCCGAGGCGGCCGCTGCCATCCAGGCGCTGGCCCAGACCGCGGTGATGGTCTTCTTTATCTTCTCTGGATTAGCGCCGGCGGTGGGGGTGGTGATCATTGCCCAGGATGCCCTGGTGGGCGAGCGGCAGAGCGGCACAGCCGCATGGGTGCTTTCCAAACCTATTTCGCGGCTGGCTTTCATGGCTTCCAAGCTGGCATCCGATGCCCTGGGTATCTTGATCACCATGGTGTTGGCACAAGGTGTTGTGGCTTACACCATCTACAAAGTCGGCACGGGCATCTCCCTGCCCATCCCGGGTTGCCTGGCTGCTCTGGGCCTGCTCTACCTGGCTTTGCTGTTTTACTTGAGCCTGACCTATCTGCTGGGTGTGCTCTTTCACTCGCGCGGCCCTGTCATTGGCATCCCCCTGTTAGTGATCTTTGGCAATAACCTGGCTGGCCTGCTGCCCTGGCTGGGAAAGGTGATGCCCTGGAACCTGGTGATGGACTTGGGGCCAGACCGGCCCGCCCTGGCAGTGCTGCTGGCGCAGGGTCAGCCCTTACCCACCATTCTGCCCATCCTGGGCACGCTTGCTTTGACGATTATCTTCATCGCTGTGGCCCTGTGGCGCTTTCAGCGGGAAGAGTTCTGAACCATATAGACCGGATTGAGAGGTGATGATGAGCGCAACCAATAGCAAGATCCTGGCATTTGTGGAGGTGTTTTTTGTATCTCTCATCGTTTTGCCCCTGCTGATTTTGGGCATCTACGGCCTCTGGCCCGGCTTCGAAGCCTGGCAAACCCAGGCTTTGGGCTTTCCTTTTCCCGTTTTCGGGCACGTGGTGATGGTGGGTGTCTCCCTGCTAGCCCTTGGCCTGCACCGCGGCCGGCTGGCTGACAGCGGCATCACCTTCAGGCCGCTGAGGTATCACCTGGATATCGCTGCGGCCTGCTTCATCCCGGTGGCGCTGGCAGGCTTTCCGCTGGGGATAGGGGTCGATCATCGCTCCTGGGGTGGGGCCCTGGTGATGGCTGCTGTTCAGATAGGGCTGCTGCTGCTCCTGGCGCTCATCGTGCGCAATAGGCCCTTGCCAATTGGCCTGGGCGCGGCTGTGGCGGGGATACTGCTTTTGGGTTCTATCTCCAATGTGCCTGGTCCCAGGCCCGGTCAGGTGATGGTGCTCTTCATGACCTATGCCGTCTTCGTTGGCTTTGGGGAGGAGACCCTCTACCGCGGCTACGTGCAGTCACGCCTGGATGAAGCCTTTGGTAAACCCTATCGCTTCTTTGGGGTGGCTTTTGGCTGGGGCGCCATCCTCACTGCCCTGATTTTTGGCCTCTCACACACTGGCCTCTTGAGCTGGGCCTTGGGGCTTTCCAGCCAGGTCACCCTGGCCTGGGGTTTGTGGACCTTCTTCGGCGGGTTGGTTTTCAGCCTGGTGCGCGAGAAGACCGGCAGTATCCTGGCTCCTGCCCTGCTGCACGGTCCGCCTCAGGCGATTGCAACCGTGGCGATGCTGTTTACCTGACACGCAAGGAAGGCCGGGAATGAATACGCTTCTATCTGAAACGATCAAAAAGCACCCCCTGGCTGCCTTCTTTATCCTGGCATTCAGCCTCACCTGGATTGGATCGACGATTTACTATTTGACCATGCCGATCGCTGGTCAGGCTCTTCCGCCCCTGCTGAGAACCCCCAGCGGTATCTTCTGGTACTACGGGCCATGCCTGTCGGCGATCATCGTCACCCGCATCACCGGCGGCACAGACAGCCTGCGCAGTTTGCTGAAGCGGCTTTTGAATTGGCGCGTGAACTGGAAATGGTACGTCTTCATCGTACTCTATCCATTGGCCCTGCACCTGGCTGTGATCTACCTGCACCGGCTACTGGGCAGCCCCGCCCCAATCTTTTTTCAGGCGGAGGGTGTGCCACAGGGGAATATCTGGCTGGTCTTGATCGGGCTGGTGGTATTCCAGGTTCTGGTGCGCGGCATCGGTGAGGAGACCGGCTGGCGCGGTTTTGTCCTGCCCGCTTTGCAATCCCGCTGGAACGGGTTGACTGCCAGCCTGATCTTGGGGCTGCTGTGGGGCCTGTGGCACTTCCACCCGGCAAACCATGCTTTGCTTTCGGTTGGTGGAATTTTTATCTTCATCAACATTTTCCTGACAACGCCCATCTACACCTGGGTTTTCAACCACACCAAGGGTTCAATCTTCGTAGCTGCCATGTTCCACATGACCCTCAACGTTGCCGAGTTTATGGTGCCCATTGGTATGCTCGAGGCCGGATTGACCCGCAACCTGCTGCAGATTGCCACGCTTTTGGTTACGCTGACCGTTCTGTTGCTCATCTTGGGGCAGCAACTGGGGAAGGATAGGATCGGGACGGGAGGAGTGTAATATGCCCACGCTTTATGAGATTCGCGTCGAAGGCCATCTCGACCCATGCTGGTCGGAGTGGCTGGAGGGGATGGCGATCACCCCTCTTGAGAACGGCGAGACCCTGCTCTCCGGTCTGCTGGCAGATCAGGCTGCCTTGCATGGTATCTTGAACCGCATCCGCGACCTGAACTTGAAGCTTCTATCTGTTGAGATGCATGAGATGGATTGATGCCAGGGGAAACATCCTGACCTGAATCGCAGCCGCGCTTCTGGTATCCTGTATTGTCCTTGGCCTTGCACCAGGCTACAGCAAACTGGTGGGGGTTACATCACCCGGCGGTTCAATGTCATGGAGATGATTTCAGCATCGATATATGCCTGGCCCAGTGTGCGCGCTACCGAGATGCGGTGGTGGCCATCGCGCACATAGTAAACCCCATCTACTTCCACCAGGTCCACCGGCGGTAGTTCGCGCCCACACAACCGTTCCATGGCAATGCTCAACCAGCGGCTGCGGCTGCTCTCCTTGATTGGGTGAAAAGTCGCATCAAAGTCATCGCTCTTTCCCTGTGTACCACGGATGTGCTCGATCTCCACGGCGCGCCTGCCAGCATAGTGGCTGTTCTTTACCCCCGCACTGTCGAGGGTTTCCTCCAGTTCCAGCAGACGCGCAGGGCGGTGGGTGAAGCGCGCCCACAAACGGTACAATAATCCATTTTGAAAACAGCGCCAGAATAACGGCACGGCCTTTCGGATGATTTGTGGCTGGGCAGCAAAGTTGGGTAGCATAGCGGGCCTCCTTTCGCCTGGTGTTTTGTGCAACAGCATGATTCGTGCTTTGATGCTTACATTCTAGCAATGCGAGAAGCCGGTGTCATCCAACCAAAGTGATATTTGGGGTGTATATAGCTTCGCAGTGCAAACCGACGCCTGGCCTCCACCCCCACCACCAGCCGGGCGTTCAGCCTCAGGCCGGTTTGTGTATTGTGTCTTGCAATACAAATTTTTCGGGCCTCATTGCGGCATCCTCTACGGACGCTACGATCTGCTGGACGACCTCTTCGCCTACAAGGTACGCCCCGCGCCAGACTCGCTGCCGGGCCGCTTCGAAACCGGCACGCAGAACCACGAGGGCCTGGCGGGTGTGCTGGCCGCGCAGAACATCAACCTGTGGGACGGCAACTACTACGCCATCAGCGTCACCGAGCGATTGGGGTTGGAAGAATCCGGCGGGATGGTGCGCGTGGGTCCGGTGCAATCCAACACGCTGGAGGAGGTGGGGCGACTCAAGGAGGCGCTGAGGGGGTTGGTGTAGCGCGTCTGTCCCGCCGGCAAGGAAGGTTGTATCGACTCGATCCGCACCCAAGTTACGCACAGCAGGTCACTTGCCGATTTCGATGTGTTAAAATAACAACAGCGCATGCTTACTATGCAGGTATAAAAACTTTGCATTGTGCCAGTAAGCTTGTCTGCAGAACTCGTTTGTTGATGTGTTTGGAGCCTTGTAATGGACTCATATATTCTGCGAACCAAGCTATTTATCCCTACTGTTCCTCCCAGCATCATTCATCGCCATCACCTTATCGAGCGATTGACTGCAGGCTTGAAGGAGGGAAAATCTCTGACGCTTGTCTCTGCTCCTGCTGGATATGGTAAGTCCACCTTGCTGGCCGAATGGATTACCGCATATAAAGAGCAGGTTGCCTGGCTATCACTCGACGAGCGTGACAATAACCCACTGCGCTTTTGGATATACTTTGTAACCGCCCTCCAAACGGTGTCAAAACTGTTTGGACAAGAATTGTTACAAATGTTGGATTCAGCCCAGCAGTTTGATGCCCAATTATTTCTCACCGCGTTGGTGAACGAGGTGGCCGTATTCGAACATCCGGCGCTCCTTGTGCTGGATGATTATCACGTGATTTCCAATGC
The DNA here is from genome assembly GCA_002428565.1 of Anaerolineales bacterium UBA6092. Lineage (GTDB taxonomy): Bacteria > Chloroflexota > Anaerolineae > Anaerolineales > UBA4823 > UBA6092. The sequence goes on along the minus strand of DIXA01000026.1, from coordinate 80,678 downwards.
GGATATTCATACGGGGATGAACTTTTTGCTTGAGCATTTACCCCCATCCCTTAATCTTGTCATTGCCACGCGAATCGATCCGCCTCTACCGCTAAGCCGTTTGCGCGTGCGTGGACAACTGACCGAGGTGCGCATTTCGGATTTGCGTTTCAGCACTGATGAAGCATCGTTGTTCCTGAATGACTTGATGAACCTGGATCTGACTTTAAGCGACGTAAATGCGCTCGAAACACGCACAGAAGGTTGGGTGGCTGGATTACAACTGGCGGCGCTTTCGATGCAGGACCGCTCCGACACACATGCATTTATCCAAGATTTTACAGGCAGCCAGCATTTTGTGTTGGAATATCTGGTAGAAGAAGTCTTGCAGCGCCAGCCCGAGTCGCTGCAGAATTTTTTACTTGAAACATCCATACTCCAGCGAATGTCTGCCCCGTTGTGCAATGCGGTAACAGGGTCTACAGAGAGCGTGGATGTGCTGGCAGATTTGCACCGCCGCAATCTTTTCGTGATACCTTTGGATGGGGAGCACTATTGGTTTCGCTATCATCACCTGTTCGCTGAATTTCTAAAAAGCCATCTGAAACGCACGCGACCCAACGATTTGCCCATCCTGCATCGCCGCGCAGCGGAATGGCTCCAGGCAAACAACCACCCAGAAGATGCTTTGCATCATGCCTTTGCCATTCCCGATTATGCATATGTCAGCCGGCTTGTGACCGACAACTGGCGGCGCGTCTATCATACAGGACGATTAGATACCGCGGTGCAATGGCTCGAATCCTTACCCGCCGATTTACTCCACCAATCGCCCGCGTTAGGTGTAGCGTATTGCTGGACATTGTTTATACGCGGGGATTATAACCGCATTGATTCATACCTCGAAGATATCAAGCAAGCCTTTGAACAAATGGTCGCAGCGGGGGAATTACCCGTCGAACACCCTGAGTACAATATCATTTTGCATCAAGTGATCCTGTTACGAGCGATCGTTATGCGCCATCAAGGAAATGTCGCCGACGCAATTCAGGCAATCGAACAACTCTTGCCAACTATTGCCAGTCTTCGGCAAACACTTGGACAATTGGTTGTCGATATGGGATATACAGCGTGCTATTCACAGATGGGGTATAGCTTTGTGGCGGCTAACGATTTGAATCGGGCGGCAGATTACCTCAGCCGTGTCAGTCCACACGCGCGTAACTGTGGCAATTTTTTTGCTCTGGCGCATGCGACAATGGAATGGGCCAAAATCAGCCTTGCGCAAGGGCGCATAGAGCAGGCTGAGAAAATATGCCGCCATGAATTATCGCTAACAGAACAACCAGCTTATGCCGACTACCCAGCTTTTTGTCTGATTCAACTCGCGCTGGCAGATGTATTGCGTGTCAAGCAATTATGGGGCGAAGCGGAAAGTCTTCTCATGCAAGGGTTGGAAACAGCCAGAAGAAGCGGACACCAATACTACCTGGTGCAGGGATACTTGATTGCGGCACGCTTGCATGATGCACAGGGAAAAACAGATCAGGCATACGATGACATGCGCAAAGCAGAACAGATTGCTGCATCCATTCACAACCGTTTCCTGGATGAGGCTATTGCCCAGAATTGGCAATCATTGAAAAACAAAGTCTTGCCAGCCCAAACTTTAATCGAACCGCTGAGTGAGCGTGAACTTGAGGTTTTGCGTTTGATTTGTGCGGGCAAGTCGAATCAAGAAATTGCCAATGAACTCTTTCTCGCGCTCAACACCGTCAAGCGTCATGCCAATCATCTATACGCTAAATTGGGGGTAAGTCGTCGTTCCCAGGCAATTCTGGAAGCACGCAGGTTGGGATTGGTTTGATCCCCCTCAACCAAATAAAAATGGCCTAACACTTTGGTGTTAGGCCATTTTTATTTCAGAATCCCACTCTGGTGTGTTCCAAAATCAGTTCGCTTGCCGTATATTAATGGTATGAAAACACAAAACAGCGCCTTATTTTACGAAATCCGCATAAAAGGCCATCTGGGACAAAACACCTTGATTTGGTTCGAAGATTTCACCACAGAATACAGTGGCGATGGTGAAACGATACTACGGGGCCCAATCGTCGACCAATCAGCATTGCATGCCGTTCTCGAGCGAATATTTGAATTGGGGCTGGAACTAACACTTATTAAAAAAATGAGGTGAACCATGTATTACCGACTACTCCGTAACGATCTTCTCAAAAGCAAAGCCATCACGCTGACAACCATGCTGTTTGTTGCCGCGGCGGCCATGCTGGTGGTGCTGGCTGCCATTCTGGTCGTCAACCTGTCGGGCGCGATCGATAACCTGATGACGCAGGCAAAAACGCCGCATTTCACGCAGATGCACGCCGGCGAACTGGATCTGGCGCGGCTGGTGGCTTTTGCAGAGCAAAACGAGGCCGTCGCCGATTTCCAGGCGCTTGAATTTCTCAACATGGACGGCGCTCAGTTTTTATTTGCTGGCGGTTCGCTGGCAGACAGCGTCCAAGACAATGGCTTCTCGGTGCAGAGCGAAAAATTCGATTTCCTGCTTGACCTGGATGGCAACGTGATCACCGTCTCTGATGGCGAAATCTATGTGCCCATCGCCTATATACAAGATGGCACCGCCCGGGTTGGCGAGACGGTTACCGTAGCTGGGAAAACGTTCATTATCGCCGGCGCGCTGCGCGATTCGCAAATGCAGCCGCTGCTCTCCTCATCCAAGCGTTTCCTGGTGAGCCAAAACGATTTCGCCGCGCTTCGGGAGTTCGGCAGTGTGGAATACCTGATCGAGTTCCGGCTGCATGACCTGGGTGAGCTGGGCGCATTCGAGGCCGCTTACACCGTCGCCGGGCTTGAAGCCAATGGGCCGACCCTCACCTATGCGCTTTTCAGGATGTTCAACGGCCTTTCCGATGGGCTGATGATTGCGGTCATGCTCCTGGTCAGTGCGCTGGTGATTGCCATTGCCTTCCTGTGCATTCGCTTCACCCTGCTGGCAAAGATCGAGGATGACTACCGTGAAATCGGCGTGATGAAAGCCATCGGTCTGCGCGTTGAAGATATCAAGAAAATCTACCTGACGAAATACGTCGCCATCGCCGCGGTAGGCAGCCTGCTCGGGTATGGGCTATCCTTCCTCTTTCGGGATGCGCTGCTTGCGAACATCCGGCTATACATGGGCGAAAGCGATAACGCCTCCCTGGCGCCGATTTTGGGGATCGTCAGCGTGGCGCTGGTTTTCCTGACCATCGTCGCCTATGTGAACGGCGTGCTGGGGCGGTTTCGCAAAATCTCCCCCGCGGAGGCCGTCCGTTTCGGGGTTTCGCAGGGAAAAGCCGGCGGGGCCAGGCGTTTCCGCCTGAGCATCAACAAGGTGCTCAGCACCAATGTTTTCCTCGGCATCAAGGATGTGCTCGCTCGCAAAAGCCTGTACGTCACTATGCTGACGGTGCTGGTGCTGGCGGCGTTCATCATCATCGTCCCGCAGAATCTGCACAACACCATCTCCTCCGATAGTTTCGTCACCTACATGGGGGTTGGGGAAAGCGATATGCGCATCGACATCCAGCAGACCGATCACATCTACGACAAAGCAGCGGAAATCGCCGCGGCGATGGGGAACGACCAGTCCATTTCCAGGTTTGTTGTGCTGACTACCAAAACATTCAGCGTGAAGCTGGATGACGGCTCAGAGGAACGTCTCAAGATTGAACTGGGCGACCATTCGGTCTTTCCCCTGGCCTATGCCGAGGGGCGCGCCCCTGCTGCGGAGAACGAAATCGCACTTTCGGTGCTGAATGCCAGCGAGATGGGCAAAACGGTGGGGGATGCCATCACGCTGATCATGAATGGGCGTGAGGTAACGCTTACAATCTGCGGCACATACTCTGATGTGACCAACGGCGGCAAGACTGCCAAAGCGGTATTCTCCGACGACTCCGCGGAAGTCATGTGGAGTGTCATCACCGCCGAACTTACTGACCCATCCTTGTTGGATGAGAAAATTGCCGAATATGCGAACAGGTTCACTTTCGCAAAGGTCTCAGACATTGATGAATTCATCCGGCAAACCTTAGGTGGAATCATTAGCGCCATTGGAAAAGCCGCCTATGCCGCCATCGGCGTTGCGCTGGCGCTCACCGTGCTGATCACGCTGTTGTTCATGCGTATGTTGGTTGCCAAGGACCGATACGCAATTGCCGTGATGAAAGCATTTGGCTTTACGAACACAGACATCAAGGCGCAGTATGTAGCGCGCTCGGTATTCGTCCTGATTGTTGGAATTTTGCTCGGCACGCTGCTAGCAAACACGATTGGGGAGACCCTCGCAGGCGCGATGATTGCCTCGTTTGGAGCTTCGTCTTTCAAATTCGTCATCAATCCGGCCTTTGCCTACCTGCTCAGCCCGCTGATGATGGCGGGCGCGGTGCTGGCCGCCACAGTCTTCGGCACCCTGGACGCGGGACAAATCAAAATCTCTGAAAATATCAAGGAGTAAACCATGCAAACCCTCATTACCAGTGAAAATATTACCAAGTCTTTCGGTCTGGAGGCAGAAAAACGCAATGTTCTCGATGGCATCTCGGTGGACATTCACCAGGGCGAGTTCGTCGCTGTGATGGGCCCTTCAGGTTCGGGAAAATCTACCCTGCTGTATGCCCTGAGCGGCATGGACAGCGTGGACAGCGGAAAAGTCACCTTCGACGGCGCGGACTTGTCGGCGCTCAGGGAGAACGAACTGGCTGATCTGCGCCGCACCAAAATGGGCTTTGTCTTCCAACAGCCAACCCTGCTCAGAAACCTGAACATTTTTGACAACATCCTCCTGCCATCCATGCGCGATGGCCGCAAAGATAGCGTGCAGCTCATCGAAAAAGCCAAGACACTAATGGAAAAAACGGGCATTGCCGGGCTGGAAATGCGCGATATCACCCAGGCGTCGGGGGGGCAACTCCAGAGAGTCGGCATCTGCCGCGCCTTGATGGGCGACCCGAAAATCATTTTTGGCGATGAGCCAACCGGCGCGTTGAACTCCACATCTGCCAGCGAAATCATGCGCTTGCTGGCTGACATTCATCAGGCGGGCGTGACCATCCTGCTGGTGACGCACGATGTGAAGGTCGCCGCCAAAACGGAGCGGGTACTGTTCATTCTGGATGGCAAAATCGCTGGGGAGTATCTGCCCGGTACTTACGATGAGACCCGCGACGACTTCAAAGCCCGCGAAGCAGGGCTATCGGCCTGGCTGGCCGACATGAAATTCTAAACATAAGGATAGAACCATGACGAACACAACTTCCACACAAAACCCCATGACGCGTGTCATGTCGATACGCGACTTCCGCCTACTCTTCGCAGGCGCGACCACCTCCCTGCTGGGCGACCAGTTCGCCCTAATCGCCACGCCCTGGCTGACACTGCAATTGACCGGCGACCCGCTGGCGCTGGGAATCGTGCTGGCGCTGGAGGGATTCCCCCGCGCCCTCTTTATGCTGTTGGGCGGAGCGGTCACCGACCGCCTCTCTCCGCGTATGGTCATGCTGGTTTCGGACTTCATCCGCCTGGCATTGACGGGCTTGATGGCGCTTGCAATCTTCACGGGAAGCGTTCAAATGTGGATGGTATATGTCTTCGCCCTCGGCTTTGGACTCATTGCCGGGTTTGCCGTCCCTGCCGGGAACAGCATCGTACCCATGCTGGTGGCTGAGGAGGATTTGCAAGCTGGAAATTCCATCATCATGGGCAGCAGCCAGTTGATTCAATTTGTCGGTCCGACGATTGCCGGTATTCTGATTGGTAACTACTCCACTTCGTCGCTGGGAATCGGGCTTGCCTTCACCTTCGATACGCTCAGTTTCATCGTCTCTGCCGTTTGTTTATGGGTCATGCGTGGCGGCAGAAACCTGGAAACCGCAAGTGGGAATCAAAAGGAAAACGTCTGGGCTTCGATTTTGACCGGTGTGCAATACCTGTGGAACGACCAATCTCTGCGGACGCTGTTCCTTATTTTGGCGGCGGTGAACTTCTTTTTTACCGGTCCGCTGCTGGTTGGAATCCCGGTGCTGGCTGACCAGTACCTGCCCGAAGGCGCGGTTGCATTCGGCTTGTTGATGTCCGCTTTTGCGGGCGGAAGCCTGGTCGGCATTCTGCTGGCTGGAATCCTTCCCCGTCCAAAGGGGAAAGGGATGAGCGCCTTCCTAATTCTCCTGCTGGTATCGTTTGGGGTTTCGCTGGGCTTCTTCGGATTTATCCGCTCAACCTGGTTGGATTTTGCCTTGATGCTTTTGTTGGGCGGGGGAAACGGATACGTTGCCATCCTGATGTTCACCTGGATGCAAACCAACACCCCAAAAGACATGCTCGGACGCATGATGAGCATGGTGATGCTTGCCGGGAATGGTCTGGTCCCCATTTCGCAGGCGATTTCCGGAGCGGTCATCAAATGGAATCTCGAAGCCCTGTTTGTCTCCGCGGGCGCTTTGATCGTGCTTGTATCCCTCTGGGCTGCCACGCAGCCGGGGCTAAAAACATTTAGCGAAAGTATGATTGCCGCGCCTTCTGAAGTTTGACCTGTCCACTGACCAAACTAGCCAAGTGGCTAGTGCCAAACTTCCCCTCGATCTGCCTGCTGTCTGGCATCCTACTCCTGCGCTGCCGGCCCTGGGGCTACCTGCTGACTTCGGTGGGGCTGACCAAGTTCATGACCCTGGGCATCTTCGTCAGCCTGATGGGACTGAATATGGCGCGGGTCGGTGCGCCGGATAATGCTGCGTTGGTGGGTATCTTTGGGGCGCTGGCGCTGTTGCCCATTGTGATGACCGTCATCTTGTTCAGGAACATCTCGGAGTAGTTATTTGCGTAATTGGTAACATCTCAAAAAGTAGGGGTGTTGTGTGTTTTGGGTGGGCTGGAATGATTCTGAACGGGCTGGAATGATTCTGAACGGGGTGGAATAACATCCCCTAAACAGTTACGCCGCGCCTGGCCTCCGCCCCCACCACCAGCCGGGCGGTCAGCCTCAGGCCGGTTTGTGCATTGTGTCTTACAATACAAATTTTTCGGTCCTCATTGCGGCATCCTCTACGGCCGCTATTACCTCCTCAACGACCTCTTCGCCTACAAAGTGCGCCCCGCGCCGGATACGCTGCCGGGGCGCTTCGAAACCGGCACGCAGAACCACGAGGGCCTGGCGGGTGTGCTGGGCGCGGTGGAGTATTTCGCCTGGCTGGGGCAGACCTTTGGGCAGGCATACGAAGAGAAGTACAGCGAGCGCTTCAGCGGGCGGCGGCTGCACCTCAAGCAGGCCATGGCCGCGGTGCGCGCCTACGAGTTCGAGATCAGCCGCGCTGTGCTGGCGGCGCTGGGCGAGGTGCCCGGCCTGCGCCTGTACGGGCTGGACGACCCGCGCCGCCTGGAAGAGCGCGTGCCCACCTTTGCCTTCACGCTGGAAGGCTGGCATCCGCGTGCCGTGGCGGAGAAGATGGCCGCGCAGAACATCAATCTGTGGGATGGCAACTATTACGCTATCAGCGTCACCGAGCGGTTGGGGTTGGAAGAATCCGGCGGCATGGTGCGCGTGGGTCCGGTGCATTACAACACGCTGGAGGAGGTGGGGCGGTTGAGGGAAGCGCTGAGGGGGCTTTGATCGTTTATGCGGCGCTGTACATGAGGGACCCTCATAAGCGATCAATTGCTTGCTGACAATCTCACCCCAGCGCAGTAAGCATCTTTTATCTATCAAGTTTGAGAAAGTGCTACTAAACAGTTCTTGACAAGTGGTCTAATCTATTATATACTCGGTATATATACAAGGTATATAATAGGCCAAACATCCTTATGCTAACTCATGCCCTCCTCGGATTACTTCGCTGCCAGCCCATGCATGGCTATGACCTCAAGCACGCGCTGGAGCAGGCTTTGGGTGGCAACCGCGAGGTCAATTTCGGGCAGATCTACACCACCCTGGGGCGCATGGAACGGGATGGCTGGGTGCAGGTAGCCGAGCGCAGCGAGGATGGGCGCGGCAAAAAGACTTACGAGATCACCTCGCTTGGTCAGCAAGAGCTGACCCGCTGGCTGAGCGAGATCGCCGAGAAGCCCGCCCCGCTCAACGATGCCTTTTTTAGCAAACTGTTGGTGCAGCGCATCGCGGGGGAGGGCAGCCCGCAGGTGATGATTGCCGCGCAGCGCCGGGCCTACCTGCAGCAGCTCCACGCCGTCACCGTGCTGGCAGCCGACCCCCGGCTCGACCCGGTGACCCGCCTGTTGGCCGATGGCGCCGCTCTGCACCTGCAGGCCGACCTGCATTGGCTGGATTTGTGCGAGGAGCGCCTGGCTGCGCCCGTAAACGATTGAGGAGAATTTCATGTTAATGGATATTGCCCTGAAAAAACTCTGGCAGCACCGCTTGCGCTCCCTACTCACCATTTTGGGGATTGCCGTGGCGGTGCAGTTGTATCTCATCTCCAATAACCTGATGACCTGGTATGACCGAGAGACACAGCGCCAGTTAGCCACTTTTGCGGGCAAGATATTCGTCCAGCAGGCGCTGGAAGACAGCGGCTTTGGGCAGGATTTCCCGCTCGTCGACAGCAGTATCCCTGCGAGCCAGGCTGAGGCGCTGCTGGCAGACCCGCGCCTGCGCGGTGAGGCTAGCTCGGCGCTGCTGTTCAATGCACTGATCTCTACCTCGCTGCCCAATATGCCCCCGGCAGTGCTGGCGGTGGGCATCACGCCGGGGCGTGAAGCGGCTTACCTGGCGGGACAATCCATGCTCAGCGGTGAGGCAACTCTCAGCGAGGCGGATAGCGCCATCCTGGGCTATTTGGCCGCCCGCCATTACCAGACGGATGGCAGCGGGGAGCCGCTGACGGCGGGTGCAGCCATCGATGTGCGCGGCCGGACCTTGACCGTGGTGGGCGTGCTGTCGCGGTCCTCCGAGCTGGCCAACAACTCGGTGCTGATGCCGCTGGCTACCGCCCAGGAACTGTTCGAGCGCCGCGGCTCTGTCTCGGCGGTAATCCTCACTGCCGCGGATGTGACGGATATCCCCGCCCTGCAGGCTGAAATCCGCACTGCCTATCCCGGCCTGGATCCCGCCAGCCAGCAGGATTTGCTGCGTAATGCCGAGCAAGTGCTCTCTCTGCAGCGCACGCTGCTGGATACGGTGGATTTTTCGGTGATGCTGGCGGCGGTGGTGGCGGTGGCGATTGTGATTAGCATCCTGATCATGGAGCAGCGCCGCGAGATTGGCACGCTGCGCGCCATCGGCGCCCGGCGCGGCCACATCGTGAGCCTGGTGGTGATCCAGGCGCTGGTGCTGTGCATCCCCGGTGCGCTGCTGGCTTTTCCGCTCAAGAAGGCCAGCGAGATGATGCTGGATTATGGGCGCGTCAGCCTGCCCATGGATGAGTTCACCATCTGGCTGGGCAGCCTGGGCGCCACCCTGCTGGTGGGCTTGCTGGCAGCGCTGCTGCCGGCCTGGCAGGCCATGCGCATCGACCCAATAGAAGCGCTGCGTTACGAGTGAGTCTGTTTGACCGTAAAGGATAAGTGACCATGTTGATCGATCTTGCTCTCAAATATATCTGGCGCCGCCGTGGGCGCGCCCTGTTGACGATCTTTGCCGTTGCGGTAATGGTGCAGCTGCACATCCTTGCCAACAGCGTGCTCTCCACCTATCGCCAGGATATCCAAAGACAACTGGCGGCTTTTGCGGGCAAGGTGCTGGTGCAGCGCCTGCCCGAAGATACCCCCGAGGGTGCCGCCAGCGGCAACTTTGTCAACGCCCACAGCAGCCTGGACCTTGCCACCGCCGATGCCCTGCTGGACCTGCCCGGGCTGGATGCACAGGCCTCTTCGGCGGTGCTGTTGGCACCTCTGGCGCGCTCGCCCATGCCCGATACGACCCCCGCGCTGCTGCTGGTGGGTATCACACCGGGGCGCGAGACGGCCTACCTGGGCGTATTCCAATCCGCGGCGGGCGCGCTGACGCTGCCGGACGCTCACAGCGCCATCCTGGGGGCCGGGGCTGCCGAGCATTTCGCCGCCCAACCGGGTGCGCAGATCACGCTGCTGGGCCAGGCTTTTACGGTGGCCGGGGTGCTGGAGGCGGCTCCCAGCCTGTTCAACAACGCTGTGCTCATTCCGCTGGAGACGGCCCAGGCGCTGCTGGGGCGGGAGGAGACCGTCTCGGCGGTGATCCTGACCGCGGCGCAGGTGGAGGATATGCCCGGCCTCCAGGCGCAGCTGGCGGCGCAGTACCCGGCGCTCCAGGCTGCCACCAACGAGGAGATGCTGCGCAGCGCCGGTACGCTGATGAGCCAGTTGGACAGCCTGTCCAGCGCCATCACAGCGACCGCGGTGGGGGTGGGCGTGGTGATCATCATGATCGTGGTGGTGCAGGCGGTGTTGGAGCAGCGCCGCGAGATTGGCACGCTGCGTGCCATCGGGGCGCACCATTGGCGTATCTACAGCCTGGTGCTGAGCGAGGCGCTGGTGCAGAGCCTGTTGGGGGCGGTGCTGGCGTTGCCCATTGCGGTATTGATCTTGCGGTTGGCAGTGGGCTGGGACAAGTTCACCACGCTGCTGCCCACCTGGCTGGAGAGCATCGGCCTGGCGGCGCTGATCGGCGTGCTTGCCTCGCTGCTGCCTGCCTGGCAAGCGGTGCATATCAACCCTCTTGAAGCGCTGCGCTACGAGTAGCCATCTTGATTTCGACGGAGAAATTTAATGAATCCCCCAATCATTGAAACCAAAGATGTGTGGAAAATCTACGGCTCAAACGGTGTGGCGGTGGAAGCCGTGCGCGGCATTGATCTGGCCGTGCAGGCGGGCGAGTTTTGCGCCCTGGTGGGGCCTTCGGGCAGCGGCAAATCCAGCCTGCTGCATCTGCTGGGAGCCATGGATACGCCCAGCCGCGGCGAGGTCATCTTTGCCGGTCGCCTCCTGGCCCAGCTCTCGGATGCGCAGCGCACCGACCTGCGCGCCCGCGAAATCGGCTTCATCTTTCAGACCTTCAACCTGCTGCCCATGCTCACCGTGTGGGAGAACGTAGAGATTGCCTTGCGCCTGGGCGGCGTGCCGCTGGCAGAGCGCAAGCAGCGCGCCAGCGCACTGCTTGCGCAGGTGGGCCTGCAGGAGCGCGCCCGTCACCTGCCCTCCAGTCTTTCGGGCGGAGAGCGCCAGCGCGTGGCGATTGCTCGGGCGCTCGCCAATCGCCCGCGCCTGCTGCTGGCGGATGAGCCTACTGGCAACCTTGACTCGCAGAACGGCACCGACATCATGAAGATGCTGCGCGTCATCGCCGAGGGTGGTCAGACCGTGGTGATGGTGACGCATGACTTCCGCGCCGCCAGTTACGCCGACCGGGTGATATTGCTGCGCGACGGGCGCCTCCGCGGTGAGACGCACCTGGAAGGTGCCCCTGATATGCAGCAAACGGTAGAGCGGCTGTTTCAGTTGGGGCTGTAACCCCTCCGCACAAAATTTTTGGCCCTCATTGCGGCATCCTCTACGGCCGCTATGACCTCCTCAACGAGCTCTTCGCCTACAAAGTGCGCCCCGCGCCGGACGCCCTGCCGGGCCGCTTCGAGACCGGCACGCAGAATCACGAAGGCCTGGCGGGTGTGCTGGGCGCGGTGGAGTACTTCGATTGGTTGGGGCAGACCTTTGGGCAGACCTACCAGGAGAAGTATGCCGAGCGCTTCAGCGGGCGCAGGCTGCACCTCAAGCAGGCGTTGGCAGCCGTGCGCGCCTACGAGTTCGAGATCAGCCGCGCCGTGCTGGCCGCGCTGGGCGATGTGCCCGGCCTGCGCCTGTACGGGCTGGACGACCCGCGCCGCCTGGAAGAGCGCGTACCCACCTTCGCCTTCACGCTAAAGGGCTGGCATCCCCGCCAGGTGGCCGAAAAAATGGCCGAGCAGAATATCAACCTGTGGGACGGCAACTATTATGCCATCAGCGTCACCGAGGGGTTGGGGTTGGAGGAGAGCGGCGGCATGGTGCGCGTGGGTCCGGTGCATTACAATACGCTGGAGGAGGTGGGGCGGTTGAAGGAGGCGCTGAGGGGGTTGGTGTAGCGTCTGCATGAGGGTGGTGAGGTAGGGACGGGATATCCAAGTTCATCTGACAAGGTTGCCGGGCTGTTAGCAGCGATTTGTTTGGCGGTGACCGATTCTTGGGTGATTTGCGCCAGGTGATTCTGGCTTGGGCGATGAGCCTTTCCAACTATTCTTCCATGAAGTGGTATCCTTACACTTAAGACGGGAAAAGCGATGGCGTTTGCAGAGAAGTTAGTGTAAACTCATTTCTGTAAAGTGATCCGCCCAAAAGTGGTATGTCTGGTGTGTTCTGATGGGCCCCGGTCACCTGGCGGAGGCCTTGCGGTACCGTCCAAGGATGGTGCTGGGGTAGGGAGCGACCAAGAATGTTGAACCTGCGCGCCACATTATTCGGTAATATGAGGCTTTGGGAGGGGGACGAATCGCTGTCACTGCCGCCAACGGCAAACGCCCGGGCTTTGTTAGCCTATCTCTTGCTACACCGAGAACAGCCGCAGCCGCGCGCAGTGCTGGTGGGGGTACTGTGGCCGGATTATCCGGAGCCACGCGCCCGCCGCTATCTGACGCAGGCCCTGTGGCAACTGCGCCAGAGCCTGCCCGGATGGATCGAGACAGAGGCTGAGAGCATTTATATTGCAAATAACCTTCTGCTATGTATTGATGTAGAAGTCTTCCGCGCAGGGCTGGCAGCCGGCCTGGCAGCAGAAAGACCAGCCCCAGAGCGGCGCGAGGCGCTCTGGCGGGCTGTCCAACTCTACAAGGGTGACTTGATGGAGGGTTTTTACGAAGATTGGGCGTTGCAAGAACGCGAACGGCTGCGAGAAAACTACTTCAGCGCGCTTGAGAGCTTATTGGTGCTGGAAAAAGCAGCCGGGCGCTACCACCAGGCTCTGGATCTGGCGCTGGCGCTGGTGGGGGCCGACCCGTTGCGGGAGGCCGTCCACTGCGAGGTGATGCGGCTTTATTTCATCCTTGACCGTCCCGAGGCGGCGCGGCGACAATATGAAACCTGTCGGCAGATCTTGCAAAACGAACTGGGTACCACACCGGGGCCAGAAATCCAGGCCCTGGCCAATGAAATCACCCGCAGCAACACGCCAGAAGCGGCCCCCTACCTGCCGCAGACTTTGCAGCCCACGCGGCCAGCCATCAGCAGCGAGCGCACCAGGCTGCTCAGCCTGGTGGGGCGCGCCAGCGAGCGCAGCGAGCTGCTCGCCTCAGTTGAGGGCATTTTTGATGATCTGGGTGGGGTGATCCTGGTGGAGGGGGAAGCTGGGGTAGGAAAAACGCGCCTGGTGCAAGAGGTGGCGCGTGACCTGGAATGGCGCGGCGCACAGGTGCTCTGGGGAAGCGCCAGCCCAATGGAGATCACCCCACCTTACGGGCCGCTGGCCCAAGCTCTGGGCAGCAGCTTGACGCCCTTACGAATGAACCAACTGGCGCAGGTGATCGAGCCCATCTGGATGCAAGTTTTGAAACCGTTCATCCTCGAACTGGCGGCCTTAAAACCAGACCTGCCGCCCGCACCGGCATTGAAGTCCGAGCAGGAGCAAATCCGCCTGGTCGAGGCGTTTGTACAGGCGTTGCGGGGCTGGGCGCAGATCAGCCCATGCGCCCTCATCCTGGAAGATCTGCAATGGGCCGACAGCCAGACCCTGGACTTGCTGGCGGCACTGCCGCGCCGGCTTGAAGATCTGGCGGTGGTGGTCATCGGCACGCAGCGCAGCGAAGAGGCGCGCAGTTATCCGGCGCTGTGGGAGAAGCTGCAAGCCATCGATCGAGCTGGCCTGCGCGGGCGAATGAAGCTGGAGAGGCTGAACCAGCGGGCTACCGGCGAACTGATCCGTAGCTCTTTGGGAACGAAACAGGCTGCGCCGCTCTTCGAAGCACGGCTTTACCAAGAGACCGAGGGCAACCCCTTGTTCGTGTTGGAAACCCTGCAAGTGCTCTACGATGAAGGCTTGCTGAACTGCAATGAAAGCGGGCAGTGGAGCACACCCTGGGATGAATTGACCGATGACTATGCCGAGCTGCCGGTTCCGCCAGCAGTTGAGCAGGTGATCAAGCGCCGCCTGGCGCGGCTAATACCCCCTCTGAGGGCTGTGTTGAACAGCGCCGCGGTGCTGGGCAGCGATTTCGATTTGGCTTTGCTGAACAGCAGCAGCGGCCTGGAAAGCCCTGCGGTGTTGAAATCCATCCAAGAACTGAGGCAACGGCACTTCTTGCAAGAGACAGCACAGGCATACTGCTTCAGCCACGATAAGATCCGCCAGGTGGTTTATGACAACCTTGACCCCAACGAACGCGTCAGGTTGCATCGCCAGGCGGGGGCAGCGCTCGAAACACGCGATCCAGAGCGGGTCGACTTGCTGGCGCATCACCTGGTGCGAGGCGAGGTGTGGGATCGAGCGGTGCAGGCGCTCATGGCGCAAGGGGAAAAAGCAGCCGGGCAGTACCTGGCAGAGGCGGCATTGAGCGCCTATCGCCAGGCCAGGCAAATCCTCGAGCAGCAGCAACCCTTCGACGAAGCGCAAAACCAGGCTTTGATCTTCGATACCTGGGCAGCCAGCTATCCCTGTCTGAAGATGCGCGGCGAGCCCGATGGTTGCGCTCAGGCTGTGGCGGCAATGCTGAAGCTCGCCGACTGGCTGGGCAAGCCAGAATATCAGGCAAAAGCCCTGCTCCAACAAGCCGCTTATTTGTTCGAGATCGCCAGCCAGGATGAGGCGGGGCATGAGGCGGCCCAGAAAGCTGTTTCCCTGGCACAAGCACACCGATTGGCGTGCTTCGAGGCAGAAGCCTGGTGGCGAACTGGCCTGATCCGCAAAGAACAAATGCAAAACCTGGCCGCCGAAACAGCGCTGCTCAAAGCGTTGGCGTTGTACCGCGAGACGGGCTGCGAGAGGCAGGTCATTGTCGATATCCTGCTGCGCCTGGTGTTCGTCTACCGTGACCTGGGGAATATGGACAAAGCCAGGGCAAATGCCGAAGAGGCGCTTGAGCTATCTCGCCAAGACGGCGATATCTTGAATCTGGCAATGGCGCACAACGCCCTGGCCTGGATCAGCCGCAGCCAGGGAAAACACCAGGAAGAAGCTGAACACTGCCAGGCGATGTACGAACAAATGCATACCATCGGCTATCTCTATTACGAGGGGGTGGCGCTGAACAACCTCAGCCTGGCCCACAGCGCTCTGGCTGATTATGAGCGTGCCATCCAGGCTTCCGAAAAGGCGCTGAGCGTTTTTTGCAATCTGGAGCATAAGCGTGGGCAAACCATCCAACTGCTCAACCTGAGCTCGCGTTACAAGGAAACCGGGCGCTTTGCCCAGGCGGAAGGCGTGCTCAAAGATGGGTTGGCAGTGGCTGGAGCAATGAGCTTTGCCGATGAAGCCGCCCGCATGCACCTGAGCTATGCTGAGCTGCTGACCTGGGGGAAGAAATTCGACCAGGCCCAGGAGCATCTCCAGCAGGCGGCGGCCATCGCCGAGCAGCTCAAATACCCGGCGCTGTACGCAAACCTGGCTTACCGGCAAGGACAATTAGACTTAGCCAGAGCAGACCTGCCCGCGGCGCTGGCGCAGTTCGAAAAGGCTAAAGAAATGTACGGCGAGGCAGGCTGGCCCGATTATATCCACCTGATGGAATCGTTCGCAGCCGTCGGCCACCTCAAGCAAGGGGATTTGACGGAAGCTATGCAACTCTCCAAGGCCGCCATAGAGGGGCTGGGCGAATCGGTGCTGGAGGTATGCTTCTACCATTACCAGATCATGTGCGCGGCTGGAGAAGCGCAAGCAGCCCGCCATGCGTTCAAAAAGTCTGTCGATCTCATCCAGGAGCGCCTGCGCGTTGCTCCGGATGAAGATTGCCGCGACAATATCCGCCAGGGCATCCCACTGCACAAGGAAATCCTGGCGGCCTGGGCAGCACAGGGCCCCCGCCAGATCACCTTGCGCCTGCCAGGCCGCACGGCGCCCGGTGGCCGCGCCTTGCGGGAGGATGAGTGGGTGCAAGTCACGTGGACGGTGTCCGACCCAGAAGATGAGGAGATCGCCGGAGCAGCCGCACGCCGCCAGCACTGCCTGCAGCGCCTTCTGCAGGAGGCAGAGGCGCAAGGCGCAGCGCCAACCATTGCAGACCTGGCAAATGCGACCGCCAGCAGCCAGGCAACGGTCAAACGCGACCTGGCAGCGCTCAGGGCGGCCGGCCAGGCCACCAAAACACGAGGCAGCAGTTGAGCCGCGGGTTCGCCCGGCGCAGGCCATTCTGAGACAATCCAAAGACAGCCATTTGCTAAACTGGTATCGATACGGTACCAGTTTTTGTTTATTGGAGGCCAATTTGACCGGTTCATTGACTCAAGTGACGCCAGAGCGCAGGGTTTTTATCTTACGGGTGTGGCAAGAAAGGCCGGGCGGCACCGAGTGGCGCGGCCAGATCCAGGATGTGCTTAACGGGCAAACCGTGGCCATCCTGGATGCCGCGGAATTATTGGAATACATTCAAAATCAAAGCCAGCGAGACAATCCGTCCGGGGAAAAACGCCCGGGATTGAAGTAAAACCATCATTCGGAGGATAAGATGTATACATCGATTCGACGTTATCAACAAGCTATTGCCTTTGTGATCCGAGCAGCCGTGCTATTGGCGCTGGTGCTGACCAGCCTGGTTCCGGCTGGCCTGGCGGGGGCCGCACCCGCGCGGTGGCAAAGCAGCGCATACAAGCCGGGCAGGCTGGTCAAGGCTGCTCCAGCCACCCCAGCCGTGGCTGGAGATGGTGTCCTTGACCCGGCTGCGCTCGAACAATCGGATTGGTATGCCCAAGCCACAGCGTATATCGAGGCCTCTGAATATCGCTTTACGCAAATCGAGCCGAGCAGCTATGCCGCGCCCAATCGGGCGCAGAACCTGCGCGCAACTTTCGGGCCGCAGGGCCTGCGGCTGACCCCGCGCGTTGCGGAAATACATGCGAACGCCTGGGAAGTCAACCTTGCGCTGGCAGGTTTTGGCTTGCAGGGGGCAATCCAGCCCATCGGAAAGCCAACGCATACGATCGTGAACGAGAACCGCATCGAATACACCTACCCGGCTGGGATCAGTGAGTGGTATATCAACGATGCGGCAGGGCTGGAGCAAGGTTTTACGATCAGTGAGCTGCCCCAGGGTGCCACAGCCGAGGCAACGGCGCTCACGTTGGAATTGGCGCTGACCACCGCACTGAGCCCGCGGTTGGCGAGCAGCCAGATACTGGAATTCTATGCGCCAGAAAGCGCCATCCCCATCCGTTACGAGGGCTTGCAGGCTTTCGACGCCAATGGGATGACGCTGCCTGCCTGGCTGGAACTCGAGGCAGAAGGCGGAGGTTACATCCTGCGCATCACGGTCGAGACCGCATCAGCCAGCCTGCCGATCACCGTCGATCCCATTTTCACCTGGCCCTGGGCGATCGATCCCACCGAGCAGACCGATGCCTATTTTGGGATGGTGGTCAACAGGGCCGGAGATGTCAACGGCGATGGCTACGATGATATGACCGTCAGCGCATCCGGTTACGATAACGGCCATGTCGATGAGGGGCGGGTTTACGTCTACCACGGCTCGGCCAGCGGGCCTACGCCAGCGCTCAATCAAAGCCATGACTGGCAGGTGGATGGTTACGGCCATTCTGGCGCCTGGTTTGGCGCCTCGGTCGCCAGCGCCGGCGATGTGGACGGGGATGGCTACGATGATGTGCTCGTGGGGGCGCCCTTATTTGATACAGGAGCCATTGTAGAAGGGCGCGTTTTCCTGTACCGGGGCGGCGCGACCGGCATTGTCTCGCCGCCTTACCAGGAACTCGACCCCACCGACCAGGACGGGGCACAGTTTGGCTGGGCGGTGGCCGGAGCCGGCGACACCAACAAGGATGGCTTTGCCGATTTTCTGGTCGGCGCGCCGGGGTTCAGCGATACCTCTATTGGAGAAGGAGCAGCGTATCTTTATCTTGGCAGCTCGACTGGGCCAAGCCTCGCCTCTGGGTGGCCGGCGCACCCAACCGATCAGTCGGATGGGCATTTTGGCGAGGCGGTAGCCGGGGTGGGCGATGTGGATGGCGACACATTCGACGACTTCATGGTCGGCGCGCCGGGTTATGGGCCGTATTACACCGGGGAAGGGGCGGCTTACCTGTTCCTGGGCGGGCTGGGCGCGCCAGACGCCGCGCCAGATTGGCAAGCCGACCCCACCGACCAGGCGAACGCGGCCTTTGGCGCCTCGCTGGCGGCGGCGGGGAACGCAGACCAGGACCTCCCCCGCACCATTGCGCTGTGGGAGCAGGGCTTCGAGGCAGGGCTGATGCCCCCCAGCGCATGGGAAACGCGCAGCTTCAGCGCCTCACTGAAAAAGTGGATGCTTGCTGGTGCAGGAGATGCCCATTCGGGTAGTTTTGCCGGTTGGGTGAACTATGACGCGGTCATTACGCAAAGTGAATGGCTGCTCAGCCCGGCTTTTACCGTAACAACGGACGTTCTATCCACCACGCTCGAATTTTGGGCGAAAGGCGATACGCTATACCCTGGCGCGACGGTGACGCTCTATGCGATCGAGGCCAGTGAGGCTTACACCGATACGCTGTGGGATATGATTGCGGATGAAAATTGGTCCTCCTTTGCGTATCGCATGGTATCCGTCGATCTCTCGGCCTACGCGGGCCAATCCATCCGCCTGGCCTGGGAGTACCACGGCCTGGATGGAGACAGTTTTGGCCTGGACGATATCCGCGTGTACGGCCAGACAGCAGCCCCAGATGCAGGGCGCCCGGATGTGATCATCGGCGCGCCGGGCTACTCGGGCGAAAACAGCGGCGAAGGCCGGGTGTATGTGTACAGCGGGAGCAACAGCGGCCTGGAAACAACGCCTTACTGGTGGGCAGACCCCACCAATCAGGACGATGCGCAGTTCGGCGCGACGGTTAGCGCCATCGATCCGGCAACCCACTTAGGCGTGGTGGTTGGCGCGCCCAAATATGATGACAGCATTTACTGGGATGAAGGCCGCCTTTATGTGTTCCCCTCCCTGGGAGGTCTCGACGAAGTGCAGTTCTGCGCGCTGAACCCCTACGAACAGGCCGGCAGCCAGATGGGGCAGTGGGTCTCTCCGGCAGGCGATACTGATGGCGACGGGGATGGCGAAATCTTAGTGGGCGGTTACCGCACAAACCTGGCCGGTTTCATGCCTCAGGAGGGTTTCTTGTCTGTGCTGGAGGTCACGATCTATACCCACGGGCCGTGGTGCGAGCTAACCGCCGAGGCCCAACTCCACCCCAGCGATCAGGATGATTCTGGCTTTGGCTTGTCGGCCTCCGCCGGCGACTTCAACGGCGATGGCTATGTTGATGTGGTGGGCGGCGCTTACAGCTACGATGCCAGCGTCAGCGATGAGGGGCGCGTCTTCGCATACTATGGCTCACCCCACGGCCTGCTTCCTCCAGCCGGCGAAACCTGGTATGTGGACCCCAGCGACCAGGATTACGCCTACTTTGGGGGCGCGGCGGAAAGCGCCGGGGATGTGAACGGCGACGGCTATGACGACCTGATCGTGGGCGCGCCGGGCTTTGATACCGCCTTGCACACGGACCAGGGCATGGCGATGGTGTATTATGGCTCGCCCAGCGGCCTGACCTGGAAGCCGGCCTGGGGAAACAGCCCCATCGACCAGGATCTGCTTGAGTTTGGGCGCTCAGCCAGCACAGCCGGGGATGTGAACGACGATGGCTTTGCGGATATCCTCATCGGCGCGCCGGGTTACAGCGATGCCGCGGCGACCGAAGGCAAAGCGCTGGTCTATTTTGGCTCGGCGCTGGGTTTATCCGTTGTTCCCAATTGGGAACTCGACCCTACTGACCAGGCCGGGGCGCGCTTTGGCTGGTCGGTGAGCAACGCAGGAGATATGGATCACGATGGCTATGATGATATCATCGTGAGTGCGCCTTATAAGGATCTGGCCGGGCAAATCTTGCAGGGAGCAGGCTATATCTATCGCGGCTCAGCCTCTGGCCCCGCCAACAGCCAATGGGTGATCCTGGTGGCCAACCCGCAACAGGCGCATGCCAACTTTGGCTATGTGGTGGCCTCCGCGGGAGATGTGAACGGCGACTCCTACGCGGATGTGATCGTCAGCGCACCGTATTATGGTGGCAGCCACACGGAAATGGGGCGGGTCTTCGTCTTCCATGGCGGCAGCAGCGCCCCCACCATGCCAGCCTGGGCTGTCTCACCCGAGCCGCAGAACTACGCACATGTGGGTTTTTCCATCGACGGGGCCGGCGATGTGAACGGCGATGGGTATGACGATGTCATCGTGGGCTCTTCAGATGCTTACGGTTACCGAGACGAAAGCGGCGATGTCTATGAGGGGCGGGCTTACGTCTACATGGGCGCGCCGGGAGGGCTTTCGGTCACTCCAGCGTGGCAGGCCGACCCAACCAACCAGAACCTGGCTGCATTTGGCATGGGGGTGTCCATGGCGGGGGATCTCAACGCAGATGGGTACACAGATGTGCTTATCGGCGCGCCCTATTTCGATCGGGTTGGCTCAGGCTATGGCAATGAGGGGCGCATTTACCTGTACTACGGCGCTCCCAACGGCCTGACCGCAGAGGCATCACCGGTATGGGTTGGTGACCCGGCCAACGGCGATCTCTCGGGCAACGGTTATGCGGTGGGCACAGCAGGCGATGTGAACGGCGACGGTTACGCGGATGTGTTTGTGAGTGCATGGAACCAATATCACGTCACCTGCGGCGTGGGAGTATACGTCTATCATGGTGGGGCAGGCGGGCCTGGCCTGATCCCCGCCTGGCACGGCACAGGCTCACCCGAATATGACAGTGAATGCTTCGGGCATTCGGCCAGCACCGCCGGAGACGTGAACGGCGACGGTTATAGTGATCTGGTGGTGGGCGCGCTCAACTATGATGATAACGGAGATTCCCTGGGAGATGGGGCCGTGTACGTGTACTTTGGTTCAGCCAGCGGCCTCTCCGCCACGCCGAATTGGGTCAAGACCGACCCGGCCGGGCCGGGGGCGCGGGCGCAATTTGGCTATGCAGTGAGCGGAGCGGGCGATGTGGATGGCGACGGGTATGGCGATATCATTGTGGGCGCGCCGGCTTATTCGGGCGGGGGATACTACGAGGAAGGGCGCATCTATATCTTCTACGGCAACGCCACAGGCTTTGAATCGCAGCCCTCTTTCGATGACCCTTACAACAAGAGCAGCGCCGCGCTAGGCAGAGCCGTGGGCGGCGCGGGCGATGTGAACGGTGACGGTTACGCCGATGTGATCGCCAGTGCACCGGGAGGCGGCTTTTCTACCTATACCAGCGCGGCGATCCTCTACCAGGGCTCGGCCAGCGGATTGGTTTACACGGCGCTGTGGGGCTGGTATGGCTCACCGACGGGCAGCCGCGAGCTGAGCGTGGGCACAGCCGGCGATGTGAACGGCGACGGCTACAGTGATGTGCTGATCGGCTCGCCGGGCATGTTCGGCGGCGAGGGAATCGCCTATGTTTTTCACGGCTCGGCCAGTGGGCCAGCCTCCTTTGGCTCGCCCAGCTGGTTTGCCCACCCCACAACGGAATCCGGGGTTTACGGCGCTAACTTCGGCTGGTCGAGCAGCACAGCCGGGGATGTCAACGGCGATGGTTATGCCGATGTGCTCATCAGCGCGCCCTGGTTGGACCTCCAGCACCCCGATGAGGGCCGGGCGTATCTCTACTACGGCTCATCCAGCGGGCTGGGGGCTCACCCGGATTGGATCGCTGACCCCGCCGAGCAAGACAATGCGCACTTTGGCGTGGCAGTGGGCTTTGCGGGCGATGTGAATGGCGACGGATTCTCGGATGTGATCGCAGGCGCGCCCGATTACCATGCTGAGTTTGATTATGATGGCCGCGCCTACCTGTTCTACGGGGCGCCGGGGGGGCTTTCCACCACCTCCGAGCTGCTCTTCAATCCCGATTTCCAAAATTTTGCTTACTTTGGCTTCTCGGTCGCCAGCGCAGGGGATGTGAACGGCGACGGCTACTCGGATGTGATCATCGGGGCATACAATTACAACCCCGGCATCGAGCCGGAGGGCAAGGCCTACGTTTTCCACGGCTCAGACAGCGGGTTGAGCGCAACGCCTGATTGGGAGACCGCGCCCATCAACAATAACGGCGCCAAATTGGGCTGGTCGGTGGGTACAGCGGGGGATGTGAACGGCGACGGGTACAGCGATGTGATCATTGGGGCACCGGGCTACGGGTCAGCTGGCAACCAAACCGGCCGCGTCTACGTCTATCACGGCTCAGCCAGTGGGCTGAGCACAAGCGCCGATTGGATGCTCGACCCGGCCTCGCCTGACCAGACGAATGCACAATGGGGCTGGTCGGTGGGCAGCGCGGGGGATGTCAACGGCGACGGGTACAGCGAGGTGATCATCGGGGCACCTTACTACGATTTCGTGGATATGAGCCTGGCAGACAGCGGCGCAGCGGTTGTGTACCACGGTTCGGCCACCGGCCTGACCCCGCAAGCCAGCGGCGCCGATTGGTTTGGCCTCTACACCCAGGCCGGTGCCGCTTACGGTTATGCAGTGGGCAGCGCCGGCGATGTCAACGGCGATAGCTATGCAGACATCCTCGTCGGCATCCCCTATGCCGACAATACCAGCCCGGCAGCCACCGATGCGGGAGCCGTACTGGCGTACTATGGCAGCTCCATGGGGCTGAGCGCCTGGACCAGCCCGAACTGGGGGGCTACGGCCGATCAGGATCACGCTCACACCGGTTGGTCGGTGGACACAGCGGGGGATGTGAACGGGGACGGTTACTCGGACGTGATCGTTGGCGCACCAGACTATGATACCGGGCTGGGGGCCGACGAAGGCCGGGCGTATGTCTTCCACGGCTCGGCCAGTGGGCTGGCAGCCAGCGCCAACTGGTACGCCGACCCCGCCGACCAGGTGAATGCCAAACTGGGCAATGCGGTGAGCAGCGCCGGGGATGTGAACGGGGACGGGTTCTCAGACGTGCTCATCGGGGCGCGGCTCTATGATGATGCAGGCTATAACGACAGCGGTCAGGCCTACGTGTACTACGGCTCGGCCAAGGGCCTCAAAGGCGCCGGGCTGGGGTACGGGCAGATCCAGCCCGACTGGCAGGCCGGCAGCGGCGGTGAGACCAATGCGCAATACGGCTTCAGCGTGGGCAGCGCGGGGGATGTGAACGGCGATGGCTACAGCGATGTGCTGGCAGCGGTGCCGCTATGGGACGGCGAGGGAACAGACCAGGGAGCCATTTACCTGTATTACGGCAACGGCGGTGAGCATCCCGATGTGAAGCCACGCCAGTATACCTACGATGGCAGCGAGCCGATCGGCCCGATGGGAATGACCACTCCGCCTGCTGGGGCCTTCCGTATCAATCTGCTGGGGCGGTCGCCTTTTGGGCGCGGCCAGGTGATGCTGCAATGGGAGATCAAGCCTTTCTACCAGCCTTTCGATGGCACGGGGTTGGTAACCAGCGCGGTGTGGGGGGATACCACGCTCAACGGGGCTGAGATGTTCGCCCAGCCGATCCGCCTGGACCTGGGGCAGGTCTATCACTGGCGCGTGCGCCTGGTGGGCCGCGACCCGCTGCCCTGGACGGGCCGCTGGTTCTCGCCGCCCTTCAACGCACGCAGCGAGAACGATCTGCGCGCAGCCAGCCAGGCCCGCCAGCCCATCCCTGGGCTGGGCTGGCACCAACTGGGCGAATCGGCTAATAAGGGCAACGTGGGAACGCGGGGCAGCTTGAGCGAGATCTGGATCACCGGGCATCCCAACGCCCCGCACCCCAACGCCCCCAGCACGATGCTGGGCCGTTACTACGAGTTGGAGGCGGTGGGAACAGGTTGGACGCTGAGCGAGATGTGCCTGTACTACGACCAGAGACAGGTGGGTAGCCTGAACGAGAGCGAATTGCGCCTGTGCCGCTGGACGGGCACGCAATGGGAATGCCTGGAGCGCTCAGCCAGCAGCTCGACCACAGACAACCTGGTGTGTGCCGGCAATGTGACGGCCTTCTCGGAGTGGGGCATTGCAACCTCTGTTCCGACGGCGGTGACATTGGTGGCATTCCGGGCCAGCGCTGCGCCTCTCCCGTCGTATGGACTGGCAGCGATCTGCGTGGCTGCCCTGGCAGGGGCCGGGCTACTGTGGCGGAGGCGGGCCAAACAGCGCGGATAAGATACCTTTCCCCTACCCTTTTCATCACTGCAGGAAGGGGGCAGGGGATCGGTTTCACACAAACGCATCCCGAACATTAGATTCGGGATGCGTGGTGATTCATCGATTTTCTCTCGGGCAACGGTCAAGTGCGACCTGGCGGCGCTGCAGGAAGTCGTTTCTGATGTACACGCGCGCGAGAGCAGAAAATGAGCCCAAGGTAGCGATTTCCACTTATCCGTTGAGACATTTGAGAGACAGGCCTTTGATAAACTGCTATCTAGATTGGATGGCAGGGATGGGTGCAGCATGCCAGCAGTGGAGAGATGATCTGGGTGCGGCGGGTGGATGAACTGCTGGCGTTTATGGAGAAGTGGACAGACGGTTTAGAGTAACCCGATGTTTGGGTGCTGAAATAAAAATATAAAGGGAGAGAAACTGATGAAATCGATTGTGATCATGGCATGTATTCTTGTATTGACCCTGGTGCCAACCTTACCAGAGGCTTGGGCGCAAAATGGCGTATCGTTCTTGCCGGTGCGGGTGACGAACAATCTTATCGATGACACATCGCCCACGATCGCCGTAGACAACGCTGGCCATGCGCATGTGGCTTACGAGAGTGGCGGCGATATCTACTATACCACCAACGCCAGCGGCTCCTGGTCTGCAACGTTGATTTCCATTCCTGCAGATGATAACTACCGCCCCACCATTCTGGTGGATAGCAGCGGTGCGGCGCATGTGGCGTATTTGCATGTGCCCGACTCTTCAACCCCTCCTCTGACGATGAATATCTACTACGCAACCAATGCCAGCGGCGCGTGGGTGGGTGAGTTGGCGGGGAATGGGTACATCCCTGCTACCTGGGCTTTGCACCTCAGTATGGCACTGGATGGCACCGGTCATGCGTACATCGCTTACCACACTTACCATGACACTTTGGATGGCGGCGGGGATTATGATCTCCAGATCCGTTACCAGGAGGGCAGCCTTACCCAGTCGATCAGCGGTGGTTGGGTCACTCTGATTGTAGCAGACGATGATGCTACCTATGATCGTTATCCCTCGTTGCAGATCAGCAAAGCCGGGCAGATCCAGGTTGCTTTTCAGCGCAGCAACGCATCCACGTATGTGGAAGACGTTTGGATCGCGTTGTACAGCGGCGGCAACTGGTATTTCAGCCAGGTGGCTGCCGATATGAGCGCCAGCCACGAACACCCCTCGCTGGCCCTGGATGAGAACGGCAAGGCGCATATTGCCATGGGCATCACGAGTATGGAAGGTTACCGGATCGGTTATGCCACAAATGCGAGCGGCGCGTGGGCGTTTACTGTGGTGGCGAGCGATATGATCAATTCCAATCCATCCATCCTGGTCGATCGCAGCGGTAAGGCGCACATCGTCTATGAATATTTTGATTCGAAGTACTACATCTATTACGCCAATAATCTGGGCGGATCATGGAGCCAGCATATGGTTGCTTCGGCCACGAATCAGGAAGCGCTGCTGGCATGGAACGATGCTGCCGTTGCGCTGGATGGGGCCGGATATGTGCATGTGGTTTACTACGATGACGACGGTACAGATATGGATATCTGCTACGCCAAAAGTGACCAGCCTGTGACCGGCAGCCCGGCTTACCTCCGGGTTTGGATCCCGTATGTGGGCAGGCGCTGAGGCAGGTTTTGCGAGCAAGTTGGCGGTTCTTCGCACAGAGTGCGTACAAAAAAACTATCTCAAAAACAAACCAAGGAGAAAATCAAATGAAAACTCGACGAAATTTCTTGAACCTGTTTCTTGTGGCGGCCTTGCTTGCAAGCGGCTGGATGGGCGTATTTGCCCCGGCGCGAGATGCGGCTGCGCAGCCAACCAAAGATTCTCTGGTAGTCACAAGCGATGCCGATGATGCCAGCGCGCACGATAACATGCTGGGCGATGGAACCTGCATGGATAACGGCATGCGCTGCACGCTGCGCGCCGCTATTGAAGAGGCCAATTCCTCCTCCGATTCCGATACGATCACCTTTGCCTCTGCCATGACCATCCAGATTGATGTCGGCGAAGGATACTTGCCTGCCATCTCTAACCCGGTGACCATCGATGCCAGCAGCGTATGGGATACCACCAACAACAAGCCAGGGGTGATCCTGAATGGGGGCGGCGGCAGTTTCAGTGGTTTGCAGCTCTTTGCCGGTGGATGCGTGATTCGAGGTTTGCATATCGACAACTTTGGCTTCAATGGGCTTGTTATCTCGTCTGCCAACAACCAGATCGGCGGTACAACCCAAGGTCACAGAAACGTGATCTCTGGCAACGCGAATTGTGGCATTCTAATCTTTGGCAGCACGGCACAATACAACCTGGTGCAGAACAATTACATTGGCACCAATCCATCGGGGACATTGGCACACTCCAATGAGAGTGGCATCATGATCACGGACCATGCATCTTACAACACGATCGGAGGCAGCACGGCTGCTGAGGGCAACCTCATCTCTGGCAACACCAATTACGGCGTGGTGATCTTCGGCGCTGGCTCTGATGGCAATGCCCTGGGCGGCAATCTGATTGGCACAACCATTGTCGGTGCGGCCCTGCCAAATGGTGCAGGAGGGGTGCAGCTGACTGATGGGGCTCAATATAACTATATTGGCGGCGGGGGAGCGTTAGAGGCCAATACCATCCGCTACCATACCGGACCCGGGATCGTCGTTTTGGGCGCAAATTTCACCAACATGGAGCGCAATACCATTAGCGACAATAACTTTGGCGTTTATATCCAGGACGGCGCCGAAAACTCCATTATTGATAATACCATTGCCTCCAACGTTACAGATGGGGTTCGGGTGGGTGGTGCCGCCTCGCTGGGCAACTGGATTTCGCAGAACAGCATTTATAACAACTTGGATCAGGGCATCGACCTGACAGATGGCGGCAATAGCGAGCTTGCCGCGCCCACGATCACCAGCGCCACGATTGGCGGCGCTTCGGGAACTGCTTGCGCCAACTGCATCGTTCAAATCTTCTCCGATGATGTTGATGAGGGCGAAACCTATCATGGTATGGTCAATGCCGATGCCAGCGGCAACTGGTCTTATATCGGTGCGCTGGCGGGGCCAAAGATCACTGCCACCGCCACAAACAGCGTTTTGAGCACCTCTGAGTTCTCTGCGCCGTACACCCTGGGCGGCGGCGGCAACCAGGCGCCGAATGCCCCTGGTTGCCCCAGCCCCATTGACAACGACACGCAAATTTTCATCAATCCCATGGTCAGTTGGTGCGGTGACGACCCAGACGGCGATACGGTAACCTACAAGGTGTATGGCCGGGTACAGGGATCATCTACCTGGATACAGTGGTGCAGCACAACCAACACCTACTGTCAGTTGGGGCGTTTGCAGACTTTTACCACTTACGAGTGGCAGGTAACCGCCGATGACGGCAATGGCGGTGTGACCAGTGGTCCGGTGTGGCGCTTCACCACCGGCGATACCTTCAGCGGTTATGCAATTTACCTGCCGATGACGGTCAAAAAATAGGCTCTATGAGAGTTCTGTGGGGGTATTTTTCGGGCTTTGCCCGAAAAATACCCCCAATTTACAGGCTGCCACGGTATCTGCCTATCAACCCCAAAAATCAGCAATGAGAAAGGTGAATGAGATGAAAACCTACCATAAATTCATGGTTCTCTTTTTACTCCTGGCCATGCTGGTCTCCCTGGCAAACTTTCAGCCCGCGGCCGCCCGGCAAACGGTCTCCTTCGTGGTGGACAGCAGTTTGGATGATAGCTCGGCGCACGATAAAAACCCTGGCGATGGCAACTGCTTAAGCACGCTGGATGAGTGTACCCTGCGGGCAGCGATTGAAGAAACCAATGCGTTAGGCGGCGAAAACACGATCACCTTTGCCTCTCCCATGACCATCTACCTGGATTCTGGGGAAGGAACCCTGACCATCGAAGCTGCAACGATCTTGAATGCCAGCGGGGTTTGGAATGACGCTGAGGATCGACCTGGTGTCAATATCAATGGTGTGGACCAGAGCATATCCTGTTTTACAATCCTAGCGGACTACGCCCATATCTATGGGTTTTACATTTACAATTGTGATACAGCGATCACGATATACTCTTCTTATAGCATCATCGGCGATCAGCCAGTGGGCGCTCGTAATGTGATTTCCAACAATGCGGACTATGGTATCTACATTGGCAATGCCGATGCACATCATAACCTGATTCAGTGCAATTGGATTGGCTTAGGCATTGCTGGGAGCGACGCAGTTCCAAATAAAATTGGCATTTATATTGTCGCTGGCGCCCATGACAACATCATCGGCGGCTACCAGTCCTGGCAGGGGAACTACATCTCGGGCAATACGAACGCTGGCGTTTACATTGCGGGCAGCGGCTCAAATGGCAACCTGCTGGGAGGCAACTTCATTGGCCCGCCTGCCGTGGGTTCGCAGAAGATCGGTAATGGTGAGCACGGGATCATGATTGCAAGTGGCGCACAGAGCAATCGCGTGGGCGGGGACGTATTGGCGGGCAACACCATTTCTATGAACGGTCTGCGAGGCATATCCATCAATAATAGCCACAATAACATTGTGGAAGCGAACACCATCCGCCAGAATGGAGATGACGGTATCTATATCCTGGACGGAAGCGGGAACACCATCCTGTCGAACACGATTGCAGAGAATGTTCGTAAGGGGATTACTATTTCCGGAACGAGTGCTACGGGCAACGTAATCAGTAAGAACAGTATCTACGGCAATAGCTTGGGCGGTATTGATCTGAGGGATGGAGGAAATGCCAATCGGGCTGCACCGGACATCTTTGCTGCTGACACCGCTGGCGCATGGGGTACCGCCTGTGCTTTTTGCACCGTAGAGGTGTTCTCAGACTCTAGCAATCAGGGCCAAACCTATCACGGTTTCACCTCTGCGGATGGCGATGGTAATTGGAATTATTATGGTGATATCACTGGTCCCAAAGTGACGGCTATCACCATTGACGCAGGCGGCAACACTTCCGAATTCTCGCTGCCTTGTACCTTTGGGCCGCAGATACCGGTGGAGATTATTTATCTGCCGATGATGGTGAAAAAGTAGCCGAAACAGGAGAATATTTTTGCCGGTCTGCGCCACCAGGGTGCAGACCGGCAAAGGTTTGGTTTGCCGCAATATCATTGTGTCGTACCTTCGCCTTCACGCTGGAAGGCTGGCATCCGCGTGCTGTGGCGGAGAAGATGGCCGCGCAGAACATCAACCTGTGGGACGGCAATTACTATGCCATCAGCGTCACCGAGCGGTTGGGGCTGGAAGAATCCGGCGGCATGCTGCGCGTGGGTCCCGTGCATTACAACACGCTGGAGGAGGCGGGGCGGTTGCGGGAGGCGTTGAGGGGGTTGGTGTAGCGCTCGTAGCGCTTACTGTATTTGAAAACTCGGAGCTTACATCCGAGTTTTCTTTGTTATACGGGGGCTGCATCAACTCACACCGCGCGCTCAGGGTGTGGGTGGAAGGGTAGGAGCATACAACCAGGGCTACCCTCTCCCCTCTCCACCGCCACGCCAACCACCCACGCACCCTCGCAGATGGGGGCATGCGCCAGTTTTAGTCTTGCCGACGCCATAGTTCGTGTTCGCTTGGGATATGATCGCCCACGCCTGTGGCGGTGTTCATGGAGGGAGGGGCGCAGCGTTTGGGAGGATGGGTGGAAAGTTTATCCATGGTTTCAGGCAGGGGAACAGGGTCTTCGTCTTGACGCTTTCTTGACACCGCCAGGTGGATTATTGACCGGATTTTGACCCGAAAGGGGGTAAGATCAGGTCGTTTTGTCACTGATCTACCAACGGAAGGATTTTTATTTTATGAATGTTGTCGCTCATGAAGAGCAAACCAATATCTTTGAAATTGAAACTGACGCCAAGACGCCGCGCTCCTGGCGCTCTGCCCTCATCGGCCGCCCCCTGGCCACCGCCGATGCGCCGCACCAGACCATTGGTAAGATGGTGGGCCTGGCCGTTTTTGCTTCGGATGCCTTATCCTCCACGGCTTATGCCACGCAGGAAATCTTAATGGTGCTGGCCATCGCTGGGGCAGGCGCTTTTAAGTACTCCATCCCCATCGCCATCGCCATTACTGTGTTAATGCTGATCGTCACCATCTCGTATGAGCAAACCATCCATGCTTACCCGGGCGGCGGCGGCGCCTACATCGTAGCCCGCGATAACCTGGGCGAGCTGCCTGCCCAGGCTGCTGGGGCGGCCCTGCTGACGGATTATATCCTGACCGTGGCGGTGTCGGTCTCATCAGGTGTAGCACAAATCACCTCTGCATTTCCTGCGCTGTATGAGTATCGGGTCTGGATCGCAGTGTGTCTGGTGGCGTTTGTGATGCTGATTAACCTGCGCGGGGTCAAAGAATCGGGGGTTACCTTTGCCATCCCCACCTACTTCTTTGTCGCCACCATGTTCATCACGGTAGGAGTTGGTCTGTTCCGCTACCTGACTGGGAGCTTGGGCGCCGTGGTGAACCCGCCCGAACTGGAAATGCACGCTGGGGAGGCGCTGGCTGCTGTGACCCCCTTCCTGCTGCTGCACGCCTTTGCCAATGGTACCGCCGCCCTCACCGGCATCGAGGCCATCTCCAACGGCATCACGGCTTTCAAAGAGCCGCGCAGCCGCAATGCGGGCATCACCCTGATCTGGATGTCCTCCATTTTAGGTACCCTGTTCCTGAGCATCACCATCCTGGCCAACCGCATCCAGGCTGTACCCTCCGAAACGGAAACGGTGATCTCGCAGCTTGCCCGTACCATCTACGGCGGGCAAAATATCTTTTACCTGGCCATTATTGCGGGAACCGCCTTGATCCTGGTTCTGGCAGCCAACACCGCCTTTGCCGATTTTCCCCGCCTGGGAGCGCTGCAAGCCGGGGATGGCTACCTGCCCCGCCAACTGACCTACCGCGGCAGCCGCCTGGTGTATTCCAATGGCATCGTCTTGCTGGCCTTCATCGCCTGTCTGCTCATCGTCCTGTTCCAGGCCAGCGTCAGCCGCCTGATCCCGCTGTATGCCATCGGTGTGTTCTTGTCCTTCACCCTGTCACAGGCCGGCATGGCCCGCCGCTGGTGGAAATCCGGGCATCTCCAACCAGGTTTGGAGGTCAAAGAGCCAGGCTCTGTATTAAAGCACGACCGCAACTGGACGTTCAAGATGGTTGTCAACGGCTTTGGCGCGGTGTGTACTGTCATCGTGATGGGTGTCTTTGGCATGACCAAGTTCACCGAAGGCGCATGGATCATTGTGTTCATTTTGCCTGTGCTGGTAACAATCTTCTTTCTCATCCACCGCCATTATAAGAACCTGGCCCGCCAACTCTCGCTCGATACCCAGCTTGCCCCGCTCGCCATCCAACGCAACCGGGTTATCCTGCTCGTCAGCGGGCTGCATCAGGGTTCGCTGGCTGCCCTGCACTACGCCAAACGCCTGTCGCACGATATCACCGCCGTGCATGTCTCCATTGAGCCAACCGAGGCGGAGAAACTGGAAAAGAAATGGCAGATCTACGGGGAGGGCCACCGCCTGGTCATCTTACAGTCACCCTACCGCCTGATGATCGAGCCGCTGCTCGAATACCTGGCTTACGTGGAAGCGCACAAGAAAGAGAACGAGATCATCACGATCATCGTGCCCACCTTCGTCCCCGAGTCGGGGATGGCCAACCTGTTGCACATGCGCACGGCCCAAACCTTGCAGAAAGTGCTGCGCCGCAAAGAAAACCTGGTGATCATTGAAGTTCCCTACCAAGTGCATTAGAATCAGGTAGGATGAATGCCATCGACCTGTCCTCGCCTTTTCGCAGCCAGCGCTGGAATGCCCTGTGGCGCTATACCTGGAGCCTCCTGCTGGTCTTGCTGGCCTCAGCCATCAGCTTCCCGCTGCATTTTGTCATTGCCGCAGAGAACCTGGTGATGCTGTACCTGGCGGCTGTGGTGCTGGCGGCGGTCTTCCTGGGACGCGGCCCGGCTATCCTGGCCTCATTGCTCAGCGTGCTGACCTTCGACTTTTTCCTGGTAGAGCCGCGCCTGAGCCTGAGCGTGGCCGATACCCAATACCTGCTGACCTTCTTTGGTCTGCTGGCAGTGGGGCTGGTGATCAGCACCACCGTGACCCAACTGCGCACCCAGGTGGAGATCGTGCGCCAGCGCGAGGCGCACACCGCGGCCCTGAATTCGCTCAGCCAGGATCTCACCAGCGCTGTATTGCTCAGCGATATGCTGCGCTCGGTGGTGCAGCACATCCACCAATCTTTCAGTACCCGCGTGGTGGTGTTCTTGCCTGATCAAGAAGGCCTGAGCCTGGCAGCCGATTCCAGCCCGGACGATGCGCTGCGCCCGGTTGACCTCTCCAGGGCCGAAGACATGTTCCATAGTCTGCCCGGCACCTCCGATCCAGGCGAGCCAGGCCAGTTGGAATACCTGCCGTTGCGCACCAGTTACGGGTTGGTGGGCATCTTGGGGATTGACCCCGGAGAGGAAAAAAAGGCGCTGGTCAGTACGACCCAGCGCAGCCTGCTGCGCGGCTTTGCCAACCTGGCTGCCCTGGCCATCGAGCGCGCCCGCCTGGCAGAGCAGGCCAGCCAGGCCCAGGTGCTGCAAAACACAGAGCGCCTGCAGCACGCCCTGCTCAGCAGCATCTCGCACGAGCTGCGCACGCCGTTGGTTTCCATCACCGGCGCGTTGAGCACCTTGCTGGAGACCGGCGCGATCAACTCTCCAGATCAGCAATCGGCTCGAGAGGAACTGGTGGAAACCGCCTACGAAGAAGCCCGGCACATGAACCTGCTGGTGGGCAACCTGCTGGATATGAGCCGCCTGGAATCGGGCGCGCTGCGCCTTTCGCTTGAGCCTTGCGACCTGGAAGACCTGGCTGGCATCGCCATTGCGCGCTTCGGTGAGCGCCGCCATAACCGCACCGTGCAGACCAGCTTTGCCCCCGACCTGCCTCTGATTGAGATGGATGTGAACCTGATGGTGGAAGTGTTGGTGAACCTGCTGGAAAATGCCGCCAAGTACTCCCCTGAGGCCAGCACCATTGAGATCGCCTGCAGCATGGCTGGTGAATCGGCCTGCATTGAGGTCAGCGATCAAGGCCCAGGCATCCCAGCAGAAGATTTGGAGCGCGTTTTTAACAAGTTCTACCGCTCGCCGCACATGCAGCATGTGGCTGGGCTGGGGCTGGGGTTATCCATCAGCAAGGGCATTGTGGAAGCCCATGGCGGGCATATCCAGGCCCACAACCGCCCCGCAGGCGGCCTGACGATTAGCATTTGCCTGCCTGCCAGGCAGGGAGTGAATGGAACATGACAGAAGATGGTTTGCGGATATTAGTGGTGGATGATGAGCGCGCCATTCGACGCTTTTTGCGCGCCTCGCTCTCTACCCATGGCTATACCGTGCTGGAGGCGGCTAACGGCAGCGAAGCGCTGGCCATCACCGCCGAGCAGCGCCCCGATATTATCTTCCTGGACCTGGGGCTGCCGGATATGGACGGCATCCAGGTCACGCAGCAGCTGCGCGAATGGACGGATACCCCCATCATCATCCTGTCGGTGCGCGACCGCGAATCGGATAAGATTCAGGCGCTGGATGCCGGGGCCGATGATTACCTCACCAAGCCCTTTGGCATGGGCGAACTGATGGCGCGCTTGCGCGGCGTGCTGCGGCGCAGCCTGCAAAGTGGCACCGGCGAGCCGGTATTCACCGCTGGCAGCCTGACGGTTGACCTGGCTTGCCGCCAGGTGACCAAAGATGGCCAGGAGATCAACCTGACCCCCACCGAATACGACATCTTAAAAATCCTGGTGCAGAATGCTGGGAAGGTGCTGACCCATCAGCATATCATCCTCAAGGTATGGGGGGGCGGATACGCTGAAGAGGCGCACCTGTTGCGGGTCAACATCAGCAACCTGCGGCGCAAGATCGAGGCTGACCCCGGTCGCCCCGAGCTGATCATCACTGAGCCGGGTGTAGGTTACCGCCTGCGCATACAATTGTAGCCAGCCTCGGGAATCGGGAGATGGAGTCGTTTTAGCAAAGCGCACCCTCCGGGCCAAACTGACTTGGAGGGTGTATTCTATACTTACAGGTTGTCAATTAAAAGAGCCTGCCGCCTGACAGGTTCTTTTAATATCCGTTGGGTTCTTACGTCATCGCACCTCGCCTACACCCCCACCACCAGCCGGGCGGTCAGCCTCAGGCCGGTTTGTGTAATGTGTCTTACAACACAAATTTTTCGGTCCTCATTGCGGCATCCTCTACGGCCGCTATGACCTGCTGGACGACCTCTTCGCCTACAAAGTGCGCCCCGCACCAGACTCGCTGCCGGGGCGCTTCGAGACCGGCACGCAGAACCACGAGGCCCTGGCGGGTGTGCTGGCCGCGCAGAACATCAACCTGTGGGACGGCAATTACTATGCCATCAGCGTCACCGAGCGGTTGGGGCTGGCAGGTGGAGCGGTTAGTTGTGCCGCCACAGGAAAATCTTGATCAGACCCTGGATGTAATCGGGCAGCGAGCCCACCAGCATCAAGATAAAGATATCCGACAAACCCAGGCGCATATAAACCAGACTCGTCCATAAGTTGAAGCGGTTGCCATAGAAGTTGCTGACCTGCCACAAAACGATCGTCAGGATCAAGGTAGGGATAAGGAAACTGATCGCTACATCCCAGGCTCGTTTGCTAAGGGTCCACTGTCGGCTGCGTTCGCTCCAGCCCCGCAGGGAGATGAAATTGCGGGTGTGCAGAGCGGTCAGGGCCAGCACGAAAACTCCCAGCCCCCAACCCATCTGCTGCACCGACCAGCCCTGGCTTACCGGCGGCGGGGTGCGCCCGAGGACGATGGCTTCGACGCCGGCAGTGAGCTGTCCGGCGGAGATGAAATGATCCACCTGATAGCCCTGGTTGGTGAGCAGAACGAAAGCGCGATTTTGGCGTGGGTAGAGGTTGACCTTGGTGCGGAAGGTCTGGTTGGCGCCGCCATGCACGATTTTTGCGCCGCCATCGTAAATATACCAACCCATCCCATAGGAACCGATGCCAGGGGTGAGGATGCGTTTGAGCATTTCGGGCGATACCAGGCCCGCTCCGCCGGTTTGAAAGGCAATGGCATAGCGCGCCATGTCCTCAGCCGTGGAGACGATGAAGCCTTCACCCACGCCATAAGCCGGGATTTCCTCGCGCATGCGAACGGGAAAACCAAACAAGCGGGTGTAACCCGGCGCCAAATCGGCCGCATGGAAGGGGTCGGCGGTGGATGCGCCCATGTCGAGCGGAATCAGGATGTGTTCCTGGATATATTCGGCATAGGTCTGGCCGCTGACGAGTTCAACAATATACGCCAGCATGCTGTAGCCCAGGTTGAAATATTGGTGACTGGAACCGACGGGGGCAGTCAGTCGGGCCTGGGCCAGTGCTCGGACGACTTGCTCCGGGGTGGCATCGAGCGGGATCACAACGCCAAAACCAGAATCGGACAGGCCACTGGTGTGGTGCAGCAGATGGTTGATGGTGATCTGCGCCGAGGCGCTTTCGTCGGCCACCCGAAACTCGGGAATATAAACCTGGACAGGATCATTCAGGTTGAGTTGGCCTTGCTCGACCAATTGAGCAATCGCCAGGGCGGTGAACGATTTGCTCTGCGAACCAATCAGCATTTGCGTCTGGGCGGTCATGGGCCGGCCGGCGCCATCCACACCATAGCCGTTGAGGTAGGCAATCTTATCATCTTCGATGACGGCGATGGCGACGCCAGGCAGGCCGTGTTTAGACATTTGGGCACTGATGAAATCATCGAGGGCGGCAAAATTGATTTCGCCAGAGATGGCCGGCGCGGCAGCAGCGGGGGTAAGGGCGGTGAGCAGGCAAAGGACAAGGATGAAGCATGGCAAGCTGGTTTTCATGGCGCACCTTTCTGAAAAAATTGAGTAGCTGATGAAGTCAGGATACCAGGCAGAAAACAAAAACTCCCCCCTCTGGAGGGGAGTTAGAGACTGGTCAGATGGACAGGTGTTCTAATACAGGGTGAGCATCGGAAGCGGGCCGAGTTTCCCACGGGAGTGAGCCGCTCACTTTCCAAATGATGATTTCTGCATCGATAGCGGTTTCGCCGCGCGTCCGGGCAACCGAAATACGATGGTGCCCATCTTCTACAAAGTAGTGTTCACCCACTTGTATCAATTTGACCGGTTCCAGCGGAAGGCACAGGCTGCGCGCCATCGCCACACTGATCCAGCGGCTCTGGGTGCGTAGAGAGAGCGGGTAAAAATGGTTATCGAAATCACCCACGCGCCCCAGTGTGCCGATGATCTGGTCGAGATTGACGGTCTTAGTGCCGCCGTAGCATTGGTTAAGCACGCGATTCTGCGGCAAGATGGAGAGGTCGAGCAGTGCTGTGGTCCGGCGCAGCAAGGCCGCCCGGATGCGTACGAATATGCTGTTACGCCGCGCCTTGTTGAACAGGCTGATGGCCTGATCAAACAATTGAGCGTGACGAGAAACAACAGGAACGGGATGACCATTGTAACCGCAAAAGGAAAAGGTGGAATGGATCTCAAACATGGCTGAAATTTCCTCTCTTTCTGCTCTTAGTTTACGCCGCCTGCCCTTTGCCCGCCCCAACCATCAGGGGAGTATTGCACTGGCTGAAAGGATAGGTTCGAATGAAAACTGGAGCAATCGCACCTGCTGGGGCGAGGCGTGTGCTTTAATCCATTTCTCCCATCCCCCTCACGGAACCCATTTTTGCGCTTTCTCCCCGCCGCCTGGGGGGCGGGGCCGGGGGTGGGGGCGTTTTTAACCATAACACACCCCGAATCTCATTTTCGGGGTGTGTTATGGTTGAATAGGATTTAACAGGAATGTTCAGACTAAGCGTTTTTGGATGGCCGTTGTCACGGCTGCCACGCGGTTATCCACGCCCAGCTTCATTAATATGTTACTGATATGGTATTTCACGGTAGACAGACTGACCACCAGCCGCTCGGCAATCTCAGCGTTATTTAATCCCTCCACCATCAGCTTCAGCACATCACGCTCGCGCTCGGTCAGGGTTTCGGTTTCCTGGGCTTGCTGGCTGGCATGGACCAGCGCTTGAGCCGCTTCAGGAGAAAGCGTCATCTTGCCCTCCCGGGCGGCTTTGATAGCTGCCGAAAGTTCGCGGGCGCTGACATTCTTCATCAAGTAGCCAATTGCTCCGGCTTTGAGCACGTTCTGCACCAGTTCATCTTCCTGAAAACTGGTCAAGGCAATAATTTGGATGCCCGGATGCTGCTTTTTAATGGCGGCGGTGGCAGCCACCCCGTCCATCACCGGCATCATCAAATCCATCAGAATGACATCCGGCTGAAGAATCCCGGCGCGCACAACGGCTTGCTCCCCGTTTTCGGCCTCGCCCACCAGTTCCAAATCGGGGTTGACGCTCAGGAACGCGCCCAGGCCTGAGCGTACGACGGCATGATCATCTACGAGCATGATGCGGATTTTGTTATCCATAATCGTTCTCCAATATTGTCTCTACAAAGTGCGGCAGGCTGCTAAGAACCTTGCCGGTCAGAAGGTTTGTGTTCCCAAATGACCGAGATTTGTGTTCCCTCGCCGGGTTCGCTGTAAATGTTCAATTTCGCGCCAATCGTTTCGGCGCGCTCGCGCATGATTTTCAGGCCGAGGTGGTCGGCGGTGACGGTGGATGGGTCGAAGCCAGTGCCGTTGTCGATTACCGTCAGACGCACGGATTCTGGGTTGTAGCGCAGGGTAACGACAGCCTGGCTAGCTTTGGCGTGTTTGACGATATTGTTCAGCGCTTCTTGCGCCAGGCGGTACAGGCCCACCTGCACATCGGGGGGGAGTTTGCGTGCGCTGGCACTGCCAGCGTCGCCCTCAGCGCTGAGTTGGATGTTTATGCGTGAGCGCCCGGCCAGGGCTTCGGTCAGTTGGCGTAAAAGGGTCGGCAGTGGCACTTCCACCAGGGCATTGGGGCGCAGTTCGACCAGCAGGGTGCGCATTTCGGCCAGGGCGCCGCGCGTCAGTTGGCGCACTTCTTCCAGGCGGCGGCGGCCTTCGTCGGGGTTCATCGCCCAAATATCGGGCAGTACATCGGCAATCAGGGTGGTCGAGAACAGGGTCTGCGTCACGGCGTCGTGCAGGTCGCGCGCCAGGCGGGTGCGCTCAGCGGTCACAGCATCCTGGGCGGCTTTTTCACGCAGGCGTTCGTTAGCGAGATTCAAATCATCGGTACGCTCGGCAATGCGCTGTTCCAGTTGCTTGCGGTGTTCGGCTTCCTGAGCGGCCAAACGCTCGGCAGAAAGCCTTTCCTCTGTAATATCTTCGATAATCCCAATCACCATGCGTGGTGTGCCATCCACGGTGCGCGCCAGCGAATCAGTCAGGCGGCCCCAGAAAACACTGCCATCCTTGCGCACGAAGCGTTTTTCACTGTGAAACGAATCGATTTCGCCGGTCAGGACTTGGCGAAACTCCTGGCGGTCTATGCCTTGATCATCGGGATAAATCAGATCGGTGATGGAGATCTGCTGCAATTCTTCAGCCGAATACCCGAACATGTGTTGCATGGCAGGGTTGAGCTGTTGGTTTTCCACCAGCCGGTTAAAACGGTTTTCATCTAAAAGTTGGTAACCGTCGCTACCCAGGTCGACCAGCACAATGCCCATCTCGGCCGAGTTATAAAGGGTGCGGAATCGCTCCTCCGATTCGGCCAGGATGCGGGCGGATTCTTTCTCATCTGTAATATCCTCGATAATGCCGACGATGTAGAGCGGCTGTTCATTTTCGCCGCGCACCAGCGCAAAGTTAACCCTTCCCCAGAAAATGGAGCCATCTTTACGAACATAACGCTTTTCCATCAGGTATTGGTCACGTTTGCCAGCCGCCAATTCCAGGAACAAATCGCGATCGAGATAGCGATCGGGCTCCAGTACCATATCCGATGGGTTGATGGTGTACATTTCCTCAGCAGAATAACCAGTGATTTCAGTTACTTTTGGGTTGATTTGGACGATGCGCCGGTCAAGTGACATGAGCGTCACGCCGACAGCGGCATTATCAAACATGGCTTTGAAACGCGCTTCGGATTGGCGCAACTCGGCCTCAACCCGCCGCTGCTCACCCACCATTTTTTGCAGATGGGCATTTTGCTGGCGCACCGCCCGCACCCGCCACTGGAATGCCACGGTGACGAGGGCGACCACGCCCAAGAGCAGGCCCAACTGAAAAGGCCTGGTTTGCCAGAGGGGGGGCGTGACCGTCAGATTGAGAGTGGCCCCGCTTTCATTCCAGATTCCATCGCTGTTGGCGGCGCGCACGCGGAAGGTGTAGTCGCCGCCGGGCAGGTTGGTGTAGCTGACGTAGTTGCGCGTGCCGGCCTGCACCCAATCTTTGTCGAAACCTTCCAGCTTGTAGGCGTACTGATTGCGGTGTGGGTCGTGGAAATCGAGGGCGGCGAACTCAAACGAGATAAAGTTTTGGTCGTAGTTCAGGCGGATGGATTCAGTCGGGTTGAAGGGCTGGGGCGTGTTGAAAACCGAGAAATCGGTAATCACCACCGGAGGCGGGAGTTCGTTCTGGCGCAGGTTGAGCGGATCAAAAATACTGAACCCATTCACGCCGCCAACGTAAAAATTGCCATTCCTGGCCTGGAAGTAGGCATTGGAGTTGAACTCGTTGCCCTGCAAGCCGTCGCTTTTCTCGTAGACCTGGAAGGTCTCGGCCTGCGGGTCGAAGC
Source organism: Anaerolineales bacterium UBA6092 (assembly GCA_002428565.1). GTDB lineage: Bacteria > Chloroflexota > Anaerolineae > Anaerolineales > UBA4823 > UBA6092. The sequence continues at coordinate 40,577 of DIXA01000026.1, read as the reverse complement.
GCGCCACGCCATGATTGGTGGTTAGCCAGAGGAAGCCCTGCGCATCGCGCAAAATACCCATGATGGAGGTGTTGGGCAGGCCGGTTTTCTCGGTATAGATTTTGAACTGACCGGTTTGGGGGTCGTAGCGATTGAGCCCGGCCTGGGTGCCCAGCCAAACCATGCCATCCGGGGTTTGCAGAATTGTCCAGACGCCGTCATTGCTGAGCGAGTTGGGGTTAGCAGGGTCGTTTTTAAGGGAGGAAAATACCGCTGTGGCAGGGTCCAGGCTGGCAGGGTCGACAAGGTCAAGGCGGTAGATGCCGCCGCCCCAGGTTCCCGCCCACAGTTCATCCCCCACCAGGCCAAAAGAGACGGGCGGCGCGGGCATGGGGTAGTTGATAAAACCCGTCGCGCCGGGATCGAGGCGCGAGAGACCAGCAAAAGTGCCCACCCACAGCCGCCCGGCCCGGTCGCGGATCAGGTTCGTTACCTGGTTTTCGAGCAGACTCTGGGGGTCGGCGGGGTCGTTCTGGTAACGGGTGAAAGTTTGGGTGCGTGGGTCAAAGTGGTTCAGTCCGCTGCCGAGGGTGCCTACCCAGAGTGTATCGCCGGAGTCCGCGTAGATGGTCAGCACCATGTCGCCGGAAATACTGGCCGGGTTGGCCGGGTCAGAACGGTAGGCGCTGAATTCGCCGCTGGCCGGGTCGAAGCGCACCAGGCCGTTTTCGATGCTCCCCAGCCAGATCATGCCATCGCTGGTTTCGGCAAAGGCGCTGACATGGTTGCTGGGCAGGCTTTTGGGGTTCGATGCGTCGTGGCGGTAGGTGCGAAATTGCAGGGTGTCGAGGTTGAGTTTGTTGATCCCCGCGCTGAGCGTGCCAATCCAGATGACGCCGGAGCGGTCGGGCAGCACGGTGAAGGTGTTGTCGCTGGACAGGCTTTCGGGGTCGGCAGGGTTGTGGTGGATGCCGGTGAACTGTCCATCGGGGGCCATACGCCACAAACCACCCGACCAACCGGCCATCCAGAGCGCGCCGTCGCGGTCAAAGGCCAGGTCGGTGAAGTTGTTGTCGGCAATCTGGTTGCCGAAGGCCTGCGCGTTGTCGAAGTGGGAACAGGCGCCGGTTTGGGGGTTGTAGTGATCGATGCCGCCGCCGGCAACACCGTAGCCGCCGTAGGCGATCCACAGGCCGCCGTCCGGGGCGGGCAGGAGATCGGCGATGTTCGCAGAGGCCAGGCAGTCGCCGGTTTGGGCAAGGCGCTGAGCGTTACCGGTGGTTGGGTCGAACAGGTTCAGCCCCGCGCCGGGGGCGCTGAAGGCGCCCGTACCGACCCATAATTTGCCGCCGGGGGCAGGCAGCAGGACCGAGATGACGTCGCTGCTCAGGCTGGTGATATTATCAGGGCTGTGGCGGAAATGGGTGAACACGTTGGTGGTCGGGTCGAAGCGTTCCAGTCCGCCGAGCGTGGCAACCCAGTACACGCCCTGCCCATCCTGGACAATATCGGTAACGATGGGGTGGCTGATGCTGGCGGGGTCGGGGGTGTAGCGGGTGAATTGTCCGCTGGCAGGATCGTAGCGGTTCAGGCCGCCGCCCCAGGTGCCAATCCACAAGAAGCCAGCGCGGTCCTCGTAGAGAGCGATGATGCTGCTGTGGCTGAGGCTGGTGGGGTTGTCGGGATCGTGTTTGAACTGAGTGAGGGTATAGCCGTTGTAGCGGTTCAGGCCGTCTTGTGTGCCAATCCACAGGTAACCCTGGCGGTCTTGCAGCAGAGCCAGCCCGGCGTTTTGCGAGAGACCATCATCAATGGTGATGTGTTCAAAACGCAGGTGGGCGCCGGGGGCGAAGGTGGGGCCAGCGCTTTGGGCGGCAGCGGGGTAGAAGGTGGCGAAAAACAGCAGGCTGAGAACAATCAGGGATAGGGTCCGGCGCATGGTGGGCCTCAAGGTTCTAATCTTACCACTCTTTGACCCAGGGTTCGGATAAGTCATATTTAGTAAAACCGAGTGAAGCGTAGAGCGCCCCGGCGGCCTGGGAATAGGAAACAACCGTGCAGAGTGTCGCCCCCAGATCGCGCACACGGCGCAGCCCCTCTGCCATAAGGGCTTTGCCCAACCCCTTGCGCTGGTGGTTGGGGTGCGTGCCAACCGGCTCAAAGGCGGCGGCGCGGGTGACCTCGTCGAACCAGAGCGTGCCAAAGGCGGCAAACTCACCGTTGGGGGCGGCAGCCACCAGATCCAGGTCGCGGCGGTAGAGCGGGGCGCGCTGGACGTTGGCGTACCAGTCCCAGCCCTCATATTTCTCGTCTGGTTCGTCTGGATGGAAGGCTTTCCACGAGACCCAACTGCGCGCAGGATGCTCGTCCACACCGCCCAGGGTGCGCAGGATGTAACCATCAGGCGTGGGGATTTCGGGGATGGGCTGGCTCATCGCTCGGCGGCGCTGGTGTTCGGGAAGCCACTGACTCTTTGCGTAACCGCGCCGCTTCAGCACATCTTGCCGCAGCAGGTCGTTCTCGTGCGCCCAAACCACCAGGCGTTGGCGTCCCTCCGCCTGGGTGGTCGCGAATTGTGTTTCTGCTGTTGAAAGCATTTCCACTTCGAGTTCTGGGGTGTGAAATTCAGGATGCACCTGCAAAAAGGCTTCACCTGGCCCATCGGGGTTAAGCACAGCGGCCAGGCGGCCATCTGGCGTTTCCCACAGGAAAATCGCAGCCGAAAGATCAAATTTGAAGATATTCTCGTTGACGTGCCAACGCCAGTAATCCCAGCGGTAAAGCGGCCAACTGATTTCGCGGCGGTCGTTCGCCAGGAAGACTTCGCGCAGGAACTGGCGGATTTTTTCGCCATCGGACTCGGTGCGATATTTGCGCAGGATGAGTTTCATAACTAAATCATACATCGCGGTAACCAAAACCTCCCCCGTCGGTGGGGGAGGTTTGCCCTGGTCAAGTGGGCAGGTCAGTCCAGTTGTGCTGGCAGTTCGATAAGCGCCGGCAGTCCAGCCCGGCGCGGGCGATATTTTCGGCCAATTTTCCGGCGGTGGTGGTTTTGCCGGAAGCGGGAGACCCTTCAACCAGGATCAAGCGTGTATTCAGCACAGCGATCAAACCTCTTCAATGATGCGCACATCAGGAAAGTAGATGGTGGGGAAGGAGAAGTTCATCTGGGCGAATTTCCAGCCCTCGGGCGTGTACACCACGACGGCGGTGAAACGCAGCGGCCAGATAAATTTTTCGCCGCGCCGCAGTTCGTAAACCGTGTTCGTCCCGCCACGCAAGATGGAATGCAGTTTTTGCTCCGCGCTGATGCCGGGCTGGTCGAGATACTCCTTGACGAAGTTCAAATACGACGCGTAGTTCTCTTCGCCAATGGTCTGGGTGACGGTGGCGGTAGCGGCCACCCAACCGACCTCACCGATAACATGTATGGAGGCAGAATCCAGGTTGAGGCAGAAATCGCCCCAGCCTTCCCAGTCGCCATGAACCAGTTCGCGGGCGGCGGCGCGGTTCTGATACCACTCGCCCGCACCCGGTTTGACGCCGTTGGTGCCAATGACTTCGGCTTCGGGGGTGAACAATGCCATGAAAGCATCCACCTGGCTCAAGTCTCGGCGAGTGTAACCGCTTTGGAAGGTTTGCAGCAGGGTGTGAATTTCTTGTTGTGCGGACATGTTTGTTGCTCCTGATGGGTTGATTATACAGCAACGAAACCAAAGCGCCCCCGCCGCTGAGGGAGTCTTGGGCTGTTCAAGTGGACAGGTTGCCGGTGTATGTCATCAGCACGAGATTACGGCGTAATGGCCATCCCCTGCGAGACCATTAGTGTCAGGAGCGGCAGAGTGGCATCCAGCAGGAAGTGCAGGATCATCAGGTAGGGCAGGGTGGTGGGGCGGCGATCCATGAGAAAGCCTGTCCATAGCGCAAAAGGGAAGAATTTGACTGCCAACCACAAATTGTACCGCCAATCCAATTGAAACGAGAAGAACATATGCTGGATGGACAGCCAGAAACCGACAATGCCAATCACCAGCCAGCGGTTTATACCGGCGGCGCGCAGGCGCGGCGCAACATAGCCCCAATAGGTGGGTAGTTCGGCAAGAGCCTGGGTGGTGGGCATGAGCAGGAACAGTGGGTAAACGGCCCATAGCGGCAGCGGCTGGAAGAGTAGATCGTTGGGGAAATTGGCGTTGCCCCACAACGCCTGGGCGAGCAGCGTGCCGGGCGGCATGGCGACGAAAACCGAAACAACCCCTGCCAGCAAGAACCAGGCCAGGTCGCCTTTCCAGGTAGCGCGGTTGGCGAAATAAATTTCGCGCAGGCGCAAGCCTTCAAGCCGACCAAAATAAACCAGCAGGCCAATGCAGACAATATTTGCGGCAGTGACAAACCACAGCCACCAGGCCGCCGAGTCTGCGATGGGTGAGGCGCTGCCGGCGAGTTGGTAAATCACTGTCACCATCAGCAGTAGTGCAAAACTAACGGACGAGCGCAGCACGAGCATCACCCAGGCGCGGCGCAGGGGGATTTGTCCGTTGGCGACTTTTGCCGCCAGGCTTTCGGGGAAGTTGGGCAGGGGGATATTCATAACTTTCTCCAGGCGAGTCCTGCAAACAGCGGCGCGACCAGTAATCCGCGCAGCCATAAGGGCAGGAAGATGAAGGTGATGAGCAGGATCACAACCAGCCCGGCCGCGAAAAAAGCCAGTGGGCGTTGCCATGCGGGGCGAGTGAGAAACAGCCAGCCAGCCCACAGGCTGGCGACCAGGGCTGCCAACCAAAGGCTGATTTCGGCGGCTGTGACCAGCCCGGATGCGGAGCGGCCTTCGGCGCGAGCCTTGAGCGTATCCAGCATTTTCAATTCCATGACCACATCCGGGATTTCCAGGGCGAGTACCGCTGCCGGGGGCATAAAGGCCGGGTCGAAACTCTCGCGCACCACCAGCCGTGTTTGGTTTGCACCCTCGGGAAACAAACCGAACACAAAAGTCCAGACCGGTTGGCCGCTTTCATCGGTGGCTTGCCAGCCAAACCACTGGTAGGGTTCCATCACATGCACTTTGCTGGGGCAAAAACTGCCCGACATGCAAATCGGTGTGCCAATTTGCGGGTTCTGGTATTCGGGTGATATCTGATCAGCGGTGTGAATGTCGAAGCCCAGCAGGTTTTCCAGCCAGTCGTAACTGTACCATCCGCCGCGTCCTTGCCCAAACTGCACCAGCCAAGGCCAGATTTGCTCCGGCACGGCCTCGATCAGGATGGCGCGTGTCCAACGAGAACCGCCCAGGTCGCCCGGCATGGCACGCTGCAGGTCGGCTTCACTGGCGCCCCAGCGCAGGTGCAGCGGGCGCAGCAGGCTGTAACCAATCGTCAGCGTCAGCAGGGCAATCGCGGCCCCAGAGAAAAAGCGTTTGAGTTTCGTGTGCATCGAAGTTTTCCTTATCAGGGTTTGAAATTGCAAAGTGGCCTGGGAGACCGTCTTTCAAAGACGGTCTCCCAGGCAAGGAAATTACTGGCTGATCTGCATGGACTGGATGAGACTATCCAGTTCTGCGAGGCCGGGGAAAAAGCTGGCGGGCAGTTGAACATTGAGCATTTCGGTCACAGCGATGTAGTAAGGCTCCATTTGATTCTGGGGTGAGCCCATGCCTGGGTAGGGGATGCCACCCGAAGGCAGGGGGGCGTTGGCATCGCTGGTTTCGGCCAACCGGGAATTGGTGAGCGGGAAAATTGCTACCACATAATACGCACCATCATTGGTGATGCCGATGTAGTTGTAGAATAGGTCGGCGTTGTTGACCGGGGCGGCGTATTGATCATACTGAGTGATGTAGCGAATGCCGCTGCCATTCTGGAACGATACCTGTTGGATTTGCGCCGCGAACTGGATTTGGGCATTGAGGAACGGTACCCCAGGTAGTTCGGCAAGCGCCGGGATGTTGTTGGGGGCATACAGGTAGTTGTTCAGACGGTGGATGCTCTCGAAGGCCGAAGAAGAGAGTTCAACGTACGCTGAAGCGGGGTAAATGTAGATGACCGGTTGGTGGGTTTTGCCCAGCAAAACATAGTAATCAGCCAGGCTAACTTCAAGGTGCCCCGGGGTCTTTTCCCACCAGGCGGCATCATCTCCATCCAGGCGAGGCATGTTACTGCCACTGGCCCCGTTGGCGATGGCCTGTGGGATGGTCAGGGTCAGGGGAGAGTAGGTGGCGGTTGTTCCGACAGGGGCCTGAGTAGGCTGGAGTTCGCCCGGAACAGCCTGGGTCAGGGAAATAAAAATCTCTGGGGTGGGGGTGGCTGGTTCTGGGGTTGGGGAGGGGATGTCCGTTGCGGGGGGCGCGGCGTTGGTGGCTGTGGCCTCCGCAACGATGGTTGGCTCGACCGATACGATGGGATCGCAGGCCGAGGTGAGCAGGACGAACAAGGTGAACAGCAGGATGGTTTTTTTCATGGTAGAAGTTCCTTTCAATAGTCAGTATAGTCTGTGAGAACAAAAAACTTCCCCGTTGAAAGGAGAGTTTGTACTTGGCCAGTTGGACAGGTAATGTCATCTGGCATCGTTGATTTCTTGAACATCAACCTGTGGGACGGCAACTACTATGCCATCAGCGTCACCGAGCGCCTGGGGCTGGAGGAATCCGGCGGCATGGTGCGCGTGGGGCCGGTGCATTACAATACGTTGGAGGAGGTGGGGCGGTTGAAGGAGGCGCTGAGGGGGGTGGTGTAGCGCTCGTAGCCTGCTGGCCTAAATTTATTCCTGTATGTTTCATACGATCCGCGCCCGCTCTGTGAGGGTGGTGAGGCAGGGGGCCTGGTCGCTTGTCTGGCGTAGGGCTGTTTGCAGGCGGTTAAGCGTGTTGCCCAGGCTGGCATAGCTGCGCTCGGGGCTGGCTTCCGGCCACAGCAAGGTGGCCAGGTCGATCAGCGGCGCTAATATTTTGCGCGTCGGGAACGCTGGCGGTTTACCTCTCAGGCGCACTTCAGGAGGCCCAGTGCAGAGAGCCGCAAAGGCAGCATTTGAGCAACCATCGCTTGTTCCCTTGTGACGCTGTTGAGACTCTTCATCATTACACTGAAAGTAATCGTGGCAAGCAACGACCAGTTCTGGGCACTTGTCATTTGTCCTGGCAGATGCTTTTGGCCTGGTGGGCATCATCATCGCAGCGTCTCTATCCGTGGTAGGCCAAATCTTGTGGAGTCGCCCGGTCTGCTGCCCAGTTTGCTGGGGGCCGATCTGCCGGCTGAGCCTGCCGACCCGTTCCGCTGGCCCAAGCCCGCCAGCACTGAAGATGAACCACCTGGATCCACAAGCCCGGAGGAAACCGACCATGCTCGTACCGAAAATTAATAGAAAGATCGCCCTGCTTCGGCAGCGGGGCGCCCTCAGAGCGAATGGGCTGAACCAGCGTTCACACGGCTGGCTGGGGGTGTTGGCGGGTGCAGCCGGGGAAACCTTCAAGCCCGACTCATCGATCCCGGCTGCCGCAATTGCTTACTTTGCCCTCTTTTCCCTGTTTCCCTTGATCCTTTTGAGTATTTCCATTGCCAGCTTTACCCTTGGCCCGTTGGCGGAGCAGCAGGCGATCGTACAAAAGCTGGAGTTCATTGCACCGGCCCTGGGCCAGTTGTTGGGCCAAAACATTGATGAGATCATCCGGGCGCGCGGGCCGATTACCGGTGTTGCTTTTGTTGGTCTGGTTTGGTCTGCTTCAACCATTTTTTACGCCCTGACCCAAACCCTGAACAAGATTTGGGGCCATAAGCGACATCGCCCGGTTTGGAAACGGCGCGGCCTGTCCATCCTGTTTGTTCTGGCGCTGGTTGGCCCGGCTCTCTTCCTGGCTTCATTTGCCAGCAGTTCGATTGCTAATTTGAATTCCTGGCTGCCCGACCAGGCCATTCCGATTGGGAACGGGGTCAGTTTTCTGTTGGCAATCCTGATCGATGTGGCCTTGTTCATGGTGCTCTACACCCTGCTTCCACACGGAGCAGCTACCTGGCGCGAGATTTTACCCGGTGCGGTGGGGGCCGGCCTGCTTTGGGAGCTGGCCAAGAAAGCCTTTTTGCTTTTCGTTACCACCTACATCTCCGTCTCGAACCTGGTCTATGGTTCCGTGGCAGCCATCATCGCCTTCCTGGCCTGGGCCTATCTGAGCGGGCTCATCTTTCTCTTTGGCGCTTTTTTGAGCGTCTCTTATTACCAGTTAAAGCAGCAGCAAAAAGAGGCGGCAGGCCAAGCGCAGCAGTGAAGTTCCTAAAAATGAAATGGAGGCAGCGATGTTAAGCGAAAACGAAGAGAAATCGATCCGCATGAGAAAAGGGGCAGTTCTAATCCTGGGCGTGGTATTGATTGTGGCTATTCTTGGGTCGCTCTGTATCTGGGGTGTGCTCTCGCTGACCCAAAAGAAGGAAGCCCAATCCACACCGCTGCAAAATCGATCGACTATATTTGTGCCGTCGGCAATCCCAGCCAACCTTTTTGGGGTGCATTTACCTTTCCTGTCCCGGTCTGTTTCTGTTACTTTACCTGGCCTGCCTGGACCTGTTATCGCACCTGACCTGCCTGTGTCCGTTCCCGCACCTGACCTGCCCGTGTCTGTTGCCGCCCCCGATCTGTCTGAGTCCGTATCCGAGCAGATCTGGGAGGTAACCAATATTGTCCGTTTGGGGTACGAATTGGATGGTCAGTACTACGACTTAGCAACATTTACGCGCTCCGACGGGCAAGATACGGTTACTGCATATTGCATCAATCGAGGCTGGGACGTGCCCGAGATTGGAACTGAGTACTTGTTCAACACAGAGGGTATTTTCGTTCCTTTACATGAATCGGATGCACACCCCCTTCAGCGATTTTTAGAGATTCAATGATCGATCAGAAATTAAAAGGGTAGAGTTGTATGGAAGAATCCCCTGGTAAGAAACCTCGCACTACCAACAAACGCCGCATGCGGGTTAAGTTGATCTTCAACCCCAGTGCTGGGGCCGCCAGAACATGGCCTATAGAAATCGTGGATGTGATCCATGAGATGCAAGCCTGGAAGCTCGTGCCAGAAGCCTACTTGATCGAGCCGGGCTGCAACCTGCCAGAGGTAATTCAAGAGGCCATTGCGCAGGGGATCCGTATGTTCGTGGTCTGCGGCGGCGACGGCACCATTTCGGCTGTGGCCAGAAGCCTGGCTGGCACACGCGCCACCCTGGGGATCGTCCCCATCGGCACGCAGAATAACACCGCTCTCAGCCTGGGTATTCCTAACGATATTCCGGCTGCCATTGCCATCCTGCGCAACGGCCGGCGCATCAAAGTGGATGTTGGCATGGCTACCTGCGGTAATCGCAGCACACCTTTTTTGGAGGTTTGCTCGGTAGGCCTGGTCTCGACTCTGTTCCCGTTTGCCGACGATATCCAGCACGGCAACCTGGCGCGGGTTGGCGATTTCGTGACGGCATTGGCTGCTACTCCGCCAGCCGAGATCCACCTGACTCTGGATGACAAGCAGGAGATCCGCAACCTGGGTCACGTGGTGCTGGTTTCCAATATGCCCTTTATCGGCATCCATTACCAGGTTGGCGCGGCAGCCTCGTTCAAAGATGGTTTGTTGGATGTGCTGTTCTTTGCCGACCTGTCCAAGCTGGACCTGGTGGGTTACGTTCTCCAGGGGGTAGGTTTAGATAAGCCGGAAGACCCGCGCATCCAGCACTTCCACGTGCGCCGGGTGGAAATTGAGACCCAACCGGCTATGCCGGTGATGGCAGATGGGGACGCGTTAGGAGAAGGGCGGGTGCGTATCGAAGTGCGGAAGCATGCCCTGGCTGTGATGGTCGGCGAGCAGGCGGCAGAGGCGCTGCCTGCCCCGGGATGATCCTGAATGAGCCAACCGGTGGACCCACACAACGGCAATGGCTTGCCTGAAGCGACCGTTCCCGACATCTGGGCACGCCTGGCCCAGGCAACCAAGAAGGTTCGCCCGGCTGCCTGGCTGGTGTTCCTTATTGCCAGCCTGGTTTTGTTCCTGGCATGGATGCCGGTTCAGATGCGGATGATGATTTGGCGCGGCCTGGCGGCCCGGGGCATGCTATCGGGTATGCTGCTGGTGTTTATCATCTTGGCGCTCTCGCTGGTGTGGTCTGCTGGCCAGCGCCTGGACGTGTGGGCCTTCCTGTTCTTTAACCTGCGCGGGCCACGCCCGCTTTGGTTGGATAGAGTGATGTTGGGTTTCACCCAGATCGGCAGCGGGATTGCTGCCCTGGCGCTTGGGTTGATTTTGTTTTTAGCCGGTCATCGCCTGGCGGCAAATGAATTCATCCTGGGGACGCTAACATTGTGGATCGTGGTGGAATTGGTGAAAGCCCTCGTGCGGCGCTCACGACCTTTCATCCGGGTGACGCAGGCGCGCATTGTCGGCTACCGGGCAGCGGGGCGATCTTTTCCGAGCGGGCATACCAGTCAGGCCTTCTTCATGGCGACGCTGCTGGCCTCACATTTCCAGGTCGGTATCTGGGTGGTGTTTTTGCTGTATGTTATTGCTTTGTTGGTTGGCATCACGCGCATGTATGTCGGAGCGCACTACCCGCGCGATGTATTGGCGGGGGCGATCCTGGGCAGCGCCTGGGGACTGCTCGCGGCACTGGTGGATGGGTATGTGCTGAACGGAAGCGGGTAGCTGATCTGCCAAATACAGCCTGGGGTGTTTGAGACGCTTTTGAGACGCTTGCTTACTATACTTAAGTTAGAGTCAATTGAGAAGGCAATATGTGATTGGCCGAAAGTGTTTTAACTGAACATGATGGCGAACATCGGCTAATCCCTGAAGCAATCGGCTGAGATATAGCTCTTTTTTGTAAAGTTGCTTTCAGCCGATTGCATAACAACCAAGGTCAAATCAACTGATCCTGGGCAGGTAATTACCCCTGCCCATCACAATAGGAAGTAAGAAGTAAAAGGAGGTTCTCTATGTTACCAAAACGGATCGCTATCAAAATATTGGGTGTCTGGACTTTGCTTGTGGTCTTAGTCACCATGGCCTGGCAGGTTTCGCCAGCATTAGCCGGTTTTACGCCGACGCCTACTGTTGAGCTGCCTACGGCCACGTCTACTGCCACCGCCACCGCTGTACCGCCTACGGCTACAGCCACTTCTACGGCTGCGGTCGTTGCTACGGCTACAGCCACTTCTACCGCCACGGCTGGGCTGCCTACCACCACGGCTACGGCAGCGCCCACGCAACCAACGCAGTCAACGCCCGAAAACACGCCTGAAATGCCGGTCACCGGCGGGCAGGCAAGTGGTTTGAGCAATGGAATGGGCACTGTATTGCTCTTGGGAGCGATGGCTCTTTTGATCCTCGTCACCATCTTGGTCACCTACCAGGTGGACAAAACAAAAACGAAAGTATAAGGAGGTGTCTCATGTTCCGCATGCTTAATACGATCCTTCCCCGGCATGTCACTCGACTTGCCAGCCTACTCATCATCATCGCCTTGTTTTCTGGACCCGTTCCTGCAACAGCCGCACCTGCAGCCTTCTCGCCGCCGCTCGGTAAGGCAGATAGCTTTGCGATTCTAGCCGCAACGGCCATCACAAACCTCAATCCTTCTGCCATCAGCGGGGATGTTGGCTTGAGTCCAGCCGCCGGCAGCAACTACACCGGTTTAGGGCTCACCGATATCGTCACGGGCACGATCTACGCCGTGGATGCGACCGGGCCAGCCGGTTCAGTAGTTTCACCCACCCTGCTGACCACAGCGAAAACCGACCTGGTCGGCGCGTTCGGTGTGCTTAGCAGCCAGGCGTGCACTACGACCTATATCGGGACTCAGGATCTGGCAACCTTAACCCTCGTGCCAGGCGTCTATTGTGCAGATAACTTTGAGTTGTCGGGAGTACTCACCCTCAATGGCGCCGCCGAAGATGTGTGGATTTTCAAATCGGCGGGCACACTCATCACCACAGGCGGTGCCAATGTCGTTCTTTCCAGTGGTGGTGAACCCTGCTATGTGTGGTGGCGGGTTGGCAGCTCTGCGACTCTTGCCACGAACAGTTTGTTTGCAGGCAATATTCTGGCGCAGACGAGCATCAGCCTGGCGACCGGTGCAAACTTGACTGGCCGGGCCCTGGTGCAAGATGCTGCCGTGACGATGGACCAAAACACTATCACCCGTCCCATCTGCATCCCCACCGCGGTGGAATTGCTTTACTTCCGGGCCGTCCGCTGGATCAACCCACAGGTGAACTTAGAGTGGGCCACTGCGCTAGAGGTGGATAACTTTGGCTTCAACCTCTACCGCGCCAGTGTGGATGATCTGGGGCAGGCCAGCCTGATCCACTTTGAGCCGGCAGCCCCTCAGGGCAGCACGGGCGCGACTTACGCCTACATGGACACCGTGCCGTACCCTGGTTCATGGTATTACTGGCTGGTCGATGTGGATACCCAAGGGCAGGAACAGATTCACAATGTGTCGGTTACTGCTCTGATGCAACCTTACCTGTACCAGCTTTATCTTCCCCTCTTGGGAAAGTAAAGGTTCAGTCAATGTCGGGCAGGCTTTGGGCAGTTGGATAGCTTATGAAAAGTGTGTGCTGAATGGCCAAGCAAAAGAGGACGCGCTCAACCCTGAACCGGTTGTTAGCCTGCCTGATCGTTTTGGGAAGCGCGCTTACTGGTATCGCTGGCGGCAAAGCATCGGCTTTGCCGCCAGCACTCTCTGTGGACCCGGTTGTGGTCGTCACACCCGATGGCCTGCTGGTAGATTGGCGCGTCCCTGAGGCGAACATGGTGCTGCTCTCTGATGGGAGCACGGATGTGCGGCTGCCCGGTACTTCGCAAACCGCCCAGCCTGGCGCGCCGCGGCTGCCGTTCACTTCCGTGTTGGTGGCTGTGCCGCCTGGGGCGCTTCCAACCCTGCATGTGGTTTTGGTCGAAGAGACAGATCGATCTGTGCCCGGCCCGTTGGCGCTTGCACCGTTCCCTGAAGGCATCCAACGGGATTCGTCCGGCCTTCCCGTGGGAGGCGCCTTTTCGGCAGCGGGCGACCTTTCAGCCACCGCCTCGGTTCAACTGGCTCAAAGCAGCGTAGATAGTCCTGTCAGACTTGAGCCTGCTGGCGTGGTGCGCGGCGTAACCCTGGCACGGTTGGTGTTCTACCCGGCCCGCCTGGTCGGCGACTCTCCCCAGACTCACCTGCGCCTGACGACCTATGTGCGCGTGGCGCTGACTTTTGCAGGAGAGGTTGCCAGCCAGCCTTGGGCTGTGTCGACCGACCCAATGTTAACCGTGCTGCGCTCGATGGTCATCAACCCAGAGCAAGTTCGGCCTGTAAGGCCCATAATCCCAACATCAAATCCTAACGAGGTCGGATCGGCCTGGATCATTGAGGTCGCTTCGCCTGGCTTAACTGCGATCACGTATGCAGCCCTGACGGAGATGGGTTTTCCTGTGGCGAGTACCGACCCGCACGCTTTACATCTATCTCGCGCCGGAACCGAGATAGCGACCGAATGGGACGGCGATGAGGATAACCGCTTTGAGCCGGGTGAACGCCTGCTTTTTTATGCCGAACCGCGCTTCAGCCGGTGGACGTCTACCGACATCTACTTCCTTTGGCAAGGTGATACGCCCGGCCTGCGTATCCAAGACCGCCCGGCCGCCCCGCTCGGTCTACCGGCCGGGATTGCCTGGATCGAAGAGACGGCCGAGGAAAATCGGTGGTATACCCCGGATTGTTTTTGTGGGTTCATTCCTCCAGGGCGCGATGGCGACCACTGGACATGGGATGATCTGAAACGCCCTGGCCACTCAACCGCCTCCTATTCGATCAACCTGCCCCCGCTGGAGGCGACGCAGCCGGCTACCCTGACCGTGTGGCTGATTGGCTACACCGACCTCGCCGCTGCCCCCGACCATCGAGTGGACGTAGATCTCAACGGCGTGTCGGTAGGCAGCCTGGTTTGGGATGGTAAGCAACCGACCACAGCCACGCTGCCCATCCTCCCCGGTACCTTGCACGGTGGCGCCAACACCCTCACCCTGACGCTGCCCGGCATACCGGGTGTGAGCATTGAGGGCGCCTGGCTGGATGCCTTTTCAATCCGCGCGGCGCGTGGAAGTGCTCCTTTTGGTCACTCGGTCACCTTCAGCGGTCAGCCGGCGCCGCACGCGTATACGCTGGCATTCAGTTCCACCATTGGACTGCGCGTTTACGACATCACGGACCCTGGTCTTCCACTGCGCCTGACCGGCGTGGTTACGACCGAGAACACGATTACATTCGGCGATCCATTGGGGGGCGAGTGGGATGGCCGGTCCCATCGCTACATGCTGACAACGGAAAGTGGATTGCTGTACCCGGTTGCAATGCGCCCGGCGCAAGCGTTGCAAACGGGCGGCGACTTTGCCGGCGCTGACTATGTTTTGATCGCACCGGCAGATTTCATGCCTGCACTGGACAGTTTGATCAGTCTGCGCCAGGCGCAAGGGCTGACCGTGGCGGTTGAAGATGTACAAGCCATCTATGCTGCCTACGGCGATGGGCGGCCTGACCCGGCAGCCATCCGCGCTTACCTGGCGTATGCTTACGCCGCCTGGACTTTACCTCCCGTCTATGTGGTGCTGGTCGGCGATGGGAGCTTTGACCCCAGGCAATACCGCATCGAATCGCCGCCCACGCTCATCCCGCCTTACCTGGCCAACGTAGATCCATGGGCAGGCGAAACGGCTGCCGATAATCGCTATGTGACGGTGGACGGGCAAGACGCGCTGCCCGATATGCTGATCGGCCGCCTGCCGGTCAAAACATTGACCGAGACGCAAGCCGTGGTAGATAAAATTGTGCAATATGAAACCAATCCTGTTCTGGGTGGTTGGAACCAGAAGGTGACTTTTGTGGCCGACAACGCCGATGAGGCGGGTAACTTTGCGGCTGCGTCAGAGATGCTGGCTACGGCTTATGTGACTCCGCCTTTCATAGCACAGCGGATTTATTTCACACCATCCACCACAACGATTACGACCACCCGCCAGGCCGTGTTGAATAGTTGGAACACCGGCGCATTGCTGATCCACTATGCCGGTCATTCATCGTGGCAACAATGGGCCCTGGAGCGATTTCTTGACCTGGGCGATTTGCCCGTGCTGCACAATGACCGCCGCTGGCCGATCGTGATCGAGATGACTTGCTTTACCAGCGCGTTCCACAGGCCTGAGCCTACCCTGGATGAAGGATTGCTTACCCTGGATGGCGCAGGCGCTGTCGCTACCTGGGGCGCAACCGGCCTGGGAGTCAGCACCGGTCACAACAGCTTAGACGAGGGTTTCTTTCAAGTTGTTTTCAGCGACCCGCTGAGTGCTACGACGCTCACTGTGGGGCAGGCTGCCTGGGGCGGCAAATTGTCTCTGGCTGCTACCGGCCAGCATCTCGACTTGCTGGATACCTTTACGCTTTTAGGAGACCCGGCCCTCAGGCTAAACCGGAACATCCTGCCGTGGGCCAGCCAGATCTATCTGCCAATCGTCATTCAGAACACACCTGAAAGGTGATACCGCATGCACACGAATCTACGCCATGCTGCAAACGTAACCCTGGTGGTTGGGTTATTGCTGGCGATATCCATCGTGAGCTACGTTTCTTCAGCCAGCCTTAAACCCAGTGAAACACCGGCAAGTACGCAACCTGTCCTGCTCGTTTCTCCCGAGATGGTCGAATTTTTGTTAGCTACCGGAGAATCTGATGGTTCTGATAGTTTCGAACCCGCTCCAACGGTATTTGTGGTTCCATCACCCACCAGCACACCTGAGACACTCGCTTTTGTCCTGGAGGTCGCCAGCACAGCTATCAGCAGTAACCCTACCAGCCAGATCAGCGAACCTGTTGAGACGGCCCAGCCCGATGAAGACAGAACGCCAACGCGCCTGGTGATCGAGGCGATCGGGCTGGATGCGCCGGTAGAAACAGTGGGCTGGCACACCGAAACCCGCAATGGTCAGCCGGTGAACATCTGGGATGTGCCCGATCATTTTGCCGCCGGTTGGCTCAAGACCTCGGCGCCTGTGGGCGTGGCGGGAAACACGGTGCTGGATGGTCATCATAATATCCGTGGCAGAGTATTTGAGAATCTAATCGACCTTGCAGTGGGGGATCTGATCACGCTGTATACTGCCAGCCAAGAGCGTGTCTATCGCGTGGAACAAAAATTGATCCTGGAAGATTACGGCCAAACGGTAGAGATCCGCCAGGCGAATGCACAGTACATCTACCCCACGGCTGACGAACGGTTAACCCTGGTAACGTGCTGGCCGCCGGACGGCAATGCATACCGCCTGATCATTATCGCCCGACCTGTTTCTTCATCACCCCCTGACCTTTCCCTCATTGATAAGTAGATAAACATCTATCTGGCTCTAACAGCACCCCCAAGCATAAGGAGAAAATGAGATGAAACGATTAAATCATTGGCTAACGATTGTTGCAGGGCTATCTCTGTTGATTGCCCTGCTTGGGCATGCGCCTTTGGCAGCAGCACAGCAGATTTCAAGCGGAAATAACGCTCTGGGGCAGTTTCAGGTATTTACCCTGTATGGCGGTGTAACGGATGCAGGGGTGGGCCTGCGCGGGGTTGGCAGCGGGCAGATCAACCTGACCGGCGTTCCGATCGGAGCCAGCATTTACCAGGCCTATCTTTATTGGGCAACGCTGGGCTTCGCCAACACGTACATGCAGCCAACCCTGAACGGCCAGCCCGCTGCCGGACAGTTAATCGGCACTACGGGTGACACTTGTTGGGGTGTACAGAATAATTTTGTGTACCGCGCCAATGTAACCAATCTGGTGGGCGGTAACGGAATCTATACAATAGCCGGGCTGCCAGGCAACCTGGCTGGAGGCAATGACTCTCAGGGGGCATCCCTGGTAGTGGTCTACCGTCAGAGCACTGCCCCGCTGACCACCATTGTGATCAATGATGGCGCGGTGGCCCTCAATTTTGATCCCACAAGTTATACCAACACCATCCGCGGGTTTACAGCCAGTTCTCCCGTAGACAATGCGCAGGTCACCTATCTGGTGGGCGATGGGCAGGCCGAGTGGGATGGAGACAACGCCACCTTCAACGAAACGCTACTGGCGAGCGGGGCATTCTCCGAAGAAGATGGATTGTATTGGGATTCGCCCACATTTGATGTGACCAGCCTGACGAGCGGCAGCAGCGCGGCGACCACGTTGAGCAACAGCGATCCGAGCGACCCCAGCCAGACAGACTGCCTGTTGTGGGTCGCCACTATTTTTTCCGTAACGGCTGCCGCCCCGCAAACGAGCAACCAGATGTCCGAATCCTTCCATCAAACACTGTTTGGAGACGTGACCTCAGCCGGCGTGGGCCTGCGCGGAATCGGGCAGGGGACGATCAACCTCTCGGGTGTCCCTGTTAACAGCAAAGTGGAGCGAGCCTTCCTTTACTGGGCCACTCTGGGCGGCTCGGACGTGTATACCAACGTGCAGTTCGATGGGAATACCGTGAGCGGGCAGCGTATTGGCACCTCAGGAGATACCTGCTGGGGTGCGCCAGCCAACTTTGTTTACCGGGCTGAGGTAACCAGCCTGGTAGACGGCAATGGAGATTACACGATCAGCGGACTGCCGAGTTACCTGGCGGGTGGCAACGACTCGCAAGGTGCATCACTGGTAGTGATTTACAGAGCTCCTGGTCTTTTCCGCACCGTGATCATTCATGATGGCGCGGTGACCCTTGACCTGGTGACCAGTACCTTTTCAGATCTCCTGGGCCCCTTTACGGCCGATCAGCCTGTTGCACAGGTCCACATCACTTATCTCATTGGAGACGGGCAGACGCAGTGGGACGATGGCAGCATTTCCTTTGAGGGTCAGAATATCGCCAACGGTGTATTCAATGGGGTGGACGGCGATTTTTGGGCCACATTGAGATTCGATGTGAGCGGCTTGATTGTCGAACCCGACGCTACCACCACCATCTCCAACGATCCGCTCGGAGACAATAACTCGCCCGATTGCATCTTATGGGCGGCCAGCATTCTGGCGCTAGAGACTGAACCACCTGTGTACACCCACACTGTTCTCTTGCCTTTGATTTTCCGGTGAGAGACGATCGAAAAGATGCAATTGCCCTGACGAGAATCGGTATTGTGGCGTATGTGACGCTTTTGAGACGTTAGATCCTTATACTTAAACTAAGTATCTATCCGAAAATTCTGGGGGTGTGGGTGTTTGGCCGGGCTACGCCCGGCCAAACACCCACCTCTCCCTCAATTTCCGGATTGGTTCTAAAGTTCCAACAAGTGCTGCTGCAGTTGTGAGGAACTCCATATCGACTCAGCAAAATGGTCACAAAATGGATCAGTTAATCTATCAAGAACAGGTACTCTCCACAAATCCGATGCTTATCCTTGATGCCCAGCCCGGCGACCTGGACTCTTTCAACCATCTTGTCTTAACCCATCAGGATTCTCTTTTCAACGTTGCCCTGCGTATTCTCGGCAACCATGAACTTGCCGACGACGCCACACAAGAGGCTTTCTGTTCGGCCTATCGCAGCATGCATCATTTTCGCGGCGGCTCCCTCAGAGCCTGGCTGATGCGCATTGTTACCAATGCCTGTTACGATGAACTGCGCCGCCAAAAGCGCCATCCTATGGTGGCGCTTGAGCCTGCCAATGATGATGGCGAGGAAATAGAAACTCCGCCCTGGTTGGCCGATCCGGGTTTATTGCCGGAAGATCAATTTGAGGCGGCTGAACTCGAACGCGCCATCCAGCGCTGCCTGAACGCCCTGCCCATAGACTTCCGCACTATGGTTGTGCTGGTGGATGTTTTAGGCATGAACTACCGTGAAGCGGCCAGTGTTGTGCGCGTGCCGTTGGGCACGGTCAAGAGCCGCCTGGCTCGCGCCCGCCTGCGCCTGCGAGAAAGTCTGCAGGGATATGGTGAACTTTTACCAGCTGCCTTTCGCCTGGAGAAGGAGATGCATCTATAAAATTTCCGTCTTTGCTTTGGCAAACAGTATTCCGTGTAATTCAAACATTCACATAGGAGATAGAGATGAACATTATCATTTACCTGATCGCTGCTGCAGTAATCGGCTGGATTGCAACCGAAATCATGCACGACCGCTCTAACCTGCTGATCAACATCGTTGTGGCTATCGTAGGCGCATTCCTGGCGGGCTTCTTGCTTAGCCCCCTGTTCAATATTGGGACGATCAACGATGCGATCACCATTCCAACCATGCTGGTCACTTTGCTTGGGGCCATCATCCTGCTGGTGATCGTCCGCCTGATCCGCCGCAGACGCTAACCGAACCAGATTTCCCTTAGAACCTATCCGGAAATTGGGGGAGAGGTGGGTGTTTGGCGGGGCTGCGCCCCGCCAAACACCCACACCCCCATAATTTTCGGACGGATACTTCCGGTTCGGTGACCGAGCCGGCTTCTCTTGCCGCACGGCGCTCGCTTAGTGTTCCTAATCGGAGATATTATTATGACATATACAGCGCACGATGATCGACAGCACCGCACGCTTTTACAGAGCATCGCCCGCCGGGCAATGCTTGAGCACGGTTTGCTCCCCGATTTTTCTGCCGCAGCACTCGCTGAACTAGATAGAATGCAGGCGCCCGCGATGAAGAGAGTTGGGGCAGACGGTGCTGGCGGGCAGAAACCGCCCGAGCGCCAGATTCGTGACCTGCGGAGCCTTTTATGGGCTTCCATCGACAACGATGACTCGCGTGACCTGGATCAATTGACGGTTGCCGAGGCCATGCCTGCAGGCCAGGTGAAGATTTTAGTCGCCATCGCGGATGTGGACGCGGTGGTGAAATCTAATTCCGCGATTGACCAACACGCCCGTCAGAACACCACCTCAGTTTATACCGCGGCCGAGATTTTTCCGATGCTGCCCGAAAAAATTTCGACGGACATCACATCCTTGAATTTTGAGCAGGAGCGCCTTGCCATTGTGATCGAAATGGTGATTGGTGCGGACGGAGCTTTGCAAGATTCGAACATCTATCAGGCATGGGTCTGTAACCACGCCAGGCTGGCCTATAACAGCCTGGCTGCCTGGCTGGAAGGGAGGGGAGCGCTTCCCGAGGCGGTGGCAGCCGTGACTGGGCTGGAGGAGAATCTGCGCCTGCAAGAGCAGGCAACCCAAAAGATGAAAAATGTACGGCACATTCACGGGGCGCTTAGCCTGGAGACCATCCAGGCCAAGCCGGCATTTGATGGCGACCAAATCCGCGCGCTGGAAATAGAGAAAAAGAACCGTGCCAAGGAGATTATCGAAGATATTATGATCGCGGCGAACGGCGTGACTGCTCGCTATCTCTCCGCCAAGAAATTCCCCTCGATCCGTCGCGTGGTACGCAAGCCAAAACGCTGGGAGCGGATTATTGAAATTGCCAGGGAGCATGGGATCAAGCTTCCCGGGACCCCTGATTCAAAAGCGCTGGAGAAGTTTCTCATTCAGGAGAAAGCTGCTGATCCCCTGCGTTTCCCCGACTTATCCCTGGCAGTGATCAAACTTCTGGGAAACGGCGAATATGTGGCAGAACTCCCTGAAGGGAATGCCCCCGGCCATTTTGGCCTGGCAGTCAAAGACTATAGTCACTCGACAGCCCCTAATCGGCGCTATCCTGACCTGCTCACCCAACGATTGCTGAAAGCAGCCATAGCAGGTCAGCCAGTGCCATACACCAAAGATGAGTTGGATGTGCTGGCAGCGCATTGCACCGCAGCAGAAGATGTCGCCACCAAAGTTGAACGTCAGGTCGAAAAATCCGCGGCTGCGCTGCTGCTCGAATCGAGAATCGGGGAGCAGTTCGATGCGATTGTCACGGGCGCTTCAGAGAAAGGCACCTGGGTCCGGATTCTCAGCTTGCCGGTGGAAGGCAAATTGGTGCAGGGGTTCGCTGGCGTGGATGTTGGCGACCGGCTGCGTGTGCAGTTGATCGAAACAGATATTGAGCAGGGATTTATTGACTTCAAGAAAGTTAACCCGTCCCAACACCGATAAGGAGATTGATCATCAAAAAAGAAATTGGGTTGAAACCGCTGACAGATGACCGATCGCCAGATTGCGGCGAAGGTTCAAGAACATTTTTTGGCTTAAAAATGATCCACACAAGCATATCAGGAGGTAAATCCTATGCTCCCAATTGGTGATGATAATAGCTCTCGCAAAACTATTCCGCTGGTCACGTATGCGCTGATCGCTCTGAACATCCTGTTTTTCTTGGTGGAGCTGGCTGGCGGTGACGATTTTATTATGAAATGGGCTTTCGTTCCCAGCCGCTTCCTTGCCAATCCCATCGGTGATTTCCCCACGCTTTTCACGTCCATGTTCATGCACGCCGGATTGGTTCATCTGGGAGGCAACATGCTCTACTTATGGATCTTCGGCGACAATGTGGAAGATCGTTTCGGGCATGTTAAGTTCACCATCTTCTACCTGCTCTGTGGGCTTGCGGCAACTTTTGCCCAGTTGGCGTTTAGCCTCAACTCAGATGTGCCCAATTTGGGAGCATCGGGGGCGGTTGCGGGGGTGCTTGGCGCTTACATTTTACTGTTCCCTAAGGGAAGCGTAAAAGTATTGCAGGGACAACGAGTCATCCCGGTGCCCGCGCTGATCGTGATTGGGTTCTGGATCGTTCTGCAGTTATTTAGCGGCATCGGTTCGATTGTCGGCCCAGCGCAGACAGGTGGTGTGGCTTACATGGCCCACATCGGCGGATTTATCGCAGGGTTTGCACTGACCTTTTTGTTGAGAGGTGGTTCGTCGCCCCGACTGACTACCGGTTAACTTTCTGCGATCTACGAACATCTGGAGCATCCCGGTACCAGAGATGCTCCAGATGTTCAAAACAATCAATCGCTGCGCCCCAGGCATCCCCACCTGGGCCGCAGCGGTGTGCATGGGGTTAGGGCACTATAAGTGGAGCGGTGTTACATTCATACATAGATTGATCTACTTTGATATCTGTGGTGGAACCAGGTAGATATAAAAATCCTTGTCCACGCGTGAGTCGTACAGGATTAACGCCCCCTGGGGGTAGACCTGCTGCAAGAGATTGGCCGAAGCTTCATCTTGCGGATTGATCAGGAACATCTTGGCGCGTGGTTCGCTCAAAGTGGTTGAGAATTGCTCCGGCCAGATGGCCATGTCGCGCGTTACCACGCCCGCGTTGATACCTACCAGGCGGCTATCTACCCAATAGGGATAACCAACCAACCAGACCGTTTCGGTAGACCCAAAAATTTCACCGAAATCGTGAACGACCTGGCCCATTTCGCTTGTATTCCAGGCCGATTGCTTGTAAAGGTTCTGATATTGGATAAATAGCAGATCATAATTGTTAAATGAAGACCAGGCAATCAGCACCAGCGCCAGCCCCCAACCCAGTGACTTCCCCCAGGTCGCCATTTTCTGCTCAATCCCCGTCAACAAACCGTCCAGTGCCAAGCCAATCATCACAAAAGCAGGCACAAAGGCGGCCCCTGTGCGGTTCAGGATAGGATTCTCAGAGGGGAAAGCCAGCGAAAGGATCGAGGACAACAATAGCAGCGGTATCGAAACCAACAGGAAAATATCCAGCCAGTGACGCTGGCGCAGGTAGCGCACCAATACCAGCACTACGCCCAGGTGGAAGAGCGCCCCCGAGACGATATCCAACGCCGGACGGTGTGGAATCGAAATTACCCAAACCTCGCCATTATCCCATGCAAACATAGTCAACGCGTTCCATAGGTTTTTTAGGAAGATCTGCCAGGCTGGGCCGGGAAGTGGTCGTTCCAATGAACCGATACGCGTGAGGGCGCGGTAGGCAACCATGTTCGGGTCGTCAACCATATAACGCAGCAAGGGCAGGAAAACAACCAGGGACACTACCGTCACGATTCCCAGCCACCAGAACGCTTGCCACCGGGCACCCTGCGACTGGCGATGCAGCACATACAAAAGTATGGCCGCTATGACCACAAATGGCACAATGCGAAAGGGACTGTAGCCATGCAACCCGGCTCCCAAGAATAACCCCGCTAACAGAAAATCATTGGGCTTACGTGAGCGAAGCCCTCGCACCAGGAAGTAGAGCGTAGCGGCGGCAAAGAATGGATAAAGCGTATACCGCAGCCCTGCCCGCGAGACCACATTTGGCCAATACGCAACCCCAGCCAACACCATCGCAAACAGCCCTGCACGGCGGTTGCCTGCTTCTTTTCCCAACCCGTAAATGAAAGGCAGCGTGAGAAGGCCGCACAAAACCGTACCAATCTTTAGGCTAAGGAACGAGTATCCTGTGCCAAAGACCTTGATAACCGCTGCGGTCAAATACATTTGAAAGGCCTCGCGGCCTGTATTGCGTGAGAAAAAGATGCTCGCCTGGCCATTCAGCACATCCCACACATCCAACAACTTCTCGGCCTGGTCGCTGACCATTTCGGGCGGCACCTGGCTCAGGCGGTAGATGCGGAAAAAGATCACCAGCGCGCTCGCCGCCAGGATCAGCAGCGCCCAACCCGAGAAGGAGATCTTCCAGGGCAAACGCAACTGGCTGGGCAGGCTCTTGACCCACGCCCAGCTGGAAGTGCCTGCCGACGCGGCAAGGCGGGGCTGCCAGAATGCCCACAGGAAGCAGGCAATGGCTAACAGCCACAGGGTGACATTGATGCCCGTGAAACGGTTGTCGCTAAATGACAGGAAGGCCAGCAGCACGAACGGCAGGCCAATGTAGATAGCGATCGGGCGCACCCGGTAATCCGCGCTGCCTTCGGTGTGAGCAGGCAGGGCGCTCGTCTTCCACTCATGCCTGGCGTTGGCCCAAAGGACACACACCGCGGCCAGGAAATACAAGATTGCCCCGATGGCCCAGCCGCGATCTGGGCGCGGTTCGAGAGAAATTTGCGCCGCCAACGCCAGCCCCAACGCCCCCAGGGCGCGCCAGGGAAATTCCACTGGCTGTGCAGGCGGAGGCGGAATGATGATATCGTTAGAAATTGAAGCGCCAGTCAAATCGGCTTTTGGTTCCACAACCGCAAGTTCAGGTGCGATGGGGGTAAAAGTCTGTTCTGGGGATGCCCCCCCCTCTTGAGAAACGTATGCCTCTAGTTGACTCGGCAAAGGGGGTATATGGATGGGTTTGCCCTTCAGGAGGGACTTTACATAGTCAAGAACGGTTGGTGATTCATTAGCCATATAGTTCTCGGGAGAAATAATGTGGTTATCTAGGGTTGATCTTTGATCGCTACAAAGAAAACGCAGGTTGCACCGGGAGGGTCATTTTCCATCACCATCGGTCCGAGCACAGCCTCTTCCAATGCAAAGCGCGGGCGCCAGGGCCATAACACCCAACGACGCGTCAGTTTACGGGAGATCAGGTTGCCTAAGCCCCAATAATGGCCAAATTCCATCACCCTGGCTGCGCGCGGCGATATATACCCCGTTTGTTGAACAACACGCAGCCCAACCGCTTCCACGCGCCGCTGCCACTCGTTCGGGCTATACATATGAAAGTGCACCTGCATTCGTGTAAACCAATCTATGTATTTACGGGCCAGGCCATGTGCACCGAAGCGCTTCAAAAACGCGGGCACAAACAGGCTGGCGTTCAGGCGGTCGGTGGGAACCGAAAAGATAAATCGGCCTCCCGGGCGCAGCACGCGCGCCACCTCGTGCATCACCGCATCATTATCAGGAATATGCTCAATGACGCAATTGCTGATAATGCAAGCGAACGTATGATTAGCGAATGGCAGGGTAGTCGCGCTGGCGCGGCTCAGCGAAGCGTACACCTTACGTTCCCGCGCCTCAAGCAAATTGGCAGCGTCCAGGTCGATGCCGACACCAACCTGGCCCAAAGTGACCTGTGCAAAATGACCATCACCACAACCCAAGTCTAAGATGGGCTGGGGCAAAGGGCCCAGTTCTGCCAGTAAACGCGCCTCGCTGGCGCGGATGAGGGCGCGAAAAGCAGGTAGTTCCTTTAGCTGCGGCCAGAGAAAATCGTTGCTCACTGGTGGGTTTATCCTCGATAGGCATGCAAGTATCCCAGGTCAGCATGCACGTAGTTGCCTTGCACGTTCACCTGGAACCCCTTGCTGATGAGAAATTTAGCCAGATCGCCGTGGTTGTACTGGGTAATGCCATCGTGATATTCCATCACAATATGATCGATGGATTCAAGAACCGAATCTGGCGCGTTGAATAAGATGGAATACTCGGCCCCTTCGCAGTCTAGCTTGAGTAAATGGCAGCGTTGCAATCCCAGGCGTTGAAAGGCATCCCTGAGGCTCAGGGCAGGCACAGAAATGGACGAGGCAGCAGACGCCGCGGTGCTGAATTGCAGCGGTTCGTCATTCGATAAAGATAAGATCAAGGTGCCCGTTTCAGCCCCAATGGCCTCATTGAATACCTGTACCCCGGTCAGGTGGTTGCGGCTGAGGTTATTCTGCAAAATGGCGAACGACTCAGGGAACGGCTCGAAAGCGTACACCGTATTATTGGCATGGCCATGGGCAGCATAGATCGTGAATTCTCCGATGCCGGCTCCGATATCGACAATCGACCAGCCATCGCCAATTTCTGTACCAAATTTTCTGTAGAATTGATCCAACAGAGCTTCTTTAATGCTCCAAATATCCATCGCGCCGCGCACCTGAAAGCGCAGGCCGCTTTTGCGCAGGCGGATGACAGGGTTTGGGGGCGCGGATAGACCCAGAAAGACGCGTACAACCATGAGGGGCGCTTCTATACCGGTCAGTAAGGATAAGATAGAAGCAAGGTAGTATGGGTATTTTCGAATGGACACGGAGATCATTGATCCTGAAATACTTATTTGCCCTTTGACATCAACGCTCAAGAAAAAGACTTCTCGAGAATCTAGTTCCGCTTAATATACCACACTATCTTAGCCAGATCATTGACGTGTCTTGGGGATTTTCGAGATGAAATCGTCCCCCTGGACGATGTGGCGCACCTTTAACGTCAAAAACAGGAGTTTTGGGTGCGCTTTGTGCACCCAAAACTCCTGGGTTGGGGGGTAGGGCTTTCTACTGCTTGGTGGTCAGCGGCAGGAACACCCGGTAGATTGTTTCGCCTGGCTCGCCGCCCGGCACCCAGTAGCCGCCATAGAGATAGGTGTGGCTGCTGGACATGCTTCCGGCATCAAACTGGCCGATGCTGCCGTTCAGCACAAGGTGGGTGGAAGTGCTGCGCCCGCCGCCGCCGTCAACCGTCCACCAGGGGATCTCGGCTGCGGTCACTCCGGCATAGGCTGCACCGGTTCCCAGCAGCAGCAAGAAGATGCACAGCAGGAGGAGCAAGAGCGTTCGCCTGGGAAATTGTTTCATGGTGGGCTCCTTTGGGTTAATGGCCCGAAGCATTGGTCAGGGTCAGCTTGACGGTGGCGATGACCACGCCGTCTTCGCCGGCATCGGCCCCGTCCGAGTCGAGCACGATCTGCACAAAGCTCGAGTTCTCGATTGGCAGGCGGTCAGCCGCGGTGACGGTGAAGCATTCCAGCGTGGTGCTGCTGCGGTCGGTGTTGTCTTCCAGGAGAGTAATCGCGTTTGTATTGTTGTTCTGGTACATGCCCACGCTGGTGATGAAAGCCGGGCCTGTATTGGTGATCTGGTAGCAGATCTCCATGGATTTGACGTACACGTCCGTCCCATATAGCGTGCCAAAGGTAGACACTGGGATGGAAATGTACCGGGAGGCTCCATCCGAGCTGGGGGGCACAGCCTTGACTCTGCCATAAGAAGTGAATGTAAAGGTCAGATCATTGTTCATCATTTGCACGGCTGTGTGCGGGCTGAGATACAGCTCAGAGTCCGCGTTGCTGTAGATGCCGCCCGAAGCGGCGATGGCGCGGCCGGTTTCACCGCCGGGGCCGGCTACAAACAGACCCACTCCGGCAATGCTCTCGTTGATGATGGACAGCCCGGTGAGGCCGGGGGCGGCACCCTGCCACACCTCGCCCAGGTGGTTGTGCTCGGGGATGTTCAGGGCATATACCGCATACGGCACCGCGGTGAGCGCCTGGCGCGGCGAAAGCGTCTCTTGGAAATCGGTGCAAGAAAAGCTAACGCTCAAGTAGCGCGCATCGCCATTGAAGGCTGTGCTGCCGAACTCGTTGCCATCGTTGACCGAGACGGTGAAGTAGCCGTCGCTGATTTGAACGCCATTGTTGTTATCATCGTACGCGCCAATCTGGGTGCCGTCCGAGATGGCATCCCACAGGCCAAATCGGATGTCGCATTCGTCGTGGAGCGGTGCGCCGGCCTGGTCGGTCACATAGCCCTGGTAGGTGAAGTTGGTGTGCAAGGCGCCCTGCGGGTTGTTGGGCTGGCTGCCGGTTTGGGCGGCGGCTGCGGTGACGCCCAGGAAGAGGATGATGATCAGGGTGCTGATGAGGGTGATTTTTTTATGCTGCATGGTTTTTGATCCTTTCTTTCTTTGAATAATGAATGGGTTGGTGGGTGGGGCGCCGGGGGTGAGGCCGGCATGGGTCAGGTCTGGGATGTGTTGTTTAGGGGCTGCCTCCTTGGACGGGGAATGGATCTTTGGCATGAGCGGATGAAGACTTCAACTGCCGCGCAATGAAACCCTCCAGGTCTCCTAGCGAGGTAAAGTAGAACCGCTGCCCCGAAGCGACGTGCTCTACCGAACCGCGCCACTGCCGCGCGTTGGCCGCTGGGGCGTTGGCCCACAGGCGGACGATGAAAGTGTGTTGCGGGGAGGTAATGTTTGCGCCATCCATACGTTGCCCCTATTGTACGGATGGCGCGTCCAGAAAGCGTCCAATTTTGGATTGATTTCCCCTCAAGTTTGGCCTTTTTTCGCGAAAGCCGCAAAAAAGCCTGTTTAGAAAACGCCAAAAATGGGTTATGTGGGGGTGCAAAGCAACCCCCACATAACCCATTTTTGGCGACAATTTTTACTGTGGGGCTACCTTAGGCCCACACGCCGCGTTCTTGGGCGGCGACGATCTGGCAGTTGTGCAGCATTTGGGCAAACGCCTGGCGCGATTCGGGATCGGGGATGGCAGCCAGGGCCTGCTGGTAAGTGTGATAGGCCTGGGCCAGGGCTTGCCCGGCCTGCTCTGCCTGCCCGGCGGCATGCCAGATGCGCGCCGCGGACCACAAATAGCGCTGGGTGTTGTCATCGCGGCCCTCCACCTCAGGATAGCAGGCGAGGATCTCTGCGGCGCATTGCAGGGCCTGGGGCAGGTCGCCGGCTTGCCAGTGAGCCAGCGCCAGGTCGCTGAGCACGCTGATGCGATCCTTGGTAAGGGCAAGCTCTTCCAGGATGCTCAGCGCGGCGTGCAAATCCCGGCGGGCTGCCGCCAGGTCACCCAGCTCGCGCTCGGCTTCCCCCAGGTTTTGCAGGGCCATGGCCTCCAGGTAGCGGTTTGAAACCTGCCGTGCCAGCGTGACCCCCCGCTGGGCATATTTCTGCTCGGCGGCATAATCTGCCTGGAAAGAAGCCGCGTAGCTCAGGTTGATGCATTCGTTGGCCATGTTTTCCACATAGCCCATCCGTTCCTCGATCTCCAGGGCCTGCTGGTAAAGGCTGTTTGCCGCAGGGTAGTGCCCCAGCGATAAGGCCAGGTGTCCCAGGCTTTGCAGGGTCAGGCTGCGGCCCTTGGTTTTTTGGATCAAGCTGTACAGGCGCAGGGCTTCTTCCAGGTGCTGGCGCGCTTGGGCAATGCGGAACTGGCGCTGGTAAGCCATGCCCATCAGGCGGTGGGCAGCGGCTTGCCAGGTGCGGTCGCTGGCCCTTTCTGCGGCGCTGAGCAGTTGCCCGGCATATTCCAGGCAGCGTTCCAGGTCATTCGCGATCAACCCGTTGGCGCTTAGGTTCCACAACGTATTCAGCAGGTGATAGATTGGCGCTTCGCCGCTGCAAAGCGCCAGCGCTTTTTGCGCCCAGCGTTCGGCTTCGTCGACCTGGCGTTGGTTGATATAAATCTCGCTCAGCTGGCAGCAGCATAGCACCTGCTGTGGGGAATTGTGCAGCGCCTGGTAGCTTGCCAAGACATCTTGCAGCCGGGCAATTGCTTGAGGCATATCGTGGATCAGCTTGTAATAATTGCCTTCTGCCAGAGCTGCTTCGGTCTGCCAGAGCGGGCTGCCCAGGGCCTGCGCCTGGTGCTTTAGTTCATCCACCGCCTGCTTCACGGCGAGGTAATCATCGATGCCTCGATAGTAGAGGATGCGGCGCTTTAAGATCTCGCAGGTAAGCGCAGGATCTTGCAGGGTGGCTGCCAACCCTTCCATCTGCTCAAGATCGGCCTTCTGCTGCGGCCGCTCGCCGTGGCGGCGGTAAATGCTCTCGCGCAGCAAGAGCAGCTCCAGGGTGTCACGCGGCGATGTGAAGGCCCCCTGGCTGGCCAATGCCAGGGCGCGGTCCAGCGCGGCCAGCGCTTCGGGGTCGGCAAAGAGCGCCAGGCGCCCTTGGGCCTCGCGCCGATAATAGGGGATGGCGCGCTGCGCCGCGCCGCCCAGGTCGTAGTGTTTTGCCAAAGCCCCAGCCAGCTCGTCGCCTCGCTCGGGATACAGTTCTTCCAATACCTCGGCGGCGCGACGGTGGCGCTGGCGGCGCTTCTTGGCAGGGATCTCATGGTACAGGGTGGCCTGCACCAGGTGATGGGCAAAGATATATTCATCCTGCCGCCCCACATCGCGTGAGACGCGCCGGTCCAGCAGTTCGCCCAGGGCATCCAGGGCCTGGCATTCTTCCCAGCCGCCGATTTCGCGCACGGCCTCGGCGTCATAGGTCAGGCCCAGGATGGCCGCCACCTCG
Organism: Anaerolineales bacterium UBA6092; assembly: GCA_002428565.1. GTDB lineage: Bacteria > Chloroflexota > Anaerolineae > Anaerolineales > UBA4823 > UBA6092. The sequence continues at coordinate 10,770 of DIXA01000026.1, read as the reverse complement.
GCATAGGCGCGTCCCAGCGGGCTGAGGTGCGTCAGGCGCTGCGAGATGGCTGCCCGGATATCCTGGGGCAGGTGCGCCTCTGCCAACGAGCCGGTTTCTTGCCAGTGCCGCAAGAGCAGGCTCAAGAATAAGGGATTGCCCTCGCTGGCGGTGTGCAGGCGTTGGGCCATCTCGGCAGCGCCCGGCAGGTGGGTATCTTCTGCCAGCGCTCTCACGGCAGCCACATCCAGGCAGTGTAAAGCGATGTGTTCGGCAATCTTTTCGGCCCGCAGCCGTTGGCGCAGGCCGCGCAAGGGGTGGCTGCGCGGGATTTCCTCCTCGCGGTAAGTGGCGATCAGCAGCAGGGGGCCGTTGGCGGCGCGGCGGGCCAGGAATTCCACCAGCTCCAGGGTAGAGGCCCCGGCCCAGTGCAAGTCTTCCAGGACGATGAGCAGTGGGCGGGGCGCGGCCAAACTCTCCAGGCTGGTGGCAATGGCGTCGAAGAGGCGCAGCTTCTCCCGGTCTGGCTCCAGATCGGGCAGCGTGGGCAGGCGCAGGCGTTGGCGCAGCTCGGGCAGCAGCGCGGCCAGGGCGGCCAATTGCTGCATGTCTTCGCCGGGGTCTGCCAGCATAGGCAGAACCGTCTGCAGCGCTTCGCTCACCGCCTGGTAAGGATGCTCGCCATCCGGGGGGGTAGCCCCGTAAAGCAGGCGCGCCCCCTGGCTTTCAACCGACAAGGCCATCTCGCTCACCAGGCGCGATTTCCCTACCCCGGCTTCTCCGCTCAACAATACCAGCCCGCCGCGCCCGCGGGCGGCCCGGTTCCACAATGTGGCCAGCCGGGCCATCTCGGGTTGCCGCCCCACGAAAGCGGGTGGCGCGGGCTGGGTTTGGGCAGGTGCGTTTTCAACCGGCGGCGGGGTGGTCTCTCCCATCAGGCGGCCGTTGTGGAGCACGATCTCATGCAGCGAGCGTGTTTCCGGCATGGGTTCGGCATCCATCTCATCGCTCAGTTGGCGGGTAAAACGCTCGTATTCGGCCATCGCCCCGGCGCGATCGCCTGCCTGGTAGCGCGCCGCCATCAGCTGGCGCAGGGCATCCTCGCGGAACGGCTCGTGGTTCAGGATCTGCTGTGCGTAGGCGGCGGCCTCGCTGTACTGGCAGCGGGCGCGGCACTGCACCGCCAACTGGTAAAGCGCATTCAAGCAGGCTTCGCGCAGGCGCTCGCGCTCAAAGAAAACCCAGTCATCATACACGGTTTCGAGCAGGTCGCCGCGGTAGAGCGGAACGGCCTGGGCCAGGGTTTCGGGCTGGGCAATGCCCTGCTCGAACTCGGCTACATCCAGCCAGTAATCTGCCTGCGGATTCCACTGTACGGTTGCCCCCTCCAGCAGCAGCCAGGGGCGCCCGGGCGCGGGCGGCGGCAAGGCGCGCTGCAGGTGGTGCAGGTGGCGGCGCAAATTGGAGCGCCCGCTGGCTTCAGGGTCATCCGGCCACAGGGCAAAAGCGATCTGCTGTCGATCCACCGGCTGCGAGCGGTGCAGCAGCAAGTAAGCCAGCAAAGGAAAGGTTTTTGGAGGGGCGGCAAAGCGCACCGGGGTGGCATCAATCAACAGGCTGGGCTTGCCGAAGATGTGGATGGCGAGGCTCATGTGCATAAATTGTAACACAGGGGTTTCGAAAGAAAAGCATCGAAAATCGCTATCCGAAAACCGCCCTCTATGCTATATTTTTAACATTGCCCGACCATTTGTTCAGGAGGTATTTGTATGGTGCGCAGACCCATTCAACCCCGTCCGCCTGTCGTTGAGCCGACACCCGATCCCAACCTGGAGCCCGAAGCCGAGGGGCAGGGATCCAGCGGTGGGCGCTTTGGGCGCGTTAAAGAAAGTGTTAAAGGTGTGTATTCCCGCGCCCGCAACTATTACGACCGTTCGCCGCGCCTGCAGCGCTTCATGTGGCAGCGCAAGGTCGCCCCGGCTTTCTGGACCATTGCCAGCATCCTCTCGCTGGTGATCAACTTGATCCTGATCGTGGCGCTGATCCTGGTGGGGCGGCAGTTGTTCACCCTCAAAGGCATCGTCGAGCAAGATCTGCTCGGCGGCCTGAATGATAACTTCGCCCTGATGGACGAGGCGCATATTATCACCACTGTTGACATTGCCACCACCATCCAGGTGGTGGATACGATCCCTGTGGTGTTCGATCTGCCGCTGTCCCAGTCCACCACCGTTGTGCTCACCGAAGATACGTTTATGCCCGGCACCTGGGTGGACCTGGAAGCCACCGGCACGGGCATCTACCTTCATATTGACTCTCCCGCCGATATCACCCTGCCGGAGGGCACGGAACTGGATATCCGCCTGGACTTGGTGGTGCCGGTCAGCCAGACCGTGCCGGTGGTGCTGAATGTGCCGGTCAACCTGTCGGTGCCGATCGATATCCCACTCAACGAGACCGAGCTGCACGGCCCCTTCACCGGCTTGCAGGATGTTGTCTCTCCGTACCAGAGCATGCTCTCGACCCTGCCCAACGCCTGGGAAGAGACGCCCATGTGCGGCCCGCTGACCAACTGGCTGTGCGACCTGCTCTTTGGGACGCACTAGGCGCATGGAGGGCCTGCTGACCCGCCTGACCCTTGCAAACGGGCTGAGCGTCTTCCTCAAGGAGATCCATACTGCGCCTCTGATCAGCCATTGGGTTTGGTACCGCGTGGGTTCCCGCAATGAAACGCCCGGCATCACGGGCGTTTCACATTGGGTGGAGCATATGCTCTTCAAAGGCTCGCCGCAGTTCCCCGCCGGGGTGCCAGATCGCCTGGTGGCGCGTCATGGCGGGGTGTGGAATGCCTCCACCTACCTGGATTGGACCACCTATTTCGAGACCATGCCCGCCGAGACCATCGACCTGGCCCTGCGCCTGGAAGCCGACCGCATGGTGAGCGGGTTGTTCAACTACAAAAGCGTGGCCTCTGAGCGCACGGTGATCATCTCCGAGCGCCAGGGCAGCCAGAACGAGCCGCTCTTCCTGCTGAGCGAGGCGGTGCAGGCGGCGGCTTTTACAGTGCATCCCTACCGCCATGAGGTGATCGGCAACCTGCCCGACCTGCAATCCATGCAGCGCCGGCACCTCTACCGCCATTACCGCACTTACTACGTGCCCAATAACGCCGTGCTGGCGGTGGCGGGCGATTTCGAGACTGAGGCCATGCTGGGGCGCATCCGCGAGCTGTACGAGGCCATCCCCGCGGGGGCGGCGCCGGGCCAATCTGCCCCTGCCGAGCCGCCTCAGACCAGCGAGCGCCGCCTGGTGGTGAACGGCCCCGGCGATACCACCTACATCCAGGCTTCGTACCACGCCCCGGCGGCGGTGGAGGCAGATTTCCTGCCCCTGGCGGTGCTGGATTCGCTGCTGGCTGGCCCCAGCGGGTTGAACATGTTTGGCAGCGGCCTCTCCAACAAAACCTGCCGCCTGTACTGCGCCCTGGTGGATGCCGGGCTGGCAGTGGGCGTGGCGGGCAGCCTCAGCGCTACCATCGACCCGTACCTGTACACCCTGTTGGTCACCGTCCACCCGCAGAGCAGCGCGGATGCCTGCCTGGCGGTGCTGGAAGCCGAGATCCGCCGCCTGCAAGATGCCCCGCCCCCCGCCGCCGAGGTGGCCCGGGCGGTGAAGCAGGCGCGCGCCCTCTTCGCCTACGGCAGCGAGAGCATTACCAACCAGGCCTTCTGGCTGGGCTTTGCCGAAATGTTCGCCGATTACGATTGGTTCACCACCTACCTGGAGCGGCTGGCCGCGGTGACCCCCGCAGAGGTGCAGCGCGCCGCCCAGACCTACCTGCGCCCGCAGAACCGCACCCTGGGCGTGTACCAACCCAACGGGCAGCCGCCCGCCTGACCCCCGCCTTAGCCTATGCCCCTGACCTCTGCCCACTCGCTGCTCAGCCCCGCGGATATCACCCGCACCACCCTGCCCAACGGCATCGTGGTGTTGGCGCGCGCCAACTTCAACAGCCCCTCCGTCTTTATCAGCGGCTACCTGCCCGCCGGTGCGCTGTGCGAGCCGGATGAGCGCCTGGGCCTGGCGGATTTCACTGCTGCGGCGCTGCTGCGCGGCACCCGCCAGCATGATTTCCAGCAGATCTACGATACCCTGGAATCGGCTGGGGCCAGCCTGGGCTTCGACGGCGGCACGCACTTCACCGGCTTCGGCGGGCGGGCATTGAGCGAAGACCTGCCCCTGCTGCTGGGCCTGCTGGCAGAGGCCCTGCGCTATCCGGTCTTCACGGAGGCGCCGGTGGAGCAGCTGCGCGCCCAACTGCTCACCGGGCTGGCGATCCGCGCTCAGGATACCGAAAGCATGGCCTCCCTGGCCTTCGATCAGTTGGCCTATCCGGGCCATCCCTACAGCCGCCCCGATGATGGCTACCCCGAGACGGTGCAGGCCATTACCCGCCTCGACCTGGCGGCTTTCCATGCCGCCCATTACGGGCCGCGCGGCCTGGTGCTGGGCATTGCCGGGGCGGTGGAGCCTGCCCGCGCCGTAGAATTGGTGGGCGAGGCCCTGGGCGATTGGATCCACCCTGCCCAGGCCGGGATGCCGTCCCTGCCGCCTGCGCCGCCCCTCGCCGGGATGCTCCGCCGCAAGGTGGAGATCGCTGGCAAATCGCAGGCAGATATTATCCTGGGCGCGCCCGGCCCCTCCCGCAGGGATGCAGGTTTCCTGGCGGCCTCGCTGGGCAACTCGGTTTTGGGCCAGTTTGGCATGTTTGGGCGCATCGGCAAGAGCCTGCGCGAGCGCGCCGGGCTGGCGTATTACGCTTCTTCCAACCTCAGCGGCGGGCCTGGCCCGGGCGCCTGGTATGCTTCTGCGGGGGTTGACCCTGCCAACGTGGAGCAGGCCGTGGACTTGCTGCAGCAGGAGATCGCTCGCTTTGTGGCCAGGCCGGTCTCTGCCGAGGAGCTTTCCGACAGCCAGGCGCATTACCTGGGCCGCCTGCCGCTTTCGCTTGAGTCAAATGCGGGCGTGGTGGGGGCGATGCTGAACATGGAGCGCTACGACCTGGGCCTGGACTACTACCAGCGTTACCCGGCGCTGGTGCAGGCCGTCACCCCGGCGCAGGTGCTGGAGACCGCCCGGCGCTTCCTCCACCCTCAGCGGCTGGCCGTGGCCGTGGCCGGGCCGTAGATCTCGAAATTTGATCTGTGGGCAGCGAAGCTGCCCACAGATCAAATTTCGGATACAATAGCAGTATGAACCTGTCTACTGGGGTAGATTTATTAGAGATTGAGCGCCTGCGCCAGGCCATCCAGCGCCATGGGGCGCGCCTGCTGGAGCGCGTCTTCACGCCGGAGGAACTGGCCTGCGTGTTGGGGGAGCGCCAGCCCGACCCGCAGCAGGCTATCGCCCATGTTGCCTCCCTGGCGGCGCGCTTTGCCGCCAAAGAAGCGGTAGCCAAGGCCTTAGGCACGGGGATCGGTTTGGTGGTCTGGCGGGATATCGAAGTGCTGCGCGGCCCTGCCGGCGAGCCGCTGCTGCGCCTGCACGGCGAGGCGCAGCGCCTGGCCCAGGTGCGCGGCCTGGATACCTGGTCGCTCAGCCTGACGCATACCGCCACGCACGCCCTGGCTTTTGTGGCCGCCCTGGGCGAGCGCTGATTCTTTTATAGTTTATCTTGCACAGGGGTCGCCTGGGCGGCATTCCAGGCGCACATCGTGACTGGCGTCATACAGGGTGGACAGCGTTACGCCTTTGAAGCCGCGTTCTGCCATCAGGCGGATGGCCAAACGAGCGTTTTCCAGATCCCATGCGCGGATGTGCAGCAGGGCGATGTCGCCGCCGCGCATCTGCGGGATCTCTTGCTCGGCGCGCTCGGGCGCGGTGCCCCAATTGGCCGACCACATGGTCGGCACCAGCTCGCGGTCTTCGCACAGTTTCATGAAGGAGTAGGCCAGCTCGCCATAGGCCGGGCGGGCAAAACGCACCGCCGGAAGGTAGCCCAGGGCCTGGTGGGCGGCCTCCAGCCAGCGCTCGAAATCGTCGCGCATTTCCTGGGCCGAAAGCGTGCTGGCCAGTGCGTGCTGGTAGCTGTGGCTGCCGATCTCGTGTCCCTGGGCAGCCAGGCGGCCCCACAGGCCAGGGTCGTCGCGGCTGGCGTTGATCAGGGCGGTGCCGGTGGGGAAGAAGGTGACCTGCACGCGGCGGTGGGCAGAGAGCATGTGCTCTAGCTCCTGGAGCAGCTTGATGTTGTAGCAGTCGTCAAAGGTCAGGGCCACGTAAGGCAGGCGGCGTTTCCCCTGGTAGAACACCTCCGGGGCGCTGCCAGCGGCTGCGCAGGCCAGGCGGCGCAGCCCGCTGCCTTCCAGCGCGGCCCAGCCGCCCAGTGCCAGGGCGGCTTTGAGGAATGTGCGGCGGGTGAGGGGCTGCTTACCGGTCATAGGCGAGATAGCGCCGCGGCACGCGCGTATTGATGTTGGTGAGGATCTCGTAGGGGATGGTGCCGGCCCAATCGGCCAGGTCTGCGCAGGTGATGGCATTCTCGCCCTGCTCGCCGATCAGCACCACCTCGTCATCGTTATAGGCGCTGTCCCATTCGATGTTGACCACAATCTGATCCATGGAGATGCGCCCCACCACGGGGTACTTCTTGCCGCGCAGCAGCACCTGCGCCTTGTGCGACATGCTGCGGAAGTAACCATCGCCGTAGCCCACCGGCGCGGTGACGGCGCGCACCAGGTGATCGGGCGCCCAGGTGGAGCCGTAGCCCACCGCGTGCCCCGGCTGGATCACCTTGAAATAGACCACGCGCGATTTCCACGCCAGCGCCGGGCGCACCGCCACCGTGTGGGCGATCTCGCGCGCCGGGTAGACGCCGTACAACAGCAGGCCAGGGCGCACCAAATCGAAGGTGGCCTCGGGCAGCTGCAAGATGGCCCCAGAATTGGCCATGTGGCGCAGGCGCGGCGGCGGCAGGCTGCGCCGGGTGTAGAAGTGCAGCACCTCCTCGAAGCGCTCGATCTGCAGGCGGGCGTGCGTCAGGTCGGGGGCATCCGCGTTGGCAAAGTGCGAGTAGATGCCCTCCACATCCACATGGCGGCATTGCAGCGCCGCTTCCAGGAAGGGCTCGGCGCTGTAGTAATGTACCCCAATGCGCTCCATACCGGTGTCGATCTTCAGGTGCACGCGCGCCTGCACACCCATCTGCGCCGCGGCCTGGTCGATCTGGCTCAATTTCTCGATCGACGAGGCGGTGATGGTCAGGTGGTGCTGCAAGAACAGCGGCACCTGGTTGCCCAGGATGCCGCCCAGCACCAGCACCGGCGTCTGGATGCCGCGCTCGCGCAGCAAGATGCCTTCTTCCAGCACCGCCACGCCGATGTACGGCGCCTGCAGCGACTGCATCAGTTGGGCCACTTCCACCAGCCCGTGCCCGTAGGCATTGGCCTTGAGGATGGGCATCACCTGCGCGGGGGCCGTGCGCTGGCAGATGGCGCGGTAATTCTCCGCCAGGCGGCCCAGGCTCACCTCCACCAGGGTTGGCCGCGCCCTATCGTCTTGTGCGCTGATCGTCGGATCGTTGATGTGCTGCATAGCAGATATTATAATCTCTGATACCGAATGAGGCGGCNNGCCGCCTCATTCGGTATCAGAGATTCGTAAAATAGTTACGGCCTCAGGAACGACTCGATCACCTGCTGAAAGGCTTCAAACGGCTGCGCACCAATCAGCGGCTGGGCATTGACCAGGAACGTGGGCGTGCTTTGCACGCCGATCTCGCGCGCTGCCTGGGTTTGCAGCTGCACGATCTCAGTGTAGCGCCCCGCATCCAGGCATTCGTTGAAGGCAGCCGTATCCAGCCCCAGGATCTCGGCAAAGCCTTTCAGGTTCTCCTTGCTGAACGCACCCTGGTTTTCACCACCATGGTTGTCAAATAAATAATCGTGGAATTCCCAGAAGGCATCCTGTTCTGCGGCGCACTCGGTGGCCTCAGCCGCCCACAGCGATTCTTCGCCCAAGAAGGCGAAATGCATATAGCCAATGCGTACCTGGCCGTTTTGGATATAGGTTTCGTCGATCTGGCGACCCGCGCCAGTGGCCCATTGGGCACAGTAGGGTCACTGAAAGTCGCTGAATTCGATGATCGTCACCGGGGCATTGGCGTCGCCGCGGAAATGGCGCGTCTGACTGACCATGTAGGCCATCAGTTCTTTCAGTCTGGCCTGTTGGGTGGGGTCAACCGTTGGCGCGGCGGCTGCCGCGGGGGTCGCCGGAATGGTGGTGACCTGGGCAACGGGAGCGGCCGGTGTAGCAGTCCCTGGCTTATCGAGCAGCGGGCGGCCCCAAAAGCCAGCCGCCAGCCCCAACACCAGCATCACCAGCCCGACCACCGGCGTGGCCCAGGATTGGATGTGGATCGTCAGCGCGGGGCGTTCGCTGCTATTCTTTTCGTCATCCGATGGGTTGGGCATAGGCTCTCCTTGAGAGGAAATGAGTGTGGCAGATTTTTATTGTATCATGCCAGGATGGATATCGTTGAATGCGCCATCAGGGGATGGCTCCCTCAAACGGATACCCGGCATTGCCCCAGTCGCGCACGCCGCCCGCCACGCTGCTGACGTTGCTGAAGCCGTTCTCCAGCAGCAGATCACGTCCCTCCTGGCTGCGGTTGCCCGAGCGGCACACCACCACGATCTCCTGGTCTTGCGGCAGCTCGCTCAAGCGGCTCTCTAGCTCGCCCAGCGGGATGTGCGTGGTGTTGGGAATGTACCCGGCATCCCACTCGCTTTGTTCGCGCACATCCAGGAAGAAAGCCCCCGCCTGGTATTTCTCGTAGGCCTGGGCGGCGCTGATCTCCAGCGCAGTTGCAGTGCCCTGGCGGTCAGGTTGGCGCGTGGCGAAGTAGATCACCGCCACGATGATGATGGCTGCCAACAGCAGCACCCACCCCAGTGTGCCCACCCCGCTGCGTCGGCGGCGGCTGTGCAGGCTGGAGATGCCAGTGCGGGAGGCACTGCTTGTGGCAGACGACTTGACGCTGCCGGTTGCTGGCGCGGAGCGGCGGGATGCGCTCTTGTGCATACTGCTGGATTTATGAGAATGCTTCGGCATAGATTGTGCCCTCCAAAAAGATTAGATGCGCCATGCGGCGCAGCGTTACAACCAATGATCGCCCGGCATCATTTATACATCACATACGTATCGATCACTTCGCCATACCAGGCAATGAACTGGAAAGAGATGTACTCGCCGGTGGCTTCCACCAGCATGGCGCCGTGCTGGGCATAATAGCGCTCCATGCTCCAGGGCAGGGTATCCCCAAAGGCGTAGCGCGTACCCCCGCCCAGCCCGTTGACAAAGTAGGGGATGCCGTTGAAATCCAGGCGCTCGTAAACGTGCTCGTGCCCGGCCAGCACCGCCGAAGCGCCCCATTCGGCATACGGCCACTGCGCCCAATCGGTGGAGCCGTAGGTGCTGCCTGAGGACAGAGGTGCGACATGCATGTAGACGATCTTCCAGGGCAGTGTGGAGGCCGCCAGGCGCTCTTGCAGCCAGGCTGCCTGGATGGATGATGCTCCTATCCCATCTGGTTCGCCGGTGTTGTTGTTCAGGGCGAAGAAGTGCAGCGGCCCCCAGGTGAACTCGTAGTAGCGCTCGTTGCCCGGCAGTTGGAAGTAATCGAAGTAGGGCTGGCCGTTATCAGTGTACAGATCGTGGTTACCCAGGCAGGGGAAGAAGCGGTTGTAGCTGGAGCCCTCGCCGTGGTGTCCCTGGTAAGGGTAGATGTAGCTGTGGTAGTTCTCGCCGATGGCGTCGTCGATGGTTTCGTACTCGCCCAGGGGGTAATTGTTGTCGCCGGTGGTGATGATGAAATCCACGTTCCACGAATGGATCAGGTTAGCCACGTTCTCGGCGTTCTGGTCGGCAGAGCCGTAATCGCCGATCACGGCAAAGGAAGTGTAAGGGTATTCCGGCGCGGGGCTGGGCTCTGGCGTGGGCGAGGCTTCCGGCAGGAGAGTATCTGCGGGCGTGGCAGAAGGCTCAGGGGCGCTGCTGGGGGCGGGGGTGTTGGCGGGCGGCGGGGTGGGGCTGGCCTGCAGCGTGCTGACCCCAGTGGGGATTAGCGCGGGCAGAGTCACCGGGGAGATGATGGGTGTATAGGTGGGCCAGGGCTGCGGCTCTCGGCTGCACGCCAGCGCCAGCAGGCCCAGCAGCGCGGCAGCCAGCCACGCCCGACCGGCCTGGCCTGAGCCGGGCCGGGACTGCGGGGGAAGAGGTTTCCGTTGGGGTGTTAACAGCCGGTGGAACAAGGATGTGGAGGCAAAGCCGGGCCTTAGGAAGAGGTCTCGTCGCCGGGGAAATCACCGTCTTCGACGATCTCTCCCTCGATGATATCCTCATCCTCTTTGTACGGCGGTGTTGTGCCGCTGGAAGCGATGCTGCTGCCGCCCTCCAGGCTCTTCATGTGCTCTTGCACCACGTTGGGCGGGCACAGTTCCACAAAGAGATAGGTGCTCAGCCACAGGATGGCGGCATCGTCGATCGGGCCAGGGGCCAGGTCGGGAAAGAGCAGGTAGATGGCTGAAGCCGTTGGCAGCAGCTTGAGCAGGGGGTTGACGCGTCCATCGCCCATCAGGCGCAGGATGAGTTTGAGACGCACAATCAGGTCTTGCATAAAACCCGGGGTGCGGGGGAGCATGATCTTGCGGTTTTGGTTCTCTGCCATGGCTTCCTCCAATGTTAAAATTATACTACGTTACAGAAAAATCGATGTGGGGCCGTCTAGAAAGAACG
>DIXA01000029.1 GCA_002428565.1 Anaerolineales bacterium UBA6092 | reverse complement strand
TCCTGACTTTGCAACAGCCCTATTACGCTGGTTGACAAGATACCTCTCTCAGGGTATAAGCATAGGGTGATGTCTACATTCAAGGCGCTTACTTTGAGTGATATCGTGCTGGATTGGGTGTACAGCCCGCACCTGCGCAATCGCGTCCCAGGTCTCGACCTGGTGATTGGCTGCGGTGATCTGCCCTATTACTATTTGGAATATGTGATCAGTATGTTGGATATCAGCCTGTTCTTTGTGCGCGGCAATCACGCCAGGGTGGTGGAGTACGGCGAGGCGGGGCCGCGCAGTGCGCCGCATGGCGCCATCGACCTGCACCGCCAGGTGGTCAATTATCGCGGCTTGCTGCTGGCTGGTGTGGAAGGCAGCCTGCGTTATCGGGATGGCTCGTTCCAGTATACCCAAAACGAGATGTGGATGAATGTGCTGAGTCTGGCGCCAGGGCTGATCCAAAACCGCTTACGGCATGGGCGTTTTTTGGATGTCTTTGTGAGCCATGCTTCTCCCTGGGGTATCCATGATCAACCCGACCTGCCTCACCAGGGCATCAAGGCGTTCAACTGGCTGATCAAGGTGTTTAAGCCGCGTTACCATTTTCACGGGCATATCCATATCTATCATCCTGATACGGTCACAGAAACTAAGGTGGGAAACACCCAGGTGGTCAATACGTATGGTTACCGGGTGACAGATCTTGAAACACCGGGGCGGGGCAGCCCAAACGAAAGCACACAGGCTTGAGCGATGACCACCAACAAGCTTGCCAGTGATGATTTCGAGCGCGCCATCTTTAAGGGATTTTGGCGCAAAGTGGCCTCCTGGCTGACGGGCCACAGCAACCAACTGCTGCCTTTTGACGAGGTGCGCACCAAATTGCCCATCCAGGGCCAGCGCTATATTGGCCTGCGGGCGGTGCCGGTTCATCATATTATCGGCAGCATTGGCCGCTACCTGGATTTCGACCGGGCTTTCTTGCCAACCCAATCTCGCACCAAGGGCAGGTGGGTGAGTATTGACCAGGCGCATTACGAGCAGGTGCCCCTGCCGCCGGTGGAATTGATCAAAATGGGGGAGGCGTATTTCGTCAAGGATGGCAACCATCGCGTTTCGGTGGCGCGCCAGCGAGGCCAGGAGTTCATCGACGCGTATGTGACCGAGGTGGATATCCCTGTGCCCCTGCCGCTGGATACGGAAGTGGACGACCTGGTGCTCAAGGCCAGTTACGCTCAATTCCTGGATCAGACGGGGCTGGCGCATTCCCGGCCGGAAGCAACCTTTGAAACCAACGACCCGGCTCAGTATGCGCGCCTGATGGAGCACATCGCCTTCCACCGCTGGCTGCAGGGAGAAAAGCGGCAGGCCGATGTGCCTCTCGATGAGGCAGCGACCTCCTGGTATGATACAGTGTACCTGCCGCTGGTGCAGGCTGTGCGCGAGCAAGGCCTGCTCAAGGATTTCCCGCATGCCAGTGAGGCGGATCTGTACCTGTGGATGGTGAAATACTTATGGCATTTGCGCGCCGCTTACAAGGATGAGAGTGCGGCGGAGGAAGGTGCCACCCAGTCTGCCCGGCAGGAAGCGGCGCGGCAGCTGATAGAGGAAAATTCGCAACCGATTGTGCGCCGGCTGATCAATGTGCTGGGCCGGGCAGATTGGGTAGACCAGATCGCCATCCAGCGCGGGCAGGCAGATTTCTTTGAGCAAACACAGCTCACGCAGCTGCGGCCTCTGGCGCAGATTTCTATCAGCGTGCCGGGAGGTTACGATAAGCTGTTGGAGCATATTAATGTGCACCGCTGGTACCTGGGAGAACACCGCCAGGCAGAGGTGCCTTATATGGAGGCGGTGACTTCCTGGTACGATCAAGTATACCTGCCGTTGGTGGAGATCATCCGTGGGCAGGATGTGTTGGCGCAGTTCCCCGGGCGCAGCGAGGCTGACCTGTACTTATGGCTGTTGGAAAAGCAGGCGGATCTAAAAGATGCTTACGGGGAGGAAGTGAGCGCGGAGCAGGCAGCGCACAGCCTGGCTGACTTGCAGGCAAAGGTGGACAACGGGGGTGGTAAGCGCGCTTAGGCGTGCATCAGCGGCATAACAGGATCGGCCGGTGGGACTGGCGCAAGACGTGGTCCACCACGGTTCCTAATACCGTGCCGACGACCGGGCTGTTGCCATAGCCTCCCATCAGGAGCAGGTCGCAGTGATGCTCCTCGGCGGCTTTGAGGATTGCTTCGGCAACGGGGCCTTTCTCGACCACCGGGTTCGCCTGGATGCCATGTTCTTCCATGTATACCATGGCTTCCATCAAGGTTTCCTCGGGAAGGTCAGTATCCAGGATGGTGACAACAAACAGAGGAAGTTTCCATTGGCCTGCCAAGTAGGCGGCCACAAACATAGCTTCGCGGGCCTTCGGGCTGCCATCGTAGGCCAGCAGGCAGCGCTGGATGGGCTGCACCCGCTGCGGCACCGCCAGGATGGGGCGGGGGCAACGCTGAACCAGGCTGCGGAAGCCAGAACTGAGGCGGGCTATAGGCCGCGCTTTGGGCGGATAGGTGAGGTTGACGATCACCAGGTCGTTCCAGCGGGCGCTTTCACAAATCTTGTTCGAAATCGAATGCCCGGTCGTGACCACCAGCCGCCCGGTCACGCCTGCCTCTCGGCAGCGCTGCTCAAAGCGCTCCTGAACGGCTGCGGTTTTGGGGAGCGACTGCTGGATTTTGGAAGGGAGTACGTGCAGGCCATGCAGGCGGGCGCCTTCACTGTGCGCTACCAGGATGGCCTGTTCCAGGGCGTTCCAGCCATCTTCTTTGCCATTGACGGGTACCAAGATGTCATTGAACAGGCGGTCTGGCTGGCGCGAGTGCGCCTTCTCCTGGCGCCATAAGCCTGCTTCGGGGCCATCCTCAAAGGTTTTGGGGATGATGGCATGGAGCACTTTTTGCCCCAGGCGGGCGGCGACGTGTTCGGGGCGCCGGCTGAATTGGGCGGATAGGTCCGAGGCGGCTTCGGCGGGCTCCACCCAGCCGCTCAGTTCTTCCTGCAGCCGGGACTGGTGTTCAACCACCCACAAGTACAGGTCGGTTTCGGTGCGGCCGGGAAAATCATGTAACAGGCCGCGCTCGCGCACGGTTTGCACGATCGGCCAATACACGGTGTCGAACCAGTGGACAGCTGCATCTTTGAGCGAAACTTCGCGGCGCTGTTCGGCACCCATGTAGTACCGATGCACAGCGATATGTTCTTCCAGCAGCTGGTGTTGGCCCGGCACGCTAACGCTCAAGTCAATTTTGGGACGAGCCTTATCCAGGTCGGTGTGCTCCAGAAAGGCGGCATATTCTGCCTTGAGGATCAGGTCTTCAGGCAGCGTGTCGGGCGTCAGGGGGACGCGAGTCTGGACGGGGGTGACATAGGCGTGAATGTGAGTCGCTCCCAACCTACGGGCGACGGAAACGCGGTGGTTGCCATCGCTGACAAAGTATGCCTGGTCGATCTGGTATACATCGATGGGTGGTAGGCCTTTCATCTGGTAAGTTGCCACCTCGACGCGGGCCCAGCGTTCCTCACTTACACTTTCACGGGGCAGGAAATCACGGGTGAAATCTTCGTAACGATTCACGCTGCCGACGATGGCGTCCAGGGGGATCTCTTGCAGGGTTTGGCGCGCAGCAACCTGCCCCTTGAGCATGCTACGCACTTGCTCGTACTGTAACAGTTGGGGCGATTGCGTACCTCTAAGGCGGGCTATCATCTCGCGTAAGGCGGCTTTTTGGCGCGTCTCGCGAAAGTCGCGGATGGCGTTGTGCAGCTGGAGAACCATTGCGGTTACTTACCTGGTTTGGGGGTGATCTGGTTGTCTTCTAGAAGGGTATCTTCTGCCTTGATCAGATCAAAGTTGACCGGGTTGTGTTCCATCTGATTGGCTCGGATCACATGCCCGTGCGGGTGAGGCGCAGGCAGGCCCCATTCGCCGCGCCTGGAAAGCGGGCGGATGCCGTGATCTTGATCTGCAGCGATGCGAATGGCCTTGTTATTCTGCGCAAAAGTATTCTCTTCTATGATCCAATCGTAGGAGGTGGTGTTCTCTGGCGCGCCTGCTTCAAGCTCGGGCAAGCGCTTGGACCACAGCAGAATACCGTGGGCGTTGTCGGTAAAAACATTATGGCGCACCTGAAAACCAAAGCCGTTCTCGGTGGCAATTCCTGCCTGGTGGTTGCCTTTGATCTGATTCTTCTCAAGAAGGGTATGGCGCGAGAAGCCGAGCCAGAAGCCGTAATTGCAGCGGTTGGCAAGGTTATTGCGGAAGATGTTCCCGCTGCAAAAAGTGGCCTCAAAGGCAATGTTGGGGCTGTACGAACCGTCGTTCTCTTCAAAGAGATTCTCGTCGCAGCCAACCGGCTCGAACTGAGGGTTCATGCCCCCCAGGAAGAAGCCATCGCCGCTGAGGCGGGCAGAGTTGCGCCGGAAGGTATTGCGGCACGAGCGGCAGACAACCAGGAAGCCGGCGGCGTCTGCGCCTACGTGACCGGGACCATCGGAACGCGGGTGGTAGCGGCAGCAAAAATCAGCCAAATTTTCCTCGAACAGGCTGTCACTGGTTTCATATAGGTGGAAGCCCCACCCGGAGCAGTAATTTGCCAGGTTCTTGCGCACGGTGAGGCGCTGGCAGCCGTAGGCATGCATGCCATTCATCTGGTGCTGGATATCGTTCTGCTCGAATTGGCTGTCAGAAACATTCCAAAGTAGCATGCCACCCCCGTAGGCCTTCTCTACGGGCAGCCAGACATTCAAGAAGATGGTGCTGGGGGCAACCTCATCCGTGGCAGTGGCGCGGCAGTTTGCAATGGTGAGGTGTGCACAATCGCGCAGATAAAAGCCGTGATAGTACTCCATCACAGTGAGGTTTTTGATAGTAATGCCGTGGTGGTCTTTGATGCTGACCCCGCGGCCCAGGCGGTTGGTGCCGACCAAGACCGCGCCATTCCCATCCAGGGTGATATCGTCGGCTGCTATGCGGATACCTCGGGGCAGGTAATAAACACCTGGGCGGAAGGTCACATCTTGTTCGATCAGCATTCCATCTTCCGGTACGATCATGGTGGCTCTCTCCTATTGGATGTTCGTGATAATATTGTACTGTAAGATCGCCAAATCCGAGAGAAATCTTTCCGTCGATTTGAAAGTCATGTGTTTACCCGCCTAAAAATTCGTGTATACTGATAGTGAATCGATCATATCTGTTCAGTATTGGGTTTGAGATAGGAGCAAAATCTATGCGACCAGGGTTGACTTTCTTCTGTGAGTTGGAGACCAGGGGGTTGCTAGAACTTTTAGCCGATGGGGGTGTGATCAAAACATTGAAGAGCCTGCGAGCAGGGATGAGCTTGAGTGTTCAGGATCTCAGCCCAGAGCGCGCCCAGATGGTGCAGCAATTGAACCGGGAAGGGATCCCGGTGACTGCCTGGCTGCTGCTGCCAAAGGAGCAGGGCTATTGGCCGAATGTCGATAACGCCCCATTGGCTGTGGAGCATTACGCGGCCTTTGAGGCCTGGACGGCAGAGTATGGGCTCGCCTGGGCAGGGGTGGGACTGGGTATCCAGCCGGATATCCACGAACTGGGAGATTGGCTGACCCAGAGGCAGCGGGTTCTGCCGGTGGCGCTGCGCCGTTTGCTGCAGGCGCGGCGCCTGCGCCGGGCCAGGAAGATCTATCGTGGGCTGGTCGAGCGCGTTCGCCAGACAGGCTACCGGGTGGAGAGTTATGTGTTCCCGGTGATCGCGGATGAACGCAAGGTATTGTCGACTTTGCTGCAGCGTATCTTTGGGGTGGTAGATATCCCGGCGGACCGAGAAGTGATGGTGCTGTATTCCAGTTACGTGCGTCCCTATGGGCCAGGAGTCATTTGGGCTTATGCTCCCGATAGCCAGGCGATTGCACTGGGAAGCACGGGCGGTGGCGCCAAAATCCCCATCTCAGGGGCTGAACCGCTGACCTGGGATGAGTTAGCGCGCGATCTGATCCATGCCTGGTATTGGAAAAATGAACTGTACGTGTTCAGCCTGGAAGGGTGCGTGCAGAACGGTTATTTGGACCGGCTCAAAACTCTGGACTGGGACCGCCCAATCATCCCGCCGGAAGCGCTGACCCGGCGCGTGCAGGGTTGGCGGGCAACGTTACAATCCACCTTGTGGGCTGCCTCGCATCTGACAACAATCTTGCTGCTGCTGGCGGGCGTTTTGCTGATACTGACCCCTCTGAGAAGGAAGATGCAGTAGCTCTACCCGCGTGAGGCAAGGGGAGAAACCCATGTCGCAAAGCGTGACCGAATGGATCGTTTTAGTGCTGATTGCCCTGGCTTACCTGGCGGTGATTGGTATGCTGTCGCTGCGCAAGGATAACTGGTCGGCGACGAATCGATGGTTGGTGATCTACCTCGTTGTGGCAGCCGCCTGGGATTTTGTGCGCGGCCTGCTGGGGCTGGAGGCGCTTTCGGGTATGGATCAGGATATCCGGCGCAGTTTCTCGCTTTATGGGCTGGGCATCCTGGCGGCGATCTTGCTGCTGGTGAATGTGACCTTCTTCTCTGTGTGCGACCAGAACCGGCTATGGGTGATCTTCACCTGGGCTTGGGCAGGGCTGAGCCTGCTGGCGATCATCCTGCTGCTGATCCTGGTGCGGGCTGATGGAGCGCGCTTCGCCATTGCCCTGGGCTTTACGGTGGTGGGCTGGGTGGTTGCCCTTGGGCGGTCTGCATACCTGGCCGGGCAGGCTTACCAAGCGGCGCTGCAGCCTATGCACCGCAATCGGTTGATGTATTGGGGCCTCTCTCTGGGGTTGATCGGCCTTGGTGACCTGATTACACTGTTTGGACTCGCTCCCATGGGCGAGACGCTGCGCTTGCTGGGCGTGCTGGCGATCACTTACGTGCTGCTGACCTATAACCCGACAGACCTGTTCCGCACGGGGCTGGATGCTCTGCGTTTCTTGATGGTGGCTGTGATCAGCGTAATTTTATATGTGGTGATCCTCGCCCTGGCGCGCCCTATGCTGGTTCAAGCCGAGGGCGGTGCTGCCTTTTGGCGTGTACTGATCGTGGCGGGAATCCTGGCATTCTTGGCCAACCCATTGCTCAAATTCATCTCCAGCTGGTTGGACCGGTCTCTATTTGCCAGCGGATACAACCCCAATCAGGTTTTGAGCGAATATAGTCTGAGTATCAGCAATGTGGTTAACCCAGGGCTCTTGCAGCGTTCTGCAATGGAGGTGATGCAGAAAACGATCGGGGTCAAATCGGGCAGCCTGTGGATGATCTACGAAAGCAAAGACGCGGAACCACTTTGGCAGGTACGGGCCATCGATGACCCACAGCGAGCGGACGCGCCGCGCGCCGAATATCACTTTCTGGCCACAAGTCCGTTCCCGGCTTATTTTCTGGAGGCGCGCAGCCCTTTGTTACAGTATGACCTGGATTTCCTATCTCGGTTCCGCGAGCTGCCCACTGAGGATCGGGAATGGCTGGCGGCGCAAGGTGCGGATATCTACGTGCCGATCTTCTCCAAAGAGAATTGGATCGGTTTGTTTGTGCTGGGGGCGAAGGCCTCGGGTGAACGATACTTTGATGAGGATCTAGGTTTGCTGAAGATGTTGGCTGAACAAACGGCTGTGGCGCTGGAAAACGCCCGCTTGTTTGGCGACCTGAACAAGATCAATATGGACTTACAGGCCGCGCATGTGGACTTGGAAAAGGCATATGCGCAGATGCGCGAAGTGGATGAGCTGAAATCATCCTTTATTGGGGTGATCACGCATGAGCTGCGCACGCCGCTGGCGAATATTGCCTTTTCGCTGCAGTTGTTGGAGATGTATGGGCGTGAGCGGATGCTGCCGGAACAGTTGGAGCAGCTTGACCAGTTAACCAACAGCCTGGGGCTGGCGCGGCAGATGGTGGATAACCTGGTCACATTTGCACTGTTCTTGAACAAGCAGGTGGAGCTGCGCCCGGAAGAGTTCAGCTTCAAGCTGGTGATGCTGGAGGCATTGGTGCCATTGAAGCAGATGGCAGACGATAAAGGGGTGCTGATGAACATTGACATGGTCGGGGACCTGCCGCCTCTATGTGGTGACCTGAAATTGCTCAAAGAAGCCATGCATCACCTGGTGCATAATGCGATCAAGTTCACCCCTTCGGGCGGAAAGGTGTGGGTGTCGTGCTGGGCCGCGCAAGATAAAGTTCACTTCAATGTGAAAGATACGGGCAGCGGCGTACCATCCGATAAGATGCGGGCGCTGTGGGACGGGTTTACCCAGGCCACAGATCCCCTGCGGCGCGGGCTGGAAGGACTGGGTTTAGGGTTGGCCCTGGTGCGCTTCATTGTCACCGCGCATGGGGGGGATGTGTGGGTGGAAAGCGAGCCCGGCAGGGGCAGCGAGTTTGGCTTCCGGCTGCCTATAGCAGGCCCGGAGGATAGCCAAACGACCGTTCAACACGTTATTGCAAAACCAGGTTAACAAAAAAACGCTCCCGCGCGGGAGCGTTTTTTTGTTGTATCGTTATTTCGTCAGGTAGGTCTTGCCCAATTCAGTGGTTTGGTAATTTTCACCATTCTGCTGCACCAGGCCCAAATCCATCAGTTCGCGCAGGCTGGCGCGCACGCGGTAGATGGGCAGACCAGAAATTTGCTGGATCTGCATGGGGATGGCGGGCTCCAGAATAGCATTCAGCACTTTCTGGGCGATGGGGGTCAGGCTGCCATCTGCATTGATACAGGCCATGGGAGAACCTCCTGAGCAGGGCTAGAGAGCTTTCTTGCACAGGTACCAATCAACGCATTCGAGGCCTTCTGCCGCGCGCTGCTCGGCGCCTTCCTGGGTCTTCGGTGCGGGGAGGATCACTTTGTCACCGGGCTTCCAGTTGGCGGGGGTGGCAACCTGGTGCTTGTCATTCACCTGTAAGGCGTCGATGAGGCGCAAGATCTCCTGTGTGTTGCGCCCGGCGCTGAGGGGATAGTAGATCATAGCGCGCAGAATACCCTTGGGGTCAATGATGAACACGGCGCGCACGGTCTCGGTTTTGCTTGCGCCCGGCATGATCATGCCGTAGAGCATGGCAACATTCATATCCAGGTCGGCAATGATCGGGAAGGGGATCTTGATCTGGAAGTT
The DNA here is from genome assembly GCA_002428565.1 of Anaerolineales bacterium UBA6092. GTDB lineage: Bacteria > Chloroflexota > Anaerolineae > Anaerolineales > UBA4823 > UBA6092. The sequence goes on along the minus strand of DIXA01000029.1, from coordinate 10,277 downwards.
GGCTTCAATATTGCGCACCCAGGCGATATGCGCATATACACTGTCGATGCTCAAGCCAAGCAGGTCGACGTTGCGCGCCTGCAACTCGGGGTAGATCTCGGCAAAGGCGACGAATTCGGTGGTGCACACGGGGGTGAAATCCGCGGGATGAGAGAACAGGATCAGCCAGCGGCCTTCGAAATCAGCCAGGCGCAGCTCGCCATGGGTGGTGACCGCCTCAAAAGCAGGGGCGGGCTCGTTCAGGCGGGGCATGCCCACAAACTCTTCATCACTGCAGCAGTCGCAGCTGCCGTCACAGGTGCATTCATCTCCGCAATCGCATTCACAACCACATTCTTCACACATATTTTCCTCCACATGATTCGGTTAAGTTTTGATGATGTGATTATACAATATCTGGGTGGATTAGTATGAATTTGCCTTTCACGTTTGTGGGGTACAATAGACCAAATTTATGCGGAAGGAAGTTGGAATAGCTATGGTAGACCATGCACATCAGATTGCTGGGCAGTTGAAGGTTCCGGCTGAGAAAGTGATCGCTACAATCGACCTCTTGGACCACGATAACACGCTGCCTTTCATCGCACGTTACCGCAAGGAAGCCACCGGCGGTTTGGATGAGGAGTATATCCGTCAAATTATAGAACTGCTAGAAAGGCTGCGCACGCTGGATGAGCGGCGTGAGGCGGTTCTGGCCTCGATCCGCGAGCAGGGGCTGCTGACCCCCGAACTGGAGCAGCAGATCGCCGCGGCCGATTCACTGACCGCGCTGGAGGATCTTTATGCGCCCTATAAGCCCAAGCGGCGGACGCGTGCCAGTGTAGCCAGGGAAAGGGGATTGCAAGGGCTGGCGGACTGGATCTTGCAGCAGCCTGCCACCAAAACCCCTTTGGCGGATATCGTCAAACCGTTCATAAACGAGGCTGTGCCCACTGCCGAAGATGCCTGGGCAGGCGCGCGCGATATTGTTGCTGAGACGATCAGCGAGCATGCTGAGGTACGCCGGGTGACGCGTGAGAAGGCGATGAAGTGGGGCACACTGCACAGTGAGAGGATCGAAGAGTCGGATGATGAACGCAAGGTGTACGAGACCTACTACGAATTTGAAGGAAACGTAGAGCGGCTGAAGCCTTACCAGGTATTGGCGATCAATCGCGGCGAGGATGAGAAGGCGCTGCGGGTGCGGGTGGAGGTGCCAGAACGCGATTGGCGCAATGCCATTACGGCTGTTTTCTGCCCCAGCCGGATATCGCCGTTAGCCGAGCAGATGGAGCTGGCAATCGTTGATGGGGCAGAGCGGCTGCTGCTGCCTGCCATCGAGCGGGATGTGCGCCGCGAATTGACCGAGAAGGGGGAGAAGCATGCCATTGGGGTTTTTGCGGCGAACCTGCGGGCCCTGTTAAGCCTGCCGCCCCTGTCAGGGCACGTGGTGATGGGATTGGATCCTGGCTTCCGCACTGGCTGCAAGGTGGCGGTGGTGGATGAGACGGGCAAGCTGCTGGAGACGGCGACGATTTACCCGCATGAACCGCAAAAGCAGCATGAAAAATCTTTGAAAACGATGGCGGCGCTGGTGCAAAAGCATGGTGTGACACTGATCACGATTGGGAACGGCACCGCATCGCGCGAAACCGAGCAATTGGTGGCAGAGCTGATCCGCACGGATGCCCCGCAAGTACAGTACCTGATCGTCAACGAGGCAGGCGCTAGCGTGTACAGCGCCAGCCCGCTGGCACGCCAGGAGATGCCCAATTTGGATGTCTCGCTGCGCGGCGCGGTCTCGATTGCGCGGCGAGCGCAAGACCCACTGGCAGAGCTGGTCAAGATCGATCCCAAGTCTATCGGCGTGGGGATGTACCAGCACGATGTGGATCAAAAGCAGTTATCGGAATCTCTCACCGGTGTGGTGGAGAGTGTGGTGAACCAGGTCGGCGTAGACGTGGCGACGGCTTCGCCTTCGCTGCTCACTTATGTGGCCGGGATTGGGCCAAAGCTGGCAGAGCGCATTGTGGCGTACCGCGATCAGAACGGCGCATTCTCGAACCGGCTGGCGCTGCGCAAGGTTTCTGGGCTGGGGCCTAAGGCGTTTGAGCAGTCGGCTGGCTTCTTGCGCATCCGCCAGGGCGATAACCCCCTGGATGCCAGCGCTATCCACCCGGAAAGTTATCTGGTGGCAGAGGCGGTGCTAAAAAAAGCCAGGCTTTCGCCGCACGCACCTCCCACGGAGCGCAAACCCGCCCTGGAGGCTTTACTGGCGAAGCAATCGCTGGAGAGCCTGGCGGAGGAGTTGGGGGCGGGCATCCCCACCTTAAAGGATATCCTGGAGCAATTGGTGCGCCCGGGGCGTGATCCTCGCCAGGATACGCCTGCGCCCATCCTGCGCAATGATGTGCTCAAGATGGAAGACCTGACGGAGGGCATGCGACTGAAAGGGACCGTGCGCAACGTGGTGGACTTCGGCGCGTTTGTGGATATCGGCGTCAAGCAAGACGGGCTGCTGCACCGCAGCCAGATCCCTTATGGCACCCTTTTACAGGTTGGCAATGTGATCCAGGTGGAGATCCTGAAAATCGAGCCTGATCGAGGCCGTATTTCGCTGGGGTGGGCCGCCTCTTGAGCTCAATGCCCGCAGGAGGCGCAGGAGCCGCCCGTACAACCGGCGCAGCCATCCTTACCGCCGCCAGCGACGATACGCCCGCCGCTCTGGGCATTGAACAATGAAAGTGTGCGGGTGGTGTGCTGGCTGGAACAAGCCTGGCAGGCGATGGGCGCATCAGCGTCTTTCATGCTGCGCAGTAAGTCAAAACGGAGACCGCAATCCTGGCAAATGTATTCGTAGATAGGCATTTGGATATCCTTGATGTTTCGTGGGGCTATTTTACTCCCCCTGGCAGTGTGTGAAAAGGGAGAATTGTCCCTACCTTCGGCCCGACTTTTGTGAAGATATTTTCAGGCGATTGTAAGGTTGCTTAATCAATCAAGTTGTTGTAAAGTATGGAAGTAATCTGCCGTATACTCTTAAATCCAGGATTTTGATGCAGATGAAAGAAGCGCCCAAGTTATCATTTGTTTATCGGGCAAGACCACCCCAGGTGAGTATTGCCCATCCCCCTTTGCTGCTGCTGCTGCATACGGTCAGCGGCAATGAAGGAGACCTGTTGGGGATGGCGGATGAAATTGACGAGCGCTTCCTGGTGTTGAGCATCCGGGCGCCTTTTGCCCAGTCGCCGGGTAGGAATATCTGGTTTGGGACAGAACGGGCCTTTGGGGAAGTTATCACCAACTTCCCACAGATGGAGCACAGCCGGGAAATGCTGGTTTCGTTCATCAAGGAAGCCTGCAAGGAATTCCGTGCAGATCCCGAACAGGTTTACCTGCTGGGTTTTGGGCAGGGTGCGGTGCTGGCCCTGAGTCTGGTGCTGACTGCGCCGGAGATGCTGGCAGGCGCAGTGGCAATCGGCGGGCAGGTTGTTCCGGAAATTGATTCGCTCACTGTGCCAGCCGAACGCTTGCATGGCTTTCCGCTGATGGTTTTGCACGGCAGGAGCGATGGCACCTACCCGGTAGCTCTTGGAAGGGCAATCAGCAGCAAGTTTTCGATGCTACCGGTGCATCTGACCTATCGTGAGTATTCGATGGGGCATTTCATCAGCGAGGAGTGCCTGCGAGGTGCCGCGGATTGGCTCAAAGACCGCCTGGATGCTGCCGGGGTGGTAGGGGTGCCCGCTCCGCCAGATTACTCGTCCCGCCTGGCGGGGGCGCAGATCAAAGTGCGCAACCTGGACCGCTCGATCGCCTTCTATATGCGTTTTCTGGGCCTGCGGCTGGCTGAGCGAGTGGGGAAGGGCTATGCATTTTTAACCAACAACGAACTGCACCATGTGCTGGGCCTGCGCAATGTAGGTGCAAACGCCCCAGCAGCCCTGGCAGATGCAACCGGCATGCACCGCTTGCGTTTTGAGCTGCCAGACCAGGTCTCTTTTGCCAAAGCATACCAGACCCTGATGCAGGCCGGGATCAAGGTCACAGCATTGGACCGGACGGTTTACTGGGTGCTTCACTTTGAGGATCCGGATAGCAACGGGCTGGAGTTGTTTTGGGATGCGCGCTCTCTGCCGGGCAGGCCGATGTTGTGGCAGGGCCGCGAGCTGCCGCTTGAGGCAGAGAAGATCCTGGCCATACTGGAATCGCCTCTGCAGATAAAGGAATCATTGCCATGACACCTTATCGTTCGACGACTCATATCCCGCCTCTGGTGAAACGGGCTATCAACCTGTCGAACCAGATGCAAACCAAATATGCCTGCACCGATTCGATTGGGCGTTTGCTGCAATTGATGGTCAACCAGTACCAAAGTGGAGTGATCGCGGAGATCGGTACGGAGTGTGGCTGTGGGGCTGCCTGGATCATCAGCGCGCTTTCGCCGAATTGCTCCTTCGTCACTGTGGAGGAGGATGCTGCCCTGGCCGCGGTGGCGCGGGCTTTGTTTGAAAACTACCCGAATGTGCAGGCTCTGCATGGGAAATGGCAGGATATCCTGATCTATAGGCCTTTCAGCTTTCTGTACCTGAATATTAACCGGGTGGATACTGCTGCACGCGAACCGCTCTTGCAATCTTTGCGCATGGGCGGGACGATTGTGCTCAGCGGTATGGTGCCGCAAGACAGTCTGCCGGTCGAGCTGCGCCAACAGGTCGACCCGGTGCGCGATTTTTGGCTGAACGATCCGCGCCTGCTGGCGACGGAACTGCCGATCAATCAGGGGGAAGCGCTGGTGGTTGCCTCGCGAGTAGGGTAGACAAGGAGCCGGTGAGCCAGGTGATCAATACAACACGGAAACGAACCAAGTTAGAGCTGGGAGGGGATGCCGCCTTTGTGCTGGTGATTATTGCCGCGTATGGGGTGATCTTTGCCAGCGGGGTGCTGGCGTACCCCATCAGCCTGCTGGTGATTGTTCTGGGCCTGGTATTCATAGCGGTGGGGTTATTTGGGTGGAGGCACCTGATAGCCCGGCCAACTGCGCTGGGCAAGGCGCTTTATTTTTTCGTGCAAATTTCACTGGGTGCGGCTATTCAATACCTGTGCGATGGTAATGCCTGGCTGCTTTTCTTGCCCATGGCGGCGCATGCGGTAGCGATATTCCCCGTAGGGTGGTCAATCTTTGTTTGCAGCCTGATTTTTGCGACGTTGATGATGCCTTTTATTCTGTATAGCTCTATTCGGGTGTTGTTGTCAGTTGGATTTAATATGATTGCAGCGCTCTTTTTTGTGTTTATATTCACCCGCGTGGCGATGAATGAGGAAAAGGCGCGTGCAGAAGCTGAGCGGCTGGCAACGGAACTGGAGCAGGCAAATCGCAAGCTGCGCGAGTATGCCGTGAAAGCAGAAGATTTGGCGGTGAGCAAAGAGCGCACCCGCATGGCGCGCGAGATCCATGATGGGTTAGGCCACCATCTGACAGCGATCAATATGCAGATCAAGGCTGCGCTGGCGGTACTGGATGATAACCGTGAGAGCGCCAGGGGCCTGCTGGAAAAATCTCAAGGCCTGGCGCAAGACGCGCTGGTGGAAGTACGCCGCTCGGTGGCGGCCTTGCGCGATGACCCGGCGATGGATAAGCCTTTGAGCGAGAGTTTGCGCGATCTTCTCGATGATGTGCGCGGCTCGGGGATTGTGGCTGAGTTGACTGTGGTGGGCAAGGCGGTGGCCTTGCCCGATTGGCTCAATTTTGCTCTGTACCGGATTGCGCAGGAGGGCCTGACCAACATGCGCAAACACGCCCTGGCCAGCCGGGTGGATTTGACGCTGGATTACTCGGAACCGGGGTGGGTGCGCCTGGCGTTGGGCGACAATGGCGTGGGCAGCGCGAATACAGAAGGCGGTTTTGGCTTATTGGGTATCCGTGAGCGCGTCCAGTTGCTCAATGGGCGGCTAGATATTCAAACGGATGTGGGCAAGGGTTTTTGCATCGACGTTGCTATACCGTTTGGGGAGTGAACAGAAAGTGACTGAGCGCATCCGCATTTTGCTTGTTGACGACCAGACGATGTTCCGCGAGGGGCTGCGCACACTGCTCACGGTGCAGGCGGATTTTGAGATTGTGGGCGAGGCCAGCAATGGCGAAGAGGCCGTGAGCCAGGCGGCAAAACTTCACCCGCAGATCGTGCTGATGGACCTGCGCATGCCGGTGCTGGATGGGGCGGCGGCTACGCAGCGGCTGCGCCAGGCGCACCCGGAATGCCGGGTGATCATCCTGACCACGTTTGATGACGATGAGTACGTATTTGACGGCTTGCGGGCAGGGGCGGTGGGCTATTTGCTGAAGGATGCGCCTTCGGAGAAGCTTTATGAGGCGATCCGGGCGGCGGCGCGGGGCGAATCGTTCTTGCAGCCATCTGTGGCGGCTAAGGTGCTGGCAGAGTTCACCCGCCTGGTGGCGATGAACCCCTCCCAGCCGGCCGCACTGCCTGATCCGCTTTCGGAGCGCGAGATGGAAGTGCTGCGCCTGCTGGCGCGCGGCGCCAGCAACCGCGAGATCGCTCAGGCTCTGGTGATTGCCGAGGGAACGGTGAAGAACCACGTGACGGGCATCTTGAACAAGCTGGGGGTGAGTGATCGCACGCAGGCGGCGTTGAAAGCCAGGGAGTTAAATCTCGTTTAGGGCGAAACTTTTCTAAACAGTGACGTCATGGTTTGAGCATGACCCAAAAGGTGACTTTTGGGTCATGCTTTTTTGATCTGCCTATGATAACCTATGCCCAGTTCATGTTCTTTATATTTCAAGGAGAGTACAAATGGCTGGAAACATTTTAATTGCGAAAGATCTCAAGAAATCGTACGGCGACCTGGAGGCAGTGAAAGGGGTTTCCTTCAGCATCCTGGAAGGCGAAATCTTTAGCCTGCTGGGACCCAACGGCGCGGGCAAGACGACCACCATCTCTATGTTGTGCTGCTTGCTGGAGCCAACCGCTGGCGAAGCAGAGATCGGCGGGCATTCGATTGCCAAAGAGCCGATGGATGTCAAGCGGCTGATCGGGGTGGTGCCCCAGGATCTGGCGCTGTATGAGGCGCTGACTGCCTCGCAGAACCTGGTGTTTTGGGGGCAGATGTACGGCATGGGCGGGCAGGCGTTGAAGAACCGCATCGTAGAAGTGCTGGAGCAGGTGGGCCTTTCGGATCGGGCCAATTCGCGTGTCGACACATTTTCGGGCGGCATGAAGCGCCGCCTGAACATTGCGGTGGGGCTGATGCATAAGCCGTCTTTGTTGTTCATGGATGAGCCCACGGTGGGCATTGACCCGCAAAGCCGCCGCAATATCCTGGATATGGTGAAGGATCTGCGCAGCCAGGGCATGACCGTGCTGTACACCACCCATTACATGGAAGAGGCCGAAGAGCTTGCTGACCGGGTGGGCATCATCGATCATGGGCAACTGATCGCGCTGGGCACGCAGAAGGAATTGACCCATCTGGTGGGCGAAATGGAGACCCTGCGTCTGCACTTTAATGAAGATGAGTCGACCGCAGATCTGCTATCCAAGTTTGAGAAGGTGCCGGGCGTGAAAGCGGCCTCGGCGACCGATCACCAGATCATCTTGACCGTAGCAGATGCTTCGGACGTGCTGCCAGAGGTGATGAACGCCTCGGCAGCAGCCGGGGTGCGCATCCGCTCGATCGATATCCAGGAGCCTAACCTGGAGTCGGTGTTCCTGCACCTGACCGGCCGCGCCTTGAGGAATTAGCTATGAAACGCGTGTTGAGTATTTGTTGGAAAGATCTGATCATCACCCTGAACGATCGCTCCGCCCTGGTTTTCATGCTGCTGGCGCCCTTCCTGCTGACGCTGGGCTTGGGGCTGGTGACGGGAAGTTTCTCAACCAGCAGTTCTGGCAGCCTTGAGGATATCCCGGTGATGGTTGTCAACCATGACGACGGGCAGATGGGGCAGATCCTGATAGATGTGCTCTTCTCAGAGGATCTGGCAACCCTGCTCGAGCCGCAGCTAACTGATGATGAAGATGCGGCGCGCCAGGCAGTGAAATCGCAAGACGCTTACGCGGCGGTGATCATCCCGGCGGGTTTTAGCGAGAACATGCTGCTCGGGGACGTGGAGAGCATCGCGTTGGTACCGCTGGTGGAGGTTTACTCCAATCCGGGGGCGCCGATCAGCGCCAGCATCGTGCAATCGATCGTGTCGGAAGTGGTTAACCAGATGTACACGAGGCGCGTTAGTTTGTCCGTGACGATCGGCGGGTTAATGGCAACAGGACGCCTGGATGCCAGCCAGAAAGAGGCTTTTACGACCGAAATGGCAGGGCGCCTTGGCGGGCAGCAGGAATCGACCTCTCTGGTGACGGTCAATGTCAACCAGGGAGAGCCCGAGGAGCAGGTTAATTACCTGGCTTACCTGGCGCCGGGCATGGCGGTCTTGTTCCTGATGTACACCGTGACCCAGGGCAGCCGCAGCCTGCTGATGGAACGCTCTATGGGCACGCTGCAGCGCATGCTGACCACGCCGACCCGTAGTGTTGAGGTGTTGGGCGGCAAACTGCTGAGCATCTTTGTTACCGGGCTGCTGCAGATGGTGGTGCTGGTGGCAGGTTCGGGATTGCTGTTCGGCCTGGATTGGGGCAGCCCGATCGGAGTGATACTGCTGCTGGTGGCTGTGGTGGCTGCGGCGACGGGATGGGGCATTCTCCTGGCCTCGGTGGCACGGTCTGCGTCCCAGGTATCCAGCATTGGCACGGCCATGATGCTCTTATTCGGTATCCTGGGCGGTACGTTCATCCCCGCGTCGATGTTTTCGGAGCCAGTGCGCCTGCTGGGCAAGCTGACCCCGAATGCCTGGGCGATGGATGGCTTCACCCTGCTGGCAACGGGTGGAACGCTGACCGACCTGGTTCCCTCGCTGCTGGCCCTACTGGGGCTGACGGTAGTTTTGTTCGGGCTGGCGGTTGGGCTGTCGCGCAAACGCTGGGCTTCTGGATTTCTGAAGTAGGATGGTGCTGTGATGAAAATATTGACGATTGCATGGAAAGATGCACTGATACGGTTTTCGAGCCGTTCGGAGCTGCTGTTCTTCTTGGTTTTGCCGCTGATCTTTACCTACATCCTGGCGGGTGGAACGCCGCAGGGCAGCAATGAATACAAGATCACGCTGTTGGTTACAGATCAGGATCAGACAGGCCTCTCAGCCGCCCTGGCCGAGGCGGTGGAGGCATCGGGAAATATCACCGTCAGCCCGCTTTCGTTTGCAGATGCTGAGACCGCATTTACCGGCGGCAATGCCCCAGCGTGGCTGATCATCCCGGCGGGCTTTGCGGCTGACCTGCAGGCAGGCCAGGCTGTGGAGCTAGAGCTGCGCAAGCGACCGAACAGCTCGGATGCAGATGGCGCGGCGCGGGCGGTCTCGGCAGCGGTCGGTTTGGTGATTGGGCCGGTGGAGGTGGCGCTGGCCAGCGTGACAGAGGCGGAGGCGCTGCAGCCTTTTTCTGATGACGAGGAGCGGCAGCGGTATTTTAACCTATCGCGGTTGGAAGCCCTGCGACTGGGCTTAAATTTCCCCGGCAAGGTTATTGTAACGCGTGCGGTGGATGAATCCAGCGAAGGCGAGTTTAATGCCGCTTCGCAGGCTTCGGCCGGGCAGATGATCACCTGGGTATTCATCCCGCTGCTGGGCGCTTCGGGCCTGTTTGCCTTCGAGCGCAACCAGAAGACCCTCCAGCGCTTGTTGACCACGCCCACCAGCAAGGCCACTTTTTTGCTCGGCTCGATCGTGGGTCAGCTAGTCATTGGCATTGTGCAGATGGCACTGTTGATCGGCTTTGGCGCCCTGGTGATGAAGGTGAACTGGGGGCGGTCGATTGCCGCGGCCGGGCTGCTCTTGGTGATCTTCGGTCTGGCTTCGGTGGCGTTCGGCGTGATGCTGGGCACCTTCGTAAAGACTGAAAAGCAGGCCAGTAACCTGAGCATTATGATGGGCATGGTGATGGCGCTGCTGGGTGGCTGCTGGTGGCCGCTGGAGCTGTTCCCGGCCGGGCTGCGCACAATCGTGCACGTGCTGCCGACCACCTGGGCGATGGAAGGGTTCACGGATCTGCTGATGCGCGGCCAGGGCATTGAAGCCATCTGGCTGCCTTCGGCCGCCTTGCTGGGCTTTGCCGTGCTGTTCTTTACCGTGGGGCTGCTGCGGTTCCGCTACGAGTAGGTTTACCTAACCCCCCAACCCCTTTCCCGAAACGGGAAGGAGGGGTTGCATAAAACGGAGCATGTCGACC
>DIXA01000055.1 GCA_002428565.1 Anaerolineales bacterium UBA6092 | reverse complement strand
AAATGATAAGCTGTATGAATGCTAGCGAAACCTCGATCGAACCTGCCCCCCCCAATGTGCTGGGGTCGCTGCGCCGCGGCTTTGATGTCATTGCCAACCAGGCCGGGCTGCTGCTTTTCCCCCTGGNNNNTGCCCGCCGACAGCCGCCTCACCGTGAGCGTGATCTTGGAGCGGCTGAACCTGGCGGCGGTGCTGCGCACCTACCCGGTGGGCATTCCCAGCCTGATGGCTGGCAGCCTGCCGGTGGAGGCCCCGTTGGGGCAGCCCTCGGTGTGGGAAGTGCCCTCCTGGTGGGCGGCGGCAGGCTGGTGGGCGCTGCTCACGCTGCTGGGGCTGGCCCTGGGCATCTTCTATTATCAGGTGGTGGCGCAGGCAGCCCTGCAGGGCAAGGTGCACCTGAAAGAGGCCCTGGCCCAGTGGCCGATGGCTGCGCTGAATATCATCGTCCTGGTGCTGGTCGTCTTCTCGTTCTTGCTGCTGGTCAGCATTCCCTTCTCCTGCGCCTTTTCGCTGCTGCCCGCCGGCGGCTTGCAGTTTGGCGGGCTGTTGTACATTGGGCTGGCAGGCTGGTTATTGTTCCCCTTGTTCTTTGCCCCGCACGGTGTGCTGGGCATGCGCAATAACCTGCTGACGGCGGTGCGCCGCAGCGAGCGCCTGACCCGCCTGAGCTTCCCGCCGACCGTGCTGCTGGTGGTGCTGGCGCTGGCTTCCAGCCAACTGATGGATCTGTTGTGGCGGGTGCCAGAAGAGAACTCCTGGCTGTTGCTGGTGGGGATTGCCGGGCATGCCTTTGTGGCCACCAGCCTGCTGGCAGCTACATTCATTTACTACCGCGACGCGGACCATTGGGCAGAAGATACCGCGCGTAAACTGAGACTGAAGGCGCTGGGCTGAGCCTGGTGAGCCTGTTTTGGAGGATGGTGTGACGGAAGAACATAAGCCTCTCTCTTATTCCGCTTCAGATATCCAGGTGCTAGAAGGCCTGGAGGCGGTGCGCCGCCGCCCGGGTATGTACGTGGGCGGCACGGACCTGAAGGCACTGCATCACCTGGTGTACGAGGTGGTGGATAACTCGATCGATGAAGCCCTGGCTGGCTCTTGTGACCGCATCGAGGTGATCATCAACCCCGATAGCAGTGTCACGGTGATCGATAATGGGCGCGGCATCCCGGTGGATATCCACCCGCAGATGAAAAAGCCCGCCCTCGAAGTGGTGATGACCGTGCTGCACGCCGGCGGCAAGTTTGGCGGCGGCTCGTACAAGGTTTCTGGCGGCTTGCACGGCGTGGGCGTTTCAGCGGTCAATGCCCTTTCTGAGTGGTGCGAGGTGGAAGTGCAGCGCGACGGCCAGCGCCACTTCCAGCGCTACCAGCGCGGCTACCCGGTTGCCCCGGTGGCGGTGATCGGCAAGGCCTCCCCCAAGGTCACCGGCACCAAGACCACCTTCAAGTTTGACCCGGAAATCTTCAAAGGCGAGATGGATTTCCGCTTCGATACCCTGGTGCAGCGCTTCCGCGAGATGGCCTTCGTCACCCGCGGCGTAACGATCTATTTTCTAGACCGGCGCACCAACCGCGAGATGACTTTCTATTTCGAGGGCGGCATCACTTCTTTTGTGCGCTACCTGAACCGCAACCGCGAGAACCTGCACGCGGTGGTGCACACCGAAAAAGAACAGGAAGGCATCACGATTGAAGCCGCCATCCAATACACGGATGTCTATTCGGAATCGGTGTATGCCTTTGCCAACACCATCAACACCATTGACGGCGGCACCCACCTGACCGGCCTGCGCGCCGCGCTGACCCGTACGATCAACGATTACGCCCGCCGCGCCGGCCTGCTCAAAGACGCCGACACCAATTTCAGCGGCGACGATACCCGCGAGGGCCTCACCGCCATCATCAGCGTCAAACACCCCGACCCGCAGTTCGAGTCGCAGACCAAGGTCAAGCTGATGAACCCAGAAGTGCAGACCATGGCGCAGCAGGTGGTCGGCGACGCCTTCAGCAGCTTCTTAGAAGAGAACCCCTCCGCGGGCAAGGCCATTGTGCAGAAGTGCCTCACCTCTGCCCGGGCGCGCGATGCCGCCCGCAAGGCGCGCGACCTGGTGATCCGCAAATCGGCATTGGAAAGCCTGACCCTGCCCGGCAAGCTGGCAGACTGCTCGGAACGCGACCCCGAAAAGACGGAAATGTACATCGTAGAAGGTGAGTCGGCGGGTGGTTCGGCCAAGCAGGGCCGAGACCGGCATTTCCAGGCTATCTTGCCGCTGCGCGGCAAGATCCTCAACACCGAGCGGGCGCGCCTGGATAAGATCCTGGCGAATAACGAGGTCAAGGCGCTCATCTCTGCCCTGGGTGTGGGCATTGGCGATTCCTTCGACCTCTCGGGCCTGCGCTATGGGCGGGTGATCGTGATGACCGATGCCGACGTAGACGGCAGTCATATCCGCACCTTGCTGCTGACCTTCTTCTTCCGCTATATGATGCCCCTGATCGAAGAAGGCCACCTGTATATCGCCCAGCCGCCGCTTTACCGCATGGCCTATAAGAACCAGGCCAAGTACGCCTACTCCGACGCCGAGCGGGATGCTCTGCTCAAAGCCTGGGATGCTCCCGCGGATAAGGTGTCTATGTCGCGCTACAAGGGTCTGGGCGAGATGAACCCGCAGCAGCTGTGGGAGACCACCATGGATCCGGCGAACCGCACCCTGCTGCTGGTGACGATTGACGATGCAGCCGAAGCCGACCGCACCTTTGATATGCTGATGGGTTCTGCCGTGCCGCCGCGGCGCCGCTTCATTCAGACCCATGCCCGGGATGTGCGCAATTTGGATGTGTAAAGCAATCCAGGTTGATAAATCAACCCGGGCTGTTTTTGATATAATCAAGACAATCCATAGTATGTTAAAAAGCCAGTTCAAAGGAGGTTAGTTCGATGGGTAAAATGAAACCAAACAAACCTGGTGGACCGCCCAAGATGGCGCCCAGGCCCGCAGCAGCCCCTTTCCGCCCGCAGGCGCCCCGCCCGCAGGCAACCCCCTTCCGCCCGCAAGCGCCTCGCCCGCAGGCAATTCAGCCGCGCCCTGCCGCACCGACGCTCAAGATCGGCTCCAATGCGCACCGCCAGGACGCCCGCGAAGCGCGGCGCGAAGCCTATAACCAAACCGCTAACCAACAGAGCCTGCACCCGCGCCCCAGTGTGCGCCCGGCAGCCCCGCCCATTCGCATTATGCCCAAGCCGGCGGCTCCGCAGGCGGGCGCACCGCTGGTGCGGCCCGGCGCGCAGCAGGGCACGCTTTCCTCTGCGGTGCGGCCCGGCGCTAAGCCGGTGCGCCCGGGGGCTTTGCGCCCTGCAGGAGCGCCCACACCGGCTGGCAGCCCCAAGGGTTTCCAAAAGCCTGGCGCAGCCCCCTCCGGCCTGAAATCGACCGGGCGGGATGTGCGCCCCGGCACGCCCGCAGTGGGCGCTCAGGGGCAGACCGTCCGCCCGGGGATGGGCGCGGCCGCGGGCCTGCCTGCCGCGGCGATGCTGGCGGGCCTGGCATTGAACGTAGGCTCGGCGCATCCGCAGATCGCCACGGACGTATCCGTGCTCAACGGCAACTTGCAAGATCTGGGCGGGCGTTCTACCCTGCAAAACCTGCAAACCCAGGTGAACGAGCTGGATGCCAACCTCAACCGCGCCACAACTTTGCTGGAAAGCGCCCGCAGCAAGGGCTACGTGTACCAGAAAGACCTGGACGAGATCGCCTATGCGGCGATGGATCGCTGGCAGGCAGTGCGCGACCAGGTGCTGAACAGCATCCCCCAGCAGTCCGCGGCCTTCCAGAACCGTCTGGTGTCTTTGAACGGCCAGGTGGCGCGCCTGAACTCGGTGGTGGGCAACCCGGCAGCCGCCACGCCGCTGCTCAGCAGCACCTCCAGCCAGGTCAATACGTTCATGAGCGACCTCAACCAGATCGAATCCAGCCTGCAGGCCAACTATGCCGATATCCAATCGCAGACGTCTACGCTGGCCTCGCGCCTGAACCAGATCCATTGGGCGCTGGGACAGTTGGGCGAGGCCAAGTTCAAGCTGGGCGGCGGCGAAAATTTGGTCATGGCCGTGCCTGCCCGCTGGGACCAGGTGGGAGACAACGATCCCGAAGGCATTCTCTACCTCACCAACAAGCGCATCATCTATGAGCGCAAAGAGAAGGTTGCCACCAAGAAAATCCTCTTTGTCTCGGTGTCGCAAGAGCTGGTGCAAGAAGTGATGATCGACCAGCCCCTCACGGCCCTGCAGGATGCCAAAGCGGTCAGCAAGGGCCTGTTTGGGCACCAGGATTTCGTCGAAGCCAAGTTTGCCGATGGTAAGCTGGGCGAAGTGCCTTTCCACCTCAACGGGCAGAACTGCGCCACCTGGGTCACCCTGATCAACCGCGCCAAATCGGGCGATATCGAGAACGACCGCTCCACCGGCAGCGGCATTTCCATTGCCGATCTGACCGGCCCGCTGACGGCCTCGAACCTGATGGCGCTGCAGGCCGATGTCAACGCTCTGCAAGACACGGTGACGCTCAAGCCGGTGCGCGAGGAACTGGCGCAGATCGAGAATGACATGCGCTCGCTGGAACGCAGCCTCTCGGGGCTGCGCTCGCGCGGCTATGCCATCGAGAAGAGCCTGGAAGGCGACGTGACGGTGCTGGCATCCCAATGGGATCGCATCAAGACCAACGCCATGCTGACTCTGGATAACCAGACCAAGCTCTTGAGCGAGCAGATGGTCAGTTTGCAGAAATCCATGGCTGAACTGCTGGGCATGGCCAATAATCTGAACGCGGCGCGCCCGCTCTTTATGCAGGTGAAATCGGCGCAGGCCTCCCTGGAAGCCCAGGCCGATGCCGCCGACGACTCGGTCATCGCCCAGTACGACCAGTATGCCGACGAGGTCGAGTCCCTGGCGGCGCACATGGAGTGGGTGGGTTGGATGCTGGACGCGCTTTCTACCGCCAGCTTCCAACTGCTGGCGACCGAGAGCGGCGTAGCGGCTACGGAGGCCGTATGGGCCCGCCCCGGCCTGGAGCCAGAGAACGGCATCTTGTTCCTCACCGACCAGCGCCTGCTTTGGGAAGACCGCGTGGGCGACTATGAGCTGAAGCTGAACGTGCCCCTGGCTCAGGTGGAAGGTGTGCAGAAGGAAGTGGACGAGGCCACGGGCGTGGAGTTCCTAGATTTCCGCCTGGCTTCGGGTGCGCCTTACCCCTCGGCAAAGGTGGAGCTGGCCCTGCCCGTGGCGGATGCCTGGCTCAAGATGGTTGGCCGGGCGCGCTCTGGCGGCTATGATAAAGACCGGGCTGAGGAGATCGACCAGTCTGAACTGGAGCGCATCAAGAATGCCCCGCGCCAGTGCACCAACTGCGGCGCCGGCCTGACAGCCCCCATCTTGCGCGGCCAGACCAGCATCACGTGCGAGTATTGCGGACAGGTGATCAACATTTGATAGCTATCCGAAAATGACAAGGGTGTGGGTGTTTGGCGGGGCATGGCCCTGCCAAACACCCGCCTCGCCCCCAATTTCCGGATCGGTTCTTAGCATCCTGTACCTGAAATCGTTCGAAACCGACACAGAAGGTCTTGTAGTGAAGCGTGAGCGCTGACGATACAAAGAAACGGTTCACTGTTGCGCAGAAAATGCCAACCAATGTTAAAAGTGAGCCGAAATTGTATGGGAAAACGTTCACGCTTCACGTATAATATATACCAACCATGACTATGGAACGCGGCTCGCTCCTGAATAAACGCTATCGCATTGCCGAGATCTTGGGGCAAGGCGGCATGGCGGCAGTTTATCGCGCCATTGACGAGAACTTGGGAGTGGAAGTTGCCGTTAAAGAGAACCTCTTCACCACAGAAGAGTATGCACGCCAGTTCCGCCTGGAAGCCACCATCCTGGCAAACCTGCGCCACCCCAACCTGCCGCGCGTGACCGATCACTTTGTGATCGAGCAGCAGGGCCAATACCTGGTGATGGATTATATCGAGGGGGAGGACCTGCGCCAGCGCATGGACCGCATCGGCGCGCTGCCTGAGCAGGAATGTATCGTCATTGGCGTGGCGCTGTGCGACGCCATGGCTTACATGCACACGCGCAAGCCCGCTGTGCTGCACCGCGACATTAAGCCCGGCAATGTGCGTATCACCCCGCACGGGCATATCTATCTGGTGGATTTTGGCCTGGCCAAAGTGATGGTGGGCCGCGAGGCCACCAGCACCGGGGCGCGCGCCATGACCCCGGGTTACTCCCCGCCAGAGCAGTACGGCACCGCCCGCACCGACCACCGCTCGGATGTCTATTCGCTGGGCGCCACGCTCTATTCTGCCCTGACCAACGCCCTGCCCGAAGACGGGTTGGCGCGGGCCATGGAGCAGGCCGACCTGACCCCGCTCCTGAAGCACAACGCCAAGATCTCCAAACGCCTGGCGCAGGTGTTGGAGAAGTGCCTGGAAGTGCGCCCCGATAACCGCTATCAGAGCGCAGAGGAACTCAAGCAAGAACTGCTCAACTGCCGCAGCACCACCCGGCGCAACCTGCCCATCGAGCTGGTGCTGCCGCCGCCGCCGCTGGCTTTGGGCCAGGAGATCACCGACCTGGACGCGATCGCCCTGGGCAGCGATCTGAGCGGGATGGCTCAGGAAGGGGATGAAGGCATCATTTCCATGCCGATCAGCCGCCCTCTGGACGGCCTGCCGACGCCGGTGGTCAACCCCTCCCGGCCGCGCAAGCGCAAGTTCTCGGGGCTGGGGATGGTCTTTATTTTGCTGATGTTATTGGTGGCGGGCGGCGCGGCCGCCTATATGGTGAACCCCAACCTCCCCAGCCAAATGGTGGCCTGGGTCAATACGTCGGTTGCGCCGGGCACACCTGTGCCAGCTATTACCGAAACGCTGATGGCGCCTCCCGCTGCTACCGACACGCCCACGCCTGAACCCACCCTGACCCCTACCATCACCGAAACGCTCCCCCCCAGCGAGACGCCGACGCAGACCGAAACGCCTCTTCCCACCGAGACAGCCACAATTACACCGCTGCCTACGCCGATCGGCGGTGGGGGTGGGATGATCGCTTTTGCTTCCGACCGCAGCAGCGTGCCGGAAATCTACCTGATCAATGTGGATGGCAGCGGGCTGCGCCAGATCACCGATTTCCCCGATGGCGCCTGCCAGCCCGAATGGTCTCCGGATGGGCTGCGCCTGATCTTTATCTCGCCGTGCAGCAAGAACCTGGAAACATACCCTGGCTCCAGCATGTTCACCATCAACGCCGATGGCACGAACCTGTTCCCGCTGCCAGTGGTCCCCGGCGGGGATTTTGACCCGGTCTGGTCGCCGGATGGCAATACCATCGCCTTCACTTCCCTGCGCAGCGGGCCAACGCCGCAGATCTTCTTGCTGGATCTGCGCACCAATACCGTCACCTCGCTGCTGGACCCCAATGGCAAGGCGAACTCTCAACCGGCCTGGTCGCCGGACGGGAAAATGCTGGCCTACATCGGCGGCGATGGGCGCATCTGGGCCATGGCTGTGGACGGCACAAACCGCCATGCGCTTTCAGTGGGCGGTGGTAACTACACCAACAACAGCCCCAAGTGGTCGCCGGACGGCACTACCGTGATCTTTACCCGCCGCCAGGTGGACGACCCCTCCAATCGCACCCAGTTGATGGCGGTGCAGTATACCGAGAATGGCGCCGTGCCCATCGAGGTTTCGAAAGTTGAGCTGGTTTCGGAGATGTACTATTCGCCGGACGGCTATTGGATCGTGCTGCGCAGCTGGTTCACCGCCAACCACGAAATCTACATCATGCGCTCCAACGGTGTGGACCGCCGCCCCCTGGTGGAAAACAACGCTTACGATTTCGACCCGGCCTGGCGGCCCATAGGCAATCAGCCCTGAGGCTCGCTCAGGTATTTCTCGCGGTTGGCGCTGCGCGCCACCTTGCCGCTGCTGGTCTTCAGCAGCCAGCCCCTCTCCACTAACTTAACCAGATGACCACTTCGCCCGGCTGGATGCCAGCCTGGGCCAGTGCCTGCGCATAGCCTGCGGAGCCGAGCAGCAGGTCGCGGCATGTCAGCGCCTGGTCTGGTTGAGCATTGTACAGCAGGCGTACTGCCGGGCTTTCCGGCTGGCTTTGGTAGATTTCGTACAACCGTTGGGGCAGGGTGGTCATTGTGCGCCCTGGCGCTGGCGGATCAGTTCAGCCAGTTCAGCCAGTGTGTCGAAGGTTGTGGCGGTCAGCTCGGTATCATCGATCTGCACGCCGAGTTTTTCCTCAATGTGGATCGCCAGGTCAACCAGATTGAACGAGTCGATCAGCCCGCTGGAAATGAGTTTCTCGGCGGGGTCAATGGTCCGCCCCGGTTTGTGCAGGATATGCGTGGCGATGAAGGTTGCCAGGGTTTCTTGGATAGTGTCCATAGGTCCTCTCAAGGTGCTATTGTAATCGAATTTGGGGATCAAACCAATCAGCCTTTGAGCGCTCCCACCTTTCATAAGTGTATACCTAAAGCGGTATTATTAGGTTACAATGAACATGTTAACCAGCATGTGGTGGGAAAAAAAATTAATATTTGACTCAGGCAACCTGACTGGTAATAGTATCGTTACTCATTCGCAGTAAGCCCAAGAATAGGAGTTTACATGTTTAAGTTTTTGCACCTCTTTCCCGGCCGCGGAAAAAACTCTGCGCGTGTCTTTTTCGCGCTGGCCCTGGTTATTATCGGCGCGTTCAGCCTGTGGGGCATTCGCGCCGCCTCTGCTGAAGGCAGCCGTAACCTGAACACCGGTGGCGGCAAGCGTGCTCTGACCGAGTGGCGCATCAATACGACGGCCGGGTTATACCGGCGCACTTTTTTTCGGGTGTACGCTGTTGCTGGTGAAAACATTCTCATGGGTTCCAGCGCCATGGGGGTTGGATCTGGGGACATTGTTCTGTACCGCGAAAATCAGATCTCTAGCTCACAGATCGCTCCCGCGGCGCTCGCCCTCATTACGCCTGAGTTTAAATGCAGCACCGGCGGCACAGGCGGTGGGCGCGGCAGGCTCACCACGCGTGCCCAAGAGCTGGCTGGACCTCAACCGGCCAGCGGCGGGTACGTTCCCTGCACCTATACTGTTCCGGCGACTGGTACTTATTGGGTGGCGATGTATGGCCCAGATGGCGTCAACGGTAGTGCGGACGGCGATGCCGGCACGATCGATTCTCCAAACGTCACCACCGCGCAGAGAAGCGGGGTCTCGATGTGGGATATCACCGTGCGCAATGCGGCCAATACCGTCACCATTTCAGGGCGCGTCTTTGTGGATTATCTGGCGCAGATTACGGGCGGCAATGGCACCTCGCGGCGGATCTATTCGACCATCTATTCGGTCACCAATGACGGGTTTATTTACAAGGTGGAGTTCCGCGGCCTGGATCCCAACGGTTTCATCTTTTATGGCAACCGGGTTGGTTTCCTGGATCCAGATGGTAAGACCCCGCTGTATCACGATATGGTGTTCACGGAAAACACCCTCAGCACGGCCCTCGGAAATACCAAACTGTCTCCGGCTGCAGCAAAGATGTTTTTTAGCTACCCTGCGGCCGATCTGCCGGCCAATATTTTACCAACCCCCACTCAGCCTTCCATCACGAACATCAGCTATCGCGGCTCGGCCAGCGGCGCTCAGGGGTATTTTTCCATTGGCGGCGAATTCACTTACACCGGCAATATCGGCGGGATCAATCAAATCATCATCAGCCGGGATGGCGTCAACTTTGACCCTGCTAACCCCAACAACCGCGTCCTGTATGGGCAATCTGTGGTGGGGGTGAACACCATCGCCTGGGATGGTAAAGATAATTCTGGCGTGGCTTTCCCGGTAGCAAACGATTATCCCTTCCAAATGAGCTTCCGCGCTGGCGAATACCACTTCCCCATGCTGGACGTGGAAAACAGCAGGCTGGGCGGCCCGACCATCACCCTGATGAACCCCATTGGCGGAACCTGCCCCCTGCTGACCTGCCGGCACGCCTTCTACGATGACCGCGGTTACCGAGTCTCTACCGGAGCCACCGTGGGCACGGTTGGCACCGTGCTGCCTGGCAACACTCCGCCTGCCACGGCCTTCAGCAACCCCAGCACCGGCTTTGATACCAGCACAGCCCAGCGCGCTTTCGGCAACGACAGCAGCAGCGGTTTTGGCGATTGGAAAGGGCTTGACCTGTGGACGTATTTCCCGATTGCCCCCATCAACGGCACCCTGGATGTCATTCCGCAGGTAGGCCAAGATCTGCGCATTGTCAAAAGCCACACCATCGCTTTTAATATTGGCGAATCGGGCGGCACCTTCAGCCTGCTGGTTAGCAATTCGGGCACTTCAACGGTCAGTGGGCAAGTCACTGTCACGGATGCTTTGCCAGCCAGCCTGACCTATCGCAGCGCCAGCGGCACCAACTGGAGCTGCTCGGCGCTTGGGCAGGATGTTACCTGCATCCATACCAATGACGGCGGTTTGGCTGCCGGCGCCAGCCTGCCCGTCATCACGCTGATCGTGGATGTTGGCAACGCCGCCGCCCCCAGCGTGGCAAACACAGCCAGCGTGGCAAATGCCAATGACACTGTATCTACCAACAACCAATTCACCGATATTGCAACGGTTAACAGCGCCGATATCCAGGTGACGAAAACAGTCTCGAACAACAACCCGTCGGAAGGGGATGCCATCAGCTTTACCATTGTGGCTGCCAACCTGGGGCCAAGCGATGCCAGCAGTGTAGAAGTAACTGACCTGCTGCCGCCTGGCTTGACTTATGTCAGTGCGAGCGCCACGCAGGGCAGCTATACCCCCGGCACTGGCGTGTGGGTGGTAGGCGGCTTGCCCAACGCCACCTCGGCCACACTGACCATCCATGCCACCGTCGATCTCCTCACTGCCGGCAGCGACATCACCAACACCGCCACGCGCACAGCCTCCTCCCCCTATGATTACAACAGCGCCAACGATGCCGCCAGCGCTACGGTGAATGTCAAGCCCACCGTGCTGACCGGCATCATCACCGACGCCGTCACCGGTACACCGCTTGCCGGGGCTACCGTAACGGTGGTTGACGCCAACAACAACACGTATATCGTGGTCACCGGCGCCGATGGCAGTTACACCGTCAGTGGGCTGGCCGCGGGCAGCGCCAGCGTCTCTGCTGAAAAGACCGGTTATGCGACCGATAGCATTACCACAGACGTCATCTCGGGTAGGGCCAACATACAAGACCTGGAACTGAACAACGCCGATCTGGTGCTGTTCAAATCGGATGGTCAGACCACAACCACGAACGGGGCGACGCTGGTGTACACGATCATCATCCAGAACACGGGCGGCCTGGCGGCCGAAAACCTGACGATCTACGACACGCTTTCTCTCGGCCTGAGCTATAACGATAACTCCTGCTTGCCAACCCCCTGTTTGGTCAGTGGTCAGGATGTGATCTGGACGCTGACTGAGTCGCTGGCTCCCGGCGACAGCATAACGCTCACCCTTTCGGCCCTGGTCACGGCTTCATCGGGGAGCGTTTCAAACTATGCCTATGTGACCACGACCACCCCCGAAAGCGACCTGACCGATAATGAAAACTCGGATATCGATGCCATCCTTTCCGCTCCTGACCTGAAGGTGACGATCACCGATGGGCAAACTCAGGTGCTGGCAGGGCAGCCTTTGACCTACAACCTGACCTATGCCAATATCGGCAACGCCGATGCCACCACCAACATTGTCACGGTGCAGGTTCCAGAGGGGTTGACCGATATCACCCCGTCTGACGGCGGTGTGTATGATCCGGGAACCAGAACCATCACCTGGGATTCGACTACTACCCCGGCGCTGGCAACGCTCGTCCCTGGAGCGTCTGGGGCGCTCAGCTTTACCGCCCAGGTGGATCCAGCGGTGAATCCAGCGACCGTGCTGGCCGCTACTGCTGCGATCACGGACGATGGCACGCACGGAACCGACCAGGATCTCTCGAACAACACTGCCAGCGACAGCGATATCACCATCCGACCCGACCTGGTGCTGAGCAAGACAGTCAGCGGTCCGGCTCGCCTGGACAGCCCAGTACTTGTCACCTTGAGCTATAGCAATCCATCCGCAGCCGAAGCGCAGAACGTTGTTGTCAATGACAGCCTACCCGGCGGCACCAGCTACGTTGAGGCGAGTTGCGCAGGCGGGACGAGTTGTAGCGAAAGTGGCGGCACCGTGACGTGGATTATTGGCACTGTACCCCCAGGCGGCAGCGGCACACTCACCTTCCAGATGGATCTGAGCGACACAGCAGGGGGGGGCTCTACCTCCACGCCAACCTACGCCCCTCAAAGCGGCGGCGGCAGCCTGGTGATCACCTCCACGGTGGGCGCAGCCAGCTTAAGGGGTCTATGGAACGACACCGATCCGGTGGGACCTGCCGGCTGGCAGGCCAACCCGGTGGCAGGAGCGTTTGGCGCTGCATGGAGCGCGACGGTGGCGTCTTACTTTGAGAGCTACTGGTTAACCCCCACCGCCCTGACGGCTGAGTGGGTAGCAGTGAATGCTTCTGGACAGATCGACCCCAATTACACCTTCTTCCGTCAATCGGTCTGCCTGCCGCTCAACGCTGCGGGTCTGACCGCCAGCCTTAACCTGGCCGGCGACGATGTGTCCGATATCTATCTGAATGGCGCTTTCTTGGGTAACCAGGTGGGCGGCGGCGGCTCGACCCATTTCAACGGAAGCGGCGCTGCCCAGCCTGGGCCGAATCTGTTGGCGGTGCGCTTGCTCAACAACCGCCATGGCGGGCATGCTGTCTACGGCGGGCTGGACCACGTGGGCTTGCTGTATAACCTGAGCCTGGAATGGAGCAGTTACCAGCCATTTGCCCAGGCCAACACGGTCATCCTGGCCGGGCAAATGGTATCCTTTAGCGCCAACCCGCAGGCGTTGGTGGGGCAAGGGGCGTTGAACTACCGCTTTGAGTTTGGCGAGGGCACGCCGCAGGATTACTCGACCACAGCCACGGCCACGTACACCTATAACAACCCCGGCGTTTACACGGCCGTGGTGCGTGCTCGCGATGGCGCTGGCTGCACCGCCGCGGATACGCTGACCATCACCGTCTTGCCGTCTGATGCGAACCTGGTGGCGAATACGGCCTCGGCCAGTTACACCAACGCATACAGCGTCGCCCCCTATACGACCTCCAGCGGAACGGCTTTCGACCTGCCGCTGGTAGACCTGACCCTGACCAAATCCAGCTCTCCGAACCCGGGGACCGTTGGCGAGGATCTGACCTACACGCTCACGGTGAGCAACAACGGGCCGCGCACCCTCACCAGCCTGACCCTCATCGATGGGCTGCCCAGCGCCCTGCTCTCGCCGGTGTACACGCCCAGCGCGGGCAGCTATGATCCGCTCACCGGCGCGTGGACGGAGATCTCGTTGGCCTCAGGCGGCAGCCTGACGCTCGAGATCACCGGGCTGATCGACCCGTTGTTTGACGGCACGCTTGACAACACCGCCAGCGTCAGTTCCGGGCAGGCCTCCGAGACTGACATGAGCGACAACACCGCCAGCGATTCCAACACGCCCGCTCGCCTGGCTGACCTGGGCATTGGCGTGACCGGGGTGCAGAATGACCAGGTGATCACGTATACCATCACCATTGTCAATAACGGCTCCACCGGCATGACGTCTTTCTTCTTTTCGGATGTGCTGCCCACCCAGATGCTGGCGGGTACGGCGGTTTATCTGCCTGGCGTGGGCAGTTATGACCCGGATACCAATGAGTGGAGTGGGGTGACCTTCTTAACGGGCGATATACTGGTTATGACCGTGGTGGGCAGGCTGCCGCCCAATTATCCGGGAGTTACCCTGGACTATCTGGTGACCGTTACGACGCCCTCGGGCATCACTGATGCGGTGTCGAGCAATAACAATGCTTCGGTAACACTGAACACCAGCCCCACGGCAGTGATCCTTAGCAGCTTTACTGCGACGGGGCAGCCCGGCGTCAGCGGCTGGGTCAGTGTGCTGGTGGTAGGTTTGCTCATCGGCGTGGCCCTGGCGCTGCGCTTTGTGATGGGGCGGCGCCGGCTGCCTCGATAGCTGAAATCGAAACGAGATATATGATCAAGGGTTCGCAGTGGGCTTCGCCCGCTGCGAACCCTTGATTCCCCTTAAATTGTGGGATAATAGCCCCAAGGAGAGATATGACGGTGAAACCCAGATTGCTCCGCGAGTTCCTTTTCCCGCTTCTGGCGGTGCTGGTAGGCGTGGCGGCATTGCTGAACCTGGCCCTGCATAAAAGCGTCACCCTGGTGGTCGATGGGCAGAGCCAGCCGTACACCGTTTACGCCATCACCGTCAACGATCTGCTGCGCTCGGCGGGTGTCCCCCTCGGCGCGCAAGACCGCCTCACCCCGCCCGGAGATGCCTGGCTGGCGCATGGCGCACAGGTGACCCTGGAGCGGGCCGCGGCAGTGCAGATCCAGGCCGATGGACAGATGTACAACCTGGTTTCTCCAGAGCGCCTGCCTATCAACCTGTTAGCCCTATCTGGCCTTACGCTCAACCCCGCTGACCAGCTGCTTTGGCTGGGCCAGCCGGTCAACCCGACCCAGGCGCTGCCCTACTGGCAGAACAGCCTCTCCTTGCAGGTGCAGCGAGATGTGCCTTTCACGCTCGAGGAGAACGGTGCGAGCCTGGCTCTGCGCTCCTCGGCCTCCAGCCTGGGGCAGGCGTTGTGGGAAAACGGCATCTTGCTCTACGCCGCCGATCGCCTGACCCCCCCGCCCGGCGCACCGCTGACCATCGGCCTGCAAGCCCGGCTGGAACGTTCCCGCCTGGTAACCGTGCAGACCCAGGCGGGCGCGCTGACCCTGCGCACTGCTGGCGCCACCGTGGGCGAGGCGCTGGCGCAAGCGGGGCTGGCCCTGCAAGGGTTGGATTACAGCCTGCCTGCCGCGGATGCGCCCCTGCCTGAGGATGGCCTCATTCGCCTGGTGCGCGTGCGTGAGGAAGTGATCATTGAACAAACCCCGCTGGAATTTGAAACGGTGTACCAGGCGGTTGCTGATATGGATCTTGATACCCAGAGCGTGATCCAGACCGGCGAATACGGCCTGACCGCCCAGCGGTTGCGCCTGCGTTACGAAGACGGCGTGGAAGTTGCGCGCACGCTGGAAGACCAGTGGCAGGCACGCACCCCGCAAGAGCGCATCATTGGCTACGGCACCAACATTGTTATGCGCTCGGTCGAGACCGCCGACGGCACCATTTACTACTGGCGCGCCCTGACCATGTGGATCACCAGCTACAACGACAAATATGGCACTATCACTGCCAGCGGGCAGCGCGTGCGCAAGGGCCTGGTCGGCGTGCTCCCGCAATACATCCCTTACGGTACCATGATGTACGTTCCCGGTTACGGATACGCCGAGGCCGCCGACACCGGCAACATCACCCCGCGCTGGATCGATTTGGGCTACACCCAGGCTGAATATGTCTCCTGGCACCAGTATTCCACGGTCTACTTTATCTGGCCTCCGCCCCCGCCCGAACTCATGTTGTGGGTCTATCCCCCCTAATTTACGTTTCCTGGAGCGCATGCACATGGATCGAAGAATCAAAGGATTTATCTTACTGATGGCCCTATCCCTGGTATTTCTAACAGCCTGCCAATCTGAGGCTGAAGCCGACGCTCCGGCACAGGCGGTGGTGAATTACATCCAGGCCCTGGTCGCCAAGGACGCCGCCCAGCTTTCAGAGACGGTCTGTAAGGCCTGGGAAGAATCGGCCCTGGTCGAGCTGGACGGGTTCACCGGCGTCAACATCCAGACCCAGGACCTGTCCTGTGCGACCAGCGGCACAGATGGCGCAGACCAGTTGGTAGACTGCACCGGCAAGATCGTCGCCAGCTACAATGGCGAAAACCAGGAATTCTCCGTCGATCGCCAGACCTACCGCGTCACCCAGGAAGACGGGCAGTGGCGCATGTGCGGGTATAAATAAAGATGATCCGGGTTACCCCGTGTTGGACACTACCAAACTGAGCCTCTCTATGTTCCTGCGCAAACTCCTCTCCCGCGAAAATTTCCTCGCCCTGGCATTGTGCTTGCTGGTCATCGCCCTGCTCATCGCCACTGCCAGCCTGTCGCCCGAGTGGATCTACCAGGGCTTCTAGCCCCCGCCGCCGCCAAAACCTTGACTCTCCTTCACCTGCTCGTCTTTGCCCTCGCCCTCGTGCTGGTCAGCCTCGTGCGCCGCCCCGCTCTGCGCAAAGCGCTGCTGCTGTCTGCCAGCGTGCTCGCCGTCTACTGGCTGCAGCCGCTGCTGCCCATCCGCCACCTGGACTTCTGGCTCGCCACCGCCGCCCTGACACTCGCCGTGGTGGTGTGGGCTGCCGCCCGCCCGGCGGATACCAGCCTGCGCCCCGACCTGCCCGCCGCCGCCCTGGTTGCCGCCCTCGTGTTGGGTGTGGCCCTGACACGCTACCTGGGCCCCGTCTGCTGCCTCACCCCCTCCAGACCCCCCGAGATCGGTCAGGTGCTGCTGGCCCTGGCTGCCGCTGCCGGGCTGGTCTTTGTCGCCAGGCGCCGCCTGGGTCAGCCGTTTTTTGTCGGTGCGGCTGGTTTTCTGCTGATCGCCCTGCTGGTGGTTTTGAAAACTCCCTCCCTGGCCCTGGCTGCTGCCACCGCCTTGCGCGCCTTGTCCGGGCAGAGCACGGCTACCGCCGCCGCCCTCGACCTGCGCTGGCTGGGCTTCTCGTACCTGGCCTTTCGCCTGCTGCACATCTTGAGAGATCACGCCGCCGGGCGCTTGCCCGCCGTACCCCTGCAGGATTTCATGATCTACGCCTTTTTCTTTCCCGCCTATACCGCCGGGCCGATCGACCGCCTGCCGCGCTTTGTGGGCGACCTGAACCGCGATTTTACGCTCAACCAGAGCAGCCTGCTCTCGGGCGGCAGCCGCCTGGCCCTGGGCCTGTTCAAGAAATTCGTCCTGGCGGACAGCCTGGCCCTGATCGCCCTCAGCGCTGCCAACGCCGGGCAAATCGACCGCCCGCTGTGGGGTTGGGTGCTGCTGTACGCCTTCTCCTGGCGCATCTACTTCGACTTTTCGGGCTACACCGACCTGGCCATTGGCCTGGGGCTGTTGGCCGGCATCCGCCTGCCCGAGAACTTCGACCGCCCCTACCTCAAGCCCAACCTGACCGCCTTCTGGAACTCCTGGCACATCACCCTGGCGCAGTGGTTCCGTGCCTATTACTTCAACCCGCTCACGCGTGCCTTGCGCTCGCGCCCGCGGCCCATCTCTGCCGATCTGATCCTGTTTTTCGTCCAGGTCACCACCATGCTGCTGATTGGTCTGTGGCACGGCGTCACCTGGAACTTTGCCATCTGGGGCGCCTGGCACGGGCTGGGCCTGTTCGTCCACAACCGCTGGATCAACTGGATGCGCCCCCGTTCGGCGGGGCTGGCCTCTCGGCCGCGCCTCAAACAGGCCCTGGAGTGGGGCAGCGTACTGCTCACCTTTCAGTTCGTCTCCCTGGGCTGGGTCTGGTTCGCCTTGCCCGATCCCGCCCTGGCACTGCGCACCTTCGCTGCCCTCTTCGGATGGATCAGATGAACCAGAACCCCGCCCTCAACCTCCCCCGGCTGCTCGCTAAGGCCGCCGTCTTGTTCATCCTAGCCAACCTGCTGTTTGCCGTGCTGAACCCTACCCCTGCCCTGGGCCGGGTTTCAGCCTATAACTGGCTGTTCCCGGGGCGGGAGCGTTTCCCCTACGGCGACGACCCCGCCCGGGCCTTCAACCTGAGCCTGTTCTCGTTGGAGGCCATGTTCGCCTCGCACGAGATTGCCGCCCCAGCCGAAGCGGAGGAATACCGTGTCATACTGATCGGCGATTCGTCCACCTGGGGCTTTTTGCTGCGTCCCGAAGATACCCTCGCCGCCCGGCTGAACGCCCGCCAAATCGTCACCGTGGGGGGGCAGCGCGTGCGCTTCTACAACCTGGGTTACCCCACCCTCTCGCTTACCAAAGACCTGCTGTTCCTCGACGAGGCCATGCGCTACCAGCCCGACCTGGTCATCTGGCTGGTTACGCTCGAATCGTTCCCGGGCTCCAAGCAGCTCAGTTCCCCGCTTGTCCAGCACAACCTGCCGCGCTTGCAGACCCTGGTCTCGCAATGCCAACTCAACCTGGATCTGAATGACCCCGGCCTGGAGCGCCCCACCTTCTACAGCCGCACCCTCCTCGGGCAGCGCCGCCCCCTGGCAGACCTGCTGCGCCTGCAGCTGTACGGTGCGCTGTGGGCCGCCACCGGCGTGGACCAGGCCTACCCTGCCGAGTACGGCCCGCCCCAAAGCGATTTCGAGCCGGATGCCTCCTTTCACGATCTTACCCCCGAGACCTTTGGTTCTAGTAACTCCCTGGCCTGGGATGTTTTTAATGCCGGGTTTGCTCGGGTGGGCGGCACCCCGGTGCTGGTGGTCAACGAGCCAATCTTTATCAGCGATGGACAAAACAGCGATATCCGTTACAATTTCTTCTACCCGCGCTGGGCTTACGACGCCTATCGCCAGGCCCTGGCGCAGGCCAGCCAGTCTGGCGGCTGGGCTTATCTCGATGCCTGGGACCTCGTGCCCGCGGCTGAATTTACCAACCAGGCCATCCACCTGACCCCCGCCGGTGAAGAGCTTTTGGCTGAGGCCGTTGCCCGGGCCGTAGAATCGATCCTTAAGTAAAGCGTATCCGAACCATAACCATGAAACCACTTTCCTTCTTGCTTGCCCTTTTCTTGCTTGCCCTGCTCGCCGCCTGTACCGCCACTCCCCAGGCTGTTCCAAGCGCGGCGGGAGTCACTGCCTTCCCCTCTCCCAGCATGGAGCCCTCGCTCACCCCGCAGGCCAGCCAGACAGCCGGAGCCCAGGATTCTCCAACCGCACTCCCTGAGACGCAGCAGCCCTTGCCCCCACCCACCTCGACCACAGTCCCGCCGACCGCCACCCCGGTTGGGCCAACGCTGACGCCTACTCCCGACACCCGCCTCCTGCCTCGCTACTGGCGCCAATGGCCGATCGTGCCGGCCCTCACCGGCCGCGCCCGCACCGCCTTCGAGCTGGGCCAAACCCTCGGCGCCGACACCCACGTCTTCACGCGCATCGGCGACTGCCAGAGCGTTCCCGATGTCTTCCTGGGCATCTATGGCACCGAGCGCTACTATTTCAGCGCAAACACCATGTACCTGGAGCAGACCGTCGAGTGGTTCCGCCCGTCGTTCCTGGTGGAGAGCGTGGCAGCCAAAGACGGGTTTGGGGTTGCCTCCGTTTTTTCGCCGCTGCTCTCCGACCCCGAGCTGTGCGATGGGTCTGAAACCCCCCTCGAATGCGAGTTCCGCCTGCGCCAGCCAGCCTTCGCCTTCATTGCAATGGGCACCAACTGGGTGCCTAACGCCTCGCTCTCCTTTGAGAAATATCTGCGCCAGATCGTGACGTATTCGCTTGAGCACGGCGTCGTGCCCATCCTGGTGACCAAGGCCGATAACATCGAGCAGGATTACGCCCTGAATGAGTCCATCGCCCGGATTGCCTACGAAGAAGATGTGCCGCTTTACAATGCCTGGCTGGCGGTACAGTACCTGCCCAACCACGGCCTGGACGAGGATAACATCTACCTGATTCCCGACGCCTGGGATGCCCGCAACTTCAGCGCCCTGGAAACTCTGGACGCCCTGCTGCGCGACCTGGCTCTGCTGGAGCCGCGGCCCGCGCCGTAAAAGTAGGGCCTTAACAAAGCCGTTAAGCTCTGCTTTCCCCGCCCCAGGGCGGGGAAATAAGAAGAATTTGGGGTGTGAACGGGCGGCGAAGCCGCCCGTTCACACCCCAAACCCCGTTCTTGTTATGTTATGATGAGATGCAAAATGTGGGATAATTGCCCCCAAGGAGAGAACTATGACGGCACAAATCATTGATGGTACAGCCATTGCGGCCCGGCTGCGCGAAGAAGTGGCTGCAGATGTGGTCAAGATGGTCGAGGCCGGCCTCCCCAAGCCGGGGTTGGCAACCGTTCTGGTGGGGGATAACCCGGCCTCGCAGACATATGTGCGCAGTAAAGGCAAAGCCTGCGAGAAAGCCGGTATGGCCTCGTATGGCTACAGCCTGCCCGCCGATGCCACGCAGGCGCAGGTCGAGACCCTCGTGCAGGAACTCAACGCCGATCCCAAGGTGAACGGCATCCTGGTGCAGCTGCCCCTGCCCGCCGGCCTGGATGAGGAGCGGGTGCTCGGCGCCATCAGCATCGAGAAGGACGTGGATGGCTTCCACCCCTTGAATATTGGCCGGTTGGCGCAGAAAGGCCGCGAGCCGCTCTTTGTGCCCTGCACGCCGGATGGCTGTATCTATTTGATCGACCAGATCGGCTACCCGCTCAAGGGCGCCAACGCTGTGGTGCTGGGCCGCTCGAACATTGTGGGCATGCCGGTGGCGCTGTTGCTGCTCAAGCGCGATGCCACGGTGACCATCTGCCACTCGCGCTCGAAGGACCTGCCCGGCATCTGCCGCCAGGCCGATGTGCTGATTGCCGCGGTGGGGCGGGCTGAGATGGTGCGCGGCGATTGGATCAAGCCCGGCGCAGTGGTGATCGATGTGGGCATCAATCACGTTGACGATGCCACCCGCGAGAAGGGCTACCGCCTGACCGGCGATGTGGCTTACGAGGAGGCCAAAGAAGTGGCGGGGTGGATCACCCCGGTGCCCGGCGGGGTCGGGCCGATGACCATTGCCAAGCTGCTTTCCAACACCGTGCGCGCCGCCAAGATCCAAAACAAGATCTAGGCGGGCATTAATTTTTGTGGTGTTGGTTTTGCGGACATTGCCCGCAAAACCAACACCACAGATAATTTCGCAGATGTCAATTGTCTGACAATTGACATCTGCGCTTTTTTTTGTTAAACTATCGCTTGTCAGACAATTCGTCCCCCCAAAAAACCAATGGCTTGCCAGAAAGCGACAGCCGATGAAAACTCTCCTTGTCCGTAACGCCGATGTGTTAGTGACCATGGATGACCAGCGCCGAGAAATCCCCGGCGGTGGTCTTTTTGTATGCGATGGCATGATCGAGCAGGTTGGCCCGAGCGTGGACCTGCCCGCCCAGGCCGATGAGGTGCTGGACCTGCGCGGGCATGTGCTCTTGCCCGGGCTGATCAATACCCATCACCACTTCTACCAGACGCTGACGCGGGCGGTGCCCGCGGCGCAGGATGCCAACCTGTTCAACTGGCTGAAAACGCTTTACCCCATCTGGGGGCGCATGCAGCCGGAGGATATCCGCATATCCACCAAGACGGCGCTGGTGGAGCTGGCTCTTTCGGGCTGCACCACCGCCTCGGATCACCTGTACATCTTTCCCAACGACTCACGGCTGGATGACGAGATCGAATCGGCGCGCGAAGTGGGCCTGCGCCTGCACGCCTCGCGCGGTTCGATGAGCCGGGGTGAAAGCAAGGGCGGCTTGCCGCC
This sequence comes from Anaerolineales bacterium UBA6092, assembly GCA_002428565.1. GTDB lineage: Bacteria > Chloroflexota > Anaerolineae > Anaerolineales > UBA4823 > UBA6092. The sequence continues at coordinate 88,008 of DIXA01000055.1, read as the reverse complement.
TGACCATGTGGTGGAAGATGAGGCCTTCATCCTCAAGGATTCGCAGCGCCTCATCGAGCAGTACCACGACCCGAACCCCGGATCGATGCTGCAGATTGTGCTGGCGCCCTGCTCTCCCTTCAGCGTGACCTCAGACCTGATGCGCGCCAGCGCTTCGCTGGCGCGTGAGTACGGCGTGCGCCTGCACACTCACCTGGCAGAGACGCAGGATGAAGAAGCCTTCTGCCTGGAGTTGTTTGGCTACCGCCCGGTGGAATACATGGATATTGTGAATTGGATCGGGCCGGACGTGTGGTTTGCTCATTCTGTGCATGTGAACAAGGAAGAGATCGACCTGTATGCCCGCACAGGCTGCGGTGTGGCGCACTGCCCCACCTCCAACATGCGCCTGGCCTCGGGCATTGCCCCCATCCTGGAGATGCTCACCGCGGGCGTCAAAGTGGGCCTGGGTGTGGATGGCTCAGCCAGCAACGACGGCTCGAACCTGCTGGAGGAAGTGCGCCAGGCCATGCTGGCCTCACGCGTGCGCGCTGGGCTGATGGGGGCTTCGCTTTCGGGCGAAGCGGCCCCGCCCCTGATGACCGCCCGCCAGGCGCTGGAAATTGCCACGCGCGGCAGCGCCGCGGTGCTGGGGCGCGCGGACCTGGGCTCGCTGCAGCCGGGTAAATGCGCCGATTTCTTCGCCGTGAACCTGAACCGGCTGGATTTTGCCGGTGCGCTGCATGACCCTGTGGCGGCGCTGGTGTTCTGCGCCCCGGTGCGGGCCGATTACACCGTGGTGGGCGGCAAGATGGTGGTGAAGGAAGGCCAGCCTGTGACCGTGGACTTGCCGCGATTGATCGAAGCACATAACCGGGCTGCCCGAAGATTAACGGAGGTGAGATGATGACCCAATTTGATTATGCTGCGCTGACTCGCTCCCTGGTGGATGTGGCCATGGGCCGCGCCCCCGCCGATCTGGTGATCCGCGACGGCCGCTGGGTGTGCGTGCAATCGGGTGAGATCATCCCCCATACCGATATTGCCATCCTGGGCGAGCGCATCGCCTATGTGGGGCCAGACGCTTCGCACGCCATTGGCGAAAAGACGAAGGTGATCGACGCTGCCGGGCGTTACCTCTGCCCCGGGCTGCTGGACGGGCACATGCACGTCGAATCGGGCATGCTGACGGTGACGGAGTTTGTGCGTGCTGCCGTGCCGCATGGCACCACGGGCATGTTCGTGGACCCGCACGAGATTGCCAATGTGTTTGGGCTGCGCGGCGTGCGCCTGATGGTGGATGAGGCCGCTGTCCAGCCGATCCACGTGTGGGTGCAGGTGCCCTCCTGCGTGCCCTCCGCCCCTGGGCTGGAGACGCCCGGAGCGAGCATTGGCCCGGCAGAAGTGGCCGAGGCGCTGCAGTGGCCGGGCATCATCGGCCTGGGCGAGGTGATGAACTTCCCCGGCGTGTTCCTGGGCGACGAGAAGATGCACGCCGAGATGGGCGAGACGCGCGCCGCGGGCAAGGTGATTGGCGGGCATTACGCCACCCCCGACCTGGGCCTGCCCTTCCACGGCTACGTGGCGGGCGGCGCGGAAGATGACCATGAGGGCACCCGCCTGGAAGATACCGTGGCGCGCCTGCGCCAGGGCATGAAGCCCATGATCCGCTACGGCTCCGGCTGGAAAGATGTGGCTGAGCAGGTGCGTATTATCACGGAGATGGGCCTGGACTCGAGGCGCTTGATCCTGTGCACCGATGACCTGCACTCTGAGACGCTGGTCAATGAGGGGCATATCAACCGTGCCGTGCGGGTGGCCATTGCACAGGGTGTGCCGCCCATCACCGCTATCCAGATGGCCACGATCAACACCGCCGATCACTTCGGCGTCACGCGCGAGGTGGGCATGATCGCCCCCGGGCGCTATGCCGACGTGCTCATCCTCAGTGACCTGACCGCCCTCAAGCCAGAGATGGTCATTGCCCGCGGCGCCCTGGCTGCCGAGAACGGCCGCATGCTGCTCAACCTGCCGCACTATCCATACCCCGATTGGGCGCTGCATTCGGTGCACCTGGGCAAGCCGCTCACGGCCGAAGATTTCCGCCTGGCCGCGCCGCGGGATGGCAAACTAACCGCCAACGTGATTAGCGTGATCGAAAACCAGGCTCCCACCCGTCATCTACGCGTTGAAGTGCAGGCTGTGGATGGGCAGGTGGGCGTGGATGTAGCGCATGACCTGGTCAAACTGGCGGTGGTGGAGCGTCACCAGGGCACGGGCAAGGTGACGGTGGGACTGGCGCATGGCTTTGGCTTCACCGTCCCCTGCGCCATCGGCACCACCGTGGCGCACGACAGCCACCACCTGATCGTGGTGGGCACCAGCGAAGCCGATATGGCCCAGGCTGCCAATGAGCTGGCCAAGGCCGGCGGCGGGCAGGTGGTGGTGCGCCAGGGCCAGGTGATCGGCCAGGTGCAGCTGCCCATTGCCGGGCTGATGTCTGACGAAAACGCTCAGACCGTGGCCGGCAAGGCCGCCACCGTGCTGGAAGGCTTCCGGGCTTGCGGCTGCACATTGAATAACCCCAATATGCAGCTCAGCCTGCTGGCTTTGGTGGTGATCCCTGAGCTGCGCATCTCAGACCTGGGGCTGGTGGATACCACCCGCTTTACGTTCGTACCTGTGTTGGAGGGCTGAACCGATCAGCGGTCAATCATGGTGAGCGTTCTCTCAACCTCTCAGCGTTTGCACGAAAACCTGGCCCGGCTGATCGCCGATTCGGCCCCGGGCGAGCGCCTGCCCTCCGAGCCAGAACTGGCCCGCCGCATGAGCGTCTCGCGGGCCACCCTGCGCGAGGCCATGCGTGCCTTCGAGACCCAGGGCATGATCTACCGCCGGCAGGGTTCTGGCACCTATGTCACGCACCCCACCCAGGTGATCGACAGCGGCCTGGAAGTGCTGCAAAGCATCGAAACGCTGGCCCGGCACATTGGCCTGCCCGTCTCGTTGGGCGAGCTGCACATTGACCCCCGCACCCCCACGGAAGAAGAAGCCCAGGCTTTGAATATCGAACTGGAAAGCGGCGTGATCTGCGTGCGGCGCGTGATCATGGCCCAGGATCATTCCGCGGCCTACCTGGTGGATACTCTGCCGGAGGACGTGCTCTCTCCCAAAGCGCTCGAGGTGGATTTTACCGGCTCGGTGCTGGATCTGCTGCTCAAGCAGGGCAATCCGCCGTTGGCCTCCTCTCGCTGCGAGATCAACGCCGTCACGGCTTCGGTGGACGTGGCCCGAGCCATGCATATCCAGCGCGGCGACGTGCTCCTGCGGTTTGTGGCCTATCTCTACGCCGGCAACGGCCGCGTGGTCGATTACTCATATTCTTATTTTCTGCCGGGCTATTTCCGGTTCCATGTGGTCCGGCGGGTTTAGGGCCGGGCAAGGCTAAAAATACCTCGATGGGAGATCTGCAATGGAAATTCAAAAACTAAAGCAAAAAGTGGAAGAGAACCGCGCCAATATCATCCAGTTCATGCGCGACATCTGCGCCATTCCCAGCATGGAGGGGCAGTTGAAAGATGTGGGCGAGCGCATTGCCGCAGAGATGAACCAGCTGGGCTTTGACGAAGTGCGCTTTGACAAGATGGGCAATATTCTCGGGCGCATCGGCTCTGGCAAGCGCGTCATCGTCTACGACTCGCATATCGACACGGTGGGCCTGGCCGACCCAGACACCTGGCAGTGGGACCCCTTCATTGGCAAGGTGGAGAACGGCATCTTTTATGCGCGCGGCGCCTGCGACGAAAAAGGCTCCACGCCGGGCATGGTGTATGGGCTGGCGTTCGCCAGGGATTTGGGCTGGCTGGACGGCATCACCGCCTACTACTTTGGCAACATGGAAGAGTGGTGTGACGGCCTTGCTCCCAACGCCTTTGTGGAGGTGGATCCCAAAGTGCGCCCGGATTATGTGGTCATTGGCGAGCCGACCAAGATGCACGTTGATCGCGGCCACAAGGGGCGCATCGAGTTGAAGATCACCGCCTCTGGGCGCTCGGCGCACGCCGCCTCGCACTACCTGGGCGATAACGCCGTGTATAAGATGATGGCTATCATCACCCAGATCCGCGAGCTGGACCGCCGCTTCCGCTTTGGCATGGGGTCGCACCCGGTGCAGGGGCACCCTTCCATTGCTGTGACGGATGTCTCGGTGCGCACGGCCTCGCTCAACGCCGTGCCCGATCAGTTCACCATCTACCTTGATCGCCGCATCACCTCCAACGAGCCGCATGATGAAGTCATCGCGCAGATCAAGGGGCTGATCCCCGATTACCTGCAGGAGGAGATCAAGGTGGAAGAGTTGTTCTACGATGAGCCCTCCTACACCGGCTTCGTCTTCCCGGTGGCCAAGTATTACCCGGCCTGGCTGCTGGAAGATGACCACCCCTTGGTGCAGGTGGGGCAGAGCGTGGTTGAGACGTTATGGGGTGAGAAGCGCTCCCTGGATAAGTGGGACTTCTCCACCAACGGCACCTATTGGGCGGGCAAGGCGGGCATCCCCAGCATTGGGTTTGGCCCCGGCGACGAGAAGTTTGCTCATCGCGATGACGAGCAGGTGCCGCTTGACGATGTGGTGGCCGCGACGGAATTTTACGCCCTGTTCCCCAAGATTTTGAGCGAAAAAATCAAATAAAAAGTGCTGACTTGAGGCCAAAGCACCCCGTGGAGGGTGTTTTGGCCTCTCAAAAAAAAACAAGATTCTAGAAAAGGAGTTTGGTATGCGTAGTTTTGCTGGTCGTGACATTCTTTCTCTGAAGGATTTTGAACGGAACGAGTTTTTCCATGTGTTCGATGTAGCCGCGGAATTGGAGCCTATTGCTGCCACCCGCCGCAACAGTGACCTGCTGGCAGAGAAAACGCTGGTGACGGCTTTCTACCAGCCCAGCACCCGCACCCGCCTGGCCCACGAGGCCGCCATGCACCGCCTGGGCGGGCATGTGACCGGTTTCTCGGATGCCAAGATGACCCGCGCCGGCGACTTCTACCAGGAGTCGATCAAAGACACGGTCAAGATGCTGGAATACTACGGCGATGTGATCGTTATGCGCCATTTCCAGCAGGGCGCGCCGCACGAAGCCGCCAAATGGGCCAGCATTCCCATCATCAACGGCGGCGACGGCTGGGGCGAACACCCCACCCAGATCCTCACCGACCTGTACACCGTGCTGAAGGAGAAGGGCACCATCGACGGCTTGAACTGGCTGGCGGTGGGCGATATGCGCATGCGCACCATGCACTCGCTGGGCTATGCCCTCTCGCAGTTTGACTGCCCCATCACCTTTGTCTCCCCGCCCGATATGGGCCTGACGCCCGAGTTCAAAGAGGAGCTGAAGGGCTTCAGCGTAGACTTCCGCGAGGTGGAGCACGTGGAGCAGGCCATTGCCGATGCCGATGTGATCCTGGTGGAGCCGGTGGTGCAGCCCGATTACACCAAGTCGCGCGATGAGCGCAAGGGCGACCTGGGCCTGACCCCCGCCAACTACAAGATCACCCGCGAACTGCTCTCCACCAAGGCCCGCTCCGATGCCATCCTGCTGCACTCGCTGCCGCGCATGGACGAGGTGCCGGTGGATGTGGATATCACCCGCTGGTCGCGCTACTGGCAGGAAGCCTTCAACGGCGTGGTGATGCGCATGGCGCTGCTGGCGTTGGTGCTGGGAGCCATGGAGTAAACCATCCGTTGATCCAGCCTGTTCCGGGTTTACCCGCGCTGCAAGTTGCCATCGTTGTGCCGGTGTACAACGAGGCAGAAGCCGTGATCGCCTTTCACCAGCAGTTGTGCCAGGCGGTGGACGGTCTGCCGCACGCGTTCACTTTCTGGTACGTGAACGACGGCTCGACCGACAACACGGCGCAGGTGCTGGCGCAGATCGCCCAGGGCGAGCCGCGCATGAGGATCATCGAATTAAGCCGCAACTTTGGCCACCAGGCCGCGCTGACTGCCGGGCTGGACCAGGCCGAGGGCGACTGCGTCATCACCATGGATGGCGATGGCCAGCACCCCCCGGCGCTGATCGGTGAGATGCTCCAACAGGCGCAGGCTGGCTATGATATCGTATTAACGCAGCGGATCGAAGAGCGCCAGGTCTCGGCGTTCAAGCGCTGGACCTCGGCGCTCTTCTACCGCTTGATCAACCGCGTGGGCGATACGCACATCTTGCCGGGCTCGGCAGATTTCCGCCTGCTCACCCGCTCGGTGGTGCGCTCGCTGCGCGGCATGCGCGAATATCACCGCCTGCTGCGCGGCATGGTGGCCTGGATGGGCTACCGTACGGTGATCCTGCCGTACCAGCCGCCGGCGCGCCTGGCGGGAGAGAGCAAGTACTCGCTGGGCAAGATGCTCCGCCTGGCGATGGACGCTGTCTTCTCCTTCTCCCTGGCCCCGCTGTATTTTGGCATTTCGGTGGGGGCGCTGTTTCTGGTGCTGGCGCTGGCAGAGATGATCTATGTGCTCAGTTTTTGGGTCACCGGGCAGCAGGCGGGGCTGGCTCCGGGCTGGTCCTCGCTGATGTTCGTGCTGCTGGTGGTAGGCGGCAGCCTGATGGTGACCATGGGCTTTATTGGCATTTACGTGGGCTATATCTTTCAGGAAGTGAAGCGCCGCCCGCTCTACCTGGTGCGGCGCACCTGGCCGGAAGATGCCGCCCCTGCAAGCCAAAGCGAGGCCCGCAATGGCTAAGTTCTTGCGCCGGGCTGGCGGGCTGCGCCTGCCTGCGGGCATCCACCCGCTGCTGCTCTTGGCGGTGGCCGTGCTGGCTTACGGCCTGGTGATCCCCTGGTTGGGCTTTTATTGGGACGATTATCCCATGTCCTGGATTGCCAATCAGTTTGGGCCGCAGGGCCTGGCGCGCTATTTCTCCACCAATCGCCCGGTGTGGGGGCTGCTGTACGAGATCACCACCCCGCTATTCGGGCAGAACCTGCTGGCCTGGCAGCTCCTGGCTTTGTTCTGGCGTTGGGCCAGCGCGGCGGCGTTTTGGCTTTTGCTGCGCGCCGTGTGGCCGTCTCATCCTCAGGCAGCCGCCTGGGGCAGCCTGCTCTTCCTGGTGTATCCGGGCTTTATGCAGCAGGCCATAGCATTGCTCTACAGCCATTTTTTCATTGTTCTGACGATCTTCATCTTTTCGTTGTGGTTGAGCGTCAAAGCCGCCCGCCTGGGGCGCCGCGGCTGGGCTTTGCACCTCCTGGCGCTGCTGCTCTCAGCCTATCATCTGCTGGCGATGGAATATTTCTTCCTGATCGAGCTGCTGCGCCCGCTGTTGATCTACCTTGCCCTCACAGACCAGCAGCCAGAGAGGCGTTTGCGGCTGCGGCGCACGCTGCAAAGCGCCTGGCCTTACCTGGCTTTGTTTGCCGGTGTGATGGTGTGGCGGTTGTTCTTCTTTAACTATCAGACCGAGAATTACGAGCTGAGCTTCTTTCAGGATTTGGGCGAGCAGCCGCTGCAGGCCATCCTGGCGCTGCTGTGGAGCATCCTCCAATCGCTGTGGGTGACCATTGTGGCCGCCTGGGCCAGCGTTTTTGCCCTGCCCGATGTGCAGACGGCGGGGATGCGCACCATTCTGCTGGGGGTGCTGGTGGTCCTGGCGGCGGCAGCGCTGCTGGCGGGAGCTTTCTACCTGGCGCGGCGCGATCTGAACATGCTCGCGCAGCGCCCGCCCTGGGTCAAACCGGCGCTGCTCCTGGGCCTGCTGGCCTGCCTGGCGGGCGGCGGCTCGATCTGGCTGATCGGCATTGTGCCGCAACTGGCCTTTGCCATGGACCGCTTCACCCTGCCGTTCCTGTTTGGCGCCAGCCTGCTGGTTGCCGGGCTGCTGGCAGCCCTGCCGGGCCGCGCCTGGCTGCGCTGGGGCCTGCTGGTGCTGCTGGTGAGCCTGGCAGCGGGCAAACATTTCACCGTTGCCAACGATTACCGCCGTGCCTGGGTGGCGCAGGAGCGCTTCTTCTGGCAGATGGCCTGGCGCATGCCTGCCCTGGAGCCCGGCACGATCGTGATGATGAATCAACCCGGCGCGCTGGATTATTACACCGATAACTCGCTCACCGCGCCGCTGAACTGGATCTACGCCTCTGAAAACACCTCGCAAGAGATGTCCCTGCTGCTGCTCTACCCAGAGCGGCGGCTGGGGGGGAGCCTTTCCAGCCTGACCAGCGGCCTGCCGATCGATGTGGATTACCTGGCGGCAGCCTTCCACGGCAGCACCTCGCAGGTGGTGGCAGTGTATTACGAGCCGCCCGCCTGCCTGCGCGTGCTGAACCCCAATCTGGATACCGAGTCGCCGCTCTTATCGGTGATGATGCAGCAGGCTGCCGTGCTTTCAGACCCCCAGTATATCTTGCCCGACCCGCCCGCAGGCAGCCAGCGCATCCTGCCCGATTTTTACGGCGCGGAACCAGCGCACGGTTGGTGCTATTATTTCGAGAAGGCCGACCTGGCCCGCCAGCAGGGTGATTGGGAGCAGGTGGTGGCCCTGGGCGAGCAGGCTTTTGCCCTGGGCGATTATCCCAACGACCCGCTGGAACGCGTCCCCTTCATCGAGGGTTATGCCCACACCGGCGCCTGGCAGCAAGCGCAAGAGCAAACGCGGCTGGCCCAGATCGTCTCGCCGGAGATGAGCGTGCCGCTGTGCCTGGTGTGGGGGCGCCTGGCTGAAGCAACCCAACCCAGTTCTGACAGGGATGTGGTCATTGCTGCGCTTTATGCGGAGCTTGGCTGTAACCCTTAGAATCACTCGTTCACAAAGGAGAAAGTAAAAATGCAAACAGACTTAAGAAACCGAGATTTGATTGGCGATTTGGATTTTTCGAAGGAGGAAGTGGAAACCGTATTGGATGTGGCCTTTGACCTGAAGCGCAAGCGCGCCCTGGGCGAGCCGCATGCCTACCTGCGCGACAAGGTGTTGGCGATGCTGTTCTTCTTCTCCAGCACGCGCACGCGTGGCTCGTTTGAGGCTGGTATCGCTCAGTTGGGCGGGCACGGCGCTTTTATCGAGAGCAAGAGCACCCAGATCTCCCACGGCGATACCCCCAAAGAGATCGGCGAGATCTTTGGGCGCTATTATGATGGCATTGCCATCCGCCATTGTGATTGGGCCATTGGCAACGGTTACCTGAACGCCGTGGCGAAGGCTTCGCGCGTGCCGGTGCTGAACATGCAATGCGATGTCTACCACCCCTTCCAGTGCCTGGCTGACCTGATGACCATCATCGAGAAGAAGGGCCGCGATCTGCGCCGCAAGAAGATGGTGGTCTCCTGGGCGTATGCCGCCTCTTACCAGAAGCCGATGAGCGTGCCGCAGTCGCTGATCTTGCAGATGCCGCGCTTTGGCCTGGATGTGGTGCTGGCGCACCCGCCAGAGTTCCGCCTGATGCCAGAGATCATGGATCAGGCCCAGGAGCAGGCGCGCAAGTTCGGTGTGGGCTTTGAAGTGGTGAACGATATGGAAGAGGCTTTCAAAGATGCCGATATCGTCTACGCCAAGTCGTGGGGCGCGATGGTGCACACTCCCGATGCGGATGAAGGCGCCAAGATCATCAAGAAATACAGCCACTGGATCACCGACGAGCGCAAGATGGCCCTGGCGAAATCGGATGCCATCTATATGCACCCGCTGCCCGCCGACCGCAACATTGAGGTGACCGATGGCGTGATGGACGGCCCGAACTCGGTGGTGTACGATGAGGCCGAGAACCGCCTGCACGCCCAGAAGGCCGTTATGGCGCTGACCATGCGCTAAAGATAGCACTTTGTAGGTACGGCTTCAGCCGTCCCTCAGCGACTGAAGTCGCTACTACGACAGAAAAATTTGATATTTAATGGAGAATTGACGATGAAAAAGAAAATCGCAGTGGTTGCCATCGGCGGCAATTCGCTGATCAAAGATAAAAACCACCAGACCGTAGAAGATCAGTACCTGGCCGCCAAAGAAACCACCTTCCACATCGCCGATATGATCGAGGCGGGCTGGGATGTGGCCATTGGCCACGGCAACGGGCCGCAGGTGGGCTTCATCCTGCGCCGTTCCGAGATCGCCGCCCGTGTGGAGGGCATGCACGAGGTGCCGCTGGATGTGTGCGGCGCAGACAGCCAGGGCGCCATCGGTTACGCCCTGCAGCAGACGCTGCAAAATGAACTGCACCGCCGCGGTATCCAGAAGAACGTGGCGACCGTGATCACCCAGGTGCTGGTGAACCGCAACGACAAAGCCTTCCAGACCCCCTCCAAACCCATTGGCGGCTTTATGGATGAAGCCGATGCCAAGCGCCGAGAGGCCGAGATGGGCTGGAACATCGTTGAAGATGCCGGGCGCGGCTGGCGGCGCGTGGTGGCCTCGCCCCTGCCCGAAGAGGTAGTGGAGCTTGATTCGGTGCGCACGCTGGTGGACGCGGGTGTGGTGGTGATCACTGTGGGCGGCGGCGGCATCCCGGTGGTGGATGACGGCAGCGGCAATTACGTCGGCACCGCGGCGGTGATCGATAAGGATTACGCCAGCAGCCTGCTCGCCAGCAAGATCAACGCCGATCTCTTCCTCATCTCCACCGCGGTGGAGAAGGTGGCGATCAACTTTGGCAAGCCCGAGCAGAAGTGGCTGGATCGCATGACCGCCGCGGAAGCCAGGGCATACCTGGCAGAAGGCACGCACTTTGCCAAAGGCTCCATGGCGCCCAAGATCCAGGCTATCCTGTGGTACCTGGACAACGGCGGCAAGCAGGCGCTCATCACCAATCCGGAAAATATTGGCCGCGCATTGCGCGGCGAAACCGGCACTTTGATCGTGCCTTAAGGTACAATTAAGGGTGTTCTCTGCCTGTCAGAGGAGTGGGTAGCATGCGGGGGTTTTCCCTCGCATCTACCCGGCCCTTAATCATAATTTCTCGGAAAAGGAGGTGCTGGTCTTGGCGATAACGAACCGATCATCTTACATACGCTGTTTTCGTATCAACCATTCACAACCGAGTCAGGAGGAGTAACTATGCGTTCCAAGATCGTGTGGCAAATTGTCTCTGTGCTTCTGGTGCTCTCGCTGGTTCTTACGGCCTGCGGGCCTGAAGAAGTGGGCGGGTTCCAGATCCCCAATGTGCAGAGCGGTAAGTTCAACGTAGCCATGGTGCTGATCGGCCCGCATGACGATGGCGGCTGGTCGCAGGCGCACTATGAAGGCCTGCTGTACGTCAAGGAAAACGTACCCGACGTGAACATTGCTTATGTAGAGAACGTGCCGGAAGGCGCCGACTCAGAGCAGATCTTCCGTGCCCTGGCGCGCAAAGGCTTCCAGTTGATCATCGGCACCTCCTACGGCTTCATGGATCCCATGGAGATCGTGGCGGGCGAGTTCCCCGAGGCGATGTTCGTTCACATCAGCGGCATCAAATCTAATGGCACCAACTTTGGCAACCTGTTTGGCGCCATGGAAGTGATGAAGTACCTGGCAGGCATGCTGGCTGGGGCGCGCGCTCAAGCCGACGGCAACCCCAAGCTGGGCTACATGGCCACCTTCCCCATCCCCGAAGAACTGCGCCTGGGCAACGCCATTGCCCTGGGCATGCGCCGAACCTGCCCTGAATGCACCATGGATGTGCGCTGGATCAACACCTGGCACGATCCCATCATCGAGAAAGAGGCCGCCGCCTCGCTGTTTGACGCGGGTGCGCAGGTGGTCTTCACCGGTGCGGATACGCCCGCTGTGGCCGATGTGGCTCAGGAAAAGGGCAAATGGGGCGTGACGTATGACTGGTATGGCTCTTGCAAGGTCGAGCGCTGCCTGACCGCCCCCTACTGGAACTGGGGCCCGGTATATGCCTCCATCACCGAGAAGGTCATCGCTGGCACTTACGTACCCGGCTTCGATTACTTTGACGCCGAGACGGGCGCTCTGGGCCTGTATGGCTTCATGGAAGGCCAGACGCTTCCCTCGGGTGTCGCCTCGCTGCCGCCTGAAGTGATTCAGGAAGTACGCGACCTGGTGGCTGCCTCGCTGGTGGGCGATTTCGACCGCTTCGATGTCTTCACTGGCCCCATCAATGACAGCCAGGGCAACCTGCTTGTGCCGCAAGGCCAGGCGCTGTCGCAGGCCGACCTGGACCAGTTCCCTGAATACGGGCTGGGCTGCACCTTCTGCATGAAGTGGTGGGCTGAGGGGATCACCGCTGAACTGCCGGGTAACTAAATCTTTCTTTCCTCGCCGGGGGCCGGAACTGCCAGGGGGGCGGTTCCGGTCTCCGGCTGCCCCTTGGTTTTTTGCTGTGAGACTGTGAGACATTGAGTGCAAAGATGATCCAATCTCCACCTTCTGTTTCCGATCCCGAAGCCGCTTTTAGCAGGGTTGTGGAAATGCGCGGCATTGTCAAAAAATTCCCCGGTGTGTTGGCGAATGATCATGTGGATTTCGACCTGCGCCCCGGTGAGATCCATGCCTTGCTGGGCGAGAACGGCGCTGGCAAGAGTACGCTGATGAACATCCTGGGTGGGCTTTACCGCCCAGACGCCGGGATGATCCGCGTTAAAGGTGTGCCGGTTTCCTTCTCCTCGCCGCGAGATGCCATCCGGGCCGGCATTGGCATGGTACACCAACACTTCATGCTCGTCCCTTCGCAGACGGTTACTGAGAATGTGCTGCTGGGCATGGAGTTGCCGCGCTTTTTCTTGCGCTTGAAGCATTATGACCAGATCGTAGCGGATGTGGGCGAGCGCTTTGGGATGAAGGTGGACCCAAACGCCAAGGTCTGGCAGATCTCGGTGGGCGAGCAGCAGCGTGTGGAGATCCTGAAGCTGCTCTACCGCGGCGCAGATGTGCTGATCATGGATGAGCCAACCGCCGTCCTGGCGCCTCGGGAGATCGAAGGGTTGTTCAATACCCTGCGCAAGATGGTTGCCGGGGGTAAGTCGGTCATCTTCATCAGCCATAAACTGCAAGAGGTGATGGAGATTGCCGACCGGGTGACCGTGCTGCGCAAGGGCGTGCTGACCGCGGCCGGGATCAAGACCGCGGAAACCTCCCGCCAGGAACTGGCGAACCTGATGGTGGGACGTGAAGTGCTCTTCCAATTGGAAAAGAAGCCGGTGGCTGCGGGCGAGGTGGTGCTTTCGCTGGAGAACCTGGAAGCAGAGAACGATAAGGGCCTGCCGGCGCTGCGTGATCTGTCTTTGAACGTGCGCACCGGGGAGATCGTGGGGCTGGCAGGGGTTGCCGGGAACGGGCAGACCGAGCTGGCTCAGGTGATCACCGGGCTGCGCACCTGCCTGAAGGGGCGGGTGCTGCTGAACGGGGAAGACCTGACCAACCGCCCGGCTGCCGTAGCCATCCAGCGCGGCGTTTCTTACGTCCCCGAAGACCGCACGCACGTTGGCACCGCCCCCAACCTGAGCGTGACCGATAACCTGATCACCAAGAAATACCGCCAGCCGCCCCTGGCGCACGGCTGGGTGCTGGATATGGTAGAAGCCAACCGCTTTGCCAATGATTTGAAAGAAACCTACGATATCATCACCCCCACCATGGAGACGCCCGTGCGTATGCTCTCGGGGGGTAATTTGCAGCGCGTCATCCTGGCGCGCGAGATTTCTGCCAACCCCGCCCTGATGGTCGCCGTGCAGCCAACCCGCGGCCTGGACGTGGGCGCCATCGAAGGGGTGCACCGCCTGCTCTTGGACCAGCGCGAGAACGGTTCGGCCATTTTGCTGATCTCGGAGGAGCTGGAGGAATTGTTGGCGCTCAGTGACCGTGTTTTGGTGATCTATGAGGGGAAGATCATGGGCGAGTTGAGCGGCAGCGCCCTGCAAGATAGTTTTGAGAAGATTGGCCTGATGATGACCGGCACACCGCTGGATGAAATTTCAGGAGAAAGCCCATCATGACAGAATCAACCAAATCCCCTGTTCCGCCCCGGAAGTGGGGACTGCCTTTTACTGTGCGCCTGGAAAAGCGCCTGGTACAGCCGCCGCGCTGGTACCCGGTGATGATTTCTTTTGGCGCCATCGTGGTCGCGCTGATCTTGGGCGGGGTCATCATGGCGCTGGCGGGCGCCAATCCCTTTGCCTCGTATGCGCACATCGCCCGGGCTTCTTTTGGCAGTTGGGGCGTCTTTTCGGATACGATCGTTAAAGCCACGCCGCTCATTCTGGTGGGTTTGGCCTGCTCGGTGGCTTTCCGCATGCGCCTGTGGAACATCGGTGCGGAGGGACAGTTCTACCTGGGCGTGTTTGGGGCCAGCGCCATTGTGCTGCTGCCGGTGCTGCCTGCCGATACCTCGCCGTGGATCTTTATCCCGGTGATGATGGTGGCGGGGATGGTGGCAGGCGCAGTCTGGGGTCTCATCCCCGGCTTCTTGAAGGCCCGTTTCAATGTCAATGAGATCATCTCCACCTTGATGATGAACTACATTGCCGTGGCCTGGAACAATTATTTCATCTTTGCGGTCTGGTCTTACGGCGGTTTCCAGATGAGCGAGATGTTCCCCAAAACGGCCTGGCTGCCGCGCATCTCCGACCTGGCGGAACAGATCCCGGCGCTGCGCGGGTTGACCTCGCACCTAGGCTTGATCTTTGGTCTGGTGGCGGCGGCGGTGGTGTGGTTCATCGTTTACCGCAGCCGCTGGGGCTACGAGATCCGCCTGATTGGCGATAACCCGCAGAACGCCCGCTATGCCGGGATCAATATTGCCCGCAATACGATCCTGGTGATGATGCTCTCGGGTGCGCTGGCGGGGCTGGCGGGTATGTCGGAGGTGACGGGGGTGGTGCACCGTTTGCAAGAGCGCGTCTCGCCGGGTTATGGCTTCACCGGCATCATCATTGCCTGGCTGGCGAAGCTGAACCCGCTGGCGGTGATCATCGTTTCGATCTTGTTCGGGGCGCTGATCCTTGCCGGACGCGAGATCCAGCCCTCCGGCATCCCCAAGATGATCCAGGGCATCATACTGGTGTGCCTGATCGCCAGCGACTTCCTGCTGCACTATCAGGTGCGCATCGAGCGCAGCCCAGAGGAGGCCTGATCCATGGACTTGATCATTATCTTACAGGCAGGGGTCGCCAGCGGAACGGTGCTGCTGTTTGCTACGATTGGCGAACTGCTGACCGAACGCTCTGGCGTGTTGAACCTGGGCGTGGAAGGGATGATGCTGATCGGCGCCATGAGTGCCTTCAGCACCGCGGTGGCCACCGGCAACCCCTGGCTGGGCTTGCTGGTGGCGATGATCGCCGCCGGGCTGGTCAGCCAGATCCATGCCTACATATCTATTCACCTACAGGCCGACCAGGTGGTGAGCGGCCTGGCGCTGACCTTCCTGGCCACGGGCATCAGCCTGGTCTTGGGCGAGGGACTGAGCAAGGCGGGTACGATTGCGCTGCTGCCGAACTTTTCCATCCCCCTGCTGGAGAGGATCCCCCTGCTGGGGCCGATCTTTTTCACCAAACAGAGCATCATGGTGTACATTGGCTACCTGCTCACCCCGCTGACCTGGTATTACATTAACCACACTCGTCCCGGGCTGCACCTGCGGGCGGTGGGCGAGAACCCTGCGGCGGTCGATTCGCAGGGCATCAATGTGCGCGGTCTGCGCTACTTGTATGTTTTCGTCGGTGGGATGCTGGCAGGGCTGGGCGGCGCGACCATCAGCCTGGCGGTTGCCCCCGGCTGGTTCAGCGAGCTGACCACCGGCGGGCAAGGCTGGATTGCCGTGGGCCTGGTGATCTTTGCCCAGTGGAACCCGCTGCGGGCGGCTTTTGGCGCGTATGCCTTCGGTGCGCTGCGGCGGCTGATCCTGGATATCCAGGGCCCGATGATGATCCTGGGCCTGCGCAACCCCTTCTACTATAATCCATATTGGGGCTTCTTCCTGCAAATGCTGCCGTATGCTTTCACCATGATCGTGCTGGTGATCGGCTCACGCGAGGCAGTGCGTAAACGCCTGGGCTCTCCGGCCGCGCTGGGTCTGCCCTATGTGCGTGGGGAGCGAGGTGGATGATGAGCAACCGGGAATACTTCAGCGGTTACCGCTGCTCGCTGTGCGGCACAGGTTACGCCTCCGGCGAGGTGACCTATACCTGCCCCAAAGACGGCGGCAACCTGGATGTGTTGCTGGATTACGAGTTCATTCGCCGCCGCGTGCAGCCTGCCGATATCTTTGCCAGCCGCGAGCCTTCCTTGTGGCGCTACCTGCCGCTGCTGCCGGTGGGCGACCCCGGCGGCGAAGGCACCCCGCTGCATGCCGCAGGCTGGACGCCGGTCTTTGCGCCGGAGCGGCTGGCGCGCAAGCACAACCTGGCGTATCTGTGGGTGAAAGATGAAAGCCGCAACCCCACCGCTTCATTTAAAGACCGCGCCAGCGCCGTGCTGGTGGGCCGCGCCCGCCAGATCAAGGCGGGTGTGGTAGTGACCGCCTCCACCGGCAATGCCGGGGCTGCCCTGGCGGGCATGGCGGCGGCGGTGGGCCAACCGGCAGTGATCCTGGCGCCGCGCACCGCCCCTCCGGCCAAAGTGGCCCAATTGCTCATCTACGGGGCTACGGTGGTGCTGGTGAACGGCACCTACGATGATGCTTTCGATCTGACCATTCAGGCCGCCCAGGAATTTGGCTGGTACTGCCGCAACACGGGATATAACCCCTTCACTGCGGAGGGCAAGAAGACCGCCGCGCTGGAGATCTGGGAGTGGCTGACGAATAACCCGCAGCCGGTACTGCGCCAAAAGCCGCTGAACGTGTTCGTTTCGGTAGGCGATGGCAATATCATCTCGGGCATCCACAAAGGCTTCAAAGACCTGCAGGCCCTGGGCTGGTTGGATTACATGCCGCGCATCTTTGGCGTGCAGGCCGAAGGCTCGGCGGCGATTGCCAACGCGTTCTTCGCCGGCAGCGAGACGATCATTCCGGTTTCAGCCAAGACCCTGGCTGACAGTATTTCCGTAGACCTGCCACGCGACGGTGTGCGCGGTGTGCGGGCGGCGCGCCAGACCGGCGGCCGCTATGTGGTGGTGTGCGATGCCGAGATCCTGGCGGCAATTACGGAACTGGGCCAGGCGGGCATCTTCGCCGAGCCTGCCGGGGCCACTTCTTACGCCGGGATGCTCAAGGCGTTGCAAGACGGCCTGCTGGCGCCAGATGACCCGGTGTTGGTGCTCAACACGGGCAGCGGGTTGAAAGATGTGCGCGCCGCCATGCAGGCTGCAGGCGAACCCCCGGTGATCGCACCGAACCTGGATTCTCTAAAAAAGGTGATTGAAAATCGATCATGACTTCTCCAACTTTCTCTATTGTTTGCCCCATTTTCAACGAGATCGGCAATATGCCCGAGCTGTACCGCCGCGTCAAAGAGACCATGGACGGGTTGGGCGAGCCCTGGGAGCTGGTGCTGGTGGACGACGGCTCGACGGATGGCTCGACGGATATGATGCGCGAGCTGGCCCGGCAAGACCCGCGCCTGCGCCCGGTGATCTTTGCCCGCAACTTTGGCCATCAGATCGCCGTCACTGCCGGGCTGGATTACGCCCGCGGCCAGGCTGTGGTGATCATGGACTCGGACCTGCAAGACCCGCCCGAAGCCGTGCCTGACCTGATCGCCAAGTGGCGCGAGGGTTTTGAGGTGGTGTACGCCATCCGCTCTGAGCGCGAAGGCGAGACCTGGTTCAAGCTGTTTACCGCCAAGCTCTTCTACCGGCTGATCTACCGCATCACGGATGTGAACATCCCCATGGATACCGGCGACTTCCGTCTGCTGGACCGCAAAGTGGTGAATGTGATGAACCAGATGCGCGAGCGCCATCGCTTCCTGCGCGGCATGTCGGTGTGGGTGGGCTTCAAGCAGACGGGTGTGGAATACCGCCGCGCCGCCCGTTTCAGCGGCGAGACCAAGTACCCGCTGAAGAAGATGGTGAAATTCGCCAGCGATGCCATCACCTCGTTCTCGTACCTGCCCTTGCAGTTAGCCACCTACGTCGGCTTTGTCGCGGCGGGTTTGAGTATTTTGGCCATCCCGGTGGTGATCGTGCTGCGCATCGCCGGCGATGAGGCTTTCCTTGGGCAGGCCACCACGCTCATTGCTGTGCTGTTCCTGGGCGGGGTGCAGCTCATTTCGTTGGGCATCTTGGGCGAGTATATTGGCCGCCTGTACGACCAGGCCAAGGGCCGCCCGATGTATATTGTGCGCGAGGCGCCGTCGAAAGAGGCACCCGCGGAGCAAGACTAATCAACGAACCAACCAATGCCTTCGCTGCGGTAACGACTGAAGTTGTTGCTACAAGGCATATTGTAGTGACGACTTTCGTCGTCATAAAGGGCCAGCGAGGGTATTGGACAACCATAGAACACACGAATAGGATAAAAAAGCCATGACCAAGATTGATTTAACCGTACATCCCGACCGCCGCGCCCGCGCCATTCAGCGTGTGCGTGAGCGCAATATCATCATCCCCACCTTTGCCCAGATGAAAGACCCTGGCAAGATCCCGGCGCGCATCAAAGAGCAGCTTAGCACGATTGGCTTGTGGGACGTGAACCCGCGTAACCTCTTCCGCATCACCTGGAAGAACCAGCCCACGCCCAAGGGCGGCGGGTTTGGCGGCGTTAACTATATGGAGCTGCCCTCCAGCCTGACCGGCGTCCCGGCGCGCATCATCGTCCTGGTGGGTAAGTGGTTCCCCACCGGTGCGCACAAGGTGGGGGCGGCCTTTGGCTGCCTGGTGCCGCGCCTGGTCACGGGACAGTTCGACCCGACCACGCAGAAAGCCGTCTGGCCTTCTACCGGCAACTACTGCCGCGGCGGCGCTTATGATTCGACCCTTTTGGCCTGCGAATCGATCGCTATCTTGCCCGAAGGCATGAGCCAGGAGCGCTTCGATTGGCTTTCCAAGATCGCCGGTGAGACGATCAAGACCCCCGGCAGCGAGTCGAACGTCAAAGAGATCTTCGACAAATGCTGGGAGCTGCGTAAATCGGGGCAAGACCTGATGATCTTCAACCAGTTCGATGAGTTTGGCAACTACCTGTGGCATTACGAGATCACCGGGCACGCTATGGAAGAGGTGCTGCAGCAGGTGATGCGCCCCGGCGACGAGTACCGCGGCATGGCCTCGGCCACCGGCTCGGCGGGCACCATTGCCAGCGGCGATTACCTGAAGCAGTTGTTCCCCGCCAGCAAGATCTGCGCCAGCGAGGCGCTGCAGTGCCCCACGCTGTTGGAGAACGGCTTCGGCGCCCACCGCATCGAGGGCATCGGCGATAAGCATGTGCCCTGGATCCATAACTCGAAGAATACCGATATGGTGGTGGCGATCGACGATAATGCTGTGGTCAACCTGTCGCGCCTGTTCAACGAGCCGGCCGGGCGGGCTTACCTGGCCAAGAAGGGCGTGCCTGAGGCCGTGGTAGCCAGCCTGGATCTGATGGGCTTTTCGAGCATCTCCAACGTGCTCAGCGCCATCAAGATGGCCAAGTATTACGAGCTGGGCGAGCAGGATATCCTGCTGACCGTGCTGACCGACTCGATGGAACTGTACGAAAGCCGCCTGGTGGAGATGCACCAGGAGTACGGCCAATACACTGAGATCGACGCGGCGACGGATTTCGCCCGCTATCTGCATGGGCAGTCGACCGACAACATGGCTGAGCTGACCTACACCGACCGCCGCCGGGTGCACAATCTGAAGTACTACACCTGGGTGGAGCAGCAGGGCAAGACCTACGAGGAGATCCTGGCGCAGTGGCATGAGCGGGATTACTGGACGGACGTTCAGAAGCAGATTCCGGAGATGGATGCACTGATCGAGGAGTTCAACCGCGAGGTTGGACTGTAAAGTTGCCGAAACAGGGTGTTCGCAGGCGCTTTGCGCCCGCAAACACCCTGTTTCGGCAGTATTGTTAGGTGGGGGGTCAGGAGGGCGATGCGATGCTCTCGGCAACTTCGCTGGTGTTGGTGGCGGTGCTCAACCAGCCGCGCGATCTGGAGATCGCCCGGCTGTTGGGTTGGTACCGCATCCCTCTGCGCAGCGCGCCCAAGGTGGTGGCGGTGGATTATCTGGCCTTTTACCAGACCGGCGCCTTCGAGGAGCAGAAGTGGCGCATCCAGCATGTGGCGCCGGTGCGCGGGCACGAGCTGGTGACGCGTGCCGAGCTGCTGCAAGACGAGCCCGACCACCCGCGTGCCCGTGAGGAATACTACAAGGTACAGATCGGCCCGCTGGAGGCGCTGCCGCAGCCTATTCCGGCGGGCAAGTGGCGGCGGGTGACCTTCCTCTACACCACCGGCGAGTACCTGCTGCGGGCTGAGACGGTCAACGACCTGGTGGTACAGTCAGAGGAGCGCAAGACGCTCTGGGCAGCGCTGCGCGAGCGCGCCGGGCAGGCTTACCAGACCCAGGAAATCCCCGAGGTGGATCTGGACCCGGCGGTACTGGCGGCGCTGTTGGGCATCCGAGAGAGGTAAAAATGGCTGAACCCGCTTTGGTTTCTCAACTCCTCGTCGATCAAAGCCCGGATGGATGCATCCCCTTCCACCCGTATCACAAGTGGCGCGGGGCGCATTGGGCGTTGGCTTGCCTGGCCGAACTGGGCCACCCGCCGGGGGATGAGCGCCTGCGCCCGCTGCTGGAGCAGTGCTATACCTGGCTGCTCTCGAAAGAGCATGCCCAGCGTATCCGCACCATCGCCGGGCGCACGCGGCGCTGCACCTCGCAAGAGGGCAACTGCGTTTATTATTCGCTGGCGTTGGGCCTGGCGGATGAGCGCACGCAAGAACTGGCTGAACGGTTGATGAAATGGCAGTGGCCGGATGGCGGCTGGAACTGCGATAAACGCCCCGAGGCGGCTGTGTCCTCCTTTCACGAAACGTGGATCCCCCTACGCGCCCTGGCATTGTATGGGCGCGCCTCTGGTGACCCGGCGGCAGCCCGGGCGGCGGAGCGCGCCGCAGACGTGTTCTTGAAGCGGCAGTTGTTCCGCCGCCTGCGCGATGGCGCGGTGATCGAGCATACTTTTGTGGAACTGTTCTTCCCCTTCTACTGGCACTACAATATCCTGGCGGGCCTCAAGGTAATGTCTGAGGCTGGTTTCCTCAGCGACCCGCGCTGTGCGCCCGCACTGGACCTGCTGGAGAGCAAGCGCCTGCCGGATGGTGGTTTCCCGGCCGAGATCTGTTTTTACCGCCGGACCAGGCCAGAGGTGAACGGCTATTCTCCGGTAGATTGGGGGGGCATTAGCAAGCGGCGCGCCAATCCATTTATCACGGCAGATGCGCAGCGCGTGCTGCAGATGGCTGAGCGCTAAGGAGGCACAGGAAGATGCAACCACTTACCCTTCACGGTCACACCCTGGATTGGGGCTCCCGCACCTATGTGATGGGCATCCTCAACCTGACCACCGACAGCTTCTCTGGCGATGGCCTGGCTGGCGTGGACAATCTGGGCGTGGAGCGCGCCCTGGCGCGCGGCCTGCGCTTTGCCCAGGAGGGGGCCGATATTTTGGATGTGGGCGGCGAAAGCACTCGCCCCGGGGCGCAGCCGGTCAGCGCGGAGCAGGAGATGGCGCAGGTTGTGCCGGTGGTGCAGGCTTTAGCCCGCGAACTAGACCTGCTCATCTCGGTAGATACTTACAAGGCCAGCGTCGCCGAGGCTGCCCTGCAGGCCGGGGCGCACATCATCAACGATGTGTGGGGCCTCAAGGTGGACCCGGCCCTGGCAGAGGTGGCGGCGCAACATGGCGCGCCGGTAATCTTGATGCATAACCGTTCTTCCTGGGCGCACGCCGAGATCAAGGACCGCCTGGGTGGGCATTATGTGGGCATTCCCTATGAGAACCTGCTCGAAGATGTGCGCCGTGAGCTGCTGGAGAGCGTAGCCATTGCCCGGCAGGCGGGCGTCCCCGAAGAGCAGATCATCCTGGATCCCGGCATCGGCTTCGGCAAGACCGTGGAGCAGAACCTGGAGCTGCTCGATCGCCTGGACGAGATCCGCGCCCTGGGCTACCCGGTGCTGCTGGGGCCGTCGCGCAAATCCTTCATCGGCTATACCCTCAACCTGCCGCCAGATCAGCGCCTGGAAGGCACCGCCGCGGCCACGGCGGTGGGCATTGCGCGTGGGGCGGATATCGTGCGCGTGCACGATGTGGCTTTCATGGCGCGGGTGGCGCGCATGACGGATGCCATTGTGCGGAGATAACTCCGCAAAAAAACATCTGCTGCGGTGCAAAGCGCCGCAGCAGATGTTTTTTTTTGCGATTACCGATGGGGAAAAGGCTAAGGCCTCTTCAGGGTGGTGGGCAGGTAGATTTGATAGAGGCCAGGCTCCACTGTCAGCGTGTGCGACACACTGCTTACGCCGCAGGCATTCGCTACCGTCAGCTCGGGGCCGTAGACGCCCGCCACCAGGTAGGTGTGGCTGGCGCTCATACCGCTGCCGGTGCCACCATCCCCAAAGTTCCAGGCGTAGGTGAATGGCGGCGTGCCGCTGCCCACGCTGGCGGTGAAGTTGACCGGTGTACCCGCATCCGGCGCCAGTGGCAACCAGGTGAAGGCTGCACCAGACACGGGCGCCAGCACTGTCATTTGGACGGGGACAGAGGTCAACGGCGCGGCGAGGTCGTTGCTGAAGATGAGCAGTTCGGCGGTGTAGTCGCCGGGAGCCAGGCTGGAAGCGTCGAAGGTCACCTCCACATCCTGGCACTCGCCCCATGGCACGGTACCCGTGATGGGGCTGGTGCTCAGCCAGGGGATGTCAGCCATCGCGGGCAGCACAATGCCCTCCAGGCGGAAGGCGATGTCTGGCAGAGTGATGCCAAGCACGGTCCAGTCTTGCCAGTTGGGGCCAAAGCCGAAACCGCCGCCGGGGTTGATGAACTTGCCTACCGCGCCATTGGTCGTATCGGCGGGCTGGCGCCCGTACTGTCCAAACCCGCCAAACGGTGCGGTCGGGTAAAACACCAGCCACCAGTTGCCCGGCGGCAGGGTGAACAGATGCGGCGGGTTAAGCGTGACATTGGACGGATACCCGTTGGAACCGGGCGTGATGGTGACATAGGGGCTGAGCGGCGGCAGCGTCAGCGTCCACACAGGCGGGTTGCCGCCCCCGGAGGGGTCGCCATCGGGGAGGCCGCTGCCATTGTCGGCGTAGATCTGCCAGGTGAGCGATTCAACCATGTGCAGGTCATAGGCGCCGTTCCACAAGTCGCCGGGAATAAAGATGCTGTTGATCAGCCACGGGTCGGCATTGACAAAGTCATCCGCCAGGAAGGAGCTGTAAACTGGAAAGTCGGTGAACTCCTGGTCCACCCAGGCTGACTGCGTGATGGGGTTCAATGGCTGATCCCATAACACATCGTCGGGGCTTGCCAACACAACCGGCGCGGCTGGCGCAGCCAGCGGCGCATCCTGCGGCGATGAGACGGTCAGCCCCTCAGGGGCAGGCCCAACACCGGTCACATCCACCGGCACAAAGGGCATGGAGCCGTCCAGGATTTTAATCACGCTCATCTCGTTCAGCACCCACGAGAGCGGGCAGTCGCCCAGGTTGCAGATTTGCAGCGTGTCGACGTTGGTAGCATCCGGGCAGAGGCTTGCCTCCAGCGAAGGCGGCGAGACATCGATGGTGGCATCGCCGCTGACCACCGTGGTGGCGGCGAATGGCTTGTTGATGCCGTCGATGCCAGCCCAGCCCTCGTTGAAGATCACGTCGCCGCAGTGACCGGTCACGTTCACATCAAAAGTGATCTCTGGCAGAGGCACAGGCTCGCCCTCGATGATGAAAGGCATGCCTTGCTGCGTGAGGGTGCCGCTGTCATTGGCTGGCGCCCATGCGCCAGTAGAAGTGGTGAATTGCAGGGCATTGCCCGTAACCGTATTACTGATGATGGTGATCGGCGGCGCCCACGGCCCAGAGGCCAGCGAGCCGTCCGTCATCCAGTCTAGCCAGTAGGTGCCCGGCGGCAGCGTCACACCGGCGCTGGCTACGTCGGCAAAGATGTAGCGGTTGTTGGCGCATGGGCTGGTGCCCGAGTCGCGCTGGATACCGGTGAAGGTGGTCTCCAGCAGGCGGTTGGTTGCCAGGTCGCCAAAGACTACGCTGCTGGCGGGGTTGTCCGGCGGGCCGTCCCAGATCTGGTAGTACACGCCGGTGATGGTCGAAGTCACTGGCGCACCCGTCTGGTAAGCAAAGAAGGTGACCTGGTCGATCTGCCAGCCCAGCGGGTTGGTGATGGTGAAGTCATCGGCCATGCGGTTGCCCACTGAGAGCTGATGCCCAAAGCCGAGCGTGTTCATGCTCAGGTCCGTCTGCAGGCGGCTGGCGTCCATGCCGCTGCACGCGCCAGGGTGGGTGACCAGTGGACCATTATCCCACAGCACGGCATCGGGGTAAGCGAAGATGTCGACGCCATTCAAGGCCGCCGGGGCGCAGGCCTCCCCGGCTGGCTCACCAGCCAGGTCAAGTGCGGCTGCCGGGTCGGGCGGCAGAGATGGCACAGGCACCGCCGGGGTGGCGAGGTGCGTCACGCCAGTATACTCCCAGAAGACGGTGTTGACCGTGTCGCTGTACCAGGCGTCGCCCATGTTCCATTGCAGGTTGCCGGCGTATTCCACGCCGGACGGCAGCGGATCGACAATATACAGGCCCGGCATCAGGATCTGCGGCTCGAGTGTGATGGTATAAGAGATCACATCACCGTTGCGGGCAGTCAGCGGAGCATCCTTCCACACGTTGAACAGGTTCAGGCATAGCCCGGGATTGCAAATGATCTGCGCCAGCGATTCGAAGGGCATGGGAGTGATGGCGCCTGAGCCCACCGTGCCGCCGACCGTCCACACCCGGTTGTCCAGGTGCCAGCCTACCGAGCCAAGTTGACCTACGTTGAGTGTGGCAGCCAGCGGCCCAATCCAGGTATCCGCACCAATGTCGTACACGAAGACGGTGTTGTTGTAGGTGCCCCAGCCGCCATCCGGGTCGCCGCCGATCAGCACGATGGCTTGCCAGTCTTCCTTGCACACCAGGGCGGGGGTCATCGCCCCTGCGCCGGCGGGGATGTCGGCTAACTGCACCCACTGCGAGCCGCTCGGCTGAGTGGCATCCAGGCGGAAGAAGTGGTGGTAACCGCGATAGTCGCCGCCCACGTAGACCTGGCCCAGGCAGCTCACGCCCGCGCCCAGGAGGTGACCATCGGGCGAGGAGCCAGCCGGCTTGTTATCCAGCTGCGTCCAGGCGCCCGTGCTGGGGTCGTACTCCCAGGTCTCCAGTGTAGTGTTGGCAAACGTGCCATCTGGCCCGCCGCCCACGTGGAAGAGGCAGTCGCCCGTGCCGGAGGCGCAGGCGCCTACCCCACCCGCACCGCCGCCGCGAATGTTCGGCAGATCGGCTGGGGTGGTGTTATCCCAGGTGTCGGTGGCGGGATCATACACCTGCAGGTCGGCGGTAGCGCTGAATGCCGCGTCATAACCACCGGCGGCATACAGCAAGCCATTGATCCAACCAACGACAGGGCTGAAGCGTGGGTTGGGCAGGTCTGCCAGCTGCGTCCAGGTGCCTGAGGCGGGGTCGAACATCTGCAGGTCGGGAGTGAGAATGCTGGAGCCCGTAGTTAATCCGCCTACCACGTAGCCCACCGGTCCGGAGGCTGCCGGGTTAGTGCCTACCGTTGCACCGGCCCACTGGTTAGGCGTAGCGCCAACGATCGGCCCCAGTTGCCAGCCAGCCGGGTCAAAGCTGCCGGCGATCAGTTCTACCACGATGATAGAAGTATCGTTGTTGGCCGGGTTGGCAGCATCTTCGGCGTGCACCTCACAGACCACCGTATCGCCGGGCTGGCCGACCGGCAAGACGCTCACCAGAAAGTTCGCATTGGCGCCATCCGGCACATTGATCGCGGATGGGCCAGTGCAGGAACCTACGCCAGCAACCAGGGTGTATGTCAATTGAATGTTCGTGTTATAACCGGCATTGTTCCAGGCGGTCAGGAGATAATCTTGCGCCCCGCAGGCGCACTCACGTTTCTCGAGCAGGTCTGGCGTCAGCATAACAGGCGGCAGTACACAGGCTGGGATGGCGGCGAGGGTGTTGACTGCCTCGTCGCAGGCGTTCTGCCCGGCGGGGGTGTAACTGTCGCTGCTGCAGGGGTTGTGAGGGGCGGCGTTGTAACCGTCGCCGTCCCAGTACCAGGATTCGAGTGCGTCTGGTGTGCCAGTACCCGAGGTGACATCGAAGCAGTAGAAGGCGGTGCAGTGGTCACCGCCGTTGGCATGGAAGCGGGTGTGGGATATATTGACCTCGTAGGGTGAGGTTTGGAAAGCCCAGCCGAAGGTGCCCCAGGTGCCGGTGCTGGTGCAGGCGGGCGTGCCCTGAACGTAGACATTGTTCACCGTCCAGTCAGCCGGGAACTTCTGCCACAGGTTGTAGACGTATTCCCAGTCGGGGGAGAACGACTCGGCCCGGAAGCAGAAGGTCTGCGCTGTGCCAGGGACGAAGCACGAGTCGCCGCCGACGGACGGATCGAAGATGACAAATGAGCCGCTGAGCGACTGGATGCCCTGGCTGGACGCGGGGGCGCCGGTGAAGGCCACCGGCTCGCTGGGAGGCGTCTCCGCCACAGGCCCATTGGCTTGCTGGCTGTCCATGGCATATGCCGCCGTGCCCAGCCCAAGCATGAGCAGGAAGACGGCGGTTAAGACGAATAATCTGGGCTTATTCATACGCTGTTTCTCCTAAGATTCGCTATGGTTTGAGTATATTGAAGAGAAAGTCAAACAAGCAGTGTTCAGTAAGACCCTCCTTTCTGGTTGGCTCGATTATGAATAATACCGGTAAGGGGAAAAGATGAGCAACTGTTAATAAAATAGCACAAAACAAGGGGCAGGTCAATAAGCAGTGCTCATCGCCCGAAAAACCTAAAAACAGGGTTGCAGCATGGCATAGCCATACTGCAACCCTGTTTTTAGGGGTTGGGGGATGCGTTTTAGCGGCGGGTCTGGTTGTTGTTGGAGTAGCCGTTCATCGAGGCGGGGTGATAGGTTGGCTCGGGGCGAGAGTAGCCCCGGGATGGCTCCTGGTTGGTCTTGGGCATGGGGCGGAAAGCCGGGGCGGTGTTGGGCCGGGGATTGCTGGTGCTGTGACTGCCCAGGCTGCTGGAGCTGCGGCTGCTGCGCCGGGTGTCTGCCTGCGAGAACAGCCGGTCTCCGGCGGCCGAGAAGGTGCCGATGATCAGGATGCGGATCAGCCAGACCATCACCGCCACAAACACCGGCACCACCTTGATCATCGTCTCGCGGTCGACCACGGCATTGCCCAGCGATTGGTGGTTGAGCACAGCCACCGAGGTGCCCCACCAGGTGAGCATGGCGTTCATGGTGGCTGCCAGCAGCCAGGCCCCAAACAGGTACCACACTTCCTTGGGCTCGTCGGCGCCCTGCTCGGGGGTGAAGAGACGGGCGATGCCGGCAAAGTCGATGCCGCAGAAGGCCACCGCCAGGATGGTGGCCCAGCGGATGCCGGCAAAGCGCAGGTCGCCCAGCAGGTCGGCCAGGGCGAAATCGGTGGTGGAGTAGTTGAAGATCTCAAAGGCCAGCAATGCGCCCATGATGAGCACGCCGAAAAGCAGGCCGCGTGAGATTTTGGAGTGACGGGTGAGGCGGGCAAAGTTGAGGGATTGGATACCAGAGCGGTTCATGGAAAACCTCCTTAGGGAACCCTGAACAGATGTTCTAATATATTCCTATTATAGAACATGCGTGCTATTTGTCAAGAGGCATTCGCTACGTTTGTTAAAAATCCTCTTATTTTTAGTAGCCCGATGTTAAGGATGGGGGTATAATTAAACCAGGCTGAACAAGCCAGCGAAAAAACATCAGGTTCGATTAAGTAATAGGGAGACAAAAAATGGCTGAAAAAAAGAAATCCATCTTTGGTCAGGCGATTGATGCACTGACCGACAAAGACGAAAAAGAGGCCGCTGCTGCCAAGGCTGCTGCTGAAAAGGCTGAGGCTGATCGCGTGATTGCTTCTAAGGCTGCTGCTGCCAAAGCCGCCGCTGCCAAGGCTGCTGCTGCCAAGGTACCCGCCGCACCCAAGATCCCCGCTGCGAAACCCGTTGCCGCCAAGCCCGTGGCTGCGAAACCGGTGGCTGCCAAACCCGCGGCTGCGAAGCCCATGGCTGCGAAGCCCATGGCTGCCAAACCCGTCGCTGCCAAGCCCGCGGCTGCCGTTCAGGCTGCTGCTGCTAAGGCCGCCGCTGCCCAGTCTGCCTTTGCTGCCAAAGTTGCGGCACCCAAGAAGGGTGTTGTCACGATCCGCAGCCTGCGCATCCGCAAGGATCACAGCACCGAGGCCGGTGTGGTGGGTGGCCTGGTGGAAGGCAATGAAGTTACCATCTTCGAGGAATGGACCGACGGCAAGAATATCTGGGTTCGCATCGGACCGGACCAGTGGTCTGGCATGGTTCACGACGGCAATACCTACATCAAGTACATCTAGTAGATCTTGTCGTAGAATTCAAATTGAATAAAACAAAGAGAAGCGAGGCAGCTGCCCCGCTTCTCTTTGTTTTTATAGGGATTGATCTCACCAACGAACGGGCATGCGTCCCTGGAAGGGTTTATTGGCATCCAGGCGTTTTTCATCGTTCGTGATGCGGAAGGTGACTGTGCCGCCGCCGGTGTAGCTTTGCGGATCCTGGCACTGCACGTAGGCATGCCCGTTGGGGCCTGCCAGACCCAGATCGATGGGGTGCATGCCCCGGCTGAGTGGGATGTAATAAGGGGAAAATGCCTGCAGCGCATGCATGCAGACGGGCATGTCGGATACTAACTGGTGGCCTTTCTTGATCGCAAAGCTATCGCCCACGCGGAAGACCGGGCAATGTCCCTGGACCTTGATGACCTCGATTACAAGCGGCCGAGTGTTTTCAGTTGTCATCATACGAGCCTCCTGAGCCTATCTTAAGCACCAGCGGCTTGCGAAACCTCTCAGGTTGTGCAAGCCGCCGAGATGATAGGAATTGATAGCTCGGCAATTTACCCGTACAAGCGGATGAATTCCTCCGCCTTGTGCACCTGCTCGCAGTTACCAATGAAGAGCGGGGTGCGCTGGTGCAGCGAGGTGGGCTGCACCTCCAGGATATCCTGGCGTCCGTCTGAGCCACAGCCGCCTGCCTGCGAGGCAATGAAAGCCAGCGGGGCGGCTTCGTAGAGCAGGCGCAGCTTGCCGTGCGGCTTGGCTGGGTCTTGCGTATCTGAAGGGTAATAGAAAACCCCGCCCGAGAGCAGGTTGCGGTGGAAATCGCTCACCAGCGAGCCAACGTAGCGCATGGAGAGCGGTTTTTGATCACCCTCCAAACCCTGCAGCCAGCTGGTATAACGGCGCACGCCCTCGCTCCAATATTTTTCGTTCCCCTGGTTCACGCTGTAATAGCGGGGTTTTTGGGGCACGCGAATGTTTGGATGTGAGAGCAGGAATTCGCCGATGGTGGTATCCAGGGTGAAGCCGTGCACGCCGTCGCCGCTGGTGTAAACCATCATGGTGCTAGAGCCGTAGATGACGTAACCCGCCACCACCAGGTCTTTGCCGGGCTGCAGGCAGTCTTCCAGGGTGCCGCGCTCGCCATCCGGCGATTTGCGGCGGTAAATAGAGAAGATGGTGCCAATGGGGGCGTTGTAATCGATGTTCGATGAGCCGTCCAGGGGGTCGAAGAGCAGCACATATTTGCCGGTGGGGAAGCGTTCAGGGATGGGGATAATATCCTCGTGTTCCTCCGAGCCCATCACCGCCAGCCGCCCGGTGTGGTCGTTCATGCTGAACATCGTCTGGTCTGCCAGCTGATCCAGTCTCATTACCCGCTCGCCTTGAACGTTGATCGACTCGGTGCTGCCCAAGATCTCTGCCAGGCCGGCGCGGGTGGTGCGGCTGGCAATGAACTTGCCAACCAGCGCCAGGTCATAAAGCAGGTTGGTCAGTGCGCCGGTGGCAGAGGGGTGCCCCAACTGTTCTTCCAGGATGTGGCGCTCGATGGTGATGACATGACCGTGTTTCTCGGATAGCTCACTCATACAATCTCCTTTGCTCTCGGGTGATCATTGGCAAAAAAATGGTCTCCAACGAAGCGGGTGATGGCGCCTGCCAGCGGCAGGCGGGCCAGCAGGGCGATCAGGCGATACTGACCGCCGGGGATGTAAACCACTGCCCGGCGCGGTAGGGCTTGCAGCGAATCGCGCACCACCTGGCTGGCGTCGAGCCACAGCCAGCGCGGGATCTGGCGGCGGTCAAAACCGGCAAAGGCGGGCGTTTCGTGGAACTCGGTGACGGTGAAGCCAGGGCACAGGGCCTGGATGTGCACCTCCCGGCCGCGCAATTGTGACTGCACGGCTTGAGAGAAGATGATGAGGAAGGCTTTGGTGCTGCCGTATAACTCGCTGCGGATAGGCAGGATGCCTGCCACCGAGGCCACGTTGATGATACCGCCCTGCCCGCGGGCGAGCATACCCGGCAGGGCAGCGTGGGTCAGGCGCACGGCCGCGGTGATGTGCACCTGCAGCATGGCATCGTGGGCAGAACGTTCCACATCCACAAAGGGCCCATTGGTGCCAAACCCGGCATTGTTGACCAACAGATCGAGCGTGGGCAGGTGGGCAATGCACTCCTCCAGCCTTTCCATGCCCTCGCGGGTTGAAAGATCGGCGGGCAGCACTTGGGCTGAGATCGAAAATTGGGCTTGCAGCTCTTGCGCCAGGGCCTCCAGGCGCGGCAGGCGGCGGGCGGTCAGCACCAGATCATAACCTTGGGCGGCGAGTTGTCGGGCAAACTCGGCGCCCAGGCCGCTGGAGGCGCCGGTGATCAGGGCAGTTTTGGGCATGGGCTCTTTAACCTTCCTCACACAGCTCGCTCAGTGCGATCCATTCGCCCGTTTGGCCTGGCAGGGAGAGGCCGCGGCGCAGCAAACCCGATTCGACCAGGTCATCGATGGCTCTTTCCACCGCGGGCAGGCGCCAGCCGAACAGTTTGGCCACATCGCGCGGCCGGGCTGCGCCCACCGAGTGGAAATAGGCCCGCGCCAGTTCCAGCCGGGCCGGTCGCTCTTGGATGGGGTGGGCCAGGTCGGGCAGTTCTGGGTATTGGCGGGCGGTGACGTTGTAGATGAAAGCGTAACGCCACGAACCTACCTCAGCCACGCCCATCGGGACGATCTTGAAATCGGCTTGCAGATCGCTGAGAGCTTTTTCAAAGCGGGTGTTGCTCTCTGCACTGGAGAGGCGAGCAGCCTTGCGCAGGGCCAGTGTGTCCAGCGGGCCATGGGTGAGCAGCGCCTCGTAGACGGTGCGGGATTCCAGGGTGAGCAGGCCCTGTTCGTACAGGGTCAGGTAATCTTCTTCGGGTGAGCCGTAGTTTTCAGAGAGGGCGTAGAAGTATGGCAGCAGGGGCAGGGCGATCATGGTGCCCCGCTTGCGCAGCACCTTGCCGTAATACCAGGCGCGTTGGCCTAGCAGTGCGTCCTTCCAGCCCCAGGTAACGTGCCCGGGGTCGTCGTGGGCGTCGGCGACGGGACGGTCGCCAGCAGTTGCCGTCCACAGGCTGGGCAGGGTGATGCCGGTGATGGGCCAGAAGTATACAAAGCCGCGCTCCTGCACGAAGGCGACCGCCTCCTCTTGGGAGTGCAAGCGCAGGGAGGCTTCCAGGCGGAAGGTGCGCCCCCGGTGGGCATTCAAGCGGTCCAGGCTGATGGCGGGCATGGTTGGGGGCTCAGGTGCCGACCACGGTGCCGCCGTCAGCGCAGAGCACCGCGCCGTTGATGAACGAGGCGTCGTCCGAGGCCAGGAAGAGGAACACGCTGGCAATTTCCTCGGGCTTGCCCAAGCGCTTGAGCGGGGTGCGCTGCACCATCATCTCCAGCACCTTGGGCGGCATTTGCCCGACCATATCCGTCTCGATGAAGCCGGGCGCCACCACGTTGGCGGTGATATTGAAGCGGCCCAGCTCGCGCGCCCACACCCGCGTCAGGCCGATGATGCCCGCCTTGGCAGCCACGTAATTGGTCTGCCCAAAGTTGCCATACAGCCCGACGATGGAAGATGTGCTGATGATGCGCCCGTAGCCCTGGCGGATCATGTAGGGGGCGATGGCGCGGGTGGTGATGAAGATGCCGCGCAGGTTGACGTTGATCACCTCATCGAACTGCTTCAGCGTCATGCGGCTGAGCACTTCACCATCTTTGACTTTGATGAACTGGGCATCGCGCAGGATGCCGGCGTTGTTGATCAGGATATCGATCTTGCCCCAGGTGGCATGCGCCTGTTTGGCGGCAGCCTCCACGGCATCGGGGTCGCTGACATCCACGGGGGTGTAGAGCAGGTGCTCCGGGCCGATCTCGTGCTCCAGCGCCAGTCCGGCCTCGTCGTCCATATCCCACACCGCCACGCGCGCGCCTTCGGCGGCAAAGCGCCGGGCGGTGGCGCGGCCGATGCCGTTGGCGCCTCCGGTGATGATGGCAGTGCGGTTTTCCAGGCGCATGGTTTTACCCTCCAGAGATGACCGTCACCAGCTTGATCACATCGCCCTCTTTTACGACCTCATCGTCGGTGAGCATCTCGCCGTTGCGGGTTGCCAGCACAGTGTCAGGCTGGATGCCGTGCTTTTTGAGGGCCATGCGCAGGGTGATGCCGGGGCGGGCTTCGTATTCTTTGTTGCGTAAGATCAGGGTTGCGGGCATAGGGGTATTGTACCCGGATTTTCCCAGAACAGTCTCGATCAATTGGCGCTGCTCGGGCCACAGCATGGGCGGCAGGCTGCTGAGAGGAAACCACCACAGCCCGTAATGCCGCTCGGTGTGAGTGGGGGTGCCTTCTACCTGCTGGGTGGTGAAGAGGAAGTAGTGGATCACCATCCAGCGGTCTTTGCGGTAATTCAGGCGTGGGCGTGTGCCCAGGTAGCGTACGACCTGCAGGTCGGAGATGCCGGCTTCTTCCAGGATCTCGCGCCGGGCAGCTTCTTCGATGGTTTCGCCAGCCTCCACGCCGCCCTTGGGCAGCACATACAGCGGGTGGTTTTGCTCGCGGGCAAAGGCGATCAGTGGGCCCTCAGGCGTGGTGCGCACCACAATGCCGCCTGCCGAGATGCGCTCTTTGATGCCCGGCGGGCGTTGGTACCAGGTTGCATCGATTTCTGATTCGGTCATGATTGCCTCAGGAATGCCAGCAGCAACTCGTTGACCTGCGCGGCCCGGCTGACGTGCGGCTGGTGGGCGGTGCGCGGCAGGGAATGGCCCTCGGCGTTGGGCAGGTTGCGCGCCAGGGCAGAGAAGGAGAGCGGGTGCAGGGTGATGTCGTCAGCCCCCCAGATGACGCAGGCGGGCAGGTCCAGGGCGGGCAGGTGATCGGTCAGATCCCGAAAGGTGGCGGGGATGCGCATCACCAGCGGCGAGGCGCGCTTGTAATCCACCGCGATCTGATGGCGCGGCTCAGGTGGGAAACCAGCCAGGTTCTCGGGCATCGCCTCCAGCAGCCGATCAATCCAGGTCTCGCGCGCCAGGCTGAGGATGCGCACGCCCACGTTGGGGCGCAGGCGCAGGGCGCGCCGCAGGGGGGCTTGCATCTGGCGCGGGCGGTAGAATGGGTCGATCAGGGCCAGCTTGCGCACGAAGGGCAGGTGGCGCAGGGTGTAGCACAGGCTGAGGTAGCCGCCCAGCGAATGCCCCACCAGCGCTACGGGTTGGTGAAAGCTCTGCGCCTCGAACCAATCCTCCAGCGCCTGGCAGAAGGTATCGGCATGGTAGTATTCTGGCTCTTCGGGCATGGGGCTGTCGCCGTGACCGGGCAGATCCATGGCATAGACGCGGTAACCCGCCTGCGCCAGGGCGGGGATCTGTGCATCCCAGTTGTGCAGCGATGCCGCCAGCCCGTGGACGAGCACCACCGGCGGACCGTCGCCTTGGATGAGGGTATTGAGTTCGAGTTTTGGCATGGCCTTGAGTCTACATGATTTGCCGCGGAATGGGAAGGCGAATTTTTCTCATCTTATGATATATTTACCGGCACAACCTTGAGGTGAATCAATGCCCGTGATCCCGATGGTTATCCAATTGAACACGCGCGGCAACGCCGATATGGTGGATATCACCGCGCAGGTGGCAAACTGCGTCAATGAGAGCGGCCTGAAAAACGGCACGGTGACGCTGTTCTGCCCCTCCTCAACCAGCGGCCTGACCACCATCGAATATGAGCCTGGCTGCCTGAGCGATTTGCGCCGCCTGTTCGATCAGATCATCGGCCCTGACCAGCCCTACGCCCATGATGCCGCCTGGGGCGATGGCAACGGGCATGCCCACGTGCGCGCCGCGCTGCTGGGGGCGTCCTTGTGCGTTCCCTTCGTCAATGCCCGGCTGACGCTGGGAACCTGGCAGCAGATCATCTACGTGGATTTTGACACCCGCTCCCGCCGCCGGGAATTGGTGGTCCAGGTAATTGGCGAGGCATAATCTCCCAAAAAGAGTGTCAGGCGGTGCTTTAGCACCGCCTGACACTCTTTTTGGGTATCTTCCCCGCCCCTTGAGGGGCGGGGGCAGGGGGTGGGGTGAAAACCCTCAAGTGACCGGAATTTCCTCTTCTTCGCGCATGGCGTTGAATGCGGCAATCGACACTTCCAACACCTGCAAATCCGGCTCGCGCGTGGTCAGGTGCTGCAGCCAAAGGTTCGGCTTAGCCAG
The DNA here is from genome assembly GCA_002428565.1 of Anaerolineales bacterium UBA6092. Taxonomy (GTDB): domain Bacteria; phylum Chloroflexota; class Anaerolineae; order Anaerolineales; family UBA4823; genus UBA6092. Next base: position 53,319 of record DIXA01000055.1, on the reverse strand, counting down.
CAGGCCCACGATGGGGATGCTGAGGTGGTTGGCGGTCCAGCGGATGTACTCGTAAGAGATGCCCGCCAGCACCGGCAGCAGCAGGATGCGGCTGCCCATGCGCCACAGCGTGGGCATGGGGCCCAACAGGCCATACAAAAGTACCGAAAAGACCACCAGGGTCAGCAGGAAGGCCGTGCCGCAGCGTGGATGCTCCACGGAGAAGCGCGCCACGTTTTCGGGGGTCAGCTCGGCACCGGCCTCAAAGGCATTGATCGTCTTGTGTTCTGCGCCGTGATAGGCGAAGACGCGCCGGATATCGGGCATGTGGCCGATGGCCCAGATGTAGCCCACCAGCAGCAGCAGGCGGATCAGGCCCTCCACCAGGTTCCCGGCCCAAAACGGCCAGCCCAGGTACTCCTCTGCCAGCCCGCCCACGGCTGCCGGGGCGGCCTTGAACATGAAGATGGCTACCGCCATGGTGCCGAACAGGGTCAGGTACATCAGCGGGCCTTCGATCTTTTCATCTTCGCCGGTCTGCGTGTTGGCCGAGATGGTGAGGGCGCGCAGGCCCAGGGCCAGCGCATCCCACAGCATCACCAACCCGCGCAGGAAGGGGATCTTCGCCAGGGTGCCGCGGTAGATCTTACCTAGCTTTTCCTTGTGGATCACGATCTGGCCGCCCGGCTCGCGCATGGCAATGGCGGCCACATTTTTGCCGCGCATCAACACGCCTTCGATCACTGCCTGGCCGCCGTAAGAGGGGAGTCTGCACTTGTCTGTCATCAGGTTATTCACACCAATAAAAAAGTCAATTGTCTGGGGCCGGTTATTGGGCCAGGTTGAAGAAGAAGTGGATCAGGGCATCAATGCCGCGGCGCCAGGTGGGCAGGTGCATCTTCTCGTTGGGGCTGTGCATGTTATCGTCGGGCAGGCCAAAGCCGGTGTTGACCGATTCAACGCCCAGGATCTGCTGGAACTGGGTAACCACCGGCACGCTGCCGCCCTCACGCTTGAAGACGGGCCGCTTGCCCCACACGGTTTCCATGGCCTGGCTCAGCGCCTGCACATAGGCGGATTTGCGGTCAGAGATGGAGGCCGGGCCGCCGGTATGCTTGGCCAGCGTCCAGCGGATGGTCTTGGGGGCATGCGCCTCCAGGTACTTCAGCATTTGCTGGTGCACCTCTTCGGGATCCTGGTCAGGCACCAGGCGGCAGGAAATCTTGGCCATGGCCCAGGCGGGCAGCACGGTCTTGGCGCCCTCGCCGGTAAAGCCGGAGAGCAGGCCGTTGACTTCCAGGGTGGGGCGAGCGCCGACATGCTCGATGGGGGTGTAACCGGCTTCGCCGTACAGGGCGGGCGCGCCGGTGTTGCGCAGGAAGAACTCGTCGGTGATGGGCAGGCGGGCCAACTCGGCGCGTTCCTCGGCTTCGATGGGGCGCACGCTGTCGTAAAAGCCGGGCAGGGTGATATGGCCCTGGGCGTCGTGCATGCCGGCGATCAACTCGCACAGCGCCTGCGCCGGGTTCAAGATCGCTCCGCCGAACACACCCGAATGCAGGTCATGGTCGGGGCCGTGCACGCGCAGCTCGAAGTAGGCCAGGCCGCGCAGAGCGTAGGTGATGGTGGGCAGATCAGGAGACAGCATGCCGGTATCTGGATTGACGGCGAAATCGCAGGCCAGCAGATCTTTATGCTCGTGCATGAAAGGCACTAAGGATGGTGAGCCGATCTCTTCTTCGCCCTCGATGAGGAACTTGACGTTGACCGGCAGGCTGCTGGTGCGCACAATGGCCTCGATGGCCTTGATGGAGGCCAGCACCTGGCCTTTCATATCGGTGATGCCGCGGGCGTAGATGTTCTCGCCGCGCACGGTCGGCTCAAAGGGGCCGCTGGTCCACAGTTCCAGCGGGTCAGCGGGCTGCACATCATAATGGCCGTAGATGAGGGCCGTGGGCGCCTTGGCGCCAGCCTTCAGCCAATCGCCATAGACCACGGGGTGGCGGTTGGTGGCATAGACCTGCACGTGCTCCAATCCCAGGGCGTGCAGTTGCGCGGCAACCCACTCTGCGGCGCGCTGCATATCAGGCACTGCCGCCGGGTCGGTGGAAATGGAGGGGATGGTGGCAAACTCTTTCAGTTCTTCAAGGAAGCGATCTTGGTGATCGTGAGCATATTGGATCGCGGCAGCGCGTGGATCGGACATGGGTTCTCCTATGGATGGTTTAGGTTTGATTTTTGGCAGAAGAATTATACCGCACTGGCGGCATGAACGCACCGCTCCGTTCGTGAATGTTTCTTAAGCCTGGCATTTCTTACCTTATTCCATATTCCATCCCATATTTGCGAAAACAGATGTCTGCGTGGCTTTGCCACGCAGCACATCTGTTTTCGCAAGCTTCTCCCTGCCCCCTGGGGGGGCGGGGAAAAAGGTCAGGTTTTACGCCTGCGGCTTGGCAGCCAGGGCGATCTGGCGCAGGTGCTCTGGGCTGGTGCCGCAGCAGCCGCCCACCACGCGCGCCCCGGCGACCAGCCACTCAACGGTGTGGGCAGCCATGGCTTCGGGGGTAACATCGTAGGTGGTGTTGCCGTGGGCGTCCAGCTTGGGCAAGCCGGCATTGGGCTTGAACCAGATGGGCAGGGAGGTGGCCTGGCGCAGTTCGTGCAGGTTGCCCACGTTCTCGTCCAGGCTGCGACCGCAGTTGATCCCCAGCGCATCCACGCCCAGGGAGGAGAGCTCGCGGCCTACCTGCGCCGGGCTGACGCCCATCATGGTGCGCCGGCCGCGGTCATAGCTGAAAGAGCACACCAGCGGCAGGGTGGAGACGCGGCGCACGCCCTGGATGGCGGCTTTGGCTTCGCTCAGGTCGAATTGGGTTTCAATCACCAGCAGGTCGGCCCCGGCTTCGCTCAGCGCCTGGGCCTGCTCGGCGTAGGCATCCGCGGCGGCCTGGGGTTCTACCGGCCCGTACGGCTTGAGCAATTGCCCCACCGGTCCCAGCGACCCGGCGATCAGCACGGCGGTGCCCTGGGCGGCCTGGCGCGCCAGCCCCAGCGCAGTCCGGTTGATCTCAGCGGCGCGGCCCGCCAGCGGTGTGCCCGCCAGGCGCAGCGGCGTGGCGCTAAAGGTGCTGGTGAGCAGAATATCGGCCCCCGCGGCGACAAAGTCGCGGTGCAGAGCGATGATCTTCTCGGGCTGCTCCAACACCCAATCTTCTGCGGTGATGCCGGTTGGCAGGCCGCGCGCCAGCAGGTTGGTGCCGGTGGCGCCATCGGCGACCAGGGTTTGCCCGGCATTCAGGCGTTCCAGAAAAGTGAGTTTAGACATCTTCATATCCTCCCATGAACTCAACGGATTGGCGTATTCTCTCTTTCAGGCTCTTCGGCAGCCTGCGGATGGCTCATCGAAACGAACATCAGGTAGAAGACAAACAGCACAGCGGTGAACATCAGCGTAAAGCCGGTGAAGCCCGGGTTTTCCAGCGGGTTCAAGACGTGCTCGGCAATATCTTTCAGCACCGGCTTGGGGTGCAGCAAGATATCCCAGGTGTTCCAGCGCCCGAAGCGCCCCATGTAGACGCCCAGCCCGCTCAGTCCCAGCGCGCCGATGGCAAAGAGCCAGCCGATGATCTTGCCCAGGTGTCGCTCCACCAGGTATTGCATGGTGCGCAGCGAGGCGATCGCCAGGAAGAAGCCGGTGAAGGCAAAAATAGCGATCAGCATGATATCGAACCACAGCGGCACGGGTGGGCGCAACACCAGGTGATAAAAATCGGTGATGATGTAGGGGGCGTTGGGGAAAAAGGCCAGCCAGGCCACCCCCGGTAAGATCAGCAGCCAGCCGTGGCGCGGGGCAAGCCGCCCGATCCCGGCGGCGAGCATGCTGAATCCATACGGCACCCAGGCCAGGAACAGGTTCCAGACCAGGTTGCGGTAGTTCCACGAGTCGGTGTAAACCACCCGCCCGATGAAGAAAATGAGACTCAGGAACGAGGCCAGCACCAGCGGGTAAAACGACTGGCTGACCAGGAAGCGATGGGTGCTGCGTAGCAAAGACATTTTTGAACTCCAGCAACGATTATAACCCACTGCTGGGGGCAGCGGTCAATGCTATTGAGACGCCCTCGTAGGGCTTCTAGTTCCTGTGGGGGCGAACAGACCCCCTCCCTGGCCCTCCCCCATCCAAACCCAGGATGGGGGAGGAAAACTAACGCCAAACATGGGTTGCGTGGTGGTGAAAAGCACCACGCAACCCATGTTTGGCGGTCTACCCCCGCCCCTGGAGGGGCGGGGGTAGGGGTGGGGTGGATGATTAGCGCTTCACGACGGTGGGGATGAAAACCCAATGCGCCGGCAGGTACAACTGCGAAAGCCCGGTGGTCGTCCCAGCGCTCATCCCAGAGATATCGTTGTACTGGTGCGTGGTGGTGGTGGTGCGCAGGGCCTGTCCCACACCCAGCGCATACGGTAGGGAGGCCGACCAGTTACCATTGGAGTCAGCCGTCACTACAGCCAACGATTCCATTGCCTCGGCAACATTATCGATGTCATCCAGGAAGATCTCGATTTCGCAAAGTTTGCACAGGCTGCCAGCGCCGCTGGTGCCGCTGATCTCCGTGCCGGCAATCGAGGTGATGGCGGCGGGCTGGAAGTTGCGGAAGGCCAGGGGCAGGCTTTTGCCCACCTGGATGGCATCTTCGGCCTGGCTCATGTTGGCCAGTTCGGGCCAGCCGTTGATGTTCATGATGATGTTGCTGCGCAGGGTGTTGGCATCGTACAGAGAGCCGTTGAGTGAGATGGCCGAGTAGCCGGGGTTGATGATCCAGTTGCCGGTTACCATCAGGTTCTTGGGGCCGTCTGCCAGGTAGATGCCGCGCCCACATACGCCGATAACGTTGTCCTCGCTGTCGATGCCGATCCAGTTATCCTGGATGGTGTGGCCACTGCTGCCGCTGACGCGGATGGCGTCGGGTTGCAGAGATGTTGCCGAAATGTGCTGGCGCAGGCCGGCGAAGGTATTGTCGCGGATGATGTGGTTCGTCCCCGCCACGCTGATGCCGCCGCCGCCCAGCCAATCTACCGGGGTGCAGATCAGGGCAGGGTCGGTTTGCTTTTCGGGCACGGTACCATTGTAGGTGGTGCCAATGAAATTGCTGTTGAAGGTATTGGCATTGCCCAGCAAGGCCACCGATACGCCATCCAACCCGGCAAAGACATTGCTCTGCACGATGTTGCCGCTGGGCGAGCCGTTGAAGGAGATGCCCGTGTTGCCGCTGCCATCCTCGACACCGGCGGCGCGCAGGTAGATGCCCATACCGTCATCACTCAGGCCAAACCAGTTCTGCTCGATCAGGTTTTGGCTGGAGGTGAGGTACATGTGGGTCTTGAAGTTCTGGAAGGCCAGGCCGCGGATCACAATTTCGTTATCGGTGCCGAGATCACCCACCACCATGCCATCTTTGGAGCCAGTGCCCGGCCCCACCAGGAAGATCTTGGGGCCGATGACGGTACCGCCGCTTTGCGTATAGCCATCAATAGTGATCTTGCCACCCAGCCGCGGCAGGGCGGTGAGTTGTGTGGTGGCATACAGGGGGATCTTCCAGATGCCCAGGGTGGCGTTGTAATTGTTGGCTGCATCCGCGGGGATGGCGAATTGGATCAGTACGGGCAATTGGCCGCCAGTTAGACTATTGGCCTGGACGATGGCCCGGCGCAGGGTGCAGGGGGTGTGTGAGATGCAGGTTCTCGACTGGCTGTCATCGGGGTCGGTGCCGCTGTTGACCGTGATGATGGTGGCGGGATCGCGCTGCGCCCAATCGGGCGTTTGCGGCGCCAACGGCGCGGCTGCACTGGGCCCAGGATTGAACAGGCTGAGGATGATTGCCAGCGCCAGCACGGCAACGAGCAAGGCGGCTGGTTTGGAGCGGAGCAAAGAGTGGTTCATTTCGGGTGATCCTTTCATTGTTGGTTTGGGTTGGATGGATTGCCGGTCGGCAGATCAGGAGTGGCCTCATCTTCCGCCAGGTGGTGCACATAATCAAAAAGGCTTCCAATCGTAGGAAAACAAATGAGCTCGTGGGTGTGGGGGTCCTCCAGCGATGCGGCCCAGATCGGGTTTTGCGGGGTGCCTGCCTGCCACAAGCGCAGCAGGAATGAGAAGTAAGGCTTCATGAGTTGTTCCCTTTGCCGGGTCAGGTTCAAGCCGGGTTCACCGGTACTTATCCCCATCATACACAATCAGCGTCAACAAAACGTCAAAGAATTGACATTCACGGTGTCTTCTCCCCCCAATTTATCGAGATGATACCATTCACGTTTATAATGTGCAGGTGATATCCTGGAGACCCTGACGACATGGCTGCACTCAAGATCACCTGCTTCGGCTCCTTTTCTGTTTCTTTGAACGGGCTGTCCCTGAGCGCGGCAGCCTCCGAAAAAGCCCTGGCCCTGCTGGCTTACCTGGCAGTGGAGTCGCACCGGGTTCATCGCCGCGAGCACCTGGCGGGCTTGTTGTGGTCCGACCAGCCCGAGGCGAAGGCGCTGCACAGCCTGCGCCAGGCGCTCTCCAGCTTGCGCAAGGCCCTGCACGATGATGGGCCGGCGCAGTCTTATCTCCTGGTGATATCTGACGGTGTGCAGATCAACCCCGCCGCCGATCTCTGGCTGGATGCGGTTGCTTTTCAGGAAGGGCTGGCCGCGGCGCTGGCTTTTTACCAGCGCTGTGCAGCGGGCGGCTGCTTGAATGTGCGCCGCCTGCGCGCTGCGGTGGGCCTTTTTAATGGCCCATTCCTCGAGCAGTTGTCCATGAGCGGCGGGCCATTGTTTGACGAATGGGCCATGCTGCAGCGTGAGCATTACAACCGCCTGGCGGTGGAGGCGTTTTCTCGCCTGGCAGAGGTGCACGAGCGGCGCGGCGAATATTCCCTGGCGGCCCAGGCTGCCGCCCGGATCGTGCAGATCATGCCCTGGGAGGAAGACGCCCACCGCCAGCTGATGCGCCTTTTGGGCCTGGACGGGCAGTGGGCGGCGGTGCAGGCGCAGTATGCCGCCTGCCGCCGCTACCTGGATCAGCAGATCGGGGTGGAGCCTGCCCCGGAAACCACGGCGTTGTATCAAGCCGCGCGGCAGGCTGCCCGCAGCGGCCCGGCTGCCGCGGCGCTCTCGGCCTTTCAGCCGCGTTTTCCTGTTGCACAGCACAACTTACCGCAGATGGCGCTGCCCTTTGTGGGCCGACCGGCCGAACTGGACCTGTTGGCAGACCGCCTGGCAGACCCGCAGTGCCGCCTGCTGACCCTGACCGGCCCCGGCGGGGTGGGCAAGACGCGCCTGGCGTTGGAGGCGGCCGCGGGACAGGTGGGCCTGCTCCCCGGTAGGGTGTTCTTTGTGCCCCTGGCCTCGCTTTCTTCTGCCGGGCTGCTGCCGCTGGTGATCGCGGATGCGCTGCGCCTGAACCTGTACAATGCCCAGGACCCGTCGGCGCAGTTGCTCAACTACCTGCGCGAAAAACAACTCTTGCTGGTGCTGGACAGCTTTGAGCATCTGCTCTCGGCAGGCCCGGATGCCGTGGACCTGCTGGTGGAGATCCTGGAGCAGTCGCCCGGTGTCAGCGTGCTGGTGACCTCGCGCGAGCCGCTGCACCTGCACCAGGAATGGGTTTGCGAGGTGGACGTATTGCCATACCCCGAACTCGCCGCCGCTGCCCTGGCTGCCTCTGCGCCGCCCGCGGGTTGGGAAGAAGCCGGCGCGGTGCAGTTCTTTATCCACTCAGCCCGGCGCGCGCAGCCGCAGTTTAGCGGGCGGGCCGAATGGGCCGCGGTGACGCGCATCTGCCAGGCGGTGGGCGGGCTGCCGCTGGGCATCGAATTAGCCGCGGCCTGGGTGCGGGTGCATTCCTGCGAGGAGATTGCCGCCCAGGTGGAGCGCAGCCTGGAGTTCCTGGTGACCAGTATGCGCGACATGCCCGAGCGTCACCGCAGCCTGCGAGCTGTGTTTGAGTATTCCTGGAACTTGCTCAGTGCAGAGGAAAAACGGCGCCTTGCGGCCTTGTCGGCCTTCCAGGGCAGTTTTTCGCTGGCGGCTGCCGGGCAGGTGGCTGGCGCAGAGGCAGAACACCTGGCTGCCCTGGCAGAGAAATCGCTTTTGCACCGGTTTGGCGCGCAGCGCTATGTGCTGCATGCCATGCTGCAGCAGTTTGCCGGGCAGAAACTTCAGCAAGAGGCCACAGCTATGCGCCAGGTGCGCCAGGCGCATAGCGATTATTTCCTGCGTCTGCTGGAGCAGAACAAGGCTGCCTTGCGCAGCCCCGCGCAGCGCCGCGTTTTGGATGTATTGAACAGCGAGGTGGAGAACCTGCACGCGGCCTGGCAGTGGGCAGTGGGGCAGCGTCAGGCGGCCGCGCTGGAGGGGGCGGCGGAAACATTGGGCAGTTATTACGAAATGCGCAGCGCCTTTGGGCAAGGCCGGCAGACCTTTACTGAGGCGGCTGCGGCCCTGGCTGGGCTGGAAGAGAACCCTCAGGCCGGGCGGGCGCGCGGCGTGTGCCTGGCTTACCAGGGGCTGTTTGAAAAGCACCTGGGCCAGTACGATGCGGCCCGGGATTCGTTGGCGCAGAGCCTGGCGATTCTGGAGCCGCTGGGGGCGGCCGCGGAGATGGTTTTTGCCCGCTATATCCTGGGCAAAACCTGTGTGGAGCAGGGTAACCTGCCCCAGGGGCGGCAGCACTACGAGCAGGCCCTGGCCCTGCTGGGCGACAGTTCCAATGCCTGGCTGCGGGCCTCACTCTCTGACGCGTTGGGCAGCGTGCTGGGTGACCTGGGCGAGTGGGCCCTGACGCAGGAAAATTATCAGCGGGCACTGGCGTTGTTCCAGCAGTTGGGCGATCCCTGGGGGATTGCCTGCTCCTCCAACAGCCTGGGCACCCTGGCAGGCATGCGCGGTGATTACCCCGCCGCCGAGGAGGCCTTCCTGCGCGCCCTGGAGCTTTTTCAATCCATCGGTGACCGCTCCGGCGTGGCGCGCGGCCTGCAAAACCTGAGTATCCTGGCGTACCTGGGCGGAGATTATGCCAAAGCCCGCGACCTGCGCCTGGAATGCCTGGACATCTGCCGCGAGATCGGTTTCCGTTGGGGCATCAGCAGCGTTTTGAAGCACCTGGCGGATACCGAGCGCGCCCTGGGTGAGATTGAGAACGCCCGGCAGCATTATCATGAAAGCCTGGTGATGAGCCAGGCGCTGAACGACCGCAAGAGCGTCTCGTACACCTATAATAGCCTGGGCAATCTGCATCTTCAGGTCAACGACCTGGACGAGGCCCGCCGTTGTTACCTGGAAGCGCTGCGCCTGGCGGTGGAGATCTCCCAGGCTTCGCTGGTGGCAGATGTGGCCTGCGGATTGGCGGAAGTGGACCTGGCCCGGGGCAAGGTGGAACCCGCCCTGGAGGTTTTGGCCTGTGTGCAGGTGCAGGAGGGGGTGGATCAGCAGACGCGCCACCGGGCGAGCGATCTGATCCAGCAAACCGCGGCGCGCCTGCCCGTTGAGGTCTCCGGGCAGGCCCTGGCCCGCGGCCAGGCTCGCCCGCTGGATGAGATGGCGGCCTCTCTCCTGCAAAGCGGTTGACCTTACGGCAGGGCGATTGCATCTAAAATATAGTTCGATGAATGGGATAATGGTGGTCAATACAATGGAGATGGAGGCCACCAATGCCCGATATGCCAGTTGGCTCGATAGGGAAGCATTTTTCCAAAGTTAGGGATCCGCGGATAGATCGCACGAAACGGCATAAGCTGCTCGATATTATCTGCATCGCCATCTGTGCAGTCATCTGTGGGGCAGATAACTGGGTAGAAGTAGAAAACTTTGGTCGGCAGAAACAGGTGTGGTTGCAGACCTTTCTGGAACTGTCCAATGGGATACCCTCGCATGATACGTTTGGCCGGGTGTTTGGGCTGGTAAACCCGGAAGAATTTCAAAGGAGTTTCTTGGAATGGGTTCAGGCGGTCAATCAGCTGACCCAGGGCCAAGTGATTGCTATTGATGGGAAGCAATTGCGCGGTTCACACAACCGAAGTTCAGGGAAGCGAGCAATCTACATGGTGAGTGCCTGGGCGGCAGCGAACCACCTGGTTCTTGGACAACAGAAAGTCAATGATAAATCCAAGGAGATTACCGCCATTCCTGAATTGCTCAAGATGCTGGAGATTTCGGGTTGTATCATCACAATTGATGCCATTGGAACACAAACCAAAATAGCCAGGTTGATTGTGGAAGCCGAAGCAGACTACATTTTGGCCGTCAAGGAAAACCAAGGCAAACTGTACCAAGACATCACGGCCTTATTTGACTACGACCGGCGGTGCAACTTCCAGGAATCGCCCTACGAATACGCGAAAACGGTGGGGAAGGATCATGGCCGGATCGAAGTTCGTCAGTGTTGGAGCACTTCCGCCCCTGAGTACCTGGAGAGTATCCGCAATCGACATAACTGGAAGGGCCTGAAAAGTATCGCCATGATCGATTCGGAAAGGATCATTGAAGGTAAATCGAGTGCGGAGACTCGCTATTTCATCTCCAGTCTCCCAAGCGATGCACAACGCCTCTTGAAAGCAGTTCGCAGCCATTGGGGGATCGAGAATGGCTTGCATTGGACCCTGGACATTGCTTTTGCCGAAGATCAGAGCCGAGTGCGCAAAGATCATGCCCCTGAAAACCTGGCTGTCATACGCCATATGGCGCTTAACTTGCTCAAACAGGAGAAAACAGCCAAAGGCGGTATCAAAGCCAAGCGGCTTCAATGTGCTTGGAGCGAAGAATATCTCCTAAAGGTGCTCGCCGGTGCATAAGATGCAATCGCCCTGGACCTTACGGCGAAGCCGCCCACCACATCCACTTTTCATGTTAGAATCGCATGGTATGATCGGCGGTCGTCGCAGGGAAACCTGTGCCGGCGTCGGGCAAAACCTGGCCCGTCGAAAAGGACCGCCGTATCCGCCGATCTCATGCCCATCTGGAAGAACTACTACCTCGCTCGATCTGTGGAAGATGCACTCCTGGCACTGGCCTCGGCCCAGGGCCCGGCGCTTCCCATTGCCGGCGGCACCGACCTGCTGCTCGATTTGCAGCAGGGCCGCCATGCCCCCGTTGACACCCTGGTTGATCTCAACGCTATCCCTGAAATGAACTTCATCGAGCTGCGCGCGGATGCCTTGTACATCGGCGCAGCGGCTCCACTGCGCCTGCTGGCTGAATTAGCCCTGGTGAATGAACACGCCCAGGCGCTGGTGGAGGCCTGCGGGCAGGTGGGCGGGCCGCAGGTGCGCAACTCAGCGACGCTGGGCGGCAACGTGGCCCACGCCCTGCCTGCCGCGGATGGCAGCATCGCCCTGGCCGCGCTGGATGCCCAGGCCGAAGTGGCTGCCTCTACCGGGCGGCGGCGCGTGCCCATCGGTGAGCTGTACCGCGGGCCGGGACGCTCGGCGTTAGTTCCTGGCGGCGAGATCGTGGTGGGCTTTTACCTGCCCCTGCGCCGCCGCGGGCAGGCCTCGACCTTTCAACGGGTGATGCGCCCGCAGGGTGTGGCCCTGCCGGTGTTGAATATGGCCCTCTGGCTGCGCCGGGAGGGCCAGGTGATGGCCGATGCACGCCTGGCGGTTGGTCCAGCCGGGCCGGTGCCCTTCCGGGCGCGCAAAACTGAAGAGGTGCTGCGCGGGCAGCCTTTGAATGCGGAGACCCTGGCCCAGGCTCAGACCGCCCTGCTGGCAGAGGCGCGCTTCCGCACCAGCCCGCAGCGCGCCACGGCGGAATACCGCCAACACCTGGCTGGGCACCTGTTGGCAGAGGTGCTGGAAAAAGTATGGCAGCGGACGGAAGAATAAGCATGAACCTGGTTGTTAACGGTATCCCCTACACCCTCGAACCTGCCCCCGGCGAGATGCTGGCAGATGTCCTGCGTAACCGCCTGGGCCTGACCGGCACCAAGATCGGCTGTAACGAGGCCGAGTGCGGCGCCTGCACTGTGCTGGTGGATGGCGTGCCGGTGCTTTCCTGCTCTTACCCGGCCCCTCGCGCCGAGGGCAAGCATGTGCTGACCATCGAAGGGCTGGCCGCGAATGGCAGCCTGCACCCCTTGCAGCAGGCGTTTATCGAGCATGGCGCGGTGCAGTGCGGTTTCTGCATCCCCGGGCAGATCATGACCGCCTATGCCTTGCTGCAAACGGATCCCCAGCCTACGGAGGAGGTGATCCGGCACGCGCTCAAAGACACTTTGTGCCGCTGCGCCGGTTACCCCACCATCGTGCGCGCCATACAGGCTGCTGCACAGTCGCTGCGCACCGGTGAGCCGATTTCCCCACCGCCCCTGCCGCCCGCGCTGGAATCTCCCTATGGCACGGTGGGCCATGCACAGCCGCGCCCCGATGCGGCTGCCAAAGTCAGCGGGGCGGCCATATTTACCGATGATCTTAAATTTGACGGCATGCTGCATGCGCTGGCGCTGCGCGCCGGTGTGCCGCATGCCATCCTGCGCCGCATCGATGTGAAAAAGGCGCGCCAACTGCCCGGGGTAGCGGCGGTGCTGACCGCCGCAGATATCCCCGGCGAGCACAACCACGGCCTGGTGACTTTCGATTGGCCGGCGATGATCGGGCTGGATGAGCGCGTGCGCTACGTGGGCGATACCCTGGCGATCGTGGCCGCGGAGACGCGCCAGATTGCCGCCGAAGCTCTGGGCCTGATCGAGGTGATGCTGGAAAAGCAACTGGTTATCTCCGACCCGGTGCAGGCGCGCCGCTCGGAAGCGCCTGCGCTGCACCCTCACGGCAACATGCTCAAGCATATCAAAGTGCGCAAGGGCAACGTGGCACAGGGCTTTGCTGAGGCGGAGGTGACCCTGGAGCATACCTTCCACACCGTCACCACCGACCACGCCTTCATGGAGCCAGAGTGCAGCATCGCCCGGCCGCTGCCCGATGGACGCATGGAGATCTACGTTGGCTCGCAGATCCCTTACTCAGATCGCAGCCAGGTGGCGCGTGCTCTGGGTTGGCCGGATGAGCGCGTGCGCATTGTGGGGCAGTTGATGGGCGGCGGCTTTGGCGGCAAGGAAGATATCACCGGGCAGATCCATGCCGCTCTGTTGGCCAATGCCACCGGTCGGCCGGTGAAACTGCTCTTTGACCGCCACGAGAGCCTGCTGGTGCACCCCAAGCGCCATGCTACGCAGATCCGTGTCAAAATGGGCGCCAAACGCAGCGGCAGGCTGACTGCCGTGGAGACGGAACTATACGGCGATACCGGCGCCTACGCCTCGCTGGGCGAGAAGGTGCTCACCCGCGCCACCACCCATTCCTCCGGTCCGTATGAGGTGCCGCACGCCAAGGCCGATTGTTACGCCATGTACACCAACAACCCGCCCGCCGGGGCTTTTCGCGGCTTTGGCGTGACCCAATCGGCTTTTGCGGTGGAGAGCATGATGGATATGCTGGCGGAAGAGCTGGGTCTGGACCCGGTGGAGCTGCGCCGCCTGAACGCCCTGCGCCTGGGCTCGGTGACCAACACCGGGCAAACACTCACCGAGAGCGTGGGGCTGCTGGAATGTATTGACCGGGTGGATGCCGAGATACGCCGCCTGACAGAGGGTGACCCCTTCCGGCCGCGGCCGGTGGAAGGCGCTGCGCACAAACTGCGCGCCTGGGGCTTTGCCGCGGCGTATAAGAACACCGGACTGGGCGGCGGCGCGCCGGATAAGGCCGGGGCCGAAGTGGAGCTTTATCCCGATGGCAGCCTGGAGGTGCGCACCTCCTCTGCTGAGTTGGGGCAGGGGCTGGTGACGGTGCTGCAAATGACCGTGGCGGAGGAGTTCAACCTCTCGCCAGAGAAGGTGCGCGTACTGTTGATGGATACCGACCTGACGCCCGACGGCGGCCCGACAACCGCCTCCCGCCAGACTTTTGTCACCGGCAACGCTGCCCGGCATGCGGCGCGCGCTTTGCGCCAGGCGGTAGCCTCCACCCTGGCAGAGCGTTATGACACTCCCCCTGAGCGGGTGCGCTTTATCGAGGGACTGGCCCAGGTACGCGAGCAAAAAATTCCCCTGGGCGAGGTGGTGGCAATGATGCGCCTCGAAGGACGCGAGCCGCGCGTCTTGTACGAATATTGGGCACCTGCCACCCAGCCGCTGGGTCAGGGCGGCGACATGCATTTTGCTTATTCTTTTGGGGCGCAGGCCGCCGAAGTGGAAGTGGATACGCACACCGGCGAGGTGCGCGTGCTGCGCCTGGTGGCTGCCAACGATGTGGGCCGGGCGATCAACCCGCTGGGATTGCAGGGGCAGGTGGAGGGCGGGGCAATGATGGGCCTGGGCAATGCCCTGACCGAGCATTTCATCGTTGAAGATGGCCGCGTGGTCAGCGACCGCCTGTCGCGTTACCGCATTCCCTCCATCACCATGACCCCAGAGATCACCTCGATCGTTGTGGAGCACCCCGTAGCATCCGGGCCGTATGGCGCCAAGGGCGTGGGCGAGCTGGTCAGCATCCCCACCACCCCGGCTATCACCAACGCCATTTACCATGCCGTGGGGGTGCGTTTTGACCGCCTGCCGGTAGATCAGGAAGTGATTGCGCGGGCCTGGGTTGGGCGGGATGGCGCACATGGCGGGGGTGCAGTGGATTCCCCTTACCTGAACGATCTGCCTTTTGGCCTGCCCGGGCGGGTGTACCGCAGCCCCATGCCGTTTGGCGCGTTTGACCCTCACCAGGAGGTGCTGTGGCTGTACCAGAAGGCCGGCGTGCAGACGGTGGTGATGCTCGTCTCGGACGAGGAAGCGCGCTCCAGAACCGGGCGCGACCTGAAAACCGAGTACCGGCAGCGCGGCTTTGAGGTGATCTACGTGCCCATGCCCGATTTTTCGGTGCCGCAGATGGATGCGCTGCGCCAGGGAATTGCCCAGGCGCTGGCGCAGGCGCAGGCTGGACGTACCGTGGCGGTACACTGCAATGCCGGGCTGGGGCGCACGGGCCTGTTCCTGGCTTGCATGGCGCGTCAGGTGTTGGGCTTCTCGGGCCCGGAGGCAGTGGCCTGGGTGCGGCAGTTCGTGGAGCATGCCGTGGAGATGCCTGAGCAGGAGAAGATGGTGCAGGAGTACATATGCTGATCACCAACGGTCGTTTGATCACCTGGGATACGCCCAACCAGATCCTGGAGGGGCAGGCTTTGTATGTAGAGAACGGGCGCATCGCCGAGATGGGCCCGCAGGCAGAATTGATCGCCCGCTATCCCCAGGCCCAGCGCCTGGACGCTGCCGGGCAGTACGTGATGCCGGGCAATATCTGCGCCCACACCCATTTCTACGGCGCTTTCTCGCGCGGCATGGCCATTCCCGGCGCACCGGCCAAAGATTTCACGGAGATCTTGCAAAAATTGTGGTGGCCGCTGGACCTGGCCCTCGACGAGGATGCCGTGCAGCTTTCGGCGCTGGTCTGCCTGGCAGATGCCATCCGCCACGGCACCACCACGCTGATCGATCACCACGCCTCGCCCAACGCTATCGACGGTTCGTTGGATGGCATTGCCGGGGCGGTGGAACAGGCTGGTCTGCGCGCCTCGCTGTGCTACGAGGTGACCGATCGCAACGGCCCGCAGGGGGCGCAGGCGGGCATTGCCGAAAACGTGCGCTTCATCAAGCAATGTGCGGCTCATCCCCGCCCCCTGGTGCGCCCCAGCTTTGGCCTGCACGCCAGCCTGACCCTTTCCGAGCAGACGTTGGATGCCTGCCGGGAAGCCTGCCCGGAAGGGACTGGCTTTCACGTTCACGTGGCCGAAGCAGAGGCCGATCAGTACGACAGCCTGGCGAAGTGCGACAAGCGCGTGGTAGACCGCCTGTATGATCACGGATTGCTCGGCCCGCACAGCATTGCGGTGCATGCCGTGCATGTGGACGCGCGCGAGATCGCTCTCCTGGCGGAGACGCATACCTGGGTGACGCACCAGCCGCGCTCCAACATGAACAACGCCGTGGGCATTGGCCC
This sequence comes from Anaerolineales bacterium UBA6092, assembly GCA_002428565.1. GTDB lineage: Bacteria > Chloroflexota > Anaerolineae > Anaerolineales > UBA4823 > UBA6092. The sequence continues at coordinate 37,318 of DIXA01000055.1, read as the reverse complement.
GGTCGAGTCGATGCTGCGGGCGGGCGTCAAGGTCTGCCTGGGCAACGACGGTTTCTCCAACGCCATGTGGGAGGAGTGGAAAACAGCCTATCTGGCGCATAAGTTGTGGCACCGCGATCCCCGGCGCATGAACGGCGCCGACCTGGTGCACATGGCGGTCTACAACAACGCCGCCCTGGCGGAGGTTTTCTTCCCCGAAGCCCCGTTGGGCGTGCTGCGCAGCGGGGCGCAGGCGGACATCATCTTGGTGGATTATCATCCCTTCACCCCCCTCACTGCGGGCAACCTGCCCTGGCATATCCTCTTTGGCTTCCACGAGAGCATGGTCACGACCACCATCGTGGCGGGCAAGGTGCTGATGCGCGAGCGCAAGCTGCTGACGCTGGACGAAGAGGCCATTGCCGCCCAGGCGCGCCAGGCTGCCCCCAGGGTTTGGGAGCGCTATAATCAGTTTGTTAAGCGCTTGTAGCGGGCTTTGTGATTGTCGTAACGAAAGTCGTTACACCTGGCGACTGAAGTCGCCACTACAAGGAAAAGACTTTTATTTTCAGAGGAGCGAAAATCATGCAAGGTAACCTACCTACCATTGCGATCCTTGGCGGAACCGGCAAAGAAGGCACCGGCCTGGCCCTGCGCTGGGCGCATGCTGGCTACTCGATCATTATTGGCTCGCGGCAGTTGGAAAAAGCCCAGGCCGCCGCCGCCGAACTCAACGCGCAGTTAGGCGCGGCGCTGGTCAGCGGTATGGAAAATGCGGATGCGGCCCGCAAAGCCGACCTGTGTGTACTGACGGTGGTGCAGGGCGCTCACCAGCAGGCGCTGGAAAGCCTGAAAGAGGCCCTGCAGGGCAAGGTGCTGGTGGATGCCACCGCCCGGGTGGATTTCCGTGACCCGCGCCCGCCCGAACCGCCCGCCGCTGCCCGCCATGCGCAGACTTTGCTCGGCCCCGGCGTGCGCGTGGTGGCTGCCTTCCAGAATGTGCCCGCCCATTCTTTGAAGAAGAACCTGGGCAAATCGTTGAATACCGATGTTTTGATCTGCGCCGACGATACCGATGCCGCTCAAGAGGTGATGCTGCTGGCTGAGGCCATCGGCATGCGCGCTTATTACGCCGGCATGCTGGATAACGCCATCATCGTGGAAGGTCTGACCGCCATCCTGATCAACCTGAACAAGCATTACAACACCAAAACGGCCAGCATCAGCGTGACCGGCATTGATGTGCAATCTTTGGGCAATTAGCCTGTCTTTCCTACAATGCCCAGCCTCACCCTGACCCCCTTGCCTGGATTCCCCATGGTGCAAACCGGGGACGATCTGGCGCGGCTCATTTTGGATGCGCTGGGCCGGGCACAGTTAGCGCTGGAAGACGGCGATATCCTGGTGCTGGCGCAGAAGATCGTCTCGAAGGCGGAGGGGCGCTGGGTGAACCTGGCTGCGGTGCAGCCCTCGCCGCGGGCTGAGGCGCTGGCGGTAGAGATCGAGAAGGATGCCCGCCTGGTGGAACTGGTACTGCAAGAGAGCCGCGCCGTGCTGCGCACCCGCCCCGGCACGATCATTGTGGAGCACCGCCTGGGCTTCGTCTGCGCCAATGCCGGTATCGATCATTCCAACGTGGCTGGGGATGGCAGCAATCAGGAAGAGTGGGTGCTGCTCTTGCCCCAAGACCCCGATGGCTCGGCGCGCAGCCTGCGCCAGCAGTTGGAAGAGGCCAGCGGCAAGCGCCTTGGCGTGCAGATCATCGACTCGCATGGGCGCGCCTGGCGCGTGGGTGTGGTGGGAGCCACAATTGGCCTCTCTGGGCTGCCGGGGCTGGTGGACCTGCGCGGCCAGCCTGACCTGTTTGGCTATACCCTGCGTATCACGTTAATTGCCGCGGCCGACGAACTGGCTGCGGCGGCTTCGCTGGTGATGGGCCAGGCTGCCGAAGGCACCCCGGTGGTACATGTGCGCGGCTTCCCTTACCCGCTGTGCGAGGGCCAATTGGGCGAATTGATCCGCCCGAAAGAACAGGACTTATTCCGATGAGCGACCAGCCGCAAACCGTATTGCATGCCATTGTTACCGCACTGACCGAGCCACATGATGCCGAAGTGATTCGCCTTTGGAAAGAGCTGAAGCAGACCTGCGGGCTGCAGGGCATCTGGGAGATGCCCGTGCCGCACTTCTCGTATATGGGCATGCTGGGCTACGATGCTGCTGCGGTTGAGCAGGAACTGCGTGAGATCGCTGCCCAGGCGCACCCCTTTACCGCGCGTGTCAGCAGCCTGGGCATCTTCACCGGCGAAGATCCGGTTGTTTACCTGGCATTGGTCAAGGACGAGGCCTTGCTGCGTTTCCACCAGTTGGTGTGGCAGCGCCTGGAGCCGCATCTGAGTACACCCAACTTGTATTATGCCCCGCCAGTGTGGGTGCCGCATATCACCCTGGCGATTGGGGATGTGACCCAAGCCAATCTTGCCTGTGTGATTGAGCAGTTGGCCTTCCGCCCCTGGTATTGGGAGTTCCCTGTGGACCGCATCGGCTTGATCAGCCATCCCTCCACGGGAAAAGAAATGAGCTTTGTGTTTGGTGGTTAGCCTATGGATGAGAGAGATGATTTTTGGGGATTCTTGGAGCGGCTGGCGGCCTCTTGCCCGGTGGTGATCGACCGCCCCAAAGGCTCCACCCACCCGCGCTACACCGGGCGCATCTACCCGCTGGATTACGGCTACCTGGAGGGCAGCACTGCCCTGGACGGCGGCGGCGTGGATGTGTGGCTGGGCTCGCTGCCGGGTGCGCCGGTCACTGGGGCGCTGGCGACGGTGGATCTGTTCAATCGTGACACAGAACTGAAGATCCTCATCGGCTGCACGGAAGAGGAGATGGGGCAGATCGTTGCTTTTGTGAACGGCGGGCAGTTTCAATCCTTCCTGATCCGGCGCGAGGCAGGGGCATGAAGATCGCCGCCCTGGCGGGTGGGGTGGGTGGGGCGCGCCTGGCGCACGGCCTGGCGCAGGTTTTGCCCCCCGCCGACCTGACCGTGATCGTCAACGTGGGCGATGATTTTGAGCACCTGGGGTTGAGGATCTGCCCCGACCTGGACACGGTCTGCTATACCCTGGCAGGGCTGGCTAACCCGGTGACGGGCTGGGGGCGCAGCGAGGATACCTGGCACGCCCTGGAGAGCCTGGCGACGCTGGGCGGACCGGGTTGGTTCCGCGTGGGCGACCGTGACCTGGGCCTGCACCTGGAGCGCACGCGCCGCCTGGGCCGCGGCCAGCCCTTGAGCCAGGTGACGCAGGATTTCTGCCGTGCCTGGGGCGTGGCGCAGCGCATTTTACCGGCGACGGATGACAACCTGCCCACGCTGGTGTATACTGAGGAGGGCGAGATGCCCTTTCAGGAGTATTTTGTGCGCCAGCAGTGCCGCCCGCGCGTCACTGGCTTTCACTTTGAGGGTGCACAGGCTGCCCGGCCTGCCCCTGGCGTGCTGGAGGCGTTGGCCGCGGCGCAGGTGGTGGTGTTCTGCCCCTCCAATCCCTGGGTGAGCATCGACCCGATCCTGGCGGTGCCGGGCGTGCGGGCGGCGGTGCAGTCTCGCCCGGTGCTGGCGGTCTCGCCGATCATCGGTGGGCAGACCGTCAAAGGCCCGGCGGCCAAGATGTACACCGAAATGGGCCAGGAAGCCTCGGCCCTGGCAGTGGCCCGGCATTACGCCGACCTGCTGGCTGGCTTTGCGTTTGACCAGGTGGATGCCCCCCTGGAAGAGGCGGTGCGCGGCATGGGCATTCATCCCTGGGTGACCGATACGCTCATGCGCACCGTGGAAGACCGCCGCCGTCTGGCGGCTGAAGTGATCACATTTTGCGAGAGGTTGACCACCGACTGCCTATGAGCTTGTGGGTGATTGTGCCGGTAAAACCACTGCCGCTGGGCAAATCCCGCCTGGCCAGTGTGCTATCAGATGAAGAACGGGTTGTGCTTAACCGCTGTTTGTTGGTGCATACCCTGGAAACCTTGAAGAGGTCCGCCGGGATTGAGCGTGTGCTGGTGGTCAGCCGTGACCCGCAGGCGCTCTCGCTGGCGCGGGATTACGGCGCGCACACGGTGCTGGAGCACGGCGCACCGCAATTGAACGTGGCTCTGACCCGCGCTACGCTGATCGCCAAGACCCAGGCCCGGCGCGGCGTGCTGATCTTGCCGGCAGACCTGGCCCTGCTGACCCCCGACGAGGTGGCGGCTTTGCTGGAGCGCAACCAGGGCCCCCCGGTGGTGGTGATCGCCCCAGACCGCCGCCAGCAGGGCACCAATGCTCTGCTGGTCAACCCGCCAGGGCTGCTCCAGTATTGTTATGGGCCGGGCTCTTTTGCCCGTCACTGTGAGCGGGCGCGCCAGGCCGGCGCCCGGCTGGAGATTGTGAACCTGCCTGCCCTTGGGTTAGATGTGGATCTGCCTGAGGATTTGGAACTGGTGCGGCAGGAAGTAGACGATATGATCTATTGGAGAGAGGAACAATGACCGAACGAGTAGCTTTATACCTGCAAGACTCCCACAACCTGCGTGACGGGTTGGAGTACGTCCGCTACGCTGAGCAGCGCGGCTTCGAAGCGGTATGGCAGGCCGAGTCGCGCCTGGTGCGCGATGCCATTGTGCCCATGGCGGCCTACGCCGCCGTCACCGAGCGTCTCAAGGTCGGCTCGGGCGTGATCAACAACTGGACGCGCAACATTGGCCTGCTGGCAGCCACTTTCCTCACCCTGGACGACCTGGCCCCCGACCGCATCATCTGCGGCATTGGCGCCTGGTGGGACCCGCTGGCGCGCAACGTGGGCATCGAGCGCCGCAAGCCGCTGCTGGCTATGCGCGAGACGATCGAGGTGCTGCGCCGCCTGCTCAACATGGAGCGGGTTACCTTCCACGGCGAGTTCCATCATGTGGATGGCATCGAGTTGGATGTGGTGCACGGACGGCGCGAGCCGCGCAACGTGGCCATCATGATCGGCGCAACTGGCGACCAGATGATGGAGATGACCGGCGAGATCGCCGATGGCTGCGTGATGAACTACTGCGTGCCACCGGAATATAACGACCGGGCGCTGGAGCTGCTGGATAAGGGCGCACGCAAGGCGGGCCGTACCCTGGAGGATATCGACCGCCCGCAGTTGGTGGTTTGCTCCGTGGATCACGACCACGATAAGGCCATTGATTACTCGCGCATGCTGCTTTGCCAGTACCTGGCGCAGCAGCCGCACATCGCCAAGGCCTCCGGCGTCTCGCCGGAGGTGGTGGCCCAGATCCAGTCTATTTTGGGCTGGCCAGCTACCAAAGAGCAGATCAACCAGGCCAAGCACCTGGTGCCCGAAGAGCTGATCCATCGCATCACCGCCTCGGGTACGCCGGAGGAGGCGCGCGCCAAGGTGGATGAGTACCGCAAGCGCGGCTGCACCTGCCCAATCCTCTATCCCGCGGGCGGGAACGTGCATCTGCTGGTGGATACCTTCGCACAGCAGTAAATTGTTATTTTTACCCCTGCTTCTCAAGGTTCGGGGGCGGGGGAATCGTCAAAAACGGGTGTTGTGCAGGCGCTTTGCGCCTGCACAACACCCGTTTTTGACAGGATCTCCCCATTCGCTCGAATTCAGGGGAAAGATATTTGCCGAAGTACTTGACAAATATAATATAAAGTAATAATATATAGATATATTATAAAACCATAAGAGGAGGATGTATGACAACAGCAAGTATGCCCCCAGACGATTTGACCGGACTGCTTACCCGGACTGATTTTGAAACGGCGCTGGCCCAGGCCTTGCGCCAGGCCCAGGAGATCGGGGCGCCCCTTTCACTGGCGTTTTTCGATATTGACCATTTCCTGCAGGTTAATGAACGCTTTGCTCACCAGGGCGGAGATGTAGTGCTTAAGCGGTTGGCGCAGCTCTTGCAAAGCCACCTGCAAGGCGGCCTCGCCGGGCGCTACGGCGGGGACGAGTTTTGCGTGATCTTCCCCGGGGTGGAGCGCGAGCAAGCTTTGCTGCGCATGGAGGCCTTCCGGGCTGAGGTAGCAGCCCAGCCAGGTTTTGAGGAGGGCGGGGTCAAGGTCGAGATGCAGGTGACCATCAGCGGCGGGATTGCCGCTTACCCGATCGACAGCGAGGAAGCCAGCGATCTGCTGCGCAAGGCCGATACCGCGCTGTACCGCGCCAAGCTCAGTGGTCGTAACAAGATCGTACTGGCGTACGAGGAGCGCATGGTGCCCAAGACGGCCCATTTCCCGCAGTCGCAGTTAGAGCGGCTGGCCGCGCTGGCGCGCAAAGAAAGCGTCAGCGAGGCCGTTCTGCTGCGCGAAGCCCTGGACGATCTGCTGACCAAGTACGAGCACGGTTTTCGGGCGTAAGACCCGGAAAATTAAAAGCGGCGNNCGCCGCTTTTAATTTTCCGGGTCTTTATGCTGTATGGGAGGCGCAATGCCACCCATACAGCATTTTGAGAGGTTAATTGGGTATAATACTGGCATCCCAATTGTAGGAGCCTGGCTATTGTCTGACCTGCAAGCCAATTCCCGTCAATGTTTCGTTTGCGGCCTTGAAAACCCCTCTGGCCTGCACCTGCGTTTTTATACCACCGCCCCTGGTGAGGTGACCGTCCATCATACCGTCCCAGAGCAATTCCAGAGCTACCCCGGTGTGGTGCATGGCGGCATTGTCGCCTCCATGCTGGATGAGGCCGCAGGGCGCTCATTCATGAGCGATCCCGATGTGCCGCGCTTCATGTTCACCGCCCGGCTGGAAGTGCGCTACCGCCATAACGTGCCGGTGGGCAAGACCATCACCGTGGTGGGGCGGGTGGGCAAAGACCGTGGCCGCACCGCCACCGCCAGCGCGGCGATCTACGGCCCAGAGGGGGAAGTTTTGGCTGAGGCGGAGGCTTTGCTGGTGGAAGTGCCCAAGGATATGTTAGAAACAGAAGGCCAGGACGCCATGGGTTGGCGGGTGTACGACGACCAGGAAATGGAACGCTTGCTGCGGCAGGCAGAGGAGAACCGATGATCATTGAATACCATCGCCCTGAAAAATTGAAAGATGCACTGCGCCTGTTGGCGCGGCCAGCGCCGCACACGCTGCCCCTCGGCGGCGGCAGCCTGCTGAACCAGGCCGCCTCGCTGGCGGGGGCGGACCCCATTGCCGTCGTCGACTTGCAGGCGCTGGGACTGAACGCATTGGAAGTGCAGCAGAACACCCTGGCCGCGGGTGCAACCGTCACGCTGCAAAACCTGCTCGACCAGCCCGATCTGCCCGAGGCGCTGTACAAGGCCGTCCGGCACGAGGCCACGCACAACCTGCGTCAGGTAGCCACGCTGGGGGGCACGGTGGCCGCGGCGGGCGGGCGCTCGCCCCTGGCGGTAGTGCTGCTGGCGCTGGATGTGACCCTGGAGATCCACAGCCTGGCAGACGGCAAGCAGCGGGTGAAGTTGGGTGATTGGCTGCCGCGCCGCGGCGACCTTCCCGCGGGGGTGTTGATCACTGCGCTGCACATCCCGCTGAATGCCCGCCTGGCGTATGAATACATCTCCCGTTCCCCGGCTGACCTGCCGATCGTGTGCGCGGCGGCGGCCCAATGGCCCGGTGGGCGTGCCCGCCTGGCCCTGGGCGGTTTTGGCGCAGCCCCGGCCCTGGTGCTGGATGGATCGGAGCCCAGCGGCGCAGCCGAAGCGGCGCGCAGTGCTTACAGCCTCGCAGAAGATGTCTGGGCCAGCGCCGAGTACCGCGCCGAGATGGCTGCTGTGCTGGCCCGGCGCTGTTTGCAAGATTGAGTGGATGGGAGTTTGCGATGAGCGCAGGCTCACCGTTGGCAGATAAAAATTCACAGGGATGAACAGGATACACAGGATGAAAAAAATATCCTGCTTATCCTGTATATCCATGTTAGAAATCCATTTTTAAGGGAGTAATGATGACGACATTGCATGGCTTTGAATTATTGGTGGATCAACACATCGCAGAACTGAACACACATGCGCGCCTGTTCCGGCATGTGCAAACCGGCGCAGAACTGCTCTCTCTGGAAAACGAAGACGAGAACAAGGTTTTCTCGATCAACTTCCGCACCCCGCCGCCCGATTCGACCGGCCTGCCGCATATCATGGAGCACGCCGTGCTGTGCGGCTCGCGCAAGTACCCGGTGCGCGAGCCGTTTGTGGAGCTGATGAAAGGCTCGCTGGCAACCTTTGTCAATGCCTTCACCTTTCCCGATAAAACCTGCTACCCCGTCGCCAGCCAGAACCTGCAGGATTTCTATAACCTGATCGATGTGTATATGGATGCGGCCCTGTATCCGCTGATCGCCCCGCACACGCTGGCGCAGGAAGGCTGGCACTATGAACTGAACAACCCCGACGAGCCGCTGACCTATAAGGGTGTGGTTTTTAATGAAATGAAGGGGGCCTACTCCGCGCCGGACGATCTGCTGTATAAGCACACGCAAGAGACGCTGTTCCCGGGGCATGCCTACGGGCTGGATTCCGGCGGCGACCCAGCCGTGATCCCGAACCTGACCTATGCCCAGTTCAAGGCCTTTCACGATACCTATTATCATCCCTCCAACGCGCGCATCTTTTTCTATGGCGACGATGCCCCCGAAGAACGCCTGCGCCGCATGGATGCGTACCTGAGGAAGTTCAGCGCGGCGCAGATCGCCTCCGAGATCCCTCTCATGCCGCCTTTTGAGCAGCCCCGCCGGCTGGAGTTCCCCTACGCGGTGGAGGTGGGCGAGGAGAACCCTAAGGCCTTCCTGGTGGTCAATTGGGCGCTGCCCGAGAGTCGCAATTGCAAGTCGGCCCTGGCCTTTACCATCCTGGAGCAGCTCCTCATCGGCACGCCGGCCTCACCCCTGCGCAAAGCCCTGATCGATGCGGGCCTGGGCGAAGATTTGGCCGGGATTGGCATGGAGATGAATTTACGCCAGACGATCTTCTCTACCGGCTTGAAGGGCGTGCTCCCGTCCGACACCGACAAGGTGGAAGCGCTGGTGCTGGGCACGCTGCAAAACTTAGCCCGGGAGGGCATTTCAGCCGATGCCATCGCTGCCTCGCTCAACACGGTGGAGTTCCGCCTGCGCGAGAACAACACCGGGCGCTTCCCGCGCGGGCTCTCGCTGATGCTGCGCGCCCTGCAGGCCTGGCTGTACGGCCGCAACCCGATCGAGCGCTTATCCTTTGAAGCTCCCCTGAAAGAGATCAAAGCCCACCTGGCTCAGGGCGAAGCCTATTTCGAGCATCTGATCCGCCTCGCCTTGCTGGAGAATCCCCACCGGGTCACCATCTTGCTCAAGCCCGACCCCAGCCTGGCCCAGCGCCAGGAGGCGGATGAAAAAGCCCGCCTGGAGGCGGCCCAGGCAGCCATGAACCAGGCCGACCTGCAAACGGTTGTGGAAAACACCGCCGCCCTCAAGCGCCGCCAGGAGACCCCCGATACCCCCGAGGCGTTGGCGACCCTGCCCTCACTGCGTGTAGCCGACCTGGAGCGCCAGAACAAGAACATCCCGCTGGAGATCTTCACGCCGCACGGCAGCCGCGTCTTCTATCATGACCTGTTCACCAACGGCATTCTGTACCTGGATGTGGGCCTGGACCTGCACACCCTGCCCCAGGAATACCTGCCCTATGCCAGCCTTTTTGGGCGGGCGCTGCTGGAAATGGGTACCGAAAAGGAAGATTACGTCAGCCTGCTGCAGCGCATCGGGCGCAACACCGGCGGGGTCAAGCCGGTCACTTCCAGCGCGGCCATCGTGGGAGAGCCGCGCGGCGCCTCCTGGCTGTTCCTGCGCACCAAAGCCATGCCCGCCCAGGCCGCCGATCTGCTGGGCATCTTACAAGATGTGCTGCTGACCGCCCGCCTGGACAACCCCGAACGCTTCCGCCAGATTGTGCTGGAAGAGAAGGCCAACCTGGAGATGCAGCTTTCGCCGATGGGGTACCTGTACACTGGGCTGCGCCTGCAGGCCAACCTGGGCGAGGCCGATTGGGCTGCCGAGCAGATGGGCGGGGTGTCTTACCTGTTCTTCCTGCGCCGCCTGGCTGAGACCGCGGAGAAAGATTGGCCGTCGGTGCTGGCTGCGTTGGAGCAGATGCGCCGCATCTTGCTCAACCGCAGCACGCTGTTGTGCAACGTCACTCTGGATGCCGCCAACTGGGCGCAGTTCCAGCCAAGGCTGGAGGAATTTATCGCCGGGCTGCCCGAAGCGCCTGCCGCAGCGGTTCAATGGGTGCCAGAGCCGTTACCGCCCCACGAGGGGCTGACCATGCCCAGCCAGGTGAACTATGTGGGCAAAGGCGCTAACCTGTACGCTCACGGCTACCGGCTGGATGGCTCGATCCTGGTGATCAACAAGTACCTGCAGACCACCTGGCTGTGGGAGCGGGTGCGCGTGCAGGGTGGGGCTTACGGCGGCTTTTCCAGGTTCGACCTGCGCTCGGGCAATTTCTCCTATCTTTCTTACCGCGATCCCAACTTGTTGGGCACGTTGGAGAACTATGATGGTACCGGCCAATTCCTGCGCACGCTGAAACTGAGCCAGGAAGAGCTGGAGCACAGCATTGTCGGCACCATTGGCGAGATCGATGACTATCTGCTGCCCGACGCCCGCGGCTACCAATCCATGCTGCGTTTCCTCAGCCGCATCACCGACGAAAGCCGCCAGCAGATGCGCCAGGAGGTGCTGGAAACCGCCGCTGCCGATTTCAACGCCTTTGCCCAGGTGCTGGATCAGATCAAGGAGCATGGCCGGGTGGTGGTTTTGGGTTCCAGCGATGCCATTGAAACAGCCGCCCGCGAGCATGCGGGTTGGTTGACCATCAGCCGGGTTCTGTAGGAGGATGCGCATGAAGGTTCAACTTCAGATCAACGCAACGAGCCACACCCTGGATCTTGCCCCTGGCGAAACCTTGTTAAAGGTTTTGCGCCGTCTGGGATATTACGGCGCACACCGCGGCTGCGAGAAGGGTGAATGCGGCGCCTGCACCGTGCTGTTGGATGGCAAGCCGGTCAATTCTTGCCTGATCCTGGCAGCCCAGGCTGAGGGCCACACCATCCAGACCATCGAGGCGCTGGGACAGCACCCCGAGCAAGGTTGGAAGCGCACCGAGGGCCTGCACCCGCTGCAGCAAGCCTTTATCGAGAGCGGCGCCATCCAGTGTGGTTACTGCACCCCGGCGCAGATCCTGGCAGCCAGCAACCTGCTGGCGCACAACCCTAACCCCACCGAAGAAGAGGTGCGCCAGGCGCTTTCGGGGGTATTGTGCCGCTGCACGGGCTATCTCAAGCCGGTACAGGCGGTGCTGCACGCTGCGGCGGTAATGCGCGGCGAGGGGTCGCTTTCCTCGGCCTCGGATGCGCTGCCGGTGATTTTGCCCGACCTGCCAGAGCCACCCGACGAAGATTTTTCCGGGCCACAGATGCCGCAGACCGTCACCCGCACCTTGCCTAAGGTGGTGCTGACCTCCCCGCCTGCGTCTTTGCAGACGGTGGGCAAGTCGGAGATCAAGGTGGACGCGGTCAAGCTGGCGCAGGGCAAACCCGCCTTTGCCGCGGACCTGGAAATGCGCGGCATGCTGGTGGCGCGCCTGCTGCACAGCCCGCTGGCCCACGCCCGCATCAGGCGCATCGATGCCAGCCGGGCGCGCGCTTTGCCGGGCGTGGCGGCGGTGCTCACCTGGGAAGATCTGCCGCGCGTGGCCTATTCCACGGCAGGGCAGTCCGACCCGATGCCCGGGCCGCAGGATACCTTCTCGCTCGATAACAAAGTGCGCTTTGTGGGCGACCGGGTGGCCTTTGTGGCCGCGGAGACAGAAGAGATTGCCGATCAGGCGCTGCGCCTGATCGAGGTGGAATACGAGCCTCTGCCCACACTGCTCGATCCGGCGCAGGCGATGCAGCCGGGCGCACCGATCTTGCACGATGAGCCGGAATTCATCAACTTTGCCGACTCCGACCCCACTCGCAACCTGGCAGCCGAGATCCGCATCGACATTGGCGATGTGGAGAAGGGCTTTGCCGAAGCCGACCGCATCTTCGAGGCAGTTTATGAAGTGCCCAAGGTGCAGCAGGCGCACATCGAGCCGCACGTGGCGGTGACCTATTGGGACGAGGACGATCGCCTGGTGATCCGCACCAGCACCCAAGTGCCCTTCCACGTGCGCCGCATCCTGGCGCCAGTGCTGGGGCTGCCGGTGAAGCGCATCCGCGTGATCAAGCCGCGCATCGGCGGCGGCTTTGGCGGCAAGCAGGAAGTGCTGATCGAGGATGTGGCCGCCCACCTGACGATTGCAACCGGGCGTCCGGTGAGCTTCGAATACACTCGCGAGCAAGAGTTCATCGCGGCCCGCTCGCGCCACCCCATGCGCGTGCGCATGAAGACCGGCGTGCGCAAGGATGGCACCATCACCGCCAATGCCATGTACGCTCTCAGCGATACCGGCGCCTACGGCTGCCATGCCCTCACCGTCACCGGCAACACCGGTCACAAGGCCATGGCGCTCTATGTGGGCGATGGCGAGTACCGCAAGACACCCAATATCCGCTTCTATGCCGATATTGTTTACACCAACCACCCGCCTGCCGGGGCCTACCGCGGCTACGGTGTGCCGCAGGGCTACTGGCCTCTGGACCGGCACATGGAGAAGATCGCCCGCGCCATGGGCTTTGACCCGTTGGCGTTCCGCCTGAAGAACGCCCTGCGCGCCGGGGAACTGCATCCCTTCAGCACCGCCTGGAGCGAGGGCCGCGAGCCGCGCCCCGAGACGATCCAGACCTGCGGGTTGGAGGAGTGCACCAACCAGGGCCGCAGCGCCATCGGCTGGGACCAGAAATTTGCCAACCCGGCCTGGCACATGGTGCCGGGCAAGCCGCACCTGCGCAAGGGCATCGGCGCGGCGCTGGTGATGCAGGGCACCGCCATCCCTTACCTGGATATGGGCGGGGCCAGTCTCAAGATCAACGATGATGGCTCATTCAACCTGCTGGTGGGCGCAACCGACCTGGGCACCGGCTCTGACACGGTGCTGGGGCAGATGGCGGCTGAGGTGCTGGGTGTGCCGCTGGAGGATATCCTGGTCTATTCCTCGGATACCGATTTCACTCCCTTCGATAAGGGCGCCTACGCCTCCAGCACCACCTACATCTCAGGCGCGGCAGTGGTGCGGGCAGCCGAGCAGGTGGCGGAGCGCATCCGCATCCGGGCTGGGGGCATGTTGGGCTGCGAGCCGGCAAGCGTGCGCCTGGCAAACCGCCTGGCGATCGCCCCTGATGGCGCCTCGGTGAGCATGGCGCAGGTGGCGCTGAACGCCCTACACCACGACAACCAGGAGCAGATCATGGCGGTGGCCTCCTTCATGTCGCCCGTCTCGCCGCCGCCCTTCGCCGCTCAGTTTGCAGAAGTGACACTGGACGTGGAGACCGGGCAGGTGACGGTGGACCGGCTGGTGATGGCGGTCGATTCGGGCGTGATCGTCAACCCGCAGACCGCCTCCGGGCAGATCGAGGGCGGCATGACCCAGGCTTTGGGCTATGCAGTTTGTGAAGAAATGGTGTATGATGAGCAGGGTCGCCCGCGCGAGCGGGATTTGCTGGATTATCACATCTTCCAGGCGCACGAGATGCCCGCCCTGGAGACAATCTTTGTGCAGACCTACGAGCCTTCGCATCCCTTTGGTGTCAAGGCGGTGGCAGAGATCCCCATGGATGGCGTAGCCCCGGCAGTGGGCAACGCCGTGCTGGATGCCAGCCTGAGCTTCAGCAGTGAAGGCGCCCAGGTGGATGCCAACCCGGTGACGCCGGAGAAGGTCTGGCGGGCGCTGCGCGAAAACATGCACTCGGAACGTTCGGGTTAATCGGTAGTCAAAAGAGTGGTATTGAATGTCTGCGAGACCGGATACTGATTATCGCCAGGAAGGACGCTACCTGGCAACGGTAATGGTGGTCAATGTGCAAGGCTTTTCAGCCCTGGTGGGGCTGGACGCGCGCGTGGAGATGGGGGTGATCAAGGAAACCTGGCTGCGCATTGACCGCACCGTGGCTGAGATGGGCGGTAACCTGGTCAAGCACACCGGCGATACCCTGCTGGCGGTGTGGGGATTGCCCACTGCCGGGGATAACGACCCTGAGCAGGCGGTCAAAGCGGCCCTGGCCTTGCAAGATATGATCCAGCGCACTCACAGCGCGGTGGTGCCAGAAAGCAGCAAGTTCACCCTGCAGGTAGGTATCCATACCGGCAATATTTACGCCATGCAGTTGGGGGTGAACAACGAGTACGCCCTGGTGGGCGAGGCCGTCAGCCAGGCCTACCGCCTGGCTGATCGATCCCAGCCCGGTATGATCCTGATCGACGAAGATACTTTCCACCAGGTGCATGGCGCCTTCCAGATGCAGCGGTACGAAGCCGAGGCAAATGCCTACCAGGTGGAGGAGGTCAAAGCCACGGCAGGCAAAGCGCGTTACGGCGGCGCTGAGACGATGCAAACGCGCATGGTGGCGCGTGAGCAGGAGATGTCTCAACTTAGCGTTTGGTATGCGGAGGCCATGCAGTCGGGCAGGCCGCTGCTGGTGCTGGTGGAAGGCGAAAGCGGCATTGGCAAATCTCGCCTGTTGATGGAGTTCACCAGCCAGATGGAGGCTGAAATCCCGGCCTTTTACCTGATGGCCTCGCGTGCCCTGGCGCAGACAGAACGGGTTCCCTTTTACCTGTGGAAAACCTTGTGGCAGAACCGCTTTGGCGTTTTGAACACCGATACGCCCGCGGCTGCCGGCGAGAAGTTCTTGCGCGAAGTGCAGCGCCTGTGGGGCCGCTCGCTGGGCCCGGTGCCGGTGCTGGAGGCCGTGCATCTTACCGGCAGCCTGATCGGTCTGGATTGGCCCGGCAGCCCCTACCTGGCCCGCTTTGCGCAGGATGCCCTGGGGCGCGTGAACCGCGGCTACGAGATGACCAGCGAACTGATGCGCCGCACTGCCAGCACCCGCCCCACCGTGCTGGTGTTGGATGACCTGCAATGGGCTGACCAGGACAGCCTGGATCTGCTGGGGTTTGTGATGGCATCCAGCAGTGAGGATCAACCCTTGCCCTTGCTGGTGTTGGGGGCGGCCCGTCCTGGATTTGCCGAGCAGCACCCCGGCCTGGCGCAAGAGATGCGCCTGATCACCTTGCAGCCGCTGCCCATGAGCGGCGAAACCGTGGCCGCGGCCTACCCGTACCTGCGCGGCCTGCCGGAACATATGCTCGCCAGCTTGGCCTCGGTTTCGGGCGGCAACCCCTATTTCCTTGAAGAGATCGTGCGCAGCATCCTGAAATCGAACGATGAAGATAGCGAAGATGCCATGCTGGAGATGCTGGCGCGTCTGCGCGCTCAGCCCCCCGAATCGCTGGAGGCGATGCTGCGCAGCCGTTTGAGTGACCTGGCGCGTATGGCGCGTGCTGCGGCTATGCTGGCAGCCATCTCAGGGCGTGTATTTTGGGTGGGCGGCATCCAGGCGGCGGTGCGCGCCATGGTGGGCAAGCAGACCAACATGCAGCTGACCCTGCCCTCCGCACTGGCTGAGCAGACCATCGAAGAGGGCCTGCGCCAATTGGTGCGCGCCGAGCTGGCCTTCCCGCGCGCCAACAGCAGTTTTACCAGCGACCAGGAGTATATTTTTAAGCACGACCTGCTGCGCGATGTGGCTTATAATCTCGTCCCGGCAAACTTGCGCAAGGTCTACCACTTTGCGGTGGGCAATTGGCTGGCTGGGCACGAGGATCTGGAATTCATCATCATGGCGACGGATCAATTTGAGATGGCCGGCGCGTTCAATGAGGCTATGGCACAGTGCGAAAAAGCCGCTACCCTGCTGGAGAAGCGCGGTGCGGTGGGTGAGGCGCAGATGATCATGGAGCGCTCGCGTCTCATCCACACCAACAGCCAATCGAGTTCGAAGGAAAAAGAGAGAACCGTTTAGAGATGGCCGACCGAACCTATGTGATTGGACATGTCAACCCCGATACCGATTCCATCGCCTCTGCCATGGGCTATGCCTGGTTGCTGCGCGAGCGCGATGGGTTAGATACGGTTGCAGCCCGCGCCGGGGCCACCAACCCGCAAACCACCTGGATCCTCAAGCGCCTGGGCCTGGAAGCGCCCTACCTGCTGACGGATGCCTCGCCGCGTTTTGAGGCGGTCACGCGCCGATTGGATACGGTGCCTCCCGACAGTCCCCTGCGGGATGGCTGGATGATTGCCAGCCGCACTGGCGGGGTGGCGCCAGTGGTCAATGAGGATGGCACCCCCTACGGCCTGCTGACCGGCTTGAGCCTGTTCGATTACCTGGGCAGACAGGTGGGCACGCACCCGCGCCGCCATGAAATGCGCATCGCCGAACTCCTCGACCAGCCTGCCCGAGATGCCTGCGACACGGACGTGCCGGTTTTCTCGGCGAGTATGCGCATCCGCGATATGGTCAACCGCATCTTACGCGAAGAGCACAACGATTTTTTGGTGGTGGATGAGCGCGGAGTTTACGTTGGCGTTACCCGCCAGCGCGACGTGCTCAACCCGCCGCGTCTGCGCGTGATCCTGGTGGATCACAATGAGCCCGGGCAGGCCCTGGGCGCGCTGGAAGAGGCCGAGTTGGTGGAGATCCTGGATCATCACCGCCTGGGCAACCATTCCACGCACATCCCCATCCGCTTTACGGTGGATATTGTGGGCAGCACCAGCACGCTGGTCTCTGAGCGCATGGAAGATGCCGGCCTGGCTGCCCCGCCTGCCCTGGCAGGGATGCTGCTGGCGGGCCTGCTCTCTGATACCTTGGTGCTCACCTCGCCCACCACCACCGAGCGCGACCGCCGCGCCGCCGAGCGCCTGGCCCGCTGGGGCTTCGTGCGCAACAGCCCCATCGCCAGCGAGACGATTGCCGGCTATGGCAAGCAGGTGGTGCAGGCTGGCGCAGGCCTTTCAACCCGTGACCCGAAAGAGGTGGTCAGCACCGACCTCAAGACCTACGAGGCAGGCGGCTTCCAGTTTGCCATTGCCCAGGCAGAGGTCACGGATCTGATGCAGTTGGGCGAACACCTGCCGAACCTGCGCCTGGCGCTGGATGACCTGCGCGAGCGGCGCGGCCTGCACTTTGCCATGCTGATGGTGACGGATGTGGTAGACAATTCCAGCCGCCTCATCCTGGTCAACGCCCCGCCCGTACTGGACGGCCTGCCCTACCCGCATCACCCGGATGGCACGCTGCGCGCCGACGGCGTGGTCTCGCGCAAGAAACAGCTCCTGCCGGTGGTGCTGGGATTGCTGGAAGACTGAGATCCTCATGCCAATATCTATTTTTCGCGCTTTAGTTGAGTTGGAAGAGCAGAACCGGGCGGCTGCCCTGTGCATGATCGTGCGCAGCCGCGGCTCCACGCCGCGGCACGCCAGTAGTAAGATGCTGGTCTACCCGGATGGCAAGATATTAGGCACGGTGGGCGGCGGCGAGATCGAAAACCGGGTCATTGCCGAGGCGCGCCAGGCCATCCTGGATGGCAAGCCGCGCTTGCTAGAATACCAGATGGCCGACCCGGCCCGCGGCGATGCCGGGGTGTGCGGCGGGCAGGTGGAGGTGTATGTGGAACCGATTCAACCCAAGCCGGTAATTGTTGTGATTGGCAGTGGGCACGTGGGCAAGGCCGTGGCGCACCTGGCGCATTGGCTGGGCTTCCGCGTGGCGGTCAGCGATGATCGGGTGGAACTCTGCACACCGCAGGCTGTTCCTGAAGCCGAAGCCTATTACCCGGTGGCGATGGCAGACCTGCCCCAGCACTTACCGATCACCCCCTGGACATACCTGGTGCTGACCACGCGCGGGGTGGATGTGGATGTGCAGGGGTTGCCCGCGCTGCTGGATACGCCCGCAGCCTACATCGGCGTGATCGGCTCGCAGCGGCGCTGGGCAGCTGCCAGCAAGCTTTTGCTGGAGAAGGGCGTATCGGAAGAGGCGCTTCGCCGCGTGGTCACCCCTATTGGTCTGAGCCTGGGTGCCGAAACCCCAGAAGAGATTGCCGTCTCGATCCTGGCGCAGATCATTGCTTTGCGCAGCGGCACATAGCGACAAAAGTCGCTGCTATAATCATACAAGCCTCGTAGTAACGCCTTTAGTCGTTACCCCTGGCGGCTGAAGTGAACACTGCGAGGAAAGTCTATTTTCGAGGGAGTCTGTATGTGGAATGAATATCACAATGTAACCTCGCTGGAAGATGCCCTGGAAGTGCTGGCCAAGGGTGGGCCGCGCGCCCGCATTGTAGCTGGCGGAACCGATCTGATCCTGGAGCTGGAACGCGGCGTGCGTAAGGGGGTGGACGTACTGGTGGATATCTCCCGCATCCCAGGCATGGACCAGATCATGCTGGACGAGGATGGCATCATTCACCTGGGCGCGCTGGTCACGCACAGTCAATGCGTGGCCTCCAAATTGATCGTTGAGCAGGCTTTTCCGCTGGCACGCGCCTGCGTGGAAGTGGGCGCACCGCAGATCCGTAATCGCGGCACGGTGGCAGGCAACCTGATCACCGCCTCGCCCGCCAACGACACCATCTCGCCCTTGATGGCGCTGGACGCTAGCGTGGTGCTGCGCTCGGTGAAGGGAGAGCGCACAGTGCCCTTGCATGCCTTTTACACCGGTGTGCGCCGCACGATCATGCGCCCCGAAGAGATGCTGGTGGAGATCCAGTTCCCCGCCATGCAGCCCACGCAGTGCGGCACCTTCTATAAGTTAGGGCTGCGCCGCGCCCAGGCCATCTCTGTGGTCAACGCCACGGTGCTGCTGACCCTGGAAGACCAGCGCATTGAAAAAGCGGTCATTACCCTTGGCTCGGTGACGCCCACGATCGTGCATGCCACCGAGGCGGAGAACTTCCTCGTTGGGCGCAGGCTGGACGAGAAGACCATGCTGGATGCCGCGGCCCTGGCCAAATTGGCTGCCAACCCGATCGCTGATGTGCGCAGTGGGCGCGATTACCGCCTGGAGATGGTGCGCGTGTGTGTGTTACGCTCTCTGCGGGCGCTGTCCTCAGAGAAGACGCGGCGCTCCGGCTTCCCCGAGCGCCCGGTTCTGCTGCACGCGGCCTCGGGCCGCTGGGTGAACGCGGATGCCGGAGCGGCGCTGCCTGAGGCTACCTGTCACTTACCCAGCCCCGAGACGCCCATCGTCACCCACATCAACGGGCGCGCGTACACCTTCACCGGCGGGCAGCACAAAACGCTGCTGCGCCTGCTGCGCGAAGATGCCGGGCTGATCGGCTCGAAGGAAGGCTGTGCAGAGGGAGAATGCGGAGCCTGCACTGTCTACCTGGATGGCAAGGCGGTGATGGCTTGCCTGGTGCCTGCACCGCGGGCACACGGCGCGCAGGTCTGGACCATTGAGGGCATTGCCCCAGCCGATGCGCTGCATCCTGTGCAGCAGGCCTTTATTGACCAGGGGGCGGTGCAGTGTGGTTACTGCACGCCGGGATTTGTGATGTCTGCGGTGATGCTGTTGGAAGAATCAGCCCACCCCACGCGGGAGGAGATCCAACAGGCCATCAGCGGGAACCTTTGCCGCTGTACGGGGTATTACTCCATCCTCAGCGCCATCGAACAGGCTGCTGAAACGCTTAGTCCATCTGGAGGTGTGTAATGGGTTATTCTTCTGGTTCAGGCCGCGGCCAAGAACGCCCGTGGAAAATCCACCCGGTGTGGCGTGGCATTGGCTGCGCCCTGCTCGTGCTCATCCCACTGATGAGTTGGGCTGGGGCAGATATCTTAATGAAGGGCGGCAGCCCGTTCCCGATGCCGGAGGAACTGGTCAAGCCAGTGTTTGTGGATGTCTCGATACCCAACGCTGAGGCGAACATGATCATCAATTTCATTAATCAGACGCTGCGCGGGGTAACAATGGGGCATTTCTTCTTTACCGCCGTTTTTGTGTTTTTGGGCTTTGGCGTGCTTTCGATGGTTTACGCCATCTTCTACCGAATGATGGGCCCGCCGCGTTACTCCCAATTTGATGCCCGACCAGAGAAACGGCGCAGGCGCAGAATCTAACGGAACCCAGTATGGAACGTACCGTCCCCAGCACGGCCTCGGAAGAGGTCGAACTCTACCTGCGCACGTATTATTCACTGCTGCGCTCCACCGCAGAGGTGCAGATCCGCACTCTGGAAGAGGTGCACGCGGGCATGAACTCGCTGCTGCACCCGGCGGCGCGCGAGCAGTCGCCGGATATGGCGGCTTTACTGTACGGTCTGCTGCGCCTGCCGGCTTGCATCCAGCAGGTATCGTTGGTGGTGCTGGGGCAAAGCGTCAGCGTTTTTGACCGGGGCGGATACGATGTAGAGACCTGGGAGCCGGTCACCGCGGTTGCCCGGCGGCGGCGCTGTTTCTACGACCGGCGCAGCACGCTGGCTTGCTTCATCGCCAGCCGCAGCGACATTGATGATGTGATTCCGGTGCTGACGGCCTTCCAGATCGAATGGAATAAGCTCCACGCCCTGCTGCAGCGCCTGGAGGCGCAGGTGGGCGCGGAGAGCCTGCCGCAGGTGATCGAGGCCGCCGGGCAGCCCCTGGCAGATGCCTTGATGATCGCCCTGGAAGACCTGGAGCGCCTGCGTGCTGTGATGGGGCCGAACTATGCGGAGAGAATGCTGCGCATTGCGGCCCAACCGCTGCGCCTGCGCGTGCGTCTGTTGAGCGGCTCGTTGAACGAGTACCGCCGCGCCACCAAGGACTGGTGGGAGAATGTGGAGTGTGCCTGTTCGGAACTGGCCCACCGCCCGGTATACTTCGTTTCTAGCAACACGCACAGCCTGGCGAATATGGCCTGCGGCTATGCCCTGCAGCAGCGTCAGCGGCTGGTGGGCTACCTGGAGCATCTTCAGGATGCGGAGCTGCAGGCAATCTGGCACAAGATCCAGTCACAGAGCGTGGCTTCACGCCAGGAAGATTTTCTCTACTACTTGCTGAAGAAATACCAGGCCACTCCCGAAGGGCGGGCAACCCTGGCAGACCAGGCAGCCCACGAGCAGTGCTGCGGCATCCAGCGCGTTTCTAGCGAGCATTCCTTTGACGTGGATGCCCAGGTGATTGAATTGAACCAGCTGGACCCAGCGGTGCTGGACCCGCGCCTGTTGGGCGAAGATGGCCTGGATTTCCTGCGCGCCAGTGACGCGCTGCTGGTCAATATTGATTACCCGCTGGGACTGGCGGCTTACAACATCCTCACCGAGGTAGCCGAGCAGGTGGGGCGGGTGTTGGGCGTGTATGTGATGGGCAAGGCAGCCTGCCTGAACGGCGCGGTGGGCGATGTGGTCATTCCCAACGTGGTGCATGACGAGCACTCGCAGAACACCTATCTCTTTGCTAATTGCTTTGCCGCGGCGGATATTGCCCCTTACCTGGTCTATGGCACGGTGCTGGATAATCAGAAGGCGGTGACGGTGCAGGGCACTTTCTTGCAGAATGCCCGCTACATGGATGTCTTTTACCGGGAGGGTTATACGGATATCGAGATGGAAGCGGGGGCGTACCTCTCGGCGGTGTATGAGATGCACCGGCCCACGCGCCATCCCGTCAATGAGATCGTCAATTTGTATGGGCTGCCCTTCGACCTGGGCATTGTCCACTATGTTTCCGATACGCCCTTGAGCAAGGGGCGCAACCTGGGAGCGGGCAGCCTCTCGTACTACGGCATGGACTCGACCTACGCCTCCACCACCGCCGTGCTGCGGCGCATCTTCCGGGTGGAGCGGGCGCGGCTTCAAGCCCAGGTGGTGCGCAGCCCGCGCGGGTAAGCGTTCTTCAGCACCCCTTGCACGGCTTTTCCCCAACCGATAGGATGATCTTCCGCCAATACCAGCATCCAGGCCGATCCGGCCTGGATTTGCTCTATGGGGAGGCTCTCACCGCGCAGGTAGGCGGCCAGGTGTGCATCATCCAGTCCCAGGCGCAGGGTGTGGCGCGCCTGGCCCGCCTGCAGGCCCAGGGCCAGGGCGTGCGAAGGCTCGAAGCGGTTCTTTTTCAGCGTGCCCAGCCACCAGCCGGGGTGCAGGGTTTTGAGCGACCCCAGGCCGGGCAGCCCGGCAGGCAGGGCGTACAGATACGAGCCGACCTGTGCCAGGTGCGCCGTGGGGGAAAACGCATTCAGATTGGCCTGGCTGAAATCCTGCCACAGGCGGGCCGATTCGGCGCTCAGGCGGGCGGGGCGCTCTTCGGGCGGGCGGGCGGGTTCGCCCGTCTCGAGGCGGCGCAGCAAGGCCAGGAAATGCCCCTCGGGCGCACCCCGGTGCGGCCAAAGGCGCAGGGCGCGCTCCAGGTGCTGCGCCTCGAAGCCGGGCGCCCAATCGGGCCGGGCGGGGGTGAATCCGGCCTGCGCCGGGGGCGGCTCTAAGGCATATTCAAGATGCGCCTGCAAAAAGCGCCCGATGGTGCGCTCGTTCTCCTCCGCAGAGAAGGTGCAGGTGGCATACAGCAGCCAGCCGCCCGGCCGCACCAGGCGCGCCGCCTCGCTCAGGATGGATTCCTGGCGGGAAGCGCAGGCCATCACATGTTCCGGCGACCATTCGCCGCGGGCGCGCTCGCTCTTGCGGAACATGCCCTCGCCAGAGCAGGGTGCGTCCAGTAGCACCCGGTCAAAGAACCCGCCCCAGGCTTGCGCCAGGCGGGCGGACGTCTCGTTGGTGATACAGGCCATCTGCACCCCGCAGCGCTCCAGGTTTTCGGCCAGGTCCCAGGCGCGCTGGGGATGGATCTCGTTGGTTACCAGCAGGCCCTGGTTTTGCATCAAGGCCGCCAGGTGGGTGGATTTACCGCCGGGGGCAGCCGCCAGGTCCAATACACGTTCGCCGGGGCGCGGGGCCAATACCTCCGCCGCGGCCATGGCAGAGGGGTCTTGCAGGTAGTACAGCCCGGCGGCATGATAGGGATGTTTGCCCGGCTGGGCCTCAGTGGGCAGGGCAAAGCCTGCCGCGCTCCAGGGCAGCGGCGAGAGCGGCCAGGGCGAGATGGATTGGAATTCTTCCGGGCTGACCTTGAGCGTGTTCAGACGCAAGCCCGCCACCGCTGGCTCGGCGCAGGCAGCCAGAAAGGCCGGGTACTGGTCTCCCAGCAGGTGCTGCATGCGTTCCAGATAGGCGGATGGCAGGGGCTGCATGGGGTCGATCAGATGATCTTGCGCCCGGCGGCGTCAAAGGCCTCAATCTCGGCGGATGCTGATGGACTGTTGGGATAATCCTCGGCAAAGAGCGTCCAGACCATTTCGTCGCGCGGCAGGCCTTGCGAATCGAGCAGGCGTTTGCGCAGCGTGGCCTCGTACAGGTAGCCCAGCTTGCGCGGCACAGCCGCGCTGGCCAGGTTGTGGGGGTCCATGTGGATTTCCACCCGCTTTGCGCCGTTGATCTCGATCGCCACTTTGGTCAGTGCAGCTGAGATTTCGGTGGCCAGGCCCTGGTTGATGTGATCCTTGTGGATCCAGTAGCCGATCTCCAGGCCACCTTCAGCTCCGCGGGGGTGCAGACCGGTGCCGCCCAGGACGGCGGTCTCCTCCCGGTTGAAGACGCCCAGTACGAAGTTCTTTCCCAGATCGAAGTTGGCGCGGAAATTGCGCAGCAGTTCGATGCGCTGCTGCAAATCTTTGGGCTCATCGGCAGCCCAGGGCATGAAGGTCAGCAGGTGCTCGCGGCTCTGTTCAATGGCCAGTGAGAGCAGGGGCGCGTCGGCGGGGTTCCAGCAGCGGATCACCAGGCGCTGGGTGTGGATGCGGTAAGCGGGTCCGGGAATGGTGGGCATGGGATTCTCCTTCTTTTCTTTATTAATGGTGTGTGGCGGCGCATCGCGCCGCCACACACCATTATTATTTTGCAGCCTGATCGGTGATCTTCAAGCCCTGGTCGATGATGGCAAAGCCCTCGGCGAGCTGCGCCTCGGTGATGATCAGCGGCGGGATGATCAGCAGGGTGTGCCAGTGGGTGTAGAGGAACAGGCCCTGGTCGAGCAGGAACTTGCGCAGGGCGTTCATCTCTGGGCTGGAGGCGTTCCAGGGGGTTAGCGGCTGGCGGGTCTGGCGGTCTTTCACCAACTCGATGATGCCGAACAGGCCAATGTTGCGCACCTCGCCCACGGAAGGATGGTTCTCGCCCAGCTCGGCCAAGAGACGGTGCAGCACCGGGCCCATGGCGGCGGCGTGCTCCACTACTTTGTCTTCCTGCATGGCGCGGATGTTGGCGATGGCCGCCGCCAGCGAGATGGGGTGAGCGGTGTAGGTGAGCCCGCCCTGGTAT
This sequence comes from Anaerolineales bacterium UBA6092, assembly GCA_002428565.1. Lineage (GTDB taxonomy): Bacteria > Chloroflexota > Anaerolineae > Anaerolineales > UBA4823 > UBA6092. The sequence continues at coordinate 13,024 of DIXA01000055.1, read as the reverse complement.
ACTACCTCGTCGAAGGCAGCAGCAATGTGCGGCTTCATCGCCACGGCGCCCAGCGGGGCGTAGGCGGAGGTGAGTCCCTTCGCCATGGTCATCAGATCGGGCACCACGTTCCAGTGGTCCACGGCGAACCATTTGCCAGTGCGCCCAAAGCCGCTCATCACCTCGTCGGCGATCATCAGGATGCCGTACTTGTCGCACAGGGCGCGCACACCGGGCAGGTAGCCCGCCGGGGGGATGATGATGCCGTTGGTGCCGGTGACCGATTCCATCAGGATGGCGGCGATCGTCTCCGGGCCTTCGTAGAGGATCACTTCTTCCAGGTGGTTGAGGTAATCCTGGCAGAACTCCTCTTCGGAGATATCCGGGTTGGTGCGGTGGAAGGTGGAACGGTAGCGGTAAGGATCCAGGAAATGCACCACGCCGGGCATCAGGGTGGGCTCCCAGGGCCAGCGGCGCGGGTCGCCGGTGAGGGCCATGGCCCCGGCAGAAGCGCCGTGATAAGAGCGGTAGCGGGTGAGGATCTTGTGCTTGCCGGTGTAGCCGCGCGCCAGCTTGACGGCGTTCTCGTTGGCGTCTGCGCCGCCCAGGGTGAAGAGGAACTTGTCCAGCCCGGGGGGAGTGACCTCGGCCAGCACTTTGCCCAGCAGAGCGCGCGGCTTGGTCGCCATGCCGGGGGCGGCGTAGGGCAGCGCCCGCGCCTGCTCAATGATGGCGTTAATGATGCGCTCGTCGCCGTGACCAATGTTCACACACATGGTCATGGCGTTGAAATCCAGGTAGCGCTTGTCGTCGGTATCCCAGAAATACACACCCTGGGCGCGCTGGATGGGGATGGGGGCCACTTTGGCCTGGGCCGACCAGGTCCAGAAAGTGTGCTTGCGGGCCAGGGGCAGGATTTCGGAGTCGGGTAGATCAAACATGGGGTGTCTTCTCCGCGGTGGAATGAGAGTTGGGTGTGATTTGGGGTGTAGTGTAAATGCGAATGAGTTTTCTCGCAAGGGGGTGATGATCTGCGAACCTTCAAATTCTTGAGGCGGGGGTTGGAAGATCGGACAAGGAATCTGGGGTTGACAGGGACTGGTGGTTTTGCTAAGATAAACCATCTCTGGAAAAGGCGGTGAGGTACATGGAAAAAGAGGTATTGATTGCTGAGCTAGACCGGGCGCGGGCGCGCCTGACCGCGATTTTGGAACAAGCCGACCCGACGAGACTCATCTATCCGCTCTGGAAGCTCAAGCAGGTGCTTGATCACATTGCAGGCTGGGACGATGCAGTTATCGCTGCACTGCAGGCTCATGCCCGTGGCGATGTACCTGAGGTAACCGCACCGCGCGGGATTGATTACTATAATGAACAGACGGTGGCAACGCGCGAATCTTTGCCGTTGGAGCATTCGTGGCGCGAGTATCATGCCACGCGTGAACTGCTCAAGCAGGTTATCCGCGCCATGCCTGAAGAGCGCGGGGCAATCCCTCTGGTGACGCCCTGGGGAGCGCAGGGTTCCGTCGCTGGGTTGGTGAAGGTGTTTGTTCACCACGAGTTGATGCACGCCGAAGAGATTGAGCAAATCCTGAACCAGGGCTGATCTACTGTGATTTTGGAAAACGGGGTCAAGCGGGGCGCATATCCCGCTTGACCCCGTTTTTTGATGAATTCCCCTGCACCGAGATCGCGGGAGACGCCAGGGGTGGGGTATAATTTCGCTACAGTTCACACATCCACGGAGTGATCTCTTATGTCTATTGTTGGCCAATCTATTCCGCGCGTGGATGCACGCGCAAAAGTCACCGGGCAGGCGCTCTACCCAGGCGACATCAACCTGCCAGACCAGGCGTACATGAAGGTTTTGTTTGCGCCTCGCCCGCATGCCATCGTCCGCGCCATCGATACCTCCCACGCCGAGGCGCTGCCGGGGGTGATCGCTGTGTTCACCGCCCGGGATGTGCCTGTGAACGAGTACGGGCTGATCGTTAGTGACCAGCCCGTGCTGTGCGGTCCGGGGTCGAACAAGCCCTTTGCCGACCGGGTGCGCTTTATCGGCGATCAGGTGGCGCTGGTGGTGGCAGAGACGGAGGAGATCGCCGCACAGGGGCGTGACCTGATCGTGGTGGATTACGAAGACCTGCCCGTGGTCACCGATGTGCATCAGGCGATGCGGGAAGATGCGCCGCGGCTGCACCCGGATCGAGATTCAAACATCTTCTGCCATTACCGCATCCGCAAGGGCGACATGGCGGCGGCGTTTGCCCAGGCTGACGTGATCATCGAAGGCGAATACCGCACCCCTGCCCAGGAGCATGCCTACCTGCAGCCCGAGGCTGGGCTGGGATACATCGATGAAGAAGGGCGTGTGACAGTGCAGGTGGCGGGGCAGTGGACGCACGAAGACCAGGAGCAGATTGCCCATGCCCTGAACCTGCCCCTGGAGCAGGTGCGCGTGATCTATCCGGCCATCGGCGGGGCTTTTGGTGGGCGTGAGGATATGTCGGTGCAGATCATCCTGGGCCTGGCAGCCTGGCGCCTGCATCAGCGCGGCATCCACCGCCCAGTGAAGATCATCTGGAGCCGCGAAGAGTCGATCATCGGGCATCACAAGCGCCACCCCTATTATTTCAAGACGCGCTGGGGCGCTACCAAAGACGGCAAACTCGTGGCGGCTGAGGTGGAGATGATCGCCGACGGTGGAGCGTATGCCTACACCTCCACAAAGGTGATGGGCAATGCCACGCTGATGTGCACCGGGCCGTACGAGATCCCCAATGTCAGCGTTGACTCGTATGCCGTGTACACCAACAATCTACCCAACGGGGCTTTCCGCGGCTTTGGCGGGCCACAGGGCGCTTTCGAGGCCGAGACACAGATGAACCGCCTGGCGGAAGCCCTGGGCATGTCTCCGCTGGAGCTGCGCCTGAAGAACCTGCTGCAAGAAGGCTCGCTGCTATCGGTGGGCACGCCCCTGCCGCCGGGAGTGAGCATCACCCAGGTGGTGGAGCGCCTGCAAGCCGAGAGCGCCCGCCTGGGCAAGAAGCCTGCCTCGGCTGCCGTGGCGCGCGGCGTGGGCTATGCCTGCGCCTTCAAGAACGTGGGCTTTTCGTTTGGCGCGCCGGAGCAGTGCATGGCGATCGTGGAGCTGCATGGCAAGGAGCAGATCGAGCGGGCGGTCTTGCGCCATGCCGGGGCCGAGGTGGGTCAGGGCACGCATACCGTCATGCTGCAGATGGCTGCCGATGCGCTGGGCCTGCCCTTCGAGAAGGTGGCGCTGGTGGCTTCGGATACCGCAGTGACGGAAAATTCGGGCAGCGTTTCGGCCTCGCGCATGACCTTTATGGCAGGTAATGCCATCCGCGGCGCCTGCGCCCAGGCGCTGGAGAAGTGGCAAGCCGAGGAGCGCCCTGTCATTGTCACCTATAACTACCGTCCGCCCAAGACCACCCCCCTTGACCCGGAAACGGGCAAATGTGATCCCAACTTCTCTTACGGGTACGTGGCCCAGGCCGTGGAGCTGGAAGTGGACCTGGAGACCGGGCACGTGCAGTTGCTGGATGTGATCTCAGTGGATGATGTGGGCAAAGCGGTGAACCCGCAGCAGGTGCAGGGGCAGATCGAAGGGGCAGTGGTGCAGGCTGCCGGTTATGCCGTGCTGGAGAACTTCGTCCAGAAGGACGGCTATGTGCTGACCCCGCACCTCTCCACCTATCTGATCCCCTCCGCGCTGGATGCGCCGGGACGGGTGCAGTCGGTGATCCTGGAGTACCCCGACCCGATCGGGCCATTTGGGGCGCGCGGCATGGCTGAGATGCCTGTTCTGCCGTTGGCCCCGGCAGTGGTCGCCGCCGTGCACGCTGCTACGGGGGTATGGTTCCACGAGTTCCCGCTCACCCCAGAGAGGGTGCTGCGCGGGCTGGGCAAACTATGATCGTTTTGATCCGCGGTGGCGGAGATTTAGCCAGCGGGGTAGCGCTGCGCCTGCATCGCTGTGGGCTGCATGTGGTGGTGACCGAGCTGTCGCAGCCGCTGGCAGTGCGCCGCCTGGTCTCCTTTGCTGAGGCGGTGTATACCAAGGCCTGCACCGTGGAAGGCGTCGAAGCCCGGCTGGTCAGCGATTGGATGGACAGCCTGAGCGTGCTGCAGGTCTTCTCTAAGGGGCGCATCCCGGTATTGGTAGACCCGGATGGGAAATCGGCGCAAGCTTTGCACCCCATGGTGATCGTGGATGCGCGCATGCGCAAATGTGCGCCAGAGCCGATGCGCCATAACGCCGTGCTGTACATGGGCCTGGGGCCGGGCTTTGTGGCGGGAGAAAACTGCCACGTGGTGATCGAAACCAACCGCGGCCACAGCCTGGGGCGGGTGATCTGGCAGGGGGCCGCTCAAAGCGATACCGGCGTGCCGGAGGCGATGGGCCAGCGCCAGGCAGAACGCGTGCTGCGCGCCCCTGCCGATGGCGTCCTTACCCCCCTGGCGCAGTTGGGTGATTCCCTGGAGGCCGGGCAGCCTGTCTTTGAGGTGGCGGGCCAGGTGACGGCAGCGCCCTTTACCGGGGTGTTGCGCGGCCTGCTGCACCCCTCGGTGCCGGTGCACCAGGGGATGAAAGTTGGCGACCTGGACCCGCGTGGCGACCCGGGGGTGTGCACCCAGGTTTCTGATAAAGCGCTGGCGGTGGGCGGTGCTGTGCTGGAAGCATTGCTTTCACGCCCCGAGCTGCGTAAATCTTTCTGGTCTTAGCAAAATGGATCTCTTGCGTGCCTTGCGGCTGCCTCTCGATATTTCCCTGGCGCTGGTGGGTGGGGGTGGAAAAAGCGCGGCGTTGTTTACCCTGGCCCGCCAATGGCTGGCGGCTGGGGCGCGCACGGTGCTGGTCACCACCACCACGCATCTGGGTGATTGGCAGGCCGCCCAGGCAGATGTGCATTGGGCGGTGCAGACTGAGGAGCAGCTGCGCGCCCACCTGGAGATGTTCCCGGCGGGGGTGGTGCTCCTGACCGGGCCCAAGGATGAGCAGCAACCGCAGCGCCTGGGCGGGATGCCGCCGGATGTTTTGCGCCTGCTGGATTCCCTGCGTCGGCGATATGATCTGCCACTGCTGATCGAGGCAGATGGCTCGCGCGGTAAGCCGCTCAAAGCCCCTGCCGAGCATGAGCCGGCGATCCCTGATTTTGTGGAGATGGTGGTGGTGGTAGCTGGGCTGCGCGGCCTGGGACGGCCCCTGGGCGAGGCCACTGTGCACCGCCCAGAACTTTTTGCAGCCCTGGCTGGTCTGGAGGATGGCGAAGTGGTGACCGCTGAGGCGCTGCGTTGTGTGCTGACGCACCCACAGGGCGGGTTGAAGAACATCCCGCCGGGGGCGCGGCGTGTGGCGCTGCTCAACCAGGCCGACACCCCAGAACGGCAGGCAGCCGGGGGTGCGCTGGCGCAGCGCCTGCTGACCGATTATGACGCTGCGCTGGTCGCCGCCCTTGACCCGCAGGATACCCCAGAGCCTTTTGCCGGGAAGGTTTTTGCGGCTTACGAGCCGGCGGCGGGCATTCTGCTGGCAGCCGGGGCAAGCATCCGCTATGGCCAGCCCAAGCAGTTATTAGAGTGGCAGGGCGAGCCGTTGGTGCGGCGGGCGGCGCGCATTGCCCTGGAGGGGGGCCTCTCGCCGGTGGTAGTGGTGACAGGCGCACATGCGGAGCAGGTAAGGCAGGCATTGGCCGGCCTGGAGCTGAGCGTGGTGGAAAACCCAGCCTGGCAGGAAGGGCAGGCGGCTTCGTTGCGCGCCGGCTTGAGCAAACTGCCCGCCTCGGTCGGCGCGGCGGTTTTCCTGCTGGCCGACCAGCCGCTGGTCACCGCGGCGCTGGTGCGCGGCCTGCTGGCGGTGCATCGCTCTTCATTATCAACGATTGTTGCCCCGCTGATCGACGGGCAGCGCGGCAACCCGGTGCTGTTCGACCGGGTCACCTTCCCCGATCTGCTGACCCTGCAAGGCGACCAGGGCGGGCGGGCCTTGTTCTCGCGCTACCCGGTGGCCTGGCTGCCCTGGCACGATACCGGCCCGCTGCGCGATGTGGACACCCCCGCAGATTTCCGGGCGCTGCTGGACGAGGCAGGCGAATCGTGATCGCGGCGATTGTGCTGGCGGCGGGGCAATCCCGGCGCATGGGGCAGGCCAAGATGCTCTTGCCCTGGGGCAGCACCACCGTGATCGGGCAGGTGGTGCAAACCCTGGCGCAGGCCGGACTGGACGAGGTGATCGTGGTCACTGGCGGCAGCCGCCAGGGAGTGGAAGATGCCCTGCACGGCCTGCCTGCTGTGACGGTCTTCAACCCCGATTACGCCGCCGGGGAGATGCTCTCCTCGCTGCAGGTGGGGCTGCGGGCGCTCTCGCCGCAGGCCCAGGCCGCCATGATCGCCCTGGGCGACCAGCCCCAGATGCGGGTGGAGGTGGTGCAGGCGGTGCTGGCGGCCTACCAGCCGGGGCAGGCTGGGGTGGTGGCACCCTCGGTTCATCTGCGCCGCGGTCACCCCTGGCTGCTGGCGCGCTCGCTGTGGGAGCAGGCGCTGGCTTTGCGCCCGCCGCAAACCCTGCGCGATCTGCTACAGGCCAACGCCGGGCAGACCTCCTACGTGGCGGTGGAGACGGACAGCATCCTGCTCGACCTGGATACGCCGCAGGATTACGAAAAATATCGCCCGCTATGATTTTTTCGGTTCTTCCCCCTTGCCTTCTGGCACATCTTGTGCTATTGTATGGGCGAATCACCGGCTAATGGTTAAGGAGTGCTACGGATGGCTTCACCAACACAGAAAACGATCATGATCGTTGAAGATGAACCCGATACCGCGGAGATGTTTGCAGAAATGATGCGCCTGAGCGGTTACCGGGTGATCAAGACCTACGGCGGGGCTGCGGCGATGAGCATGCTCACCGTGGAGCATCCGGATGCGTTGGTGTTGGACCTGATGATGCCTGATGTCTCTGGCCTGGAGGTGCTGCGCTTTTTACGCCGCGAGCCGAACCTGGCGATGATCCCGGTGATCGTTGTATCTGCCAAGAGCCTGCCCTCCGATATCAAGGATGGGCTGGATGCCGGCGCCTCGATCTATCTGACCAAGCCGGTTGCCTTCTTGGATCTAAAAAGGGCTGTGGAAGATTCCATTGCCTCGCGTGCCTGAGAGCGTGGATGGTTCTGCTGCGTCGCTCGCATGATCGGCCGGGGAGGCCTGGAAGATGTCTGTAATACGCGCCTTTATTGCGATCGAATTGACGGATGAGATCCACCAGCGGCTGGACGAAGTCATCTCTCGGTACAAGAAACAACTACCGCCGTCGCCTGTGCGTTGGGTGGCGGCGAAAAACATCCATCTGACGCTCAAATTCCTGGGAGATGTCTCTGTAGCCAACCTGGACATGCTGACCAGCCTGCTGCAGAAAGAAGTTGCCGCCCACCCTCCCTTTGAGGTCAGTGTGGGCGGGTCGGGCGCATTCCCCAACTCGCGCCGGGCGCGGGTGATCTGGGTGGGGGTGGAGGCTCCGGCAGAACTGGCGGTCGTGCAGAGCGGCATCGAGAACGCCATGGAGCGCCTTGGCTATCCTCGCGAAGACCGCCCGTTTTCGCCGCACCTCACCCTGGGCAGGGTCTCGCGCAACGCCACTGCCCAAGACCTGCGCATGATCGCCCAGGCGCTGGAGACCACCAAAGTCAGTTTCCTGGGGGCAGTGCGGGTGCGGCAGGTGCATCTGTTCCGCAGCGACTTGCAGCCCACGGGCGCGGTCTACACGCGTGTCTTTGCGGCGCCGTTCAGTGAACCGGCGCAGTCCAATTATTAACAAAAAAGATGAGGTGAGTTCTGGAAACGCTTGAAATTGCTCGTACCATTGTCAATACCCTGGAGGACATGAAGGGGGAAGATATTCTCCTGATCGATATCCGGGAGGTGGCGATCTTTGCAGATTACTTTGTGATCTGCAGTGGCACCAGCGATCGGATGTTGGATGCGCTGGCAACTTCCGTGCTAGACAAGATCAAACCCATAATGCCCCAGCGTGGGCGGCTGGAAGGCCGCACCCAGGAGGGCTGGCTGCTGGTTGATTTTGGCGCCGTGATTGTGCACCTGCTCTCTCCCGACCGGCGAGATTATTACCGGCTGGAAGAATTGTGGTCGCAGGGCAAGGTTTTACTGCGCTTGCAGTGAACCAGGGGCAGGCGGAATGGGCCAACCAGGGCGCATGATCCGAAATGCAACCCAAAATGATCGCCAGCCTTTGGCGAACCTGATCCATTTCCAGACCTTTATCCACCGTCACCTGGATTGGCGCACCCCGCTGGATTGGCTGGACAGCCAACCTTACCTGGTGCTGGAGCAAGACCAGCGCATGCAGGCGGTGCTGGCTTGCCCGCCCGACCCGCCCGAGGTTGCCTGGCTGCGCCTGTTTGGTGTGGATAACCATGCCGATGTGCAGGAGGCCTGGAAGGTGTTGTGGTTGGCGGCGCGGCAGATGCTCGCCGAAAAGCCAAGCATCCGCGCTTCGGCGATTGCGCTGCAGACCTGGTTTGCCGAACTGTTGCGCGGCAGTGGTTTCACCCACACCAATGATGTGATCTTGTTGGTTTGGGATACCGGCACCCTGCGCGCCCTGCCGCGCCCCAAGCCCTGTATGCTGCGCAGCATGCGCTATGACGACCTGGAGGCCGTTAGTGATGTGGACGCCAGGTCGTTTTCGCCGGAATGGCGCAACTCGCGCAGTGATCTGGAGTACGCCTTCAAGCAGTCTGCTGCGGCGACGGTGGCGCTGGAAAATGATCAGGTGGTGGGATACCAGCTGAGCACGGCCGCCCCCATGGGCGGGCACCTGGCGCGCCTGGCAGTGCTGCCCCATCTCCAAGGCCAGGGCCTGGGCTATGCCCTGGTCTACCATGTGCTGGATGAGTTTACCCGGCGCGGGGCAGAGCATGTGACGGTGAATACACAAAGCGATAACCACGCCTCACAGTCGTTGTACCATAAGAGCGGCTTCTGGAATGCCAACGAGATCTATCAGGTCTACCAGATCGATCTCCTTTAAGAAAATGGAGAAACCAACACTTGAGCACTGCTGATGGTCGCACTGACCGTTCTCTCCCCGGGCATTGTTCGCGCTGTTTCCTGCGCGCGGCCGCCGCCGAGGCCGGTGAATATGCTCTTTTGATGATGCTGCAGCAGACCGGCCTGGCGCGCTTTGCTGTGGATGGAAAACTGGTCGAGCCCGAGCAGGGCTTGCGCGCCTCTGAGCTGGCGGGGCTGCAAGCCTCGATGCGCGAGTATTATGGGCGCGGCGCCCGCGGCATGCTCAACCGTATTGGAGAGGCCGCCTGGACAGAACTGCAGCAGGATGAATCGCTGGGCGGCAAAGCCCTGCGCATACTGCGGCGCGGCCTGCCGCGCAGCGCCCGGGCGCGGCAAACATTGGAGGAACTGGCCCGGCAAATGAGCGGTTCGGATGGCGATGTGTCCGTGCATTTGCTGGATGTCGATCTGTACCTGATCGACCGCACCAGCGACAGCACGCTGGGGCAGGCGGCTGAGCAGCCGATCTGCTGGGTGACGACGGGGATGATCGAGGCGGCGCTGCGGCAGGCCCTGGGCAGCGACGTGGATGTAGAGGAAGTGAACTGCCGGGTATTGGGCGCGGAAGCCTGCAAGTTTCGCGTCCGGATCTAAATCTGAATGGAGGCATGGAGATGAATCATTTTGAACAGCAGTGGACAAGCAAAGATGGATTGAATCTGTATTCGTGTGGCTGGCTGCCCGATGAGGCGCCTAAGGCAGTGGTCTGCCTGGTGCACGGTCTGGGCGAGCACAGTGGGCGTTATGCCCACGTGGCCGAATACCTGAACCAGGCCGGCTACGCAGTGCTGTCGTTTGACCTGCGCGGACACGGCCAATCGGGCGGCAAGCGCGGTCACGCGCCGTCGTTTGAGGCCTTCATGCAGGATATCGACCTGCTGATGCAGGAGGCGCAGACGCGCTACCCGGACCTGCCGTGTTTTATCTACGGCCACAGCCTGGGCGGCATCCTGGTTTTGAACTATGTGCTGCGCCGCCAGCCGGCGCTGGCGGGCGTGATGGCAACCAGCTCTGGCTTGCGCACCTCTCTGGAGGAGCAGAAGTTTAAGATTGGTATGTCCAAGGTACTGGGTGCACTGGCGCCGGGGATGAGCATGCCCACCGGCCTGCAGGCTGGCGACATCTCGCGCGATCCCGCAGTGGTGCAGCGCTACCAGAATGACCCGTTGGTGCATGGGATGGCCACCCTGGGCATGGCCAACAGCCTGTTTGGGGCGATCCAATGGGCTTTTGCCCATGCCAGCGAATGGAAACTGCCCTTGCTGCTGATGCACGGCAGCGAAGATAAGATCGCCTACCTGCGCGGCAGCCAGGAATTTGCCGAGCTGACGGGCAGCTATGCCACGCTCAAGGTGTGGGAAGGGCTGGCGCATGAATGCCACAACGAGCCGGAAAAAGAGCAGGTGCTGGCATTTATGCTGGGATGGTTGGAATCACGCCTGGTGGAGCAGCCTTAGAGAATCCTTAGATATGCGGATTTTGGGCGGCTGGGGCTGGACAAAGCGCGCCGATCATGGCAAAATCCCTGTTCAACCTCAAGCATCCAGGAGCATAAACGATGACCAATACCAAGCGCCAGGAAATCAAAGAGAGAAATCTGCGCCGCAAGCGCCGGCAGCAGACCATCATGCTGCTGATCTTCGGGGGCATCGTGCTGGTTTTGGCAGCCATCATTGCCGCACCCGCCATCACGCGGGCACTGCGCACACCCGTTGAGCGCCCCATGGCAGATGGCCGCACGATGGGCGATGCCAATGCGCCGGTGGTGGTGGAGGTCTTTGAGGATTTCCAATGCCCGGCCTGCCAGCGTTATTCAGATACCACCGAGAAATCGCTGGTAGAAAGCGGCTACCTGGAGCAAGGGTTGGTGTATTACATCTTTCGCCAGTTCCCTTTCATTGATGATTACTTATCTGAAACTGGCGGCGAATCGGACCAATCTGCCAATGCCAGCATGTGTGCAGCTGAGCAAGGCATGTTTTGGGATTATCACGATATCTTGTATACGAATTGGAACGGTGAGAACCTGGGCACCTTACGCGACTCGCGTCTAATCTCCTTTGCTGAAGATATAGGCCTGGATATGGATGCCTTTGAGCAGTGCTTTGCAGAGAATCGCTATCTGGCAGACATCGAGGCCGATCTGGCGTTGGGCCAACAATATCGGGTGAACGGTACGCCCAGCGTGTTTGTCAATGGCAATCAGATCGCTCCGGGTTACGTGCCTTCCTGGGAAGATTTGGATCAGGCCATCCAGGCGGCTCTGCCTTAACATAAATTTCAAAACAAAAGCAGAGCGGNNCCGCTCTGCTTTTGTTTTGAAATTTGTCAGGGTAAGATGGCTAAGATGGCAACGATCAGCGGGGCGATGAGCAGGGCGGGCAGGAAATTGCCCACGCGGATCGGCTTGATCTCCAGCAGGCTGCTCACGGCGATGCCCAGCAGCAGCACGCCGCCGGCGGCGGTCATCTCGCTCATCATCGGCGGGGTGATCAACGCCTGGGCCTGGGCTGCCAGCAGGGTCAGCCCACCCTGGTAGACCAGGATCACCAGCACCGAGAATAACACGCCCACCCCCAGGCTGGAGGCAAAGGCCAGGGCGGCAAACCCATCCAGCACTGCCTTGATCGCCAGCAGGCTGTAATCGCCGCTCAGCCCATCCTGGATCGAGCCCAAGATGGTCATCGGCCCCACGCAAAAGACCAGCGAGGCGCTCAGGAAGCCGCGGATGAAGCGCGTGCCTTGTTCGGGTGCAGCCTCGGCCTCAGAACGGTGAGAGACAAAGCGTGTTTCCAGCCAGCCGCCCAGGTTGCGCAGGCCGTCTTCAATGCGCAACCATTCGCCCAGCAGGCCGCCCAAGAGCAGGCTGCCCAGGACGATGATGGCATTTTGCGTTTCGAGAAAGGTTTTGATGCCGATGGCGGCGGTGAACAGCCCCAGCCCGGCGATGACCGTCTGGCGCACGCGCTCGGGCAGGCGCGCCCCAAAGAGCAGTCCCAATACGCCGCCGATCAGCACGCTGGCGATGTTGATGAGGGTGCCGGTCATGCTTTAGCCTTTGGCCAGGCTGGGGGTGGCTTTGCCGCTGGCCTGGTTTTCCAGCAGTTCCAGAACAAAGCACAGGGAAGACAGGCGGTTGAGGTAGTGCAGCAGATGGTGGTTCTCCAGGCTCTCTTCGTGGATAAGCCGCGCCACGCGCCGCTCTGCCCGGCGCACGATGGTGCGCGCCAGCGCCATGGCTGCCGAGGCAGGCACATCGCCAGGCAGGATGAATTCGTTCGGCAGCGTCACCCATTCGCCCAGGGCGTCCACCTGCTGCTCCAGCCACTCCACCCGCTCGGCGTTGATCTTGCGGAAGCGGGCGGCATTCTCTGGCGTGGCGGCTACCTCTGCCATCAGGGCATACAGGTCGCGCTGCACAGCCAGCAGCAGAGGTCCGCTTTGCGGGGCCAGGCAAAGCGCGCGCGCCATTCCCAGCGCGGCGCTGGCCTCGTCAATGGCCCCAATTGCCTCCAGGCGGGGGGCATGCTTGGGCGCCCGGCCTTCTCCCAGCAGATTGGTGTAACCATCATCCCCATTTTTGGTGTAAAATTTAGTCATAGCGATAATTATATCGTACCCGGTCAACCGCGTGCCTGCCAGAAGCGGATCAAACCAGTTCAGATGTGTTTTTAGTGAAAGGAGCACCGCCATGCAAATCCGTTGCCAGCAATGTCACCGCCCGTTCTCGATCAACCGCGATGCCATCCTCGCCATCCTGGAGGCGATGGAGGCCGAGAAACAGACCCATCACAATGCCGATTGCCCTCACTGCGGCAAAAACAACCACGTTTCCCGCAAGGAATTGGAGCGCTGGGCCCCTGCCAAGGCGCAGCCGCAGGAACCCCAAGCAACTTAAGAGATGCATCTAACTAACTGATGTTACGCAGCCTTGAGA
>DIXA01000054.1 GCA_002428565.1 Anaerolineales bacterium UBA6092 | reverse complement strand
GCCAGGGCAAAATCGGTGGTGGAGTAGTTGAAGATCTCAAAGGCCAGCAATGCACCCATGATGAGCACGCCGAAAAGCAGGCCGCGCGAGATTTTGGAGTGACGGGTGAGGCGGGCAAAGTTGAGGGATTGGATACCAGAGCGGTTCATGGAAAACCTCCTTAGGGAACCCTGAACAGATGTTCTAATATATTCCTATTATAGAACAGATGTGCTATTTGTCAAGAGGCATTTTGCGGGGCGATTCTTTAAGCAATCCATCGGTTTAAAACACTTGCATTGCTAGAACATTTGTGCTAAACTCAAATCAGGAAGGCCGCCGGAACATCTCCCGCATTCGCGCCATGTGCCCGCCCTGGCGCAACAGTACCCTTCTACGGCGCATGCCTCCGCCCGCAGACCCCTGGGCACTCTCTCTCCAGGGGTCTGCTTCTTTATTAATCACCACAAAAAGGGTGCCAGGCAGGGCAAAGCCCTGCCTGGCACCCTTTTTTGTGTGGTTCAAATCACTCTTCGCCGCACTGCTCCTGGAGCAACGGCAGCCACACGCAAAAGACGGTTCCCTTGCCCACCGTGGAGCTGACCTCGATGCGCCCGCCATGGGCACGCACGATCCAATAGGCAATGGATAGGCCCAGCCCAAAGCCCTTCTCTTTCTGGCGCGTGCGCGATTTCTCGCTGCGGTAAAAGCGCTCAAAGATGTGCGGCAGATCTTCGGCAGGGATGCCCGCCCCGGTATCGCTCACAGTGAGCCGCGCCTGCAACCCCGACTTGCCCAACCCCACCGTCACTTCGCCGCCAGCCGGGGTGTAATTGATCGCATTGTTGACCAGGTTGACGATCACTTGTTTCAGGCGGTCGCTGTCGCCGCAGACCAACACCTGATCGATCGAGCCCAGGCGCAACTGCTGTTTGCCGCGCGCCAGCACGCTCATCTGGTTCATCACATCTAATAGCAGCGTATCCAGTTCCACCGTCTGGCGCGCCATGGGGATCTTGCCCGATTCGGCCTGGGCCAGCAACAGCAGGTCGCCCACCAGGCGCGTCATACGGTCCGATTCTTCCTCAATGCTGGATAAGGCTTCCTCATCGAAATCCTTGATGCGGCGCATCAGACCCACATTGCCCTTGATCACGGTCAGCGGGGTGCGCAGTTCATGGCCCACATCGGTGAGGAAACGCCGCTGGGTGTGGAAAAGGTTTTCCAGGCGGCCCAGGGTCTGGTTGAACGCGGTGACCAATTGGCCCACCTCGTCCTCCAGCGGGCCATGGTAGGGGATGCGCCGCGAGAGGTCGTCGGCGCGGGTGATCTGCAAGGCCACTTGGGTGACGCTGCCCAGCGGCAGAAAAGCCTGGCGCATGCTGAAATATCCCACCAGGCCGGCTGTGGAAGCCGCCAGCAAGGTGCCCGCCAGCAGCACCAGCAGCAGAGCGCGCTGGATGGACAGCACCGAATCCATATGAACGCCAACCTGCAGGCTGCCGACGATGCGCTGGCTGATCTCCAGCGGCACGGTCAGCACGCGCAGGCGGGTCTCGCCCAGCGCCACATCGCGGAACACCGGCTGGGTGCTTTGCAGGCCCACCGGGTCCAGGGGGCGGGTGACACCTTCATTAATAACACTGGGAATAGCGTCGCGCAGGTCGTTTCCCGTCCCCCAAACCTGCACAAGCATTTCTGCGGGCAGGTCCAGCGAAGACAGTTCCTGGCTGGGCTGCAGCCCGCCCTCCATGCTGACATCCAGGCTGGCGATCACCTTTTCCGCCGCCTGGCGCAGCCCGTCATCTAACTGGCGCGTGATCGTCAGGCTGACGGCGAGGTACACCGCCACGCTGAATAAAAGCAAAATGCCCCCTACTATGGATACAAATAGTAAGGTCAGGCGGGTGCGGAGTGACATATCTGATCAGGCGGGTTCGCGCAGGACGTAGCCCATGCCGCGCACCGTGTGCAGCAGGCGCTGCTCGTTGGCGGCCTCAAGCTTCTGGCGCAGGTAGCGGATGTATACTTCGATGATGTTGCTCTCGCCGCCGAAATCGTAGCCCCAGACGCGGTCAAAGATCATATCGCGGGTGAGCACCTGGCGGGGATGGCGCATAAAGAGCTCTAACAGTTCGTACTCTTTGGCGGTCAGAGAGATGAGGCGCTCGCCGCGCGAGGCCTGGCGCGTGCCGGTATCCAGGATCAGATCGGCAAAGCGCAGCATCTGCGGGCGGGCGGGTTGGGCACGGCGCAGCAAAGCCCGGATGCGCGCCAGCAGCTCTTCCAGGTCAAACGGCTTGACCATGTAATCATCAGCGCCCACATCCAGGCCCAAGACGCGGTCGTTGACCGAATCCTTGGCGGTGAGGATCAGGATGGGCACCGGCCCACCCGCGCGCAGACGGCGGCAAACTTCCAGCCCATCAATGCCGGGCAGCATCAGGTCCAGCACCACCAGGTCGGGGGGGTTGTCGCGTGCCAGGATCAAGCCTGCCTGGCCTTCCACTGCAGTATCTACCTGGTAGCCTTCATAGGCCAAGCCGCGGCGCAAAAACCGCAGGATGGCTTCATCGTCTTCGATGATCAGTATTCTGGCGCTCATATCAACTCTCCAGGTAGAAATATACCACAGGGCGGCAAAAGAAAACAGAGGCCTGTTTGATGTTCACACAGCGGCTATGCCACTGTGTGAACATCAAACAGTGGAATCACAGCCCCCCTTTCCCAGGAGGGACAGGGGGGCTGGGGAAAAGAAAAGGAACCTAGGCAACTTCGACGGTTGCGCCAGCGGCTTCCAACTTGGCCTTGGCGTCCGTAGCGGCCTCTTTGGTCACGGCCTCGAGCAGCTTGGAACCAGCGGTCTCAGCTACATCCTTGGCCTCTTTCAGGCCCAGGCTGGTGAGCTGGCGGATGACCTTGATCACTTCGATCTTCTTGGCGCCGGCATCTTTGATGATGACGTCAAACTCGGTCTTCTCTTCCACGGGCTCCGCAGCAGCGGCGGAGGCGGCGGGCATGGCGGCCATGGCCACAGGTGCCGCAGCCGAAACGCCCCATTTTTCTTCCAGTTGCTTGACGAGCTCAGCGGCTTCCAAAACGGTCAGGGCGCTCAGTTCATCAATCAGTTTCTTCATATCAGCCATTTTAAGACTCCTTATGTCTTGTAAATTGTTTTTTAGTTACTACAGGTAAACCCGGATGGGTTCGGTTTAATCTTATTGATCAGATGCCACAAGTGAGGGGCATCAAGCAGGCTGCGCCTGGTCAACTTTGGCCTGCATCACTGCTGCCAACATACGGCCAGGTTCGGCCAGCGTGCGTACCAGTTTGCTGGCGGGGGCCAGGATGGTGCCCAGGATCTGGGCGCGCACCACGGGGAGCGGCGGCAGGTCTGCCAACGCCTTAACTTGCTCGGCGCCGATCAGCTTTTTGTCCAGGTAGCCGCCTTTGATATTCAACGCTGCCAGGCTCTTTGCTTGATCCGACATGATTTTTGCCACGGCGGGCACATCCGAAAAAGCAAAAGCGACTGCTGTGCTGCCTTCAAACTGTGCGCCCGGGGCAGCATAACCAGCCTGCTCAAAAGCGATACGGCCCAGGGTGTTCTTGATGATGTGGAACTCACCGCCTGCTTCGCGCACTTTCGCGCGCAGGGCATCCATATCCTTCATCGTCATCCCGGTATATTCCGCTACCACCAGGGCTTTGCTCTCGTTCAACCACGTCACGTACTCAGAGATCACTTCGTTCTTGCGTTGCTTTGTAATAGCCAAGGTACATTCACCTCCTTTCCAAATGAAAAGTCTTTGCCTCGCAGCTTCAGCCGGCAAAGACTCTCCACAACCGCGGGTGCGGTGCGCCCCGCAAAGCGGGGACGAAAATTACGGGAGGGGTCTTCACCTCGGCAGGAGATTAAGCCGCCGTTGAGGCGGCGCCTGCTGTCTGTGGCGAAGCGGTTTTATTTTAGTGATTCTACTCGGTGATCACCATACTCTGGGCCTGGATGGGATCCAGGTGTACGCCAGGGCCCATGGTGGTGGCCACGGTTACGTGCTTAATGTACACGCCTTTGGTGGCTGCCGGGCGAGCTTTCTTCACCGCATCCATCAGAGCAGCCAGGTTATCGTACAACTGCTTGGCGCTAAAAGAAGCCTTGCCAATCGGAACGTGCAGATTGGAGGTCTTATCCACGCGGAACTCCACGCGGCCAGCCTTGGCCTCTTGGATCACACGCGGCAGGTCTTCAGCCGGGACAACGGTGCCGGCTTTGGGGTTGGGCATCAAACCGCGCGGGCCCAAAACACGGCCCAGGCGACCAGCCTTGCCCATCATGTCGGGCGTGGAGATGGCCACGTCGAAATCTGTCCAGCCTGCCTGGATCTTGTTGATCATTTCATCGTCGGCGACATAGTCCGCCCCGGCTTCGCGCGCCAGCGTGGCGCCTTCGGCCTGAGCAAACACCAGAATGCGCACCGTCTTGCCCAGACCATGCGGCAGCACAACCACGTCGCGCACCTGCTGATCGGCATGGCGGGGGTCGACGCCCAGGCGCATGTGCACCTCGACGGTCGAGTCAAATTTGGTGATGGCGGTCGATTTGACCAGCGCAACCCCTTCTTCAGGGTTGTACAAGCGATCCTGCTCAACCTGGGCTAATGCTGCCAGGTACTTCTTTCCGTGCTTTGCCATAGTTCCTCCTATGTGGTGCAAGCGGGTGAGGGTTCACCCTCCCACTGGGTTAGTCTTCTACGATTGTCAGCCCCATATTGCGAGCCGTGCCCTCGATCTGGCGCATGGCGCCTTCAAGGTTGATAGCGTTCAGATCTTTCATCTTCAGTTCGGCGATCTCGCGCACCTGCGAACGGGTGACCTTGCCAACCTTATCGCGGTTCGGCACTGCCGAGCCACTCTCCACACCAGCAGCCTTCTTCAGCAGCACGGAGGCGGGCGGGGTCTTGAGGATGAACGTGAACGAGCCATCGGTATAGATGGTGATCTCTGCGGGAAGGATCTCGCCCGGGCGGTTGGAAGTGCGGGCGTTATATTCCTTGCAGAAGGCCATCAGGTTGATGCCATGACCAGCCAATGCCGGGCCGATGGGGGGCGCCGGGTTGGCCTTTCCAGCCTGGATCTGTAAACGTACAATTGCCTTTAGTTTCTTTGCCACAGTTTTTTCTCCTTCGTGGTTTTAGCGGGTGATTCTTGGGACACCCTCCCACTTGCAAAACGGGGATACGCCCCGCCTACAATCTTATGATTTCTCGACCTGCAAAAAGTCCAGTTCGACCGGTGTTTCTCGGCCAAAGAAGTTGACCATCACGCGCACTTTGGCACGCTCCATATCGATCTCTGCTACCGTGCCGCGGAAATCGTTGAACGGGCCGTCCACAATGCGCACACGCTCGCCAGAGCGGAAAGTGACCTTGATGCGCGGGGCCTCAGCCTCCATGCGCTTGATGATCTGAGAGACTTCCTCAGGACGCAGCGGAGTGGGCGAGTTGCCCATGCCCACAAAGCCGGTCACGCCGGGGGTGTTGCGTACCACGTACCACGATTCTTCGCTCAAGATCATATTGACCAGGATGTAGCCCGGGAAGACGCGGCGCTCAACGGTGCGGCGTTTGCCTTCTTTGACTTCGATCTCTTCTTCAGTAGGCACAACCACGTCAAAGATGCGGTCCTTCATTCCCATGGTTTCGATGCGCTGCTCCAGGTTATGGCGCACTTTGTTTTCATAACCAGAGTAACAGTGCACCACGTACCAGGCACGCTCATCTTCCCCAACTACATTTTCGGGCAGTGGGCCTTCGGGGAAAGGCATGGCCTCACCCATCGAGGGGGTGTTCACCTCGCTGGGTTCAGCCTCTTCTTGAGGCTCCAGAACCTGATCGTCTTGATCAAAGTCAAACATGCTTTGCTCTCAGTCAGTCATCCATCTGCACACCGCCAGGGCGGCAAGCAGGATAGTTTGCCGTTAGATCAGTAATCCCATCAACTGGCTGTAAAGGGCATCCAGCACGCCGAGGATGATCGCCATCAGAGCAATGACGATGAGCACAATCCCCGTCAGGTGGAGCGTCTCTTTACGGGTTGGCCAGGAAACTTTGCGCAACTCACCAACGGTCTCGCGCGTAAAGTTTCTGAGGCTGTCCCAGATTCGCTGGAAGATGTTCATCTGTTGGCGGGTAGCTTTCTTATCAGGCACAGGTCATTCCTCCGATTACGGTTAAAACGCCGCCTCTTGCAGACGGCGTCCTTCAGGCAGGCCAGGTAGGAATTGAACCCACAACCCCCGCTTTTGGAGAGCGGTGCTCTGCCAATTGAGCTACTGGCCTATTTATGACACCAGGCGCTTTGTGCGGTCGCTGTGGCGGTGCCACAAAGCGCCCGGTTGGATTACTTCGTCTCCCGGTGCGTGGTGTGCTTGCGGCAGCGCCGACAGAATTTCTTCAATTCCATGCGGCCGGGGTCGTTGCGGCGGTTCTTTTGAGACGTATAATTGCGCTCTTTGCAATCTACGCACGCCAGGGTAATGATAGGGCGGACATCTTTCTTAGAGGCCATACTTTACAATCAGCGCTGCGCCCTGGCGAACCAGGGCGGCAGCGCATCTCCTTTTATGCAATGATCTTGGTAATGACGCCCGCGCCGACGGTGAGGCCGCCTTCACGGATGGCGAACTTGGAGCCCTGCTCGAGGGCCACGGGGATGATCAACGTGACTTCCAGGTTGACGTTGTCGCCCGGCATGACCATTTCCACGCCTTCGGGCAGCTTGATATCGCCGGTCACATCCATGGTGCGGATGTAGAACTGGGGCCGGTAGCCAGTGAAGAATGCTTTGTGACGTCCGCCTTCTTCCTTGCGCAGCACGTACACTTCGCTCATGAACTTGGTGTGCGGGGTGATCGAGCCCGATTTGGCGATGACCATGCCGCGCTCTACGTCGCTGCGGTCAACACCGCGCAGCAGCAGACCGCAGTTGTCGCCCGCAATGCCTTCGTCCAGCGACTTGTGGAACATTTCCACGCCCGTCACCACCGAAGCAAACGGCTTCTCGCGCAGGCCCACGATCTCCACCGGCTCGCCCACTTTGACGCGCCCACGATCCACACGCCCCGTCACCACGGTGCCGCGGCCCTTGATCGAGAACACATCTTCTACCGACATCATGAATGGCTTCTCAACTTCGCGTACGGGCTCAGGGATGTACTCATCCACCACCCGCAGCAGTTCCTTGATGCTGGCGTATTCCGGCGCTTCCGGATCTTTGCTGGCGCTTTCCAGCGCAGCCAGGGCACTGCCGCGCACGATCGGGGTCGTGTCGCCAGGGAAGCCGTACTCGTTGAGCAGCTCACGCAGCTCCAACTCCACCAGCTCCAACAGCTCCGGGTCGTCCATCATGTCTACCTTGTTCAGGTAGATCACGATCGCCGGCACTTCCACCTGGCGAGCCAGCAGCACGTGCTCACGCGTCTGCGGCATCGGCCCATCCGGCGCAGCCACCACCAGGATGGCCCCGTCGACCTGCGCAGCACCTGTGATCATGTTCTTGATATAGTCACGGTGCCCAGGCATGTCCACGTGGGCATAGTGGCGCTTATCGCTCTGATATTCCACGTGCGCAATGTTGATCGTGATGCCGCGCTCTTTTTCTTCCGGCGCATTATCGATCGAGTCGAAGGCGCGAAATTCGCCTCCGCCCTTCATGGCGCAGTATTTGGTGATGGCGGCGGTCAGCGTGGTTTTGCCATGGTCAATGTGTCCCATGGTGCCCACGTTCATGTGCGGTTTATTGCGGTCAAATTTTTGCTTGCCCATTTCGTTC
>DIXA01000060.1 GCA_002428565.1 Anaerolineales bacterium UBA6092 | reverse complement strand
ATTACTTTTTGGACAGCCCCACATCTGCTATTTTGAAATTTCAGGCCTTTATGCCAGCGGCAGGGTAAAGAAGAACGTGCTGCCTTGGCCTGGCTCGCTCACCGCCCAGATCTTTCCCCCGTGGGCTTCCACCATGTGGCGGGCAATCGCCAGCCCCAGCCCGGTGCCGCTGCTGGAACGGGCGCGGTCCACCTTGTAGAAACGCTCGAAAATGCGCGTCAGCTCCTCGGCAGGGATGCCAATGCCGCTATCGCGCACCCAAAAGCGCACAGCCTTCTCGTCTGGCTCGGCCCCCACAACCACCTGCCCGCCGGCAGGGGTGAACTTGATGGCGTTGTGCACCAGGTTGACCACGGCTTGCTGCACCCTGGCGGCGTCTGCCAGCACCAGCGGCAGGGAATCGGGGCAGGCGGTTTCAAGGGTCAGGCCGGCGCGCTCAGCTTGCAGGCTCAAACGTTCATACGCCGGGCTGAGGATGTCCATCGGGCGGGTCGGTTTCATTTCCAGCGGCACGCGCCCCGATTCGATGCGCGAGAGTTCTAGCAGTTCGGTGACCATCAGGCTGAGGGCGTCCACTTCGGTTTCCATGCGGCCCAGGAAGCGCGGCGCGGCAGATGGGTCTTCCAGTGCGCCGTCGCGCAGGGTTTCGGTGAGCGCCTTGATGGCAGCCAGTGGCGTGCGCAGCTCGTGCGAGACATTGCTGATAAAGTCGCGGCGCATGGCTTCGATCTGGCGCTGGCGGGTGACATCTTGGAAAAGGAGCAGGGTTCCGCCGGGGAGAGCCTGCCCGAGCGGTGTGGCTAATCCCTGCAGGGAGATGCGATTGTTCAAATCAATGGAGGCCTGCTGAACGGTGCCTTTTTTCTGGCAATCTTGCCACAGGGCATAGATTTGATGATTGCGCAGCATCTTGATCAGGGGCTGTCCAATCGCCTGCCTGCTGGTGAGGCCAAAGATCTGCTCGGCTGCAGGGTTGATCAATTGGATATCGCCCTGTTCGTCAACGATCAGAACGCTGTCGGTCATTTTCTCCAGCACGGCTGCCAGCTTGCCGCGCTCGGTTTCAAGCATGCTGAACTGCTCTTGCAGGCGGCTGGTCATCGAATTGAAGGCCTGGGTCAATTGACCGACCTCATCCAGGGTGGTGGGGATGGGGCGGTCGGTTAAATCTCCGCTGGTCACCTGGCGCACTGCCTGGGTCAGCTGTTGGATGGGGCGGGAGGTGTAACCGGATATCCAGGCTGCCAGGAAGACCGCCAGCAGGGTGGCGATCAGCGTGGCGCCCAGCAGGATGGTTTGCAGTTGGCGCACATTGGCCTGCACCTGGTCGAGTGGCACAGCCAGGCGGATGATGGCAAGGGGGGCCTCTGGATCGGGATAGGCCACCGCGGTGTAAAGCATATCGTAGCCAACGGTGTGACTGAAGCGCACGCTGCTGCCCTGGCCTTCTCGGAGCGCCTGGATCACTTCCGGGCGATCGGCGTGGTTGTTCATCTGCGCCCGCTCTTCATCTGACTCGCCAATCACCACGCCATCCGGGGCGATCAGTGTGATGCGTGCCTGTGTGGTTTGCCGCCACTGTTGAGCGGCCTGGTCCAGCCCCGGCGGGTTGAGGCTGCCCGGCTGAAGTTCGGCGCGCAGGGTTTCGCCCAGCATGCGCGCTTGGGTGGCTAACTGAGCCTCCAGATCATTTTGATAGCTTTGCTGAATGAAATTCGATAGGTACAAGCCCAGCGCCAGCATGGCAGCCAGGATCAAGATCACATACGGCAAGGTAATTCGCCAACGAATTGAACGAAACATCGTCTCTATCCCTCGAAACGGTAACCTGACCCGCGCACGGTAATGATGCGTTTGGGGTTGGCTGGATCGGCCTCGATCCGCTCGCGCAGCCAGCGGATGTGCACGTCGACGGTGCGCGTGCCGCCGCTGAACTCCCAGCCCCATACCCGCTGCAGCAGCAACTCGCGGGTGAGGGCCTGGCCGCGATGGCGCGCCAGGAAGAGCAGCAGCTCGAACTCTTTGGGCGTGAGCGGCAAGGGTGCATGGTCCAGGCGCGCTTCCCGGCGGGTCAGATCGAGAACCAGGTTGTCAAATTCCAATACCTCTTTGACGCCTGTATCTTGGGCCGCGCCAGTTTCTGTGCGGATCAGGCGCTCGCGGCGCAGGTGGGCTTTGACGCGCGCCAGCAGTTCGCGCATGCTGAAGGGCTTGGTGATGTAGTCGTCGGCGCCGATCTCCAAACCGATCACGCGGTCGATCTCGTCGTCACGGGCGGTGAGCATCAGGATGGGGATGCTCATCTCCTGGCGCAAAATGCGGCACACCTCCACCCCGTCCAGCTTGGGCAGCATCAAGTCGAGCAGGATCAGGTCGGGATGCAAGCGCCGGGCGGCTTCAAGCGCGGCCATGCCATCACCGACCGCTTCAACGGTGTATTCCTGGCGCTCGAGGTTATAGGCTAACGCTTCGCGCAAACTGACTTCGTCTTCAACGACCAGGATCAGAGGCATGGTTGGATTATAGCATGGGAGAAAACATCCGTGAGGTAAGGGGAAATTGTTAACAAAATCATTACACGGGGGATACGGCCGCCATGCGGACCACCCAGGCAATTCCGCTCGTGGGGGCAACTTCCGCGCCATCCCGCTGGACGCCAGCGCCGGTCTAAATTTGGCTCTTTGGGAATCGCCGTGGTGGGGCGGACCCCCACAGCTGCTGGCTGTCACGGTCACTTCCGATGGCTCAGCATCTTGCATAAGGTATGTCTCCAGATTGCATTATAATTACCCTGGGCTCACGTGGGACAAGGCCCCTACACAACACACCGAATAAGAAGGAGTGATTATTAAAATGAACACGGTTGCGCAAATTCTCAAAGCCAAAGGCAAATCGGTTTGGACAATCTCAAAAGACGCTCTGGTGGCGGATGCATTGAAGATCTTGGCTGAGCATAAGGTCGGCTCGGTTGTGGTGATGAACGGCGACTCTCTGGTTGGAATATTCACCGAGCGCGATTTTGCACACAAGATGGGAGTGCAGGCCAAAAACCCATCCCAAACCAAAATCGAGGAAGTAATGACCCACGAGGTGATTACCGTTACCTCCAAACAGTCTGTAACAGTTTGCATGGCCTTGATGACGGAGCATCATATTCGCCATTTGCCGGTTGTGGATGGTGGTCGCCTGGTTGGCATTATCTCTATTGGGGATGTTGTAAAGGATATGATTGGTGAATTGCAATTCATGGTTGTACAACTTGAAAAATACATCCAGGGATTGCGCTAGGCAGATCCGCGCAGGCGAAACGTATTCTCGAGGTTAGGCGATGAAGAAAACCCACGTTATCCAGGGGACCCTCTGGGTCTTTATCTACCTGGTGCTGGTCAGCGCGCCGCTGGTGGTCCTGCTGATTGGCCGGGTGCCAGAAGGGCGAGAATTTTGGCGCGAACTTTCTGTAGCCCTGGGCTTTGCCGGGCTGGCCATGATGGCCTTGCAGTTTGTGCTGACCGCCCGCTTCAAATGGCTCAAGGCGCCTTACGGCGCAGATATCGTCTATCACTTTCACCGCCAGATCTCCTTCGTGGCACTGCTGCTGATCCTGGCGCACCCGCTGCTGCTGTTTGTATTCTCTCCCCAAACCCTGGCCTTGCTGAACCTGTTTTCGGCCCCCTGGCGCGCCCGAGCCGGGGTGACCGCCGTGATCTTGCTGCTGGCGCTGATCGGCGCATCCGTCTGGCGCAAGCCGTTGAAAATCGAATATACCAACTGGCGCATCTGGCACGGTATCCTGGCCACCCTGGTGATCGCGCTGGCCATCACCCATGTGGTCTTGGCCCGCCACTACCTCAACACCCCCTGGAAACAGGCCTTATGGGTCACTTATGGGGTCTTCTGGGTGGGCCTGTTGATCTACGTACGTATCCTCAAGCCGATCCTGTTGCTGCGGCGGCCTTACGAGGTGGAAAGCGTCACCCCCGAGCGGGGCAATGCCTGGAGCCTCACCGTCCGGCCGGTGGGGCACGCCGGGATGAAGTTCATGCCTGGGCAGTTTGCCTGGATCACCGTCTTGAGTTCGCCGTTTGCAGAAGCCGAACACCCCTTTTCGTTCTCGTCCAGCGCCAGCCAACTGGCGCCTCTCACCTTCACCATTAAGGAGTTGGGAGATTTCACCCGGCAGATCAAGACCTTGCAGCCCGGCCAGAAGGTGTATGTGGACGGGCCATTTGGCCACTTCAGCATTGACCGGCATACTCACGCCGAGCAGTTTGTTTTCATTGCCGGTGGCGTGGGCATCACCCCCACGATGAGCATGCTGCGTACCATGGCCGATCGCGGCGACAGGCGCCCCGTAACACTCCTGTATGCCAATAAGGATTGGGATTCGGTCATCTTCCGCGAAGAACTGGATGCGCTCAAGGACAGACTGAACCTGAACCTGGTGCACGTGCTGGAAAAACCCTCAACGGACTGGAACGGAGAGACGGGTTTCGTCACCCGGGCCGTCTTAGGACGTCACCTGCCCAAGGCCAGCCAGCCAAACAGCGTCGAGATTTTTATCTGCGGCCCACAGCCCATGATCAACGCGGTCGAGAATGCTCTGACCCAGTTGGGTGTTCCGTTTGGAGATTTCCACTCCGAGCGCTTCGACCTGGTATAAGGAGGCGACCATGCGTCAAAGATTCTCCACCTGGCTTGCCATTGGAATGGGTGCGGCTGCATTGATCTTGGCATTGATCTTTGCCCTGGTTCAAAGCATTTAACAAGGGTAGGTGACTATGGAAATTGACCAAATCATCCTGGCCGAAACACCCACCCAGCCTATCCCCTGGCATGCCACCCCAGAAGATAAAGTACTGGTAAAGTTACAAGCTGGCCTGAACGGGCTTGACCCGCAGCAAGTGGCCGAGCGCCAGATGGAATTTGGGCGTAACACGCTGCCCGAACGCCAGCCGCCCACCCTGCTGGAGATCATTCTACACCAGTTCAAAAGCCCGCTCATCTACATCCTGCTGGTGGCGGGGGCAATTGCTCTGCTCTCGGGCGATGTGAAAGACGCCGTGTTCATCCTGGTGGTCATCGCCCTCAATGCCACCATTGGCACCGCCCAGGAGTGGCGCGCCGAGCAAAGTGCCCACGCCCTGCAGCAGTTGCTCAAGGTGCGGGCGCGTGTGCGCCGCCAGGGCCAGCAGAGCATGCTGGATGCCGAAGAATTGGTGCCTGGCGATGTGGTGCTGCTGGAATCGGGCGACAAAGTGCCCGCCGACCTGCGCCTGGTGCAGCTGAACAACCTGGCGATTGACGAAGCTTTTCTCACCGGCGAATCGATTGCGGCCATCAAAAATGTTGATCTGCTGCCCCGCGAAACGCCTGTCAGCGACCGGCACAACATTGCCTATGCCGGCTCCACGGTTATTTCGGGGCGCGGTCTGGGATTGGTGATTGCTACCAGCAGATACACCGAAGTGGGCAAGATCGCAAACACCGTGGCAGAAGAAGCCGGCACCAAGCCGCCCCTGGTGCTGCGCATGGAAAAATTTGCCCACCAGATCACCTTCATCGTGCTTGGGTTTGCTGGCTTCCTGGGGCTGGTTGCGTTGGGACGCGGCATGCCGTTCAACGATGTGCTTTTCCTGGTCATCGCCATGGCCGTCTCTGCCATACCGGAGGGGCTGCCGGTTGCCATGACGGTGACGCTCTCCCTTTCCACCCGGCGCATGGCCTTGCGCAACGTGATCGTGCGCAAACTGGCCGCGGTGGAAAGCCTGGGCAGCTGCACCATCATCGCCAGCGACAAGACCGGTACCCTGACCGTCAACCAGCAAACCGTGCGCCTGGCAGCCCTGCCCGATGGCCAGCGCATCTTCATCAGCGGGCAGGGCTATAACGATGAGGGCGAGGCCAGTCTGGAAGATGAGTCTGCCCTCTCGCCCGAGCTGACTGCCCGCCTCGAGATTCTGAGCCGCTATGCCATCTTGTGTAACGAGGCCTCCTTGCAGAAATCGAACGAAACCTGGTCTCATACCGGCGATGCCATGGATGTGGCCTTTCTGGCCCTGGGCTATAAGGTGGGACTGCAGCCGGCCCAGGTGCGCCAGCAGGCGCCCGCCTTGGCTGAGATTCCTTTTGAATCGGAAAAACGTTATTCTGCCACGCTCAACCAGATGGAAGGCGAAACCGTCCTGGTGGTGAAAGGCGCTGTTGAAACCTTGCTCGCCTACTGCAGTCATATGCAAACTGCCGCCGGGCCGGTCCCCCTGGATGCCGCAGCCATCGAACACCAGGCGCTCCAACTGGCCGAAGAAGGCTACCGCGTGCTGGCCATTGCCTCTAAAAACGGCCTGCCAGCCGGCCAGGCGCTGGATGAGAGCAAACTGAGCGGCCTGACCCTGCAGGCATTGTTCGGTTTCATTGACCCTCTGCGCCCCGAAGTACGCCAGGCCGTTGAGACTGCCCTGCAGGCTGGCATCAAGGTGATCATGATCACCGGCGATCACCCCGCAACCGCGCGGGCCATTGCCTGCGAACTGGGCATGGCCTGCTCGCCCGACCAGGTGGTTACCGGGCAGCAGTTAGCCGAGATTGGCGACGTGCACGTCCCCGAGTTTTACGAGCGCGTGAAACAGGCCAGCGTTTTTGCGCGCGTTTCGCCAGACCAGAAACTGAATATCGTCGATGCCCTGATGAGCCTGGGCAATTTTGTGGCTGTCACCGGCGATGGCGTCAACGATGCCCCGGCGCTGCGCAAGGCCAATATCGGTGTGGCCATGGGCTCGGGCACCGATGTGGCCAAAGATACGGCTTCGCTGATCGTCACGGATGATAATTTCGCCTCCATTGTGGCTGGCATTGAGGAAGGTCGCCATGCTTACGCCAACGTGCGCAAAGTAACCTTGCTGCTCATCTCCACCGGTCTGGCCGAGCTGATCTTGATCGGTCTTTCCATCGCCGCGGGGCTGCCGGTGCCCCTGCTGGCGGTGCAGATCTTGTGGCTCAACCTGGCAACCAACGGCATTCAAGATGTGGCCCTGGCCTTTGAGGCTGGCGAAAAGGGCGTGATGCGCTACCCGCCGCGCAAACCCAGCGAAGGGATTTTTAACCGCAAGATGATCGAGCAGGTTCTGCTCACCGGCATCACCATGGCGCTGGTCTGTTTTGCTGCCTGGGTCTGGATGAACCATGTCGGCTGGGAAGTGAACATGGCCCGCAGCAGCCTTTTGACCCTGTTGGTGCTGATGCAGTTCTACCATGTGGTCAACTGCCGTTCCGAATCTAGCTCTGCCTTCCGCGTTCCCCTGCGCAACAACCCGGTGCTGCTTGTGGGCATGCTGGTAGCCTTTCTGATCCACATCCTGGCTACCGAACTGCCCTTCCTGCAGAGCCTGCTGCGCACACAGTCGTTGCCATTGAACTATTGGTTGGTCTTTGCAGGCATTGGGGCCGTGATCTTGGTGGTGGTGGAAGTGTATAAGCGGCTGGCGCGTACTTAGCCACCCAGCCCAAGCGCTAACCAAGGGCAGGCAATCAATAGGCTTGGGTCTCTGGCTGAGCCTGCAAGATGGTGCTTTGTATTTCGCGTGGCTGCTGCAAGCAGTTGACGATCTCTCGATATGGGCTATCACTGCCTGGGAATTGAGCAATGAAGTTCCGCCTGGGTCGATTTCAACCTTCTGAACCTGTGATCTTGGGCGTGCTGGCGTTAGTGGTCGGCCTGACCAGCGCGGCGGGTGTATGGCTGTTTAAATGGCTGATCAACTGGGTGCACCAGCTTGCCTTTGAGAGGCTGGGAGCCGCTTTGCAACCGCTGGGGGGCTGGACGGTGCTGCTGCTGCCCATCCTAGGCGGGTTGGTGGTTGGCCTGCTGCTGCATTTCTTCATCGGCAAAGAACGTCACCATGGCGTGGCGGGGATCATGGAATCGGTGGCTCTGGCCGGTGGGCGGCTGCGTTATCAGCGCGTTCCGGCCAAGGCAGTGGCGGCTGCCATTTCGATTGGCAGCGGTGCATCGGTGGGGCCAGAAGATCCTTCGGTGCAGATTGGCGCGAACCTGGGTTCGATGTTTGGTCAACGGCTGCACCTCTCCGATGAACGCATGCGCGCTTTGGTGGCGGCAGGCGCGGCCAGCGGTGTGGCAGCTGCTTTCAATGCGCCTATTGCGGGTGTTTTCTTTGCTCTGGAAATCATCCTGGGAGAGATCGGTGGTGGCGCCTTAGGCGTGGTGGTGCTTTCGGCGGTGATCTCATCTGTTTTCACGCAGGCTGTGGCAGGGCCGGAGCCTGCTTTTCATGTGCCGGCGTACGCCTTTAATTCAATCTGGGAGCTGCCGCTCTACCTGGGGCTGGGATTGTTAGCCGGCCCGCTGGCAGCACTGTATGTACGTCTTTTATACCTTGCCCAGGATTTTTTCCACCAGTGGATCAAAGCGCCGCGCTGGTTAAAGCCAGCTATCGCTGGTCTGGCAGTTGGGGCGGTGGGGATTTTCCTCCCCCAGGTGTTTGGGGTTGGCTATGATACCATCGGGCAAATTTTGAATGGAGAGAACCTGGGGATCGCTCTTTTGCTCGGCGTGATGGCGGCCAAGTTAATCGTGACGCCGGTCAGCATCGCCGGCGGTTTCCCGGGTGGGGTGTTTGCGCCATCTTTGTTTATCGGCGCAGCCCTGGGCGGGGCCTTTGGTCAGGCCGCCAACTATATTTTTCCCCAATTGAATATCGTGCCGGCAGCATTTGCCATGGTCGGTATGGCTGCCTTGCTGGCGGGAGCCGTGCATGCGCCGCTCACAGCGATTTTGCTGCTCTTTGAGATGACGCGTGACTATCGCATCATCCTGCCGCTCATGTTTGCGGTGGTGATCAGCTTACTGCTTTCGCAGCGCTTGCAGCGCGATTCGGTCTACACTCTGAGCCTTGCGCGTAAAGGCATCCGCCTGGAGCGAGGGCGCGATGTAGACGTGATGGAATCCGTTCAGGTAGGTGATGTGATGCTGCACGAGACATTTGCTCTACCTTTGGATTTCCCGGTTGCTGAACTGGCCGAGCGCTTTTTACAAACCGGCAGGCACGGTTTTGCGGTGGTGGCTCCAGACGGTAGTTTGTATGGCATCGTATCGGTGGAGGATTACCGGCATGCACTGGCTGGGGAGCATGGGCCGGTGGAGCAACTTACGGTGGGAGAAATCGCAACCCGGGACCTCGTCACAATCTTTCCGGATGAAACCGTGGGTCTGGCGCTGCAGCGCATGTCGCCGCGCGACCTCTCGCGGCTGCCGGTTGTGGGGCGCGATGACCCCCGCCACTTGCTGGGGATGGTGCGGCGCAGCGATATTGTGCGCGCCTACGATGTGGCGCTTTCGCGCCGCGCGGCTTTACGCCATCGCACGCAACAGGTGCGCATCGACGCACTGACGCCCGAACGGGTTAACACGATCGAGGTTTCGATTGAGCCAGGTGCGGCCTGCGTTGGAAAAAGGATGAAAGATGTGACCTGGCCACAGGCTTGTATTGTTGCCAGCCTGCGACGCGGGCAGCAGGTGCTGGTTCCTCGCGGAGAGACGGTCTTGAATGTGGGCGATGTGTTGGTGGTGGTGTCAGAGGGGGATATGTTAGCAGCAGTGCAAGAACTGACCAGACCTGTGTAAACTACCCTCCCAAACGAAAAGAGCCAGCCGGGTGGCAGGCTCTTTTGCTAATCTACTGCATCCTTACGCCGCCGCGCCCGCTCCGTGAGTTTAAGATGAAGAGAGTCAGCATATCGCCTTTACCTGGGCCAGGGCGCGGCAGATTGGCTCAGGTGTGCGCGCCAGGTTCTGCTGGCCTGGCAAGCAGGCTTTGCGCCAGTTGGCGAACGGTTTGGAAAGGGTGTTCGGCCGCCTTCTGCAATAGTGCACGGCTGCGGGGGCCCTGGATCTTGCTCAAAGCCACCAGAACCTCCCGCAGCACGTAGATGTCGTTCACTTCGGTATCGAGAATCTTCTCCAGCCCGGGCAGGGCGGCCTGGCTGCCTAACTGACCCAGGATCTGGATGGCCAGGTAACGCTTCTCTGGCACGGGGTGCTCCAGGGAGCGCAGCAGCTTCTCTTCGAAGTTCAGCGCCTGATCCTGGGCCAGGTCAAAACCGCAATCTGGGCAGTGCGCTTCCGTGCCGGCAATCTCTCGCCAGCACGCCGGGCAGTAGTGCGTAATCAAGCGTTTTAGCGCACGAAAGCCTTGCGCCCGGCGTAGATGGCTGCTTCGCCCAGTTCTTCTTCGATGCGCATAAGCTGGTTGTATTTCTCCACCCGCTCGCCGCGGCAGGGGGCGCCGGTCTTCAGGTGCCCGGTGGCCATGGCCACGGTCAGGTC
>DIXA01000045.1 GCA_002428565.1 Anaerolineales bacterium UBA6092 | reverse complement strand
ATTTTTAAAGTGTCAGGTAGCTAGAAATAAAGCACAGTTTGTTTCTGTAGACAAGGATAGATTGTTCCAAAGACCTAAGGAGGTCAACGAGATATGGAAGATACCATTATCGCCTATTGTGGATTGGTTTGTAGCTCTTGCCCGGCCTACACTGCCACACAAGCCAATGCTCCAATTGCATTGGAGCAGGTGGCTGCTCAATGGCGCGAGGAATACCACGCGCCGAATATTACCATCGAATCAGTGATGTGTGATGGCTGTTTGACCGGCCCACATAAGTGTAGCCATTGCGCCGAATGCGATATTCGCTCTTGCGGTGTTACGCATGGTGTTGCCAACTGTGCCCATTGTGTTGACTACAATACATGTGAAAAACTCCAGGGTTTTTTCGTCATGGTACCGAGTGCGCGAAGTACCCTTGAGGCGATTCGCTCCGCCCTTTAATTGCGGGCCCCGGCGACGAAATCGTTAAAATCGAATATCTGTTCCGAAAATGAGTGTACGCAGCGGGCTTTGCCCGCTGCGTACACTCATTTTCGGTTGAAAAACGTTTATTTTGCGGCTTTGGTAAAAAAAGCCAAAGTCGAGGAGCGAATTATTCTGTTCTGAAACCTCTCACTTATGGTAATATGAACTGATGAGCAAACACAATATTCTCTATCTTGCTAGCATGTGTTTCCTGTTGCTCAGCCTGGCAGCCTGCAAGGCCCAGGCAGCGCCAACGGTAGTGGTTTATACCTCGGTTGACCAGCCCTATGCTGAACCGATCTTTGAGGCTTTTGAGCAGCAAACTGGCATCCGTGTCCTGGCGATCTATGATGCCGAAGCTGCCAAGACGACCGGGCTGGTGAGCCGCCTGTCGACCGAGCGGGCGAATCCGCAAGCCGACGTTTTCTGGAGTTCAGAGATCGCCCAGACGCTCTGGCTGCAAGATCAAGGCCTGTTGGCCGTTTACCAATCCCCAATGGCGGAGGGTATTCCAGCCGCTTTCCGCGACTCGCAGGGCTACTGGAGTGGGCTAGGCTACCGAACGCGCGTAATCATTGTCAACACCACGCGCGTGGCGCCGGAGGATTACCCTCAAACATTGGCCGATCTGCTTGATCCAAAGTGGGGCGCTGGCGAGGTTGGGCTGGCTAACCCGCTGTTTGGGACGACCGCCACGCACGCCGCTGCCCTATACGCCAGTTGGGGCCCGCAGCCAGCCCTGGCATTCTTCCAGCAGCTCGAAGCCCAGGGTGTGCGCATTGTGGATGGCAACTCGGTGGTGCGCGATATGGTGGCCAACGGTGATCTGAAACTTGGCCTGACGGACACCGACGACGCTGAAGCTGCCATCCAGGCTGGTAAGCCGGTGGTGATGATCTTCCCCGACCAACAAGGAGAAGGGACGCTGGCTATTCCCAATACCGTGGCGCTGGTAGCCGGCGGGCCCAACCCTACCCAGGCTCAGGCGCTGATTGATTATCTGCTGAGTCCGGAAGTCGAGGCGCAGTTGGTTCTAGACGGGTTCCTGTATGGCTCGCTGCGTACGCCGGCAGCCGAAGGGCCGGTGATGATGTCGGTGGATTGGAGCGCAGTGGCTCAACAGATGGAAGCCGCCAAGAGAGATTTGCAAGCGCTGTTTTTGCGGTGATCGTCGTGTTCAAGCGTCTGCGTTCCTTTGTGGATGTTTTCTTTAGCGGGGATGCACCCCTCCCCCACAGAGGCCTGGCGCAATTACGCTGCCTGGGTGCGTTCGTGGGGCTGGCAGCTTATCTGTTGGTGACGCATGGACCGGCAGCCTGGCTGGGGCTGCGTACAATCGGTACGGCCATCACCGGGTGGGGGACTCAAACAGGCCTGGCCTTGCAGATAGAAAGCGTGCTCTTGAACAGCCGCACAATGGGACTTTTGGGGCACAGCCTGGGGCTGGCGGCCCTGGTAACCTCTGGCAGCATGCTGTTAGGGCTGGGCGGTGCAGTGTGGATCGTGACGCGGCCGAACTGGTTGAGCCGTTTGGCGCGCAAATTCTACCTGACCCCCTTCATTATTCCTGGCTATATCTACGCGCTTACCTGGCTGAGTTTGCTCAGCCGCTCCAGCGTGCTGGCGCCGGGATTAGAACGGCTGTTTGGACGGTTGCCCTCGCCCTATGGGCTGAGCGGTGCGGCGTTGATCCTGGCGCTGGCCTACGCACCGCTCGCGATGCTGGTAATGCTGGATGCACTCGAAGCCAGCGAACCAGAGTTGATCGAGCAGGCGTTGCTGCTGGGCCCAGCCGGACGAGTCTGGCGCCGCGTGGTTCTGCCGCTGAGTTGGCCGGGAGCAATGGCCGCAGCCGGGCTGATATTTGCGCTGGCCCTGGTCGAATATGGCGTGCCCGCACTGCTGGAATTCAACGTTTATCCAATGGAGATCTACGCCGAGTTCAGTCAGAGCGGCGACCCAAGGCGCGCCCTGCTGCTGGCGCTGCCTGTAATGATCAGCGCGGCGATTCTGGTTGGCGGGTCACAATGGTTGCTGCGCCGCACGCCGCTGGCCAGCCGCCCACAGGGCGCGGCGCTTTTGCAGCGTCTGCCGCTGCCCAGGCTTGAAAGCGGCCTGACCTGGTTGGCGGTGCTGATCCTGGCGGTGGGCAGCCTGCTGCCTGTGCTGGTGCTGATCATCCAGACCGGCAGCCCAGCCGTGGCGCTGGCCGCAGTCAATCAGGCCAGGCAAGACCTGCTCACCACGCTGCTGCTGGCCAGCAGCGCCGCGCTGGGGGCAACGCTGCTGGCAATGGCCCCTGCTCAACGCCTGGCCGCCTCTGACCATATGCCCCCATGGTTTTGGGCGGTTCTGCTGGCGCCGCTGGCCATACCCGCGCCACTGGTGGGAATTGGGCTGGTTGACCTGGCTAACCATTTACCAGGCCGCAGTGCCGGTGTGGGCTTGGTCTTACTGTGGGCCGCACATGTGGGGCGTTTTGCACCGCTAGCCTTGATCGCGCTGGTGGCGCAGTTCCGCCGCCGCGAGCCGTTGCTGCATGAGTTGGCACGGTTATACCCGGTTGGCTGGCTGCGGCGCTTCTGGCAGATTGACCTGCCGCTGATGCTGGGCGGGCTAAGCACGGCAATGGTAGTTGTTTTTGTGCTATCCTTGGGCGAGATCGGTGCAACCCTGCTGGTCATTCCGCCCGGGCTGGGTACGGTTGCACTGCGCCTGTATAATTTACTGCACTATGGCGCGCCTGCCAGCACCGCCGGGTTGGCGCTGGGCTTGCTGGGCATCATCCTGGTAACTGGGGGGCTGTGGGCTGGATATCATCAGCGAGGAGCGTGGAAGATTGGGCAGTCTGATTGAGGTGCAGCAGGTCAGTAAGCGCTTTGGCGCGGTGCAGGCACTGGGCGAGATTTCGCTCAGCGTGCCGAGCGGTGGGTCGCTGGCACTGCGGGGGCCTTCGGGTAGCGGTAAGACTACGCTGCTGCGCCTGCTCTGCGGGCTGGAAGCGCCTGACCACGGCCAGATAGCTTTGGACGGGCAGGTGGTCAGCCAGCCAGGCCGGCTGATGCCACCCTGGCAGCGCGGGATGGGCGCTGTCTTCCAAAAACCGGCCTTATGGCCCCACCTGACCGTGCGCCAGAACGCAGCCTTTGGGCTGGCTGGCTGGGAAAAACATCAGGCTTCTGCCCGGCTGGATGAGCTGTTGGAAGCCGTGGGGTTGAGCAGGCTGGCAGGGCGCTACCCTCACCAGCTTTCCGGCGGTGAGGCGCAGCGTGCCGCTCTGGTGCGGGCCTTGGCGCCGTGCCCGCCCATCCTGCTGCTGGATGAGCCCTTTGCCAACCTGGACCCAGCGCTGCGCATGGCTATGCTGGCTTTTGTCCAGCAAATACAGCAGGCCGAGGGCGCTACGCTGATCTTAGTGGCGCATGATGATGAAAGCGCCGCCATTTGTGCGCAGATGATGTACTTAAAACGGGAGATCTAAGGCCTGGCGCTGGGGGCGATATGGGTCAGGCCATCGCGCGTGGCAAGCCAGGCGGCGCCATCGGCGTCAAAGAGGATGGCTTTGATCTCATCATGGGAGAGGCCATCCTGGGTGGTATACACCTGGAATGCGCCGCTGCGCCAAATCGCCAGTCCGTCATATTCTGAGCCAAACCACACGGCCCCATCTGGGGCCAGGGCTAATGAGCGCACCTTGGCCCCGGCCAGGCCATCCTCCAGGGTCAGCACCTGGGCAAGATACCAGATCCCCTCAGCAGATTGCACCAACTCGGCCGCGCCGCCGCGGTCGTTCAATCCTGTACCGGCCCACACCTGCCCCGGATTGACGGCAACCAGCGAAGTGATATTGTTGTGGGGCAGGCCGTTGGCCACGTTGAAATATTGCCAGGCGCCATTTGGAGCCAGGTAGCTCAGCCCACCGCGCGGCGCTGCATAAGCGCCAAACCAAAGCCCACCATCGGGCAGCGGCAGGATCACGTTGACCATGTTGTCCAGCAGGCCGTTGGCCTGAGTCAATGTTTGCCAGCCGGTCTCTGTCTGCCGCGCTGCACCGCCCCAGGTGCCCACCCAAAGCTGCCCGGCAGCATCCAGCGCCAGGGCATTCACCCGATCGTCCGGCAGCCCTTGTGCCCGGGTGAAGGTCTGCCAGTTTCCGGCCTGGTAGCTGGTGAGACCCTGGTTATGCCCAATCCACAGCCTCCCCTCGTTATCCACCAGCAGGGCGCGCACATATTCCAACGGTGGGTCAGCAGGAAGCTGCTGCACCAAGGCCCCCGTACTGCGGTCTAACTGGTAAACGCCCTCCACGCCGCCGGCCCACAGCGTCTCGCCCTGCACGGCCAGGGCAAAAATATCTTGTGGTGGGCGGATCACCTGCCACCCAGGCAGGCTGACCGGCCCCTGCTCATGCGGGCGGTAACTTAGCAAGAAAAGGCCAGCGAGGAGCAAAACCCCGCTGACCATAACGATCAAAAAAGCCGCTGCGCGACGCCTCGTAAGCCCCGCCTCCATCAAACTGGCAGCGCCATGAAGTCGGCCGCTGAGAGCCATTCGGCGGCGCGCGGCGTCCACACCACGATCGACATGGGCAATTTACCCGCTTGCAGCCAGGTGCGCAGGTGCTCGAAGCGCACCGGGCCTTGCAGCGATTGCCCCTGCTGGTAAACACACCATGCCCCCACCGGGCCAGGCTCAGAAAGCCGCTTCACGCCCGCTACTCGCCCCTGGGCTAACAGGATAGCCTGGTTGATACTACAGCCGGTATAGGTCCAGGTCTGGTGCAGGCGGTCGTACCACAACCAGTGCTGCTCATCGGGGTGCAAAAAAGCTGTGCGCTCGCCCAGGTAAAGCGTCCAGTCTTCCATGTTGCCAAAAGCCCTCTTGGGGGTCAACTGGCCTTTTTGCACCAGATCCTTGCGCTGCACTAACTGCTGCTCCAATTCTGCTTGGGTGTGTGCTGGCATGGCGGCGCTCCTTACTTGACCACAGTTTCTGTGAACTCGCTGGCACCCAGGTAATCTTGCCAGATTTTCTTGGCCTCACTCCAGGGGCGCATGATGGGTGGCGCACTGGCCGAACGGACCGTGGAGTTATGCTGGTGAAAATCCACCGCCCATTCGGAGCCATCCGGCAGGGTCACTTTGATCAGGTTGTGATTCTCTTCGTTCATGGCGTCCACGCCGTTCCAAAAACCAGATGCACTGCTGGATTTCTCTGAGAACAACACACTTTGCACTTTGGCGCCGGGGAAGTTCGCCTCGACCAGTGCCTTGACCGGTGCAAACGTTTTATCCACATACCCTTCACAGGTCAGCCCATTAGCGCCGGTCCAACGCCCGGCTGTTTCGTCCCATGCCATGCCGGCGAGGTTGTACCAGCCCTGGAAAAGCAGGAATGGGTCCCCCTGCAAGAAGTTGCGCACATACACGCCCTGTTTGCGCAGGTCTGCGTTAAGGCCTGTCAGGCTGGTATTCAGATTGGACAGGTTTAGCGCCGTGGACAGGGCGGCGGCCAGATCTGCGGGTTTGATATTTGCCAAACTGCCCAGGCTCTGGCCCAAAACTGCTGAGAGCCAGCCGATGATGGCTGCCGCGGCAGCCGGTGGAAGGCCCTGTAAAATCGCTTGCACCGCCCCCTGGCTGGTGATCCAGCTTTGGAAGGTGCCGCCGGCTTCTTCCCAGCCGCCATCATCGGCCAGGGCCGGGGCGGCTGCCACAAAGAAGATCAACAAGAAGATCATTGCCACCGTGCCGGCGCGCGGCCGCATGATCATCAGCCCAATGGTTACGCCCATCAACGCCAGGAGAACAAAGGCCCCACCCACGCCACACCAGGGCACCCACGGCATGATCACCGCTACCAGAAAGCCCAGCGTCAGGCCAACCACCGCCGGCGCAACCCAGGCCTGGTTGAAGGGCCGCTTCGCTCCGCCGCCGACTAAGCGCTGTGCGTCGTTCCATGCCAGGCGCGAGACCAGCCCCGGCAGACTGTTGGCGTGTGCGGTCAGTTCCACTAGACCGTAGGAAAAAAGCAGCAAGGATACCAGGCGGTTATTGATGATCGTACCGATGACCAGGGTAAGGGCGGCGTTGCCGAAAAAGAGCGGTAGAGCGACCAGGCGCACCTTCTTGACGGAATCAACCAGCCAGCCGGGCGTGGCGATGAGAGCCTGGGCCGCTTTGGCAGGACCAAGCTGCCAGATGCGCCCGGCGATCATGGCAAACAAGCCAAATAACAGCCCCCAAAACAGCGTGCCCTTGGCCATTGCACCTTGCAAAGCCAACACCGCATCCAGGATCCAACTGGTGCCGCCAGCAAAGCCGCCGTTGGGGCCAATGAGCAGGTAGGTGTGCATCACCCACACAAACAACATGGTGACCACTGCCAGGATGGCCTTGACCAAAAAGTTCTTGAACATGTTGCGCAGGATGAGTTTGAGCAGATCCAGCAGGCTCTCGGGCGGCTTTGGCGGGGCTTGCGCCGGGCGCGGTGCCGCCGGGACAACCCTGGCAGGGGCAGCCGGACGCGCCGGTGCAGGGGGCATTGGCCTGACTGGCATTGGGGATGGCTGCGGCACAGGGGGCGGAGCGGCAGCAGCCGGCTGAGGCGGGGCAGCGTGATGTGGGGGTACGGCTGGCGACCAGCCGCGCCCATCCCAGCGCAACCAGGCGCCAGTCTTATCCATCTGCCACCAGACACCATCTGGGCCGACCAAACGCAGCTGGTTTACGGCCTCCGCAAAGGCTTGCGGCGAAAGCCGCTGCTGCAGATACTGCTGATGGAGCTGGGTGAAGCGCGCTTCCATATCTTGAAAAGTCATAGGCTGCTCCCTGTGTGATACCTTTTAGCTTAGCAGAAAAAAGAATTTTTGTCATGTGCTTTTTGTCATAATTCACCCAAGTTGCTGCCTTGCGGCGAGATCAGGGCTCGTAGTAAGCCAGTGCTTTAAGATGGTATGATATCCAGATTAGCTGGAACACCTTGTATTTACGGAGAATATCCCATGCGAAACCATGTTTTTTGCCGCTGTTTGTTGCAGTTAGCCCTCCTCGGCCTGGCCTTGGGCGCCTGCGTTGGCTCACCTGCTCGGGTCGGTCAACCGGTGCAACCGGTAACGGGTATGCCTGCGGGTACAGATGGCTACCCCTGGTGGAATGATGCAGTTTTTTATGAGATTTTTGTCCGCAGCTTTTATGATAGCGATGGTGATGGGATGGGTGATTTTAACGGCATCACCCAAAAATTGGATTATCTCAATGACGGCGATCCCTCGACCACAGATGATCTTGGCGTGACCGGCATTTGGTTGATGCCAATTCATCCCACGGGCTCTTATCATGGCTATGATGTGATTGACTACTATGCTGTTAACCCCGAATATGGCAGCATGGATGATTTTAAAACAATGCTGACGGAGGCGCACCAGCGCGGCATCAAGGTGATCATTGACCTGGTGCTGAACCATACTTCCTCCTCAAACCCCTGGTTTTTAGACGCAGTGGCGAATCCGGATTCGCCTTACCGCGATTGGTATATTTTCTCTGCCACCGACCCTGGTTATCCTGGCGCCTGGGGGCAGCAAGCCTGGCGCCAAGCCAGCAGCGGCGACTACTATTTTGGCAACTTCGATAGCAGCATGCCTGATTTGAACTATGATAACCCGGAGGTGCGCGCCGAGATGGGCAAAGTGGTGGAGTTTTGGCTGGAAGAGGTTGGTGTGGATGGTTTTCGCCTGGACGCAGCCCGTTACCTGGTGGAAGAAGGCAGGGCTATGTCCGACACAGAGGCCAACCATGAATATTGGCGCGAGTTCCGCCAGGTGTACAAGGCTTCTAACCCAGAAGCTATGACCGTCGGCGAGGTCTGGACCCACAGCTCTACGATCTCTCAGTACCTGCAGGGCGATGAGCTGGACCTTGCTTTCAGCTTCGATCTGGCAGAGGCGATCTTACTGCAAACAGGCATCCGCTCCGCCCCATCCCTGCGCGCATCGATTGAGCAAAACCTGCTTTACCTTGCTGATCCAAGTGATGCTATCTTTCTGTCCAACCACGACACGAACCGGGTGATGAGCCGCCTGGGCGGCGATGTTGCCAAAGCCAAGACTGCCGCCACCATTTTACTCACCCTGCCTGGGGTGCCATTTATTTACTATGGCGAGGAAATCGGCATGACCGGCGCCAAGCCAGATGAAGATATTCGTACGCCAATGCTTTGGAGCAGCCTCGGCAATGCTGGCTTTAGCCTGGTTGATCCTTGGCGACCCGCTAACGGCGAGTATCAAAACGGAGTCAACGTGGCTGGCCAGCATGCCGACCCAGCCTCGCTGTTGTCTCACTACCGCAGCCTGATTCATCTCCGCAACAACCATGTTGCATTACGGATAGGGGATTATCAACCGGTGCAGCCGGGCGACGACGATAATCGGGTGCTGGCGTATATGCGCCAGAGCCAGGGGGAAATAGTGCTGGTGGTGATCAATTTGGGCAAGGATGCGGTCCGTGAGATGCAGCTTTCCCTGCCGATGGGTCGCTTGAGCGGCACATACCATGTGCTGCCGATCTTTGGCCTGCCTGCGGATGCTTCAATGCCAGATTTGACCACCAATGCGGCAGGCGGCTTTGACGCCTACCCATTGGTGGAAATCCCCGCCAATGGGGCGTTGATCCTGCAATTGGTGCAGAAATGAACACTAATTCAAAGGAGTCTCCGATGCCTGGCTTCATGAAATCCGTTTTCCTGATCCTGTGTGTGATGCTGGCAGTCACCCCGGCCCCCGTAGCAACCTCAGCCCCGGCATTTGGCGCGCCGGTGCTCAAGTGGCAGTACGGCGGGTGCAGCGCGCCGCCCTACAACTACTGCGATATGGGCTGGTATTCTTCGCCGGCGGTGGCTGATCTGGACGGCAACGGGCAGGTCGAAGTGATCAGCACCGGCTACACCATCTACGCGCTCAACGGGGCGACCGGCGCGGTGGAATGGAAAGTGACCTCAGGGCACGACCGTGCTGAGCCTGGCGCCTCGAATGTGGGCCGCACCTGGCCCGGCGTGGCGCTGGGCGATGTCGACGGGGATGGGCAGATCGAGATCGTCACCGCCCACGGCGGCGGGTGGGTGTCGGTGTACACTGCCGCTGGCTACTTTGAGCCTGGCTGGCCGCAGCGCCCGGTCACCAACGAACTGCGCGGGCTGGCCCTGGCAGACCTGGACCTGGACGGCACGCTGGAGGCGATCGTGACGGCGGCGGTTGGCAGCCAGACCAATACCTGGGTTTACGAGCACAATGGCACCTTGCGCCCCGGCTGGCCTCAAGTCATCGACGATTCGGCCTACGCCTGGGGTGTGTACAATGCCAACCTGGCGATCGGCCCGCTGGTGGGCGGCGACTCCCAGCCCGAGATCGTGGTGCCTTCGGACGTGCACTACATCGCGTTGTACCGGGGCGATGGCTCGCAGCCGCTGGCGAACAGCATGTACGTGGATGACGACGGGGTCAAAACCTGGGGGCGGGTGGGGGTGTGGGAGAGCATCATTCCCGAAGAGCGCGGCTGGGGGAGATGTGACGGTACCCGGGTCGAAAGTTACCGCACCAACTTCGCTCACGGCCCGGCAGCCATCGCGGATGTGGACGGCAATGGCACGATGGAGGTGGTGGCAACCGGTAATGTCTACGACTGCTACGGATCATACGA
The DNA here is from genome assembly GCA_002428565.1 of Anaerolineales bacterium UBA6092. Lineage (GTDB taxonomy): Bacteria > Chloroflexota > Anaerolineae > Anaerolineales > UBA4823 > UBA6092. Next base: position 40,406 of record DIXA01000045.1, on the reverse strand, counting down.
CAGCCGCTATACTGGCGTGTACATCTTTAACCCTGACCGGACGCGCTTTGTGGCGGGTGGGTACGATTGGCAGGCGCCGCCGGTGGATACAGGTGCGCCGCTCAGCGAAGATTACGACATAATCCAGAATGCTCAGTCGAACCCGGTGGTGGTCGATCTGGACGGCGATGGGGTGAAAGAGATCCTGTTCGCATCCTATGATGGGCAGCTGCACGCCTTCTGGCTCGACAAGACCGAGCACGGCAGCTGGCCATACGCGGTGTATGATCCTGGCGAAGGGGTGTACCGCTTTGCCTCCGAGCCGGCGGTGGCAGACCTGGACAACGACGGGCAGGCGGAAGTGATCTTCACCTCCTGGCCGGCCAATGCCTCGGGCCAGGTTGGAAAACTGCACATTCTCAACAGCCAGGGGGTACTGGTGTACGAAGTTGCCTTGCCCAACCCGTCGATGGGTGCGACTTTCAACGGCAGCATGGCGGCGCCCACGCTGGCGAATATCGATGCGGACGTGGATCTGGAAGTGGTGCTTACCACCATCCATTCAGGCGCGGTGGCCTACGACCTGCCCGGCACTGCCGGGGCGCGCATTTTGTGGGGCACCGGGCGCGGCAATTACTGGCGCAATGGCTATGTTCTGCCACCGCGGGGTGAGGTGACGAACTGGGTATACTTGCCGACGATACAAAGGTAGCACGCGATCCTTTACCCAAATCTCAGCAAAACCTCTTGACAAGGGCAGAACAATATGATATTTTAATAATGTCCAGGTTAAACGTTTCACTAAAGTTGCTCTCGTCCAGACCCGATTGGGTAAAGTAATCAGCAGTTGTTTTGTGCGAGGAACAGCGTGAGCGAGAAATTTCCAAACCCCTACGGGTACTTTTCTGACGACGGACGAGAATATATCATCACCACTCCCTTGACGCCCAGGCCGTGGGGTAACGTTATCAGCAATGGCGATTATGGGGTGATGATCTCTCAGACTGGTTCTGGCTACAGTTGGCGGGGAAATGCAGGCCAAAACCGCATCACGCGTTCGTTTCAAGATCTGGTCAAAGACAATTGGGGCAAATATTTTTATATCCGCGATGTAAAGCAAAACCTGTTCTGGTCGGCGACGTACAAGCCGGTGATGCAGAATTCTGACGAGTACCGGGTGGTGCATGGCATTGGCTACTCACGCTTCATCCAAAGGGTCGAGGGCATCCTCAGCGAATTGACCATCTTCGTTACGGCTAGAGATCCGGTGGAGGTATTTGAACTGAAACTGACCAACGCCAGCAGTGTGATCCGCGAATTGGATGTAACCTCATACGTAGAGTGGCTGTTGGGATTTGCGCCAGATGAGCACCGCGAATTTCATAAACTGTTCATCGAAACCTGGTTGGATGCGGACCGCAGGGCAATCTATGCCCGCAAATACCTGTGGGGCTTCGCCGATGAGCAAGGCCGTCACAACAACATCGACTGGCCTTACACTGCCTTCATGGCGGTCAACGAGCCGCTTAAATCTTTTGATTGCGATAAAGAGACTTTTCTTGGCCTCTATGGCAGCGAAGAGCATCCCCAGGCCATGCGGCAGGAGCGCCTGGCTGGTCACAGCGGGCGTTTTGGCGACGCAGTGGCTGCCTTGCAGGTGGGGGTTACCCTTGCCCCCGGCGAGAGCAAAGTGATTGTCTTTACCCTCGGCGCGGCAGAGAACGGCAAAGAAGACCCTGCTGATCTGATCTCCTGCTACACCGGGGTGGAGCAGAGCGCCCGCGCCCTGCAGGAGGTCAAAGCATTCTGGTCACGCTTCATCGACACGGAATATGTAGAAACCCCTGACGAGGCGCTCAATTTTATGACCAATATCTGGCTCAAGTACCAGGCCATCTCCTGCCGCTTGTGGGGAAAATCTGCCCTCTACCAGGTCTCGGCGGGTTATGGTTTCCGCGACCAGCTTCAGGATAGCCAGATTTTCCTGGTCAGCGAGCCGGAATATACCCGCAAGCAGTTGTTATTGCATGCCGCCCAGCAGTTCATCGAGGGGGATGTGCTGCATTGGTGGTTCACCATCCGTGGCGGCGGGCCGCGCACCAACTGCTCGGATGATCTGCTCTGGCTGCCCTTCATTCTGGATGCCTACCTGAAAGAGACTGCCGATTACGGTATCCTGGATGAGTCGATCCCTTATCTCAATGGCCCGGCCGAGCCGCTCTACACTCACTGCAAACGCGCCATTGAGCGCTCTTTCTCGCGCTTCTCGCCGCGCGGCATTCCCCTGATGGGCGACCATGACTGGAACGACGGTCTCAACGCCGTGGGAACGCTCTTGAAAGGGGAGAGTTTCTGGGTGGCCGAATTCCTGTACATGATCCTTGGCAACTTCATCCCACTGGCTGAGATGCGAGGGGATGATCTTTTTGCCGGGCGTTGCCAGGGGGTGCGCGGCAACCTGAAAGATGCGCTCAACCGTTATGGTTGGGACGGGGAATGGTATCTGCAGGCTACTACGGATGCAGGTTTGCTGCTTGGCTCCAAAGAGAACGAGGAAGGAAAGATTTTCCTTATGCCCAATATCTGGGCACTGATCAGCGGGGCAGCAGATGAAGAGAAAGCCCCAATGGCGATGGAGTCGGTTACACAGCGACTATTGAAAGATTATGGAACACTGCTCAACGACCCGGGCTTCACCCGCCCCCGCCCGGATATCGGCTATGTCACCCGTTATGCGCCAGGGTTGCGCGAGAATGGCGGTGTCTATACTCATGCGGCCACCTGGTCGGTATGGGCTTATACCCTGGCGGGCCAGCCGGATCTGGCTTATGAGGCTTACCGGCGTATCTGCCCGCCTAACCGTAGCGCGGACATTCATATCTACAAGGCTGAGCCGTATGTCACCCCCGGCAACGTGGATGGGCCAGCCTCGGAATACTACGGCCGGGGCGGTTGGAGCTGGTACACCGGCTCGGCGCAGTGGCTGCACCGCGTGGCCACGCATTGGATCCTGGGCATCCGCCCGCAAGAGGATGGGCTGCTGATCGACCCATCTATTCCGGCGAGTTGGGCTGGCTTTCGGGTGCAGCGCAAGTTCCGCAATGCGGTGTATTTGATTGATGTTCGCAACCCACACCATGTTCATCGAGGCGTTCAATCGTTACGCGTGGATGGGCAGGTTATAACGGGGCAAGTTGTGCCTGCTTTTCAGAATGGCGGTACGCATCAAGTTGAGATCATTTTGGGGCAGGCCGCCTAAGATTCAATGGGAAAGGAGTGGAACACGTATTGAAATTTCTCGCCAAAGGGAAACAAAATCTTTCGTTCATAAAAACAAAAAGAAAAATGAGAGGAGAAAAAAATGAAAACTGTAAAATTGATCAACCTGATCCTGGTGCTCTCGATGGTGATTTTGGGTATTGCCGGCTGCAAATCCACGGCCACCACTGAGCCCGTGGTTGAGCCGACCAAAGAGACTGTGGTTGAACCTACCAAAGAGGTCGTGGTCGAGCCGACCGCCGAGCCCGTGGTCGAGCCGGTTGTCATCCGCTATGCCAACTGGAATCTGGGCACCGAGGAAGAAAACAACATGCAGCGGCAGCTGATCGCCGCCTACACTGATTTGTACCCAAATGTGACCATCGAGATCGTGGATATGTCGGACCCGGATGGCCAGGGCTGGGATGCGCTGCTGACCGCCTACGCGGCCAAGGGCGAGCTGCCGGATGTGTTCATGGCCAACAATGTCCCGCTGTATGTCAAGAACGGCTGGCTGGCGGATCTGACTGACCTGACCGCCGCGGATGCCGATTGGCAGAACGTTCCGCTGGCGCTCAAGAATGGTGTCACTTATGGTGGTGAGGTGTTGGGCCTGCCCGCGGCACAGTTTGTGATGGGCTATTTCGTCAACCGCGACCTATACGAGGCTGCTAACCTGGACGCACCCGAATACGGCATCTCGGTGGAGGATTTCACCGCGGCCGTGATCGCCATGCACGACCCCACCAAGGGTATGCTGGGCCTGGATGAGATGGAATTCATGATGGGCTGGTATGCCAACACCCAGGACCCTGCTCTGCGCTGGTTCAGCTTCGACGGTGCGCATATGAATTACAACTCCGATGCCTTCAAAGCCGCCATCACTTTTGCCGGCGAAATGAAGCAGTATACCTGGCAAGGTCTGACCGACGAGCAGAAAGCCAACTTCACCTCGGTTGGCCCGTGGGAACTGTTCACGAACCAGGAAGTGGGCATGCGCTGGGATGGCGGCTGGATGATCCCCAACTTCGCCCAGAACGCCACCTTTGAATGGGACTTCATCGGCATCCCCGGCGGCAATCAGGCGCTGGTAATGGATGTGATGGCTGTCTCCAACACTTCTGCCAACTTGGCAGCCGCCTACGACTTTGCCAAGTGGATGACCTTCTCCTCGGCAGCCTACGCGAAGGAAGCCGAGCTGGCCCTGGCCATGGGCTCTGCGCCCAAGATGCCTCTCTCGGTGGATGCTGCCTCGATCGAGCTTTACAAGAGCTTCTTCGACAATCCCGGCATCATTGCAGCATTGGAGAACCTGGATAACAGCCTGATCGAATCCCTGGCCAAGATCATCCCCGGCTATGTCAATGCTCGCTGGGAAGGCAAGCCCGGCATCGACATCGGCGATGATAAGGATGTCAACATGTGGTTCATGTTCAACTTCGCCAATGATGGGCGTTATAAATATGAGGACTACGCTGCTCAGTTGGAGGAGTTTGCCAATCGCATCCTTGATGAAGCCCTGGCTGAGTTGAACCCATAAATTTCTTGATCAGGAGGGGGTTGTGGTTGCCACAGCCCCCTCCTGCATACTCCTTCTACCTTCTACGAAGATGCACACAAAACGGTCGCAATTGGTGAAGTTCTTCGGCTCAATTTTGCTCATCTTGGCGATTCTGGCGCCAGGATACGCACCGGTGGCCAGCCCTGGCTGGGGCCAGCCAGATTTTCTGGCATTGCCCATCCAGATGACCGAGGAAAGCCAGCTGATCGAAATCCGCGCGGATGCGTTTGGCCTGCCGCTGGCCAGTGGCGAGGTAGCCGCGCAATACGACCGGCCGAGTGTGCGGCTGGAACGGGATGACAGCTTCCGTTTTGGGGTATCGGTCACAGAAGCAGGGTACTATACCGTAGCCTTTGATGCGGCCGTCCCTGAGGAGGTGCTGGTCACCGCACCGGAGGGGCAGCTTTGGGTGGACGGTGCCCTCCCGGTGGAGGATGCCCGGCGCATCATCTTCCCGGTGTTTTACCGCAACAGTGTCGAAGCTTTCCCCCTTGACCGCTATGGGAACGAGATCCCCATCCCGCAGGCGCGCTACGTGCGCTGGACAAAAGTATTCACGCGGGACGTCAACTTCAGTCAGAAGTACCCCTTGCAGGTGTACCTGACCGCGGGAGAGCACGAGCTTGAGTTTGTGCTGACCCGCGAGACGCTCTTCCTGGGAAGCATTTACCTGCAGGCTTTTTCGCCGCACCGATCCTACAATCAGTATTTACTGGATAACCCTGCTGCCGACTCGGCGGGCGTGCTGATCGAAATTGAGGCCGAATGGCCCTCGTACAAGAATGACGTTTCCATCCGCCCGCTGTACAACCGTAGCCTGGAGATCACGCCGTACGATACGTATCAACTGCGGCTGAACACGGCAGGCGGGGAGAGCTGGCAGCGCAGCGGCAGCGCGCTGTACTACGAAATTACCGTGCCCGCAGACGGCATGTACTGCATCACCTTGCGCGCCCAGCAAAACATCAAGAACAACTTCACCGTCTTCCGTCGAATCACCATCAACGGTGTTGTGCCGTTCGACGAGTTCAACGAAGTGGCCATCCCCTACAGCGCGGATTGGTTTAACCTCACCCTGGGCGGGGATCTGCCCTACCGCGTGTTCTTGCGCCAGGGGGTCAACATCCTGGGCCTGGAGGCCAACAACTCTCCTTACGATGGTGCCATTGCCAATATCCGCCAGGCGATCACCGACCTCAACGCCCTTTCGCTGGAGATCAAGCGCCTGACCGGCAACCAGGTGGACCGCTATCGCGAATGGGAGATTGTCGATTACATCCCCGATGCTGAAACGCGTCTGCGGGATATTGCAGCTCGGCTCGAAGAAGACCAGGCTGCCTTGTCTGCCATCAATCAGGGCTTGAACTCGCAAGAGATCATGAATTACCAGATTGCCCTGGATAATATTATCTTCCTGGCAGATGATGCCGACAAAATCCCCTCGCGCATGAACCGCCTCTCGGAGGGGCCGCAATCGGCCACACAGCTACTGGGTACAGTGATGGGCTCGCTGCAAATGCAGCCCCTGGCACTGGATAAGCTCTACATCCACTCGCCAGAGATCACGCCGCAGCCGCCCAGCGTTTCGATCTGGACCTCCTTTGTCGAAGGTGTCAAGCGCTTCTTCTATTCCTTTAGGCCAAATGCCTACCAATCCATCGGAGCCGAGGAAGATGAGATCGAGGTGTGGGTCAACCGTCCGCGGCAGTATGTGGATATCCTCCAAACCATGGCCGACCAGAGCTTCACGCCGCAGACCGGCATCCCGGTCAAGTTTTCGATCATGCCCAGCGAGTCGAAGCTGGCTCTGGCGATTGCCGCGGATATTGCTCCGGATGTGGTGCTGGGTGCCAGCACCAACGTACCTTACGAACTGGCCCTGCGCAACGCTGCCATGGATTTGCGCTCGTTCGATGACTTCGATTCATTCATCCAGATTTATTCGCCAGGCTCGTTGTTGAGTTACATCGTCAACGATTCGGTGTATGCTATCCCAGAAACGCAGGATTTTTGGGTCACTTATTACCGCCGCGACATCTTGGATTCGCTGGGGCTGCCCGTCCCGCAAACCTGGGACGAGGTGCTCAAGATTTTGCCCGAGCTGCAGCTCTACGGCATGAACTATTACACGCCGCTATCCAGTGGCAGCGGCATGAAAGGTTACCTGGCGACCTCGCCGTACATTCTCAATTACGGCGCAGAACTGTACAGCCCCGATGGCTATTCCACCGGCCTGGGCAGCGACCAGGCCATCACCGCCATCAAATTCATGGCCGAGCAGTTCACTGTCTACGGCATGCCGCTGACCGTCTCCAGCTTCTACGACTCCTTCCGCAACGGCAGCCTGCCTATCGGTATCTCCAATATCACTGACTACCTCAAGCTGGCCACTGCCGCCCCGGAAATCGAGGGCTTGTGGGGCATTGACCTGTACCCGGCCACCGTACTGCCCGATGGTACGCAGAACCGCTACGCCACCGGCTCGGCGCAGTCCTGCATGATGCTGGCTGACACGGAGATGCCCCAGGAATCCTGGGAGTTCCTCAAATGGTGGATGTCTACGGAGACGCAGGTGGCGTTCCAGCGCCAATTGGTGATGAACTACGGCACTACCTACTTGTGGAATTCGGCCAACCTGGAGGCCTTCCGCTACTTGCCCATCCCGGAGGAGCACAAGGATGTGATTTTGGCGCAGTGGGAATGGCTGCAAGAGCCCGCCAAGCTACCGGGGACGTATATGCAAGAGCGCGAGCTAAGCAACGCCTGGAACCGCATTGTTTTCGATGGGGTGAACCCCCGCGTGGCGATTGATGATGCCATCCTGACCATCAACCGCGAAATGGCCCGTAAGATGGAAGAACTAGGCTACACGGAAAACGGCGCCAGGGTCATCGATATTCAGGTGCCCACGATTGAAACCGTTGAATCTTGGATGGAAGAGGCCGACCAATGACCGCAGGCTTGAAAAGCATCCCTAAACCCGCTGCTGCAGCCGGCGGGGCGCGGCGAGAGAATAACCGGTTCAGCAAATGGCTGAACAAAGAGGGAAGCGCGTACGCGTTCCTCTCACCGTATGCCCTCTTGTTCATCGTGTTCATCGTCGTCCCGGTGGGGGTGGCCTTCCTGTTGTCCTTCACCTACTTCGATACCATCCAGTTCCCCACGTTCATCGGCCTGCGCAACTACATTGCCCTGCTGACGCAGGACGAGATCTTCATGAAATATGTTTTGCCCAACACGATCCAGTTCGCCGTCATTGTTGGGCCGGGGGGGTACGTTCTGTCCTTCATGCTGGCCTGGATGTTGGCCCAACTGCCGCACATCCCCCGTACCATCCTGGCGTTGATCCTCTATTCGCCCTCGATGACCTCGTCGATCACCATGGCGGTCATCTGGCAGACGCTGTTCAGCGGCGATCAAAATGGCTACCTGAACAGCTTCCTGTTGCGCCTGAACGTGATCCAGGAACCGGTGCAGTGGCTGCAATCGCCAGAGTACCTGATGCTGATCATGATCGTAGTGACGCTGTGGAGCAGCATGGGCGTGGGCTTTTTGGCCATGCTGGCGGGCATTTTGGAAACCAACCCAGAGCTGTACGAGGCCGGCAGCCTGGATGGCATCCGCAGCCGCTGGCAGGAGATCTTTTACATCACCATTCCCTCTATGAAGCCGCAGATGCTGTTTGGGGCGGTGATGTCCATCGTGGGCACCTTCCAGGCGGGGGCCATCGGCGTGACCCTCTCTGGGGCCAATCCCACCCCGCAGTACGCCGGTCAACTGCTCGTCAACCATATCGAGGACTTCGGCTTCCTGCGCTACGAGATGGGCTACGCCGCGGCGATCTCGGTGACGCTGCTGCTGATGGCGCTCATTTTCTCCCGGCTGGCGGGCCGCCTGTTTGGCGGCGAGGAGTGAGTGGAAAGATGAAACGGCGCTTCTTCCGCAAATCCTTTGGGCTGCGCAATGGCGGCATCAACCCCTCGGGCTTTCATCCCAGCCAGCTCCAGTTTTACATCATCCTGGCTCCCATCGTCCTATTCATGGTTCTGCCGATTGTCTTTATCGTCTCTACCGCCTTCAAGCCGACGGAGGAATTGTTCATCTACCCGCCACGTTTCTTCGTGTATAACCCCACGCTGAAGAATTTTGGCGACCTGTTCAACCTGATGTCTACCGCGAATGTGCCGGTAACCCGCTACCTGTTCAACAGCATCCTGGTGACGGCGATATCCATGGCTGCCTCGGTGGTCGTCTCCACCACGGCGGCATATGCGCTGTCGAAGAAACGCTTTAAACTCAAAAAGACCCTGTTCGCCATCAACACGGTGGCTCTGATGTTCGTGCCCATTGCCGTTACCATTCCGCGCTTCCTGATCATCGCCAGGATGGGCCTGATCGACTCTTTCCTGGTGCATATCTTGCCAGCGCTGGCCATGCCGGTGGGCCTGTTCTTGCTCAAGCAGTTCATCGATGGCATTCCCGATGAGGTGATCGAAGCAGCGCAGATCGATGGCGCTTCGGATGTGAGGATTTACTGGCGCATCATCCTGCCGATGATCAAGCCAGCCATTGCCACCATTGCGATCCTTACCTTCCAGGCCACCTGGAACAATGCCGATACCTCGTCGATGTATATCAACATTGAAAGTCTCAAGACCTTTGCCTTTTATCTGACCACCCTGACGGCCAGCGCCTCAGGGGCCAACACGGTAGCTGGTCAGGGAATTGCGGCGGCTGCAGCGCTGATCATGTTCCTGCCTAACCTGCTCATTTTTGTGATCCTGCAAAGCCAGGTGATGAGCACTATGTCACATTCGGGGTTGAAGGGATGAAACGCTTTATCCGCATTCTCGGTTTGCTCGTCTTGCTGGCCGGTTTGCTGCCTGCTGAGCCGGCCCGCGCGGAACCGCCCTATACTACCTGGGCGCCGGGGCCGGGCGGGCGGTTTTACCTGACCCAGGACGCCTATACGCCGCTGGCGGAAATCGACCTGCCCATCTCTGGCGCTGAGGATATGTTCATTACCCCCGATGGGCTGATCTACATCGCCGATACGGGAAATCACCGCATTGTCTGCCTGCGCGATTTTGAGGTGATTGCCACTTACGGCGAGGAGGTGCTCAGCGGACCGACGGGCGTCTTTGTGGATGAGGTCGGGACGATATACGTTGCCGATGCCAAAAGCAACATGATTGTGATCCTGGCCGCGGATGGCAGCCTGGTCGGGCAGTTTGGCCGCCCCAGCGAGCCCTTGTTTGGGGCAAGCAACCAGTTCTTGCCGCGCAAGATCGCCGTCGACGTGCGTCAAAACCTGTACATCGTCAGCGAAGGTTCCACCAATGGGCTGGTGAAGTTGAACACCAACGGCAATTTCATCGGGTACTTCGGCGCCAACCCGGCAACCATGTCGCTCAAGATGATTTTGCAGCGCCTGTTCCTGACCCCCGAACAATTGGCCCAATTCATCAAGAATGAGGCCGCCTCGCCCTCCAACGTGGCGATTGACGCCGAATCGATGGTGTTCACAGTTACCGCGGGCACTGCCGAGGAGAAAAGTGTGCGCCGTTTCACCGTAGCCGGGCGCAACATCTTCCCCAATATTTTCGGTTCAACCTCCTTCCGCGATGTGCATGTCAGCGACAATGGGTTGGTCACCGCAGTGGATGCCACGGGATGGATCTACGAGTATGATCTCAAGGGGATGCTGCTGTTTGTCTTCGGCGCGCAGGATACCAGCGACCAGCGCCTCGGTACGCTGCGCAACCCGACCGCCATTGCCCGCCAGGGGGAATACATCTATGTGCTGGACAAGGGCAAAAACGCCATCGTGGTCTATCAGACGACCGCCTTTGCCCGCCTGGTGCACAACGGTGTGCGCCTGTATGTGGAGGGCTTTTACACGGAGGCCAGGCCGTACTTCGAAGAGGTGTTGAATTATAACGGCTCCTTCATCATGGCCTACCAGGCCATTGCCGATGCGTACTTCAAAGATGGCGATTACGCCCGCGCTCTGACCAACTATCGCTACGCGGAAGATCGCAACGGCTATTCGGAGGCGTTTTGGGAGCTGCGCAATGTGGTCTTGCAGCGCTACCTGGCTGGGGGATTGCTGGCTTTCGTTGGCCTGGCGGTTGTGCAAAGGAGCGTCAAATACTTCGACCGACGTTATGACTGGCTGGGACCACTGCGGCGGGGACTGCGCTGGCTGCGCGGACACAAGCTGGTGGATGATCTGCTCTTCCTGTTCCGTTTCATCAAGTTCCCGGCAGACAGCTTCTATTACATCAAGAAGAAACAACGCGGCAGCCTGTTATTTGCTGGGCTGCTTTACCTGTGGGTGATTGCCTTGCGGGTGGCATCGCTGTACATCACCGGATTCATCTTCAACCCCTACGCCAACCTGTCGGATATCCGGGCTGAGAACGAGGTGATCTACACCCTCCTGCTGATCTTGCTCTGGAACAGCGCCAACTACCTGGTCTCCACGATCAGCGACGGTGAGGGCCGCGTGCGCGATGTGGTCATCGGCAGCGCCTATTCTTTGTTCCCCTATGCACTCTTTGCCCTGCCCATTGCCCTGCTTTCCAACCTGTTGAGCTTGAATGAGGTCTTCCTCTACACTTTCTCAATGAACCTGGTGTGGGTCTGGGTTGTTTTGATGCTCTTTATTATGGTCAAGGAAATCCACAACTACTCGTTTAGTGAGACCCTGCGCAACGTTCTGATGACCATCTTCACCATGGCGGTGATGGTGCTGACCAGTTACATCCTGTATGTGCTGTTCAGCCAGTTATCGGACTTTATCATGGCGATCCTGCGAGAGATAAGGCTGCGTGGCTGATATGCGCAAGAGTATCCAGCTTCTTCTGATTGTCTTCTTGTTGGGAAGTATGCTGCAACCGGCAGCCGCGGCAAGCGGCTTGCCCAGCGGCGCAACGCCCGGCCCGCGGCGCGATGGTATCCCAGAGGTGTTCATCCTGGCTGCTGAGAACACCTCGTTTGAGCTCTATGTCCATCCCGAAACCCTGGCCTTCAAAGTGGTTGACCTGCGCAGCGGCTACATCTGGAGTTCGAACCTGGACGAGAAGGCCGACGAAGACCGGCTGAACCGTACCTGGACGGCCTTCGCGCAGAGCGGCATCAGCATCGATTACCTTGACCAGCAGGCCGTCAGCAAGCGTGTTTCGATTGCCAATACCGAACATACCCTGGAGTTTGCCCAAATTGACCAGGGCATCCGGGCGCAGGTGACCTTCACCGAGCAGGCGATTTCCCTGGGCCTGGTGCTGACTTTGGAAGAGGGCGGCGTGCGGGTGGAGATACCCTTTGACACGATCCAGCAAGGCGAAGCGTTTCGCTTGGGCGCGGTGCACCTGTACCCCTGGATGGCTGCCACGCGCGGCGATCAGACGCCCGGTTACATGTTCATTCCAGATGGAAGTGGCAGTCTGATCCACTTCACCGCACAGACCAAAGCCGAGAATATGTTCTATGGCCGCTACTACGGCGCGGATTTGGGGATGCTGGGTTCCCTGCCCTATGATCCCACACTCCGTCGCCCTTACCGCATGTCCATCCCGGTTATTGGCATGGTGCATGGCGTTGGGCAGAACGCTTACCTGGCAGTGGTTGAAAACGGCGCGGCGTATGGTGAGATCAACGCCCATCCATCTGGCCTGATCACCAATTTCAACTTCCTCTACAACCTTTTCGTTTATAACGAGAGTTACTTCCAGGCCACCAGCCGCTCTGGCGATGGGGTTGCCATCTTGCAGCCGCAAACCAACCGCTTTGACGTGGTGATGCATTATCGCTTCCTGACCGGCGCAGAGGCTGATTACGTAGGCATGGCGCGCAGTTATCAGACCTACCTGGTGGAGAATGGCGACCTGCAGGACCAGACGACCGCTGGGCAGGCGGATATCGGTATCCGCCTGGAATTCCTGGGCGCCGAGCGAGAGAAGATCCTCTTCTGGTACCGCACCATCCCCATGACCACCATTGACCAGATGGGGGAAATCCTGGCGGGGCTGGAGATTGGCTCGCCAGAGGTGGTCTACTATGGCTGGCAGACGCGCGGTGCAGCGGCCATGCCGCCCGACCATCTGAAACTGGACAACGCGCTGGGCAGCGCCGCCGACCTGCGAGATGTGGTAGAGCAGGTGACGGCCCTGGGCGGGCATTTCTCCCTGTATTGCAACCCACAGGCCGCGCTGACCCATGAAAGTGGCTACAATGCCCGCTACGATATCGCCATGTCCATCACCCGCCTGTATCTCATCGGGTATAACCGCCAGAGATCCAGTTATTACTTCAACCTGGAAGCCCTTAGCGACCGCCTGGGCTCGCTGGATGAGAGCGTGCAAGACCGGCTGCCCGGCAGTGGGCTGGCCTTGGACGAGATGGGCTACATGCTGTACAGCGACTTCAACGCCAGCCATTTCCTGAACCGGCAAGATTCCATCAGCCAGTACGCTGAGTTGTTGGGCGGGCTGGGCAGCCGCACGCCGCTGTACACCCCCAACGATTATCTGTTCGGTTACGCCGCCGCCTACTACGATATCCCCCTCGGCGGCAGCGGCTACACCTACTCCACCGAGGCTGTGCCCTTCTTGCAAATCGTCCTCTCTGGCTACGTGCCGTACTACGGCACCGCTTTGAACTTCTCTCCCGACCTCACCGGCGATCTGCTTCGCCATGCCGAATATGGCGCTTACCCCTCCTTCTTCGTCACGTATGAGGAAACCGCCAGGATACTGGATACATCTTCCAACTGGATTTATATCTCCGCTTACCAGCAGATGAAAGAGAAAATTGAGCAAAGTTACGCCTGGCTGAACAATCTGCTGGGCCCCGTGCAGGGCGCCAGCATCGTTGCCCGCACCTGGCTGGCCGCCGATGTGGTGGCGGTGACGTACAGCAACGGCCAACAGATCATTGTCAATTACAGCCAGCAGCCCTTTATGGCCGATGGGTTGACGGTCAACGCCCGGGATGCCATCTTGCGAGAGGCAACGCCATGAACCTGCCCACCATCCTCCGACCTCGACCCATGAAATACCGCTCCCGCCAGGCGCTGTATGGCTATCTCTTTGTGTTGTTATGGATCATCGGTTTCATTGTTTTTACGCTGGTGCCTCTGGCTGAGACATTCCGTTACAGCTTCAGCGATGTGACCGTGGTTGCCACCGGCGTCGATGTGCAGTTCGCCCAGTGGAAGAACTACACTCGCGCCCTGCTGACTGACCCTACTTTTGTTGAACTGATCTTGGAGTATGTCATCGAGACGCTGGTTTCAGTGCCCATCATCCTGATCTTCTCGATGATCATCGCCATGCTGCTCAACCTGCGCTTCCGCTTCCGCGGCCTGTTCCGCACCATCTTCTTCCTGCCGGTGGTCATCACCAGCGGGCCGGTGATCCGCGAACTGGTTGCCCAGGGCGCCACCTCTGCGCCGCAGGTTGCCCGCTCAGAAGTGGTGATGGAGTTCCTGACCCGCCTGCCGCCTTATCTGCGCAATCCATCTGAGTACCTTCTCACCTCATTTATTCTTATCCTGTGGTTCTCTGGGGTGCAGATCCTGATCTATCTGTCGAGCCTGCAAAAGATCGACCCAAGCGTCTATGAAGCTGCCGCCATTGACGGCGCTTCGGCCTGGGAGGCGTTCTGGAAGTTAACCCTGCCTTCGCTTTCGACTACGAACATGGTGGTAGCCATTTACACCATCATTACCCTGTCACACTTCTCGGAGAACAAAGTGGTGAAGTATATTTACAGCCAAACCTATGCTGTGCAGGGCGGCATAGGCTATGCCAGCGCCATGTCGTTCCTGTTTTTTGTGGCGCTGCTCTTGTTATTGGCCATCGTCTACCTGTTTCTGAAATCCAGAACGGATAAAGCGTGAGAGAGGCAGGCCGCGATGAAAAGAATTGAGCCAATGAACCGAATCGCTCTCCTGGGGGGACACCTGGCGCTTGCTGCCCAAAAGCTGGCGCAGCAGAAAGATGCCATCCGGGGCTTTTTCCTGGGCACGCGCACCACTTACGGGCTGGTGTTCACCATCATTCTGTACCTCTTGCTGCTAGCCATCGGTTTTGTTTATCTCTACCCGCTGCTCTTCATGCTCATCACCAGTTTTAAAAGCCCAGCAGACCTGCTCAACCCGATGGTGCAGTGGGTGCCCTCGGAAATTTACTGGGGCAATTACGTCAAGGCCTTCCGCGTGCTGGATTACCCCTCCACGCTGATGTCCTCCATTCTGGTCAGTGTGGTGCCGTCTCTCTTGCAGACGATCGTCTGTTCGCTGGTGGGCTATGGCCTGGCGCGCTACGAGTTTCGCGGCAAGCGCCTGCTCTTTGTGCTGCTGCTGGCCACCTTCGTCATACCGCCGCAGACCACCGTGATCCCGCAGATGCTGGCCTACCGTGATCTGGGCTTGTTGGGGAATGTGCTCTCTCTGATCCTGCCAGCGCTGTTTGGACAGGGCTTCCGCAGTGCCATCTTCGTGCTGATCTTCTACCAAACTTTCCTCTCGCTGCCCAAAGCGCTCGAAGAGGCCGCCCGCCTGGATGGCGCCTCAGACCTGATGGTTTTCCTGCGCATCGCTGTCCCCACTGCCATCCCATCCTACATCGTCTCGGTGATCTTCTCTGTCGTTTGGTACTGGAACGAGACCTACCTGACCGTTGTCTTCCTGGAGGGCAGCGTGCAGACTCTGCCCATGCAACTCTCGAAGTTCGTCCAGGCCTACCAGAATCTGTACCCGCCGGGCACGATCAATATCTTCGATAGGCTCAATGAAGCGGTAAAATTGAGCGGTACTTTTTTGAACATCCTGCCGTTGTTGATCATGTACTTCATATTGCAAAAATGGTTTGTGGAATCGGTTGAAAAGACGGGAATTACTGGTGAATAAACTGACTGCTCTCTTCCTCATGCTGACCTTGCTGATGGCGGGTTGTGTTGCGCCGCCGCAAACCGCTGCACCGACCGCGCTGGAGGCAACCTCGCTTGCTGTCCTGCCGACGGCGGCCCCAACCTTGAGCCCGGCCTTGCCAACCGCAGTGCCTTCGCTCACGCCCGTCCCGGCGACTATCGAAGAGGTGATCGAATATGAGATGGGTGGCGCGTTTGCTTTCTTTTGGGAGCAGGCCAACACGGAGATCGGCAGCCCCGGCTACGGGCTGATCCGCGACCGTTATCCCGGCTCGCCGGGCATTGCCAGCATCGCCTCGGTAGGCTTTGGCCTGACTGCTTACGCCATCGGGGTAGATCAGGAGTATATTACTTTTGACCAGGGCTACGAACGGGTCAACAGTACGTTGGACACGCTGCTTGCCCTGGATCGCCAGCATGGCTTCTACTACCACTTTCTGGATATGCAGACCGGCAAGCGCGCCTGGAGCAGCGAAGTTTCTAGCATCGATACGGCCATCCTGATGATGGGCGTGCTTTCGGCGGGTGAGTACTTCGGCGGAGAGGTGCAGGTCAAAGCCGAGCAGCTTTACGCCGAGGTGGAGTGGCCCTGGTTTGTGGATGAGTCGCGCAATATGTTCTACATGGCCTACCGCCCCGAGAAGGGCTTTGAGGGCTATTGGGATTTTTATGCTGAGCAGTTGATGCTCTATGTCCTCGCCGCCGGATCGGACACTTACCCAATGGATCCTTCGGTGTATTACACCTTTACTCGCCATTCTGCCAAGTATGGCGAGGGGCAGCCCTTCATTCATTCGTGGTTTGGCTCGATATTTACCTACCAGTTCAGCCACGCCTGGATTGATTTTCGGGATTACGTCGACCGCAAGGGTGTGAACTGGTTTGACAACTCTGTGGAGGCCTCGCTCTCGCACTATAACTTCGCTGTGGCCATGGATCAGAAGTATGAAACCATTGGTCCCAGCGCCTGGGGGCTAACCGCTTGCGACGGCCCGGAGGGCTATAACGGTCTGTATGGCGCGCCGCCCTCCGGCTACGATTACAAACAGCATTACGTGGATGATACCGTCCCCCCGGCCGGAGCGATTGGCTCGGTCATCTTTTTGCCCGAACAGGTCGAAGCGGCCATGCTTTACTATTTCTCGCTGGAGGAGTTGAAAGGTAGTTACGGCTTCAAGGATGCTTTCAACCTGAGCGAAGACTGGTTCGCCGCTGATGTCATTGGTATTGATAAAGGAATTTCTCTGTTGATGCTGGCGAATTACCAGAATGATCTGGCGCAGCGCATCACCATGCAAAACGCACACATCCTGAATGGCCTGGAACGTCTTGAGATTACATCCGGGGGGGAGTGAAAACCTATGGTGACGATCAAGGATGTCGCCCGGCGCGCCGGGGTCAGCATCACCACTGCTTCCTACGTTCTGAACGGGAAGGGAAATATCAGCGCGGCCACTCGCCAGCGTGTGCTGGCTGCGGCTGAAGAATTGAATTACCACCCCAACGCCCACGCCCGTCATCTCAAGAAGCGCGAGACGCGCACCATCGGGGTGTTCATCTCCCGCTTTGGCGGCCTCTTTTACGAGGAGATTCTGGATGGCATCCATCAGATCGTGCTAAAAACCAATTATGAGCTGGTAGTTTGCCCCGAGACGCGCACCACCAGCCGTATCTTGGCGCACCGACAGGTGGACGGGGCCATTATCTTCGATGCCCACATCAGCAGCGACCTGATCACCCGGCTGGCCTGGAAGCGCTTTCCCATCGTTACCCTTGACCGGTATTTGCAAGCCGATTATGTTTTCCCACTGCTGGTGGATAACCCCGTTGGTGTGCGGGCGGTCTTTGCGCATCTGTACGACCAGGGGGCGCGCCGCATGGCTTTCGTTGCCGGCGCCGCCGATGCTTTTGACAATACGGAGCGCCGCCAGGTTTTTCTGAATGAGGCAGCCAGGCATGGCCTCTTCGTCCGCTGCTACCAGGGCGATTTCACCGAGCCATCTGGCTACCAGGCGGCACAAACTATCCTGGTCTCTGGCGACCTGCCCGAGGCGGTGTTCTGCGCCAACGATCAGATGGCGATGGGTTTTCTTAAGGCCATGAATGAACACGGCCTGCAAGCACCCCGCGACATTGCCATCGTGGGCTTCGATGATATCCCGGTTGCCGGTTACCTGCAGCCGCCTCTTTCCACTGTGCGGGTCTCGCGCACCAACTGGGGAGAGCAGGCTGCCTTACGGTTGATCGAGTATCTTGAACAGGAAAAACAGTTTTCCCCCGAGCGGCTCCCGGCCGAGTTCATTCCGCGCGAATCATCAATCCGCCAATTCGCCAGCCTGCCCACGCCAAAAACATGAAGCCAGAAAATCTCTTGCAACAAGAGCTGCGGAGGTCGGTGGGTTTCTTCCTGGAGCATACCAACCGCAAACCAGACAGCCGCGGCTTTGGCCTGACGGTAGACTCAACCAAAAACCCGTCGATTGCTTCCATCGCCTCGACAGGCTTTGCGCTGACTGCCTGGGTGATTGCTGTTGAGCGGGGTTGGCTGGACCGGCAGGCTACCCGCGAATTGACCCGTAAGACCCTCCGCACGCTGGCCTACTCCCCTGCCCATCAGCGAGGATTCTTTGCCCATTTCCTTGATATGGAGACCGGCGAAAGATACAAAAAGTGCGAGTATTCCACCATCGATACCGCCCTGTGCCTGAACGGGGTGATTACCGCAGCCGCTTACTTTCAGGAAGACGGCGAAATCAGCGACCTGGCCCGCCTTTTGCTGGAGAGGGCGGATTGGGGCGGGCTCGTTTTCGAAGCAGATAACTGTACTCGCTTCTATATGGCTTACAATCCAGATTTTGATGGCGATTACGTGGGCGATAAGGCCGGTTTTATCGGTCAGTGGGATATGGCTGCTGAGCAGAAGATGATGTACCTGCAGGCTGCCCCACGGCTGGACCCGGCCTTAGCCATACGCCTCTACCAGGGCTTCCGGCGGGACACCGGCATCTACGAGGGCCAGCCGATCATCATCAACCCCGGCGGCAACCTGTTTGCCTACCAGTTCAGTGAGGCCTGGTTGGATACTGCCCGTTACCTGGATGCAGACGGTGTAGATTGGTTCGAGAACACCCGCCGCGCCGCTCTGGCGAACCGCGCCTTCTGCCTGGAAAATGCCGCCCGCTATAAAACCTATCACGCCAACAGCTGGGGCTTGAGCGCCGGCGACAGCCCAAAGGGGTACAGGGTGTTTGGCAGCATGCCCTGTCTGGGCCAACCCGAGCACGATGGCACCGTTTCCATCTATGCCGCGGTGGCTTGCCTGCCCTTCTTGCCTGACCTGACACTGGAGATGATGCAATACCTGTATCGCTACCACCCGCAAACCTGGGGCAAATATGGCTTTTATGATGCCTACAACCTGGACGTCTCTCCGCCGTGGTACAGCCAGGCGGTTTATGCCATCGACAAGGGCTGCTCGATGATCATGATCGAAAATCACCTCAGCCGCCTGGTGTGGGAGGTGTATACGAACAGCCCGTACATCCAGAGTGCGCTGCAAATTTTGGGTTTCAGCCCGCGCACAGGAGCAGAACATGTCTAAATTCTACGCCAAAGATGGCCTCTTCTGGCTGGATGATCAGCCGATCCTTCTTCAGGCAGGGGAGTTCCACTACTACCGCACCCCGGCTGACCAGTGGGCGCACCGCCTGGGTCTGCTCAAACAGGCTGGCTTCAACGCCGTGGCCAGCTATATGCCCTGGATGTGGCACGAGATGAAGGAAGGCGATTTTGATTTTGACGGGCACAGCCACCCCATGCGCAACCTGGCGGGCTTCCTCGACCTGGCTGCCGAAATGGGCTTGTGGATCATCGCCCGCCCCGGCCCCTATATCATGGCCGAGTCAATCAATGAGGGCATCCCGCAGTGGGTCTTTACAAAATACCCCGCGGCGACCTTCATCGATCAGCAGAACCATGCCCAGAACATCGCCAGCTACCTTCACCCCGATTTCCTGATTTGCGCCAGCCGCTGGTACCAGGCGATCTTTGGCGTGCTGACGCCCCGCCAGGTGACGCGCCGCGGCCGGATTGTGTTGGTGCAATTGGATAACGAGATGGGGATGCTGCACTGGGTGCGCAACATCATGGATACCAACCCGGATACCCTGGCCCGCTTTGCCGCCTACCTGCAAGCGGTCTACGGTGGCCGCCTTGCCGTACATTACCCTGCCAGTGACCTGGCTGCTTTTCTGCGAGATGGCATCCTCTGCCCACAAGAACCTTACGCCGCCCGCCTGGTGGAAGATTACCGCCGCTATTACCGGTTCTACCTGCGCGCGTATGCCTCTTTTCTGCTGAGCGAGGCGCGCCGCAACGGCTTGGAGGTGCCGCCGGTGATCAACATCCATGGCTTTGCCAACGGCGGCAAAACTTTCCCCATTGGTATCTCGCAGCTCATTGAGGCGATGGAGATCGATGGGATGGTCAGCGCCACGGACGTTTACCCGCTGGTTATCGGCGAGGGCACATACCATCAATTGCTACTGGTCAACGCCATGACGCAGGCACTGCACAATCCCGCGCAACCGCTGTTTTCCATTGAGTTTCAGTCGGGCGGCAACCACGATTTCAGTAACTCTCAATCCTCCTTCCATGACTTGCATGCCCGTCTGTCCTTTTCCGTGGGGATGCGCGCTATCAACCATTACCTGTTCTTCGGCGGTATGAACCACCCTCTGATCAGCCCGGTCAAGCGTCACGATTGGGGGCACCCTGTGCGCACGGATGGCAGCCTGCGCGGGCATTTTGCTCGCTACCCCCGCCTCTCGGCGGCGCTGACAGCCTACGGCGAGGCGCTGACCCGCGCCCGTCCGCAGACCGTGACCACGATCGGTTTCCGCCTGGATGATTTTATGACTGAGGTCAGCACCCCCGCCACCGCAGAAGCCACGCGCATCCTGACCCACCAGCGTGAGGTCGTGCTGTTCGATTTCATCGCCCGCGGGCTGGCGCTGACCCACCGCCCGTTCAATGCCCTCGAGTTGAGCCGCGCCCGCCTGGACCTTGCTGCCACTCCGCACCTATGGGTGATGCTAGAACGGCAGTGCGAGGCTGCCATCCAACAAAAACTGATCGATTATGTGCGTGCGGGTGGCAAACTGGCCCTGGTGGGGCGCATGTGCCTGGAAGATGGCGCACACAAACCCTGTACGTTGCTCAAAGATGCTCTGGGTGTAACCAGCATTGATAGCGATCCACCCTTTACCTCCAGCGAGATCAATGCCTTTGAGCACTGCGATGTGCCCATCTCCTTCGCCGAAACTTATAAAGGCAGTTTCGAGGAGGTGTTTGCCCGCCGTGGGGAGGATGTGATCGGCTTCGTCAAAACGTTGGGCAAGGGCCGCGTTCTTTTCTTCGGTGCGGCGCTGCCTACTGACACGTTGGAAGATCTGAATATCCTGCACCAGATGGCATTGAAGATGGGTTGTGCACCGCTCTTCACCTTAAGCACCTGGGCAGATACCCGTATCAGCTGTGGTGAGAACGGCAGTTTCCTGTTCATCAACAATTACCTGGACGACCCAATCGAGACGGTCATCACCCGCCAGGAGGCTGCCCTTTTTGACGGGCAGCCGGTTTGCCTGCCTGCCCGCCAGGGTGCCATCCTGCCGCTGGATTGGCAGCTGGAGGCGGGCATTCTCCTCCACTACCTGACCGTTGAAGTAAGGGATGTGCTGCGCGAGCAAGATTCTCTATCACTGCTGCTTGCCCAGGAAGAATTTGCTGCCGAGTTGACCCTCAGCGGATGGGAATGCCCCGGCGCAGAGATTGTTGAACGGTTCGGCCATACCTGCCGCGCCCGCTTGCATGGGAAGGACGGACGTATCCACTTGAAGAAAGAAAGCGCTTCGGCCTTGTAAGTTTGATCATTCTTGTCACTCATCTGCCTACCAGGAGCACTGCATGTCAGACACTGAATCGTTCGTCAACCATCTGCTCTCGCAAATGACTCTCGAAGAGAAGATTGGACAACTCAACCAGCATTCTCCTGGCGATGATTTCGACCCCGAACTGCTCCGGCAAGGTAAAGTTGGCTCGATCATCAATGCTTCCGGCGCGCTGACCGGCCAGGGGTTTTCGGAATCGGTCGGTGTGGAAGTCAGCAACCACCTCCAGCAAGCTGCCCTGGAAGCGCGGCTCAAAATCCCGTTGCTTTTCGGGCGGGACGTGATCCACGGTTACCGCACGGTTTTCCCTATCCCGTTGGCGCAGGCGGCGGCTTTCGACCCTGGCGTGGCGCAGCAAGCCGCCTCGATTGCCGCCCGCGAGGCCAGCTCCGAAGGCATCAAGTGGACATTTGCGCCGATGCTTGATATCGCCCGCGACCCGCGTTGGGGGCGCGTGGCGGAAGGCAACGGCGAAGACCCGCTGCTGGGTTCGCGCCTGGCCGCGGCGGTGGTACGGGGCTTCCAGGGCGAGGATATGTCGCAGCCCGACAAAATCGTGGCCTGCGCCAAGCACTATGTGGGCTATGGCGCGGCGGAGGGTGGGCGAGACTACGATAATGGCGAGATCTCCGAGCCGACGCTGCGAGATATCTATCTGCCGCCCTTTGAGAGTGCTGTGCGCGCCGGAGTCGGTACCCTCATGTCGGCTTTTATTGACCTGAACGGGGTCCCTGCTACGGCCAACCGCTGCCTGCTGACGGATGTTCTGCGCGGGGAATGGGGCTTTGATGGGTTTGTCGTCTCGGATTGGGATTCTGTCCTCGAACTTGTCTACCACGGTGTGGCCGAAGATCCAGCGCAGGCGGCGGCACTGGCCCTGCATGCCGGTGTAGAGATGGATATGGTCAGCCGCACCTACATCAATACGCTGGCGGCCAGCGTGCGCAGCGGCAATGTCCCGGCGGAGGAAGTGGACGAGGCGGCACACCGCATCCTACGCATCAAGCAGCGCGCCGGTTTGTTTGAGAATCCCTTCACTGACCCGCAGCGTGCCGCCCGTGACCTGCTGACGGCAGAATCGCGTCAACTGGCGCGCCAGTTCGCTCGCCAGAGTATGGTGCTGCTTAAGAATGAGGGCAATCTGCTGCCTTTGCAGGGCTTCCGCCGCATCCTGGTGGCAGGCGACTTTATTCACGCCCGCGGCGAACTCTTTGGCACCTGGACTCCCAACGGGCGATCTGAAGATGTCACCCCGCTGGACCAGGCGCTGCGCCAGGTGGCCCCCAAGGGTGTGGAGCTGCGCTTTGAAGCTTATACGGATATGGCGCTGCACCATGCCCATTACGTGGACGCGGTGGTCTTGCTCGTGGGTGAACATCCTGGCCGCTCCGGCGAAAACGCCAATGTCAGCGACCTGGGCCTGCCGCCGGGGCAGGCAGAATTCATCGCTGCTATGGCCGCGCTGGGCAAGCCGCTGGTGCTGGTTGTTTTCAGCGGGCGCCCTCTGGCCATCACCCGACCGGCGGCCCTGGCGCAGGCGGTGCTTTACGCCTGGCATCCGGGCATTGAGGGCGCGGCGGCTTTGGGCGAGGTGCTCTTTGGCCTGCAAGCCCCCGGCGGGCGGCTGCCGATCACTTTCCCGCGCACCACCGGGCAGGTGCCCATTTACTATAACCACAAGAACTCCGGTCGCCCCCTCGGGCGCGATAATTTGTTCGCCACCCGGTATGTGGATCTGCTTTCCAACCCGCTGTATCCCTTCGGATATGGCTTAACCTATACCACCTTCCAGTACGCCAACCTGCACCTCAGCGCAGATGTGCTGCGCGGTGGCCTGGAGATCAGCGCGGAGGTGACCAATACTGGCCCGCGCTCTGGCCGCGAGGTGGTGCAGCTCTACGTGCGAGACTTGGTCGGTTCGCTGACCCGCCCGGTGCGCGAGTTGAAAGATTTCCAGGCGCTGGAGCTGCGCCCTGGCGAAACCCGCCGTGTGTGCTTTACCCTGACAGAGGAGATGCTGGCCTTCACCCGGGCGGATGGCAGCAAGGGGGCCGAGCCGGGCAAATTCCATGTGTGGGTTGCTTCTCACAGCCAGGACGGTTTGCAGGGAGAGTTTGAAATCAAATAATGATGAAGCTCTGATATTAGGGCAAAGTAGATAAGCGATTGAATAGTCGGCGAGAATCTGTGCTATAGTACTCGGGAAGAGCTTAATTGCCATGCTTTCTTGCTTCAGCCGAAAGGTGAAAGCTCCTTTTGATGAAATTCTCAAAATGCCAGGGTGTTCAGCCATGAATTCCCATGTTGTTGTATTACCAGATTCGGATAGTCTAAGCCTGGCGGCCGCAAACCAATTCTTGAATGCGGTTCAGGCTGCAGTCAGTCAACGCGGCCGGGCCCTGGTAGCGCTTTCGGGGGGAACTACACCAATCCGTTTATTCCAAACATTGGCAAAAGCACCCTTTTCAGCGCAAATTCCCTGGGATGTGGTGCATTTTTTTTGGTGCGATGAGCGCTGCGTTCCACCTGACGACCCAGAGAGCAATTTTGGCCAGGCGAGCCAGGCACTTTTTCGGCCGCTCAACCTGCCCGAGATAAACCTGCACCGCATCGATGGGGAACTGGAACCTGAGCAGGCTGCCTTGGTTTATGCTGAAACGCTGATGCAATTCCGGTCCTCTGGCCTGCTGTGGCCGGTTTTTGACCTGGTGCTGCTTGGGTTGGGAGCAGACGGACATACCGCTTCTCTGTTTCCTGGAGCGTCGCTGCCTGAGCGGGAGCCCGTTCTGGCCGTGACAGCCAGCTATCAGGGAAGGCCTGCCCGCCGTGTCACTTTAACGCCGATGGTGCTCAACATGGCGCGCCTGGTGATCTTTATGGTCGCCGGTACAGATAAAGCCAATGCTGTCAAGCTAGCTCTGCTAGGCCCGCCTGACCCACTGCGTTATCCTGCCCAGCGAATCCAACCCAATCAGGGTGCATTGTATTGGCTGGTGGATGCGGCCGCGGCTGAGGCAATCCGTGGCTCGGGATAAACGTATCCTGTTTTGCGGCACGTTGCCGGCTTAGAAAAGCATAAAGTAAGCTAGGCATTCAGGCTTAAGCGTGTTCGCCGCAGTTGAGCAGCCAAGCACGTGAGCCTTGAGCCAACAACTCGTCTGCAGCGTCTGGGCCCCATGTGCCAGGTGCATAACTGGTAAGCGTAGGCCAATTTTGATGCTCCCAGTACTGTAATACCGGGTCAATCAACTTCCAGGATGCTTCAATGGCGTCGCTGCGGGTAAATAGTGAAGCATCGCCTTCTAACGCATTTAACAACAGTTTTTCGTAGGCTTCTGGTAGATTATCGCCAAACGACTCGCGATAATGGAAATCCATCTCAACTGAACGCATCTGCTCGTTTGACCCCGGCTGCTTGGCTTCAAAGCGCAGGTGAATGCCTTCGTCGGGTTGAATACAAATTGAGAGGATGTTGGGGGCGAAATCCCGGTCGTTTGGCAGGTTGAACATCAGATGCGGTGGCTGCTGAAAGACCACAGCAATCTCGGTTGCTTTGATGGCCAGAGCTTTACCAGAGCGCAGATAAAACGGCACACCCTTCCATCGCCAGTTGTCAATATATAGCTTTAGGGCTGCATACGTAGGTGTTAGTGAGCCGGGCGCCACGCCGTCCGCCTCGCAGTAACTGGTGT
The DNA here is from genome assembly GCA_002428565.1 of Anaerolineales bacterium UBA6092. Classification (GTDB taxonomy): domain Bacteria; phylum Chloroflexota; class Anaerolineae; order Anaerolineales; family UBA4823; genus UBA6092. The sequence continues at coordinate 15,033 of DIXA01000045.1, read as the reverse complement.
ATTGGGCGCGCACGGTGTTTGCTGGGTCAATCTGCCGGATGCTTTGCAGCACTTTGGCGCTTTCGTTGCGTACAGCGTCCGCGGTGAACGATGCTGGGGCTTCTATTGCAACCAGGGCCAGAAGCTGCAGTAGGTGGTTTTGGAACATGTCCCGTAAAACGCCGGAGCCATCATAATAACCGGCACGCAAGCCCACATCTACGCTTTCTGCAACAGTGATCTGAACATGGTCTACATACCGCCGGTTCCAAACCGGCTCAAAGATGGCATTGGCAAAGCGAAAAAACAAAATGTTCTGCGCGGTTTCTTTGCCCAGGTAGTGATCAATGCGATACACCTGGGATTCATCAAAGACACGGTGAAGTGCTTGGTTGAGCTCCAGCGCCGAAGCCAGATCGTGCCCAAAGGGTTTTTCGATCACGATCCTGCGCCAACCGAATTGTTGATCGGTCATACCGGCTTTACCCAGGGTGGTGGCGATGCCCGCGTAATATTCCGGCGCTGTTGCCAGGTAATACAGGCGGTCGGCGGGTTCGCCCTCTAGCGTTTCCAGAGATGCGGACAAGCGGAAAAAATCGCTCTCCTGCCCCAGGTCACCCTGGAAATAGTGCAGCAGCGCCGCAAACGCATTCCATGTAGATTCATCAAAGGTGCTCGCACTGAACTGCTGCACACCGCTGCGTAAGCGCTCCCGGAATTCCGCATCCGAAATAGGCCGACGAGCATATCCGACGATGTGTGCGCAATCGGACAGACGGCCTTTTTTGAAATTATTATAGAGCGCAGGGATGAGTTTGCGCCACGTCAGGTCACCGGAAGCCCCGAAGATAACGATGGAAGTAGGCAGGCAGGATTTGGTCATCTGCTTATTTCGCTTTTACGGCATGCCCGCCAAATTGGTTGCGCATCGCGGCCAACAATTTGGCTGCGTAGCTTTCATCCTGGCGGCTGATGAAGCGCTGCTGGAGTGAAAGTGTAATCACCGGGGCGGGCACATCCAAATCTACAGCCTCAAAAACGGCCCAGCGCCCCTCGCCGCTGTCGGCCACCCAGCCAGCGATATCGCTCAATTCCGGATCATCGTTCAGGGCATTTGCCGTAAGGTCAAGCAGCCAGGAGCGCACCACGCTGCCTACGCGCCAGATTTCAGCAATCTGGTGCAGGTTCAGGTCAAACGCTTTCTTGGCGTGCATGATTTCAAAGCCTTCGGCATAAGCCTGCATCAGGCCGTATTCTATCCCATTGTGTACCATCTTGACAAAATGGCCCGCGCCTGCCGGTCCAACACGGCCCCAGCCCTGGTCAGCAGCCGGCGCAAGGGTTTCGAAGATGGGGCGCAGGCGTTCCACTGTCTCGGGTTCGCCGCCAATCATTAAGCTGTAACCTTCGGTCAACCCCCAAATCCCGCCACTGGTGCCGACATCCACATAATGGATGCCTTTGGCCTGCAACTCCGCTGCCCGGCGAATATCATCCTTGTAAAAGGTGTTGCCTCCATCAATAATCGTATCACCGGGCGCAAGCAACTCGGCCAGTTCGCTGACGACTGCCTCTGTCGGCGCTCCGGCTGGCACCATCACCCAAATGGCGCGCGGTACCGGCATTGCAGCTACTACCTCTGCCAGGGAGGCGGCAGGCACAAGCCCTACCTCAGCAGCAAGCGCTTGAGCAGTTTCGTATGAGCGGTTGGCGCCGACTACCCGATGCCCGCCCGCGATTAACCGCCGCGCCATATTGGCGCCCATTTTTCCGAGGCCGATCATTCCAATATCCATGTTGTTTGGCTCCTTATTCAATGAAACCCTCCCAGGTTAAAAAGGCCTATATTGTATAATAAAGGTCTATTTTACCATAAAGAAATCAGAAAGATAGATGCTTTACCCAAGATGCCGCTCCTGATTCTGGTGGATTTGCTTGGTCTAGTCTGCGGGAGCGTAATAAATCGTCAGACAGGCCATGGCTGTTCTGAAGATACGCTCGCTGCCACACCCTGAGAGCCGCTTGCCAGCCTGAAATCTTACCCGGTGCAGGTGATCATCATTTGGGTAGGTTGGTATATCAGCCTGCAGTACCGCGACACCAGCGGGAACATCTCACCAATGTATTGTGATGATATAAGCGTCGAAGGGATGCCGCCGCAGCCAATGCCTTAGTGCTTAGCTGAAGTGCGCCAGCACTTCGCGCGCCTCTGCTTCGCGCCCAGAAGGCACGGGCACGCGCAGCGCCTGGGTTTGCGAGCCGGTTTTGCTCAAATAGGTGATGTTAAACTGCAAGCAGGCGGGGGCACTTCCAGCGGCATCTTGCCAGGTTACGCCATCTAGCCGGCTGCCCCAATAATTCCAGTAAGCCAGGTTGCCGTCGAAAAACACAGCTCCGGGGCTGATCCAGGCATCACCTGGCTTACGCTGCTGGCGGCGATAACTCAACCGCGGCACGCCGAATGCAACCAGCGCCAGCAGCAGCGATACCCCCATCAAAACCAAGAAAACAAAGCCTCCTGCTTCGTGGTCGAAAAGCCAGAAAAGCCCGCCAACGACCAGACAGAATCCAAATACCACCCACCACAGGCCGCGGTTATACCCGGTCCGGGCGTTCAGTTCTGCGGCGGCGTACTGCTGCCACTCGGCAGGTGTGTAGGACCAATGCGCCAGCACATCCTGGCCTCGCAAGATGCGATCCAGCCGGGCGGCGCGACCCCAGAAAAACCAGGTGATGACCGCGCCGCTAACGGCGAAAAAAAACGAGACAAAGGATAGCGCATATCCGCCCTTCATGCCATCCATACCTATCCAGCCGGGCAGGAAGATCAGCCCGGTTGCCAGGATCGTTACCAGAGCAGAAATCCGGGCGTAAGTCTTTTCGGGGTTTGGCATACGCGCCTCCTATTGGCATTGCCAAGTATAGCACAAGCCGGGTCACCTTTTTCGCGCCAATATCCCCAAATCCCTGCTTTTGTGGTATACTTCGCCGCCGGCCTGAAAAGGCTGGGTACACTGGGAATTGTTTTGATCATTCTGAAGCTTTGCCCAACGTAAATGTGTTGGGCATTTTGATTGCCAGGCGCAGCGCCTCCGAGAGGATGCGCTGCAAGTTGGTGCGCTGGCAGCGCCAGGTAAACCGCAGGCGTAACGGGCAGGTCGGCAGAGTCATCAAAACGGTTCATTTTATTCATCTCAAAGGGTTCCCCCTTGAGATGATCTATTTGACAGGAGTTTTGATGACGAGCGAGTTTTCTGATCTGAACCTGCACCCGCAGTTGGCGCAGGCCGTGGCCGAGCGCGGCTACCTTATCCCCACCCCCATTCAATCTGCTATTATCCCGCTGATGATCAGTGGGCAAGATGTGCTTGGGCAAGCGCAAACTGGCACCGGTAAAACGGCTGCCTTTGCCCTGCCCATGCTGCAAAATTTGCAAACCGGCCTGGGCCATATCCAGGGCCTGGTGGTGGCTCCCACGCGTGAGTTGGCCTTGCAAGTGGCCGATTTCTTCGAGGCCTACGGGCGCCACAGCCATGTGCGCGTGCTGGCGGTCTATGGCGGGCAGCCCTACAGTCCGCAGATCCGGGCACTGCGCCAGGGGGTTGATATTGTCGTCGGCACGCCGGGGCGGCTGATCGACCTGATGGAGCGCAAGGTGCTGGATTTCAGCCATTTGCGCACCGTGGTGCTAGATGAGGCCGATGAGATGCTCAGCATGGGCTTCATTGACGACATCACCACCCTCCTGGCTGCCACACCCGAGGTGCGGCAGATGGCGCTCTTCTCGGCTACCCTGCCGCAGGAGATCCGCCGCCTGGCCGACCGCTTCATGCACTCCCCGCAGGCGGTTGCCATCCAACGTGAGCAGGTGACGGTGGCGGCTATTGAGCAGCGCTACTACCTTGTCCACCAAAGCGATAAACTGGCTGCCCTCACCCGCCTGTTCGAGGTGGAAGATATCAGCCGCGCCCTGATCTTTGCCCGCACCCGCATTGGCACCAATGACCTGGCGGTAGAGCTGACCCAGCGCGGTTTCCCGGCTGAGGTGCTGAACGGCGACCTGAGCCAGGAGGCGCGCGAGCGCACACTCAACCGCTTCCGCCAGAACCAGATCAAGGTGCTGGTAGCCACTGACGTGGCCGCACGCGGGCTGGATATTGACGATATTTCACACGTGTTCAACTTCGACCTGCCCGACGACCCTGAGATCTACGTGCACCGCATCGGGCGCACCGGGCGGGCCGGCAAGACCGGCGTGGCCATTTCGCTGCTGCCGCCTTTCGAGCGCCGCCGCCTGGGCCAGATCGAAGCCTTTACCCACAGCAAGATGACGCGCGGCACACTGCCCACCGAGGACGATATCAAGGCCCGCCGCAACGAACAACTGTTGGGCCGGGTCAATACCTGGCTGCAGCGCGGCCGCTGCCTGTTGGAGCGCGAGATGGTGGAGCAGTTGGTGACCCAGGGGCACGACCCGCTGGAAATTGCCGCCGCGGCGCTCAAGATCGCCCGCGCCGAAGAGAAGCAGCGCCCCATCGCCGCGATGCGCGAGGTGGCTGAGCCGAGGTTTACCGGCCGCGCCCTGCGCTCGCATGATCGCTACGCCTCCGACCGGCCGCGCTTTGACCACCGGTCGTCGCGCACAGAGGATACCGTGTCGCACGAGCCGGGCATGGTGCGCCTGAGCATGAACCGCGGCCACAAGCACGGCATCCGCCCGAGCGACATTGTTGGCGCCATTGCCTTCCATGCTGATATCCCCGGTAGTGTGATCGGTAAGATCCGCATCCAAGAGCAGCATTCGCTGGTGGATGTGCCGGAGGCGCTGGCAAACCAGGTGCTGGCCAAATCGGGGGCGGTGGTCATTCGCCATATGCCGATCAATCTCCAAAGAGCGTAAAATCTTTTATCGTCGAGGCGTTGTTTAAAACCACAGCACCCTCTGGAGTAGTTCCAGAGGGTGCTGTGGTTTTGGACTTGTTCTGTCTATAATCGGGTTTACCGGATTAGAGCCCACGTCCTTTGTTCTAAAAAAGTCGGGGCGAGAGGATTTGAACCTCCGACCTCTTGCGAATATTGGCATGTGGGTAATATCCGGAAATCCCCACTGTTTTTGAATGGATATTGTGCTTGGGAAATAGCTTACGTGCCCAGGTTGTCCAAAATAACCTGGATCTGCGTTTTCAACTCGGGTACATCGCGTTGAAATACCGACCAAGCTGCCTCTAAGTCAAACCCAAAATAGTGGTGGGCGCAGCGAACGGCAAGCCTCCCCAATCAAGGGTATCCAGCGGGCGTTTGTGCTCGTCTCTCATAATTGATATCGCAGTTTTACTAGCGCACCAAAAGCTCCATTTCAACCTGTTAGCTATGGCGGTCTACCTGGCTGGCTTGATTGCACTGCTGGTCAGCTTGCGATTGTATAGTTGGGCGGGAGTCGCCTGCGTTTTCCTGGTAGTTGCAGCCTGGCGTTGGTATCAGCGGAAAAAAAAGGGCCGTTTTCCGTTCAGTTTGTGGTTGCTCATGGTTGTGTTTGGGATAGGGGCTTTTTTGTTGAGAGAGGGAAGGTTAAATCCGCCCTGGGCCTCGCTATTGGTTGGGCTGGCAGCTTGTACAACAATCCTGTGGGCAGCAAAGAGAGGTGCCTGATAAGTCAGCAATAGTTGACAAAAAAGGATGAGCGTCTCCCCTCACGCTCACCCTGCCAGTACCTGATGGATGATCTTCTTGCAATGCTATTTATACCGCCTGCCTGGTCAGGCGTGAATGGGCAGGTGTGTTTGGGGGGATAGACATTTGTACTGTATTTGCCAGGCGGGCTTGTCGGGCAGGGGGGAATGATGTATCCTATACCATAGAGAAAGAGGCCACTATGCCATCCAAAATTATTCGCGTTGCAATCTTGGACGACCACCCTGGTATCATCGATGGCTACTGCTACCGTCTGGACGGTGAGCCAGATATTCAAATCGTTGGGACGGCTGGCTACGGTGAAGAATTGGAGCCATTACTGGCCGCGCATCCGGCAGATGTGTTACTGCTGGACGTTCAGGTGCCTGCTAGCGCTGAGAATGCCAATCCCTATCCCATCCTGCATTTGTTGCCCAAGCTCTTGCAGCGTTATCCAGAAATGAACATACTGGTGATCTCGATGCACGCTCAACGAGCGCTGATCCAGGCGAGTATGGAAGCGGGGGCGAGCGGTTATGTGCTCAAAGACGACCAGGCTGCCATCCGCGAGCTGGCAGCGGTGGTGCGAACGGTGGCAGGTGGGGGGATCTACATGAGCCAGGCAGCCAACCGGCTGCTACGCAAGCGACCCACGGATGAGTTGAACCAGGCGCTCTCCTCACGGCAAATCGAAGCTCTTTCGCTGTGTGCGGCCTATCCAGACGCCAGCACAGCCGAGATAGCCAAAAAGATGAGTGTTGCGGGCTCTACGCTGCGCAACCTGCTCTCTGGTGCATACTTGAAATTGGAAGTGGGCACCAGAGGGGCAGCAGTAGCCCGGGCGCGCCAGATGGGGTTACTCCCCCCGGATTTGTAGATTTCACTTGCCCTGCATAGCCTGTATTTCCTTGTTTTGAGATATACTCTCAATTGAGCTTTGTATTCATCTCTGTTGGGAGGTTTTAGCGTGGAAAACTTACCAGTAGGCTTGCGCCGTCTGGCAGCAGCAAGTATACCCTGGGTAGTATTGATTATATTGTTAGCGCTGACCTATGCCCGTTTTGTGGTCGCACCGTATGCGGGCTACTATTTTGATCCCAATTCTGGAGATGTCACCGGCATTTTTACAGACCAGGTTATTGAAGACGGCCTGCAAAAAGGCGACCAATTGCTGCAGGTTGGGCCAGTAACCTGGGAATCTTATGCAGACAACCTGCGTCAGGGGTTCTATGCAGGGGTGCAGCCCGGCGATATCGTGCCGATCACAGTGCAGCGCGAGGGAGAGCGCCTGGTGGTGGATTGGGTTTTCCCTGGCCCACAGTCTACTGAAATCCTGGCTCGCCTGGGGACAACCTGGTGGCTGGCTTACATTTTCTGGACTTGTGGGATGTTGACCCAACTGTTCTTCCACCCGCGCGATTTGCGCTGGCGCCTGTTGATCGCCTTCAACTTCTTGACGGCTGTGTGGCTGCTGGCTGGCACTTTCTCGCTTTGGCATGTTTGGGAGAGTGCCATTCTGTTGCGATTGACCATCTGGTTGTGCTTGCCTGTGTATTTTCACCTGCATTGGGTCTTTCCGCGCCCGTTGGGACGGATGCCCGCAGCTTTGACCTGGGTGCTGTACCTAGGCGGAATTGGATTGGCTGTTTTGCAGTGGTTTGAGCTTTTGCCTCCCCCGGTGTACTTCTTGGGCTTCTTGCTGGCGCTGGTTTCCAGTGTAATCCTTCTGGTAGTGCATTACATAAAACAGCCGCAGGAGCGCCACGGACTGCGCTTGCTTGTAGCAGGCGTTAGCCTGTCCGCCTTGCCATCGATTGCGTTGGGAGTGGCCAGCCTGGCGGTGAAGATTGGAAAGACTGAGCAATTGGCACTGCTCAGTCTTTCGGCTATCCCGGTTTCATACCTTTACATTGCCTATCGTCGCGAGTTGGGTGGCTTGGAATTGCGCGCCAACCGGGCCATCAGCATATCAACCTATGCTGTCTTGCTATTGGGTGTGGTTATTTCCCTGGCCGCGCTGGCTGGCATCTGGTTCACCGGCTCGGCTGCGCTGCTTTCGGTAGGGGTCGTGCTGGCGCTGCTGGCCGGATTGGTCACAGTGTGGCTTTACCCGCGCTACCAGCGTTGGGTGGAACGCCGTCTGTTGAACATGCCATTGGCGCCAGCCGGGCTGCTGGAGGCATACACTGCCCGCGTCACTACCAGCCTGGAAAGCGCCAGGCTGGAAACCCTGCTGCGTAACGAGGTGCTGCCCAGCCTGCTGGTGCGCCAGGCTGCCTTGCTGCGCCTGGATGTGAACCTGCTCCCCACAGTTGTGTTCACTCTGGGAGTGGATACGCAATTGCTGCCAACAGCGGATGAGATCGCTGAACTTTTGGGCACAGCGGGGCAGGTGCGCCCGGTAGATTCACGGCCCTGCGCCTGGGTGCGGCTGGCACTGGCATTGCGGGTCAGCGATCAGCCAGTAGGATTGTTCTTGTTCGGACGGCGCGATCCTGAAGACTACTATCCCGCTGCCGATCTGCCAGCGCTGCAGGCTCTGGCTGACCAGACCGCCTTAGCGCTGCTGAACATTGAACAAGCCAACCACCTGCGCGCTCTGTACCAACTTGACATTGAACGCCAGGAAGCTGAGCGCAGCAGCCTGGCGCGTGAACTGCACGATGATGTGCTGGGGCAATTGGCAGTACTGGCGATGAACACCGGCCAGGAACAGCCCAGCCCACAATTCGATGCGGCTTATCAGTCTACTGTTCAGCACATCCGTGAAATTATCAGCGGGCTGCGCCCAGCCATGCTCAATTATGGCATTAGGGCAGCTCTGGATGAGATGGTCGATGATCTGGCGCTCAAGTTGGAAGATAAGCCCGAAATCGTACTGGAACTGCCGTCCAGCGAAGTGCGCTATCCACCCGAGGTGGAACTGCATCTGTACCGTATCGTTCAGCAGGCCGTGCGCAATGCATTACAACATGCCCAGGCACAGCACATCCGCATCTGTGGAAAGCTGGAGCAGCAGGTTGCCGAGCTGGCCGTGGAAGATGATGGTGTGGGCTTTGCCGCGGGTGAGCGTCCAGACCTGACCGAGCTGCTGTCTAACCGGCAGTTTGGTTTGGCCGGGATGCAAGAGCGGGCCGCATTGATCGGCGGCGAGGTGCAGATACATTCAAAACCAGTAGAAGGAACAAAAGTGCTGGTAAGGTGGCAAATTTAGGAAAACTGTAGTAAAATGCCTGTGTTCCTGTTCTGCCTGCCCCCCTCAGGCCGAATGGGAACATTTTTTTGGCGTAGTGGCGTTTACATACCACAGCACCCTCTGGGCTTATCCCAGAGGGTGCTGTGGTATTCGGACTTGTTCTGTCTATAATCGGGTTTGCCGGATTAGAACCTACGTCCTTTGTTCTAAAAAAGTCGGGGCGAGAGGATTTGAACCGACCTCACGGGAATCTTCGTAGGGGGGGAATATCCGGAAATCCCTACGGGCTCTCATGAGCTATTAATGTTTGAGCTATTTCTAAAGCAGCCGACCGTGGTGATGAAGCTTTCTGAGGAATATCCTTCGACGTGGATTTTCGGCTATAATAACAGGCGATGCCCCTGTCCGCACCTGCCACTCAGCCTTTGATCGCCTTGCGTGATGTGGTAAAGGTTTATGCCACGCCCGCCGGGGATTTCCCAGCGTTAAAGGGGATCACGGCGGAGGTGTACCCGGGGGAGTTCGTGGGAATCATCGGCAAGTCGGGGGCGGGCAAGTCGACACTGCTGAACATGATCACGGGGGTGGATCACCTGACGGCGGGGGAGGTGGTGGTGCGCGGACCGGGGGACCAGCAGCCCGTTTCAATCCATCAGTTGGGCGAGAACGCCCTGGCGCACTGGCGCGGGCGCAACCTGGGGGTGATCTACCAATCTTTCCAACTGCTGCCGATGCTGAACCTGGTGGATAATATTACCCTGCCGATGGATTTCTGCGGCTTGTATCGGCCGTTTGGTAGCCGGGGGCGAGCGCTGGAACTGCTGCGCCTGGTGGATCTGGAGGGCCATGCTCATAAGCTACCGGCATATATCTCGGGGGGACAGCAGCAACGCGTGGCGATTGCTCGGGCGTTGGCCAATGACCCGCCGATCCTGATCGCGGATGAGCCGACGGGGAGCCTGGATTCGCTGACCGCCGAGACGATCTTCGAATTGTTTGAGAAGCTTGTGGGACAGGGCAAGACGATCGTGATGGTAACGCACGACAACAGCCTGGCGCCGCGCTTTACGCGCCGGCTGTACATTGCCGATGGGGCGCTGGTGGAGGCAGAGAGCTATGCCAGCCAGTGACATACCGGCCCCGGCCATCGAGTTGAGCCAGGTGGTCAAGACCTTCAAGAGCGCGGCAGGCGAGTTCACGGTGCTCAAGGGCGTCAACCTGGTGCTGCTCGAGCATGAGTTCGTCTCGATCGTGGGCAAATCGGGCAGCGGTAAATCAACCTTGCTGAACATGATCACGGGCATCGACCACCCGACCTCGGGCGAGGTGTGCGTGGGCGGAACCGAGATCTACCGGCTGAACGAGTCGCAACGGGCCTTGTGGCGCGGGCGCACGGTGGGCATCGTGTTCCAGTTCTTCCAGCTTTTGCCCATGCTGACGCTGCTGGAAAACACCATGCTGCCGATGGATTACTGCCAGGTCTACGCGCCCGGCGAGCGGCCGAAGCGCGCCCAAGACCTGTTGGCGTTGGTGGGTCTGCAAGACCAGGCGCATAAGCTGCCGGCGGCGGTCTCGACCGGCCAGCAGCAGAGCGCGGCGATTGCCCGGGCGCTGGCCACTGACCCGCCGATCATCGTGGCCGACGAGCCCACCGGTAACCTGGACAGCCGCTCTGCCGATGTCATCATCCAGTTATTCGACCAGTTGGCCGGCCAGGGCAAGACGATTGCCATGGTCACGCATGATGCCTCGCTCACCGAGCGCACCCGGCGCAATATCATCATTGTGGATGGCGAGCTGGTGGATGAGACGGTCGGCCGGGCGCTGCCTTTGCTGAATGACCGCCAGATGCTACAGGTGACGCGCTTGATCCAACGGCAGACCTTCCAGCCCGGCGCGGCCATCCTGAGCGAGGGCCAGGCGGTGGATACGTTCTATATGATCGACAGCGGCCAGGTTGAGATCGTGCTGAAGGCCCGGCGCGGCGGCGAGTTGGTGGTGGCCCGGTTAGGGCCGGGCGAGTTCTTTGGCGAGGTGGAGTTGGTGTACGGCGGGGACTCGGTGGCCAGCGCACGCGCGGGGGCAAATGGGCCGGCGATCCTGGCCACCCTGTCACACCGGGCATTCCTCCAATTGCTGAGCGATTCGCCGCTGACCGGTGACGCCATCGGCAAGATTGTGCAGGCGCGCCTGGCTGAGAACCGAGCGGCTGACCGGAGGCGGCGCTGATGTTGGCGATGCGTCCGCGCTGGCGTAAGGTATTGGCCGATTTGTGGGAGAATAAGGCGCGCTCCTTGCTGGTGATCGTCTCGATCGCGGTGGGGGTATTCTCGGTGGGTATGATTGCCGGGGCTTACGTGATCATCTCGCACGATATGGGGGCCAGCTATGCCTCCGCCAACCCGGCCAATATTGAGATGCGCACCGCACCGTTCAGTGACGAACTGCTAGCGGCGCTGGAGCAGGTGGAGGGGGTGGAAGCGGCAGAGGGGCGGTGTTTTACCAGCGTGCGGGTGCGCACTGGCCCCGACAGCTGGACGAGCCTGAACCTGGTGTCGGTGGCCGATTATCGGGAAAGCCAGATCAACCTGCTGGTGCCGCTGGAGGGTGCGGCCGAGCCGGGCAGGCGCGAAGTGCTGTTGGAGCGCAACGGTCTGGAGAAGATCGGGGCGGCGGTCGGTGATGTGCTGGAATTTGAGCTGCCGGACGGCACCGTGCGGAGCATGCCGGTAACGGGCATCGTGCTCGACCAATCCAGCAATGCGGGCGACTTCCTGGCCTCGCCGCTGGCCTATGTGAGTTTCGATACCCTGGTCTGGCTCCACCAGCCTGAAACCTATAACCGCCTGTATGTGACCGTCAGCAGCGACTCGAACGACGAGGCCTATATCCGCCAGGTGGCGGATGCGGTCAATGACCGGCTGGAACGGAGCCGCTGCCAGGTCTACCGCACCCACGTTAACAAGACCAACGAGCATCCGCTGCAGTCCACTGTCCAGGCGATATTGGGGGTTCTGGGCGCGCTGGGGGTGCTGATCGTGCTGCTGAGCAGTTCGTTGATCGCAAACACGCTCAGTGCACTGCTTTCTCAGCACCAACGGCATATTGGAGTGATGAAACTGGTGGGGGGGCGCACTTTCCAGATCTTTGGTATGTACATTGTGCTGATCCTGGTCTATGGGATGATTGCACTGCTGATCGCTATCCCACTGGGCGGGCAGGCAGCCTATGCCCTGGCGCAGCTGATCGCCGACCAGATGAACTTCAACTTACTGGGCTACCGCATTGTGCCGCTGGCCTTCCTTATCCAGACGGTTATTGCCCTGGGGGTGCCGCTGGCTTCGGGTTTTGTACCGGTGAACAACGGCTCGCGCGCCACCGTGCTGCAGGCGGTGAGCGGTTATAACCCTGGTGCGGTGCAAAGCGGCTGGATCGACCGCCTGACGAGCCAGGCGGCTGAGCGCCTGACCTGGATTTCACGCCCGCTGCTTATCGCACTGCGCAACACCTTCCGGCGCAAGGGCCGGCTGGCGCTGACGCTGTTCACGCTGACGATGGGCGGTGCGATCTTTGTGGCGGTATTCAACGTGCGCTCGGCGCTGAACAATTACCTGGATAGCATTGGGCATTACTTCCTGGCCGATGTAGCGCTGAACTTCGACCGGCCCTACCGCCGGAATGAGATTGAAGATGTGGCCTTGCGCATCCCTGGGGTGGAGGCGATCGAAGGCTGGACCTATGCCAGCGCCGAGGTGCTGCGCCCGGACGATACGGTGGAGGTCAACCTGCAGATCCTGGCGCCCCCGGCGGGCAGTACGCTGGTTTCGCCTAACCTGCTGAGCGGGCGCTGGATCGAGCCTGGCGATGAGAAGGTGATTACGGTCAGCGAGGGCATGCTGGAGCATTACCCCGACCTGCAACCCGGCGACACGCTGCGATTGAAGATCGCCGGGCAGGAGGATGAGTGGACTGTGGTGGGGCTGTTCAAGTTCGTCGGGGTGCAAGGGCTGGTCGGCTACGCTAGCTATGAGACCATCTCGGACTTGCTGACCCAGCCCAACCAGGCATTTACCTATCGCATCGTCACCGACCAGCACAACTATGCCTACCAGGATCAGATGGCGGCAACGATCGACCGCCACTTCCGCGACCTGGGCTACCATGTCAGCCTGGCTGAGGCGGGCTCAGACTCGCTGGATACGGCAGCGGAGAGCCTGGATATTCTGATCACATTCTTGCTGATCATGGCGCTGCTCACCGCGACGGTGGGCAGCATGGGCCTGGCCGGGACGATGAGCATGAACGTGCTGGACCGCACGCGCGAGATCGGCGTGATGCGCTCGATCGGAGCGGTCGATTGGGTGGTGATGCGCACGGTGATCATCGAAGGATTGATCATTGGGCTGCTCAGCTGGTTCATGGGCTGTATCGTTGCCGTGCCGATCACTAGCCTGCTCTCGGCGATCATCGGCCAGACGGTCTTTGCCACGCCACTGGATTTCACCTACACGGTGACTGGGGTGGCGATCTGGCTGGGGTTGGTGCTGGTGCTTTCGGCGCTGGCCAGTGTGCTGCCGGCGCGCAACGCGGCCCGGCTGACCATTCGTGAAGTGCTGGCGTATGAATAACAGGGGTCCCAAGGGTTAAGGAGGTTCGATTATGAAACGTAGTATGGTGATCGTTGGCGTGATGTTGTTCAGCCTGTTGGCCAGCGCGTGCAGTACGCTGGGACTCTCAAGCCCGGCCGAGCCGACGGCGGCGCCGGCAGTGCGGAGCGGGCCGCGGCTGGTTGTGTGCGAGGGGCACGTAGCGCCGCGTGAGTTCCGCTACCTGAGCTTTGCCGGCAGCGGGACGGTGGCCGAGGTACTGGTACAGACTGGAGACACGGTGAGCGCGGGGCAAGTGCTTGCGCGGCTAGGCGACCGCGAGCAGGCCGAAGCGGCGCTGGCCTCGGCGGAGCTGGCGCTGCTAGCCGCGCAGCAAGATAAGGACAAGCTGATCCGTACATCCGACCTGGTGCGGTTCCAGCGCCAGGTGGCGCTCTTGGAGGCAGAGAAGGCCGTCATTACCACCGGGCGCGCCTGGGATACGGTGGATACACAGGGTTTTCAGGACCAGATCGATGAGGCTAGCGAGGCGGCAGCCGAACGCCAGGATGATCTGGAGACGGCCCAGGAAGATTTCGACAAGTACAAGGATCTTTCTGAGGATAACCCGACGCGCAAAGATTACGAAGATAAGCTCGAAGAGGCGCAGAACGATTATGACGAGGCGGTGCGTCAGCGCGACGAGTTAGTGAACCAGCATGACCTTGCCCAGGCGGCTTACCAGCAGGCCCAAGAAGCGCTGAGGGAGGCGCAGTACCAGGTTGACCTGACCCGGGCCGGTCCAGACGCTGACCAGTTAGCCCTGGTGGAGGCTCAATTGGCCAATGCCGAGGCGCAGGCAGCGGCGGCGCAGGCGGCCCTGGACTTGCGCGACCTGAAGGCGCCGTTTGCGGGGACGGTGGTGGATGTCAATGTCTTACCAGGCGAGTTGGCGGGCGGTGAGAGCTGGGCGGTGCTATTGGCCGATTTCAGCGTTTGGTATGTTGAGACCAGCGACCTGACCGAGCTGGAGGTGGTCGAGATCCGCGTGGGCCAGCAAGCCAGCCTAGTGGCCGACGCCCTGCCCGAGCTGGAATTGAGCGGCGATGTGAGCGAGATCAGCCAGGTTTTCAAGGAAAAGAGCGGGGATATCACTTACCGGGTAAGGATCCGCGTCGACGAGAGCGATGCGCGCCTGCTATGGGGAATGACGGTGGAGGTGACATTCTCGCCTTGAGATTGGCGCGCTGTCGCCGCCCATCGATTGATGGAGTCGAAGGTGGGGAGGGTGTGTGGGGGTAGTCGCGGGCCAGGAGGATCCAGACCATGCTGCCATGCTAGTTTGTCGTTCCAATCGCGCGTGCACCGGAACAGGGTGTTTATGTTAATAGTCCAGCTTCTTGGGCACGACGGTGCTGCGTACGTTGCAGGGCACCTACAAGTGTAACAAACCATAGCACCCTCTGGGCTTATCCCAGAGGGTGCTGTGGTTTTCGGAGTTGTTCTATCTATAATCGGGTTACCGGGATTTGAACCCACGTGCTTTGTTCAAAAAAAGTCGGGGCGAGAGGATTTGAACCTCCGACCTCTTGCACCCCATGC
>DIXA01000041.1 GCA_002428565.1 Anaerolineales bacterium UBA6092 | reverse complement strand
GCCAAATTGTGTCCGGTAATCAAATATATTTACAGAAGACCGGCGGAGGATTATTCCAACTTCAGTAAAACTTGAGGTTTGGAAGAGAGATGGCGGAAAATGTGTTACTTGTGGCGCAACAGATGAGCTACACTTTGACCATATAATACCTTTTTCCAAAGGTGGTACATCTCTCAAAGCAGATAATGTTCAAATTCTTTGTGCACGACATAACCTTGAGAAGAGCGACAAAATTGAATAAATCTTGAGCATAATGGGTTGTAAACAGATTTCTAATTCATCGTTGTTCTCGGCTAACCATCTACGAATAAAGGAGTCCCCATGACAACCATTGGATATATTGTTGGCGGAGGATTGAAGGAGAACCTGCGGGCGCGGCTGACCATCGCCCCGCAGGAGGTGCAGGAAGGCGCCTTTGTGGTGGTGGAGAGCCACGATTGGCAGTTCTACGGGCTGGTGACGGACTTGCAGTTGGGCGCCACCGACCCGCGCTTTGCCGATGAGCAGAGCGAGAACCGCCTGCCGGGCGAGTTGGCCGCGCTGCTGCACGGGCAGACGCTCTACACCAACCTGGAGATCTTGCCGGCGCTGATGCTGGAACGCGGCCCCGACCTGACCTCGCCGGAGTACCCCGCCTGGCGCGAGGCGCATCCCGATGACCCGCGCCTGCTGCCAGTAAAGACCATCCCGCCGCACCATGCCGTGGTGCGCCTGGCAGAGCCGGGCGATATCGCCGAGATCTTCGGCAAGCCGGAGGAGGAGGGCAACTTCGTCATCGGCACCACGCGCGAGCAGGGCCACCCGGTGTGCATTGACCTGCGCAAGCTGGTGCAGCGCTCCTCGGGCGTCTTTGGGGCCACGGGTACGGGCAAATCTTTCCTCACCCGCATTGTGTTGGCCGGGCTGATCCACGATAACGCCGCCGCGGTGCTGGTCTTCGATATGCACAACGAGTACGGCTTCGACGATACCGCCACGGATACCGGGCTGCGCGTGCCGGGGCTGAAGGACAAGTTCTCCAGCCGGGTGCGCGTGGTGGGGCTGGGCCAGGGAGCGCAGATCCGCGGCCACACGCCCGATTTCAACCTGGAGATCGCTATGGGTGATATCCAGCCGCGGGATATCGAGCTGCTGGGGCGCGAGCTGGACTTGAAAGAGACCACGCCCACCACGCTGGACGCCCTGGTGACTGAATTTGGGGCGGGGCGGTGGTTCACCGAGTTCCGCCAGATGGAAGTGGGCACGGTGATCGAGACGGACGAGGGCAAGAAGACGCCCGCGCCGGGCAGCGTGGCGCATTGGGCCAACGGGGCGGGGGTCAACGTGATGGCGGCGGAGGGGCTGCACAACAAAATGCGCCGCCTGTTCAACCGCGCTTACATCGTCGAGACGCCCGCCGCTGACAGCGTGGGCGAGGTGATCAAGGCGCTGGAGGCAGGCCAGCATGTGGTGCTCTCGTTCGGCCACTTTGAGAGCGACCTGGATTACCTGCTGGTCTCGAACCTGCTCACCCGGCGCATCCGGGATGCCTGGGAGAAGCGCACCAACGCCTTCCGCACCAGCGGCAAGGATGAGCCGCACCCGCTGGTGATCGTGCTGGAGGAGGCGCATAAGCTGCTCAACCGCGAGATGGCCGCGCAGACCACCTTCAGCACCATCGCCCGCGAGATGCGCAAGTATTACGTCACCCTGCTGATCATCGATCAGCGCCCCTCGCAGATCTACGATGAGGTCATGTCGCAGCTAGGCACGCGCATCTCCGGCTGGCTGGGCGACGAGGATGATATCCGGGCGGTGCTTTCGGGGCTGGCCGGGCGGGAGGCGCTGCGCGGCATGCTGGCGCGCTTGCAGCCCAAAGAAGAGGTGCTGCTGTTGGGCTGGGGCGTGCCTATGCCGCTGCCAGTGCGCTCGCGGCGCTACGATGCCGCCTTTTGGGAGGATTTGCTGGGTAAGAAGCGCGGCGCCGACGCCGCCCTGCGCGATTTGGGGTTTGGGTAGACCCCCTCCCCGGCCCTCCCCCATCCAAAGAACGGATGGGGGAGGGTGAGTTTTTAGGGGTGTTGATTTTGCGGGCGAAGCCCGCAAAATCAACACCCCTAAATAAAACCCCGGGGATGGGGGGTTACTGGACGAGATCGGCGATCAGGTCATCCAGGGGGTTAGCGGCGGTGGTGGCCTGATCGATGATCCAGTCGAAGACCGGCTGGCGCCAGTCGATGCCGGTCTGGTAGGCGTTGGGATCGTATTCGGCCAGCATTTCGTAGCCATCGCCGCCGGAGTACATGAACGAGTTCACCAGCACCAGGTAGGTGGCGGCATCGTCGATCTTTTCGCCGCTGCCATTCAGCACCCAAGAGCCGCCCTCGGTGTGGATGCCGCCCATGGCCAGGTAGCCGGTGCCATAATCCAAGACTTCGCGCAACTGCGCGCCAGTGAGGCTGACCTGGACGATAGTGTTATCGAAGGGCATCACACCAACCACGCTGGCCAGGGTGACCTCGCCGGCGGGGATGTTGGTGCGCATACCGCCCAGGTTGGTGAGAGCCACCTGGGCATTGGGGTTGGCCCACAGCCAGGCCTCGGTGATCAGCGCCTGCATCTCCGGGCTTTTCTGAGCGATCTCGCCTTCTAAGTAGCCGATGACCGTGCTTAGTTCGGCGTCGGTGCGGGCCTGCCAATCGGCCACGATGGCGGCTACGGCTGGGTCGGCGGTCTTGCTCTCGTAGGAACTGACATCATAATCTAGAATATCGGTCTCGCCGCTGGCGGGGTTGTAGGCCAGGTCGACGTAGGCGTAGGAGGCCAGGTTGGCGCCGCCGATGGCGATGACGGTGTCGCCGGCGCGGGTGATGAAGGGGTTGTGGCAGTGACCACCGCCGATGAAGGGGATGCCCAGGTCTTTCACATCCCGCGCCAGGTTCGCCAGGTCAACCGAGCACAGGTGGGTGGTGAGGATGATCACATCGGCGCCTTCTTCCTGCATCTGCGGGACGAACTCGCGCACGGCCTCGGCATAATCGGTGAAGACAAAGGGGGCCACGTATTCGGGCGTGGTGACGGAGGGGGTGCCGATGTAGCTGAGGCCGATAATGCCCACCTGGATGCCGCCCGCCTCGATGATGGTGTAGGGCTGGATGCCCAGGTCAGTGGGCACAGCGTTGCTATCCACGTAGCGCAGGTTGGCGGCCAGGAAGGGGAAATTGGCCTCGGCAAAGCGCGCCTGCATCACCGCGGGGCCGAAATCGAACTCATGGTTGCCGATGGCCGAGGCGGAGTAGCCCATGGCATTCATGGCTTCGACCATGCCCTGGCCCTGGAACCAGGTGGAGATGGCCGGGCCGGTCCAGTTATCGCCGCCGCTGATCAGGATCACGCCTTCGTTCTGGCCATATTGGTGCTGCGTTTGCAGCAGGCTGAGCAGCTCGGCTGCGCCCTGGCCTTCTTCCTGGCCCGCCATCCAGCCATGCTCGTCGTCGGTGTAGAGGATGGTCAGGTTGACCAGGGTGGGGATGGGGGTGGGCGGGATCACTTCGCCCGCGCTGGGGGTGGCTGCCGGGGCGGTGGGTTCGGCGGCGGCGGTGTTCGCCGGTGGAATCTCGGGGGTGGGGGTGGTCTTGCAGCCTGCCAGCAGCAGGGCCAGCAAGAAGAATGGGATCAGTTTTTTCATGTGATTGTTCCTTTGATCAATTAATTTTAACAGGATATACAGGATGGGTAGGATTTTTTCTTCATCCTGTTGATCCTGTACATCTTGTTAATGTTTTTGTTTGTTGACGCCGGTAACGACTGAAGTCGTTACTACGAGGCGCTCGTGGTGTGCGGCTTCTAGTGTATCGTAGTAGCGACTTCAGTCGCTGTATTGGCGGTTGCTAAGCAGCCTCATTGGTTAGTCCAGCAATTTTGGCAAACTGCTGGATGGCGGCGATATGCTGTTGTGGCGTCTGGTAGCCGCAGCCCATGGTGTTGATGGAATAATGCGTGGCCCCGGCCTGCTGCCAGGCGGAGAGGTGACCTTGCCACTCGGCGGGGGTGAAGGAGCGCATGTTCAGGCGCGCCTCGATGCCAAAGGCAGCCGGATCGCGCCCGGCCTCCGTTAGCAGGCGGTGCAGGGTTTCCAGGGTGGGGGCGGCCTCCTCGGCGCTGCGGTAGTTGGGCATCCAGCCGTCGCCCAGGCGGGCGGCGCGGGCCAGCACCGCCTCGGCGTGCCCGCCGAGCCACAGCGGGATGGGACGCTGCACCGGCAGGGGGTTGAGCCCTGCATCGGGGATGTGGTGCCAGCGCCCGCTGAAGGTGACCAGCGGTTGGGTCCACAGCAGGCGCAGCAGTTCGATCTGCTCTTCCATGCGCTTGCCGCGGTTGTGGAAGTTTTCGCCCAGGGCGGTGTACTCCACCTCGTTCCAGCCGTTGCCCAGCCCCAGGCGCAGCCTGCCGCCGCAGAGCACATCCAGGGTGGCGGCTTGCTTGGCCACCAGGGCAGTCTGTCGCTGCGGCAGGATGAGGATGCCGGTGACGAACTCCAGGCGCTGGGTGAGACCGGCCAGGTAGGCAAAGAGCACGAAAGGCTCGAGGAAGGGGTCGCGGTGGGTGTAGGGGCCGCTCCAGCCGCCGGGGCGCTGGGGGTTGGCGCCCAAGACGTGCTCGTAGGCGAGAAGATGCGCATAGCCGAGTTCTTCGGCGGCCTGGGCATAGTCGCGCACGGCTGCCGGGTCGGGGGGGAATTCAGTTTGAGGGAAGACGAGTCCAATTTTCATAGGAGATGATTCTAACAGGGATGGTCAGGATGTGCAGGATGGAAACTCACTCATTTTTGGGGAGAGGAAAGGGATGGGGGTCTCCCTTGCGTTATAATACCAATATGTCGCTCAAAACCCTGCTCTCGAAACTGGAAGACTCACTCCAATCCCTGGTGGAGGGTGGCGCGGGGCGCATCTTCCCCACGCAAAACCTGGCCCAGGAGCTAGGCCCGCGCCTGGAAGAAGCCCTGCGCCTGGGCGTGCAAGCCGGTGCAGACGGAGAGGCGCTGGCGCCCAACCTGTTCAGCATTACCCTGCCCCCGGCGCAGTGCCAGGCGGCCATGGAAGATACCGCCCTGCTGCAGGCGCTGTTGGGGCGAGCTGGGGCCGCCGCCGCCCGCCTGGACTGCTGCTTCCCCGCGCCGGTGGTGATCAAGTTCGTGCCGTCGGCAGAGCCGGGCGGGCCGCCGCAGGTGATGGCGCGCCTGGACCTGAACGGCATCTCTGATACCACCGCGCTGGAAGTGGAGCCGCCAGAGGCGGGCGAGGCGCCTGCCGGGGCCTACCTGGTGGTGAATGGGCTGGAGATTGTGCCTCTCAGCCTGCCGGCGCTGACGCTGGGGCGCGACCCTTCCAGCGGCCTGGTGGTAGATGACCCGCGCGTCTCGCGCGCCCATGCCCAACTGCGCCTGGCCCACGGGCGCTACGTGATCTTTGACCTGGAGTCGACCGGCGGTACCTTCGTTAACGGCAGGCCGGTCTCGCGGCAGGAATTGCTCCCCGGCGATGTGATCTCGCTGGCGGGCGTGCCGCTGGTGTATGGGGAGGAGTCTTCGCAGGTCGCCGGGCCTACGGAAGAGATCCTGCCGGAGGCATAAGATGAATAGAGGAATGGGCCAATGACAGGAACGGTTTTGCTGGTGCTGCGATTATTGATGGCGCTGCTGCTGTACGCCTTTTTGGGCGTGGCGCTGTATCTGCTGTGGCGTGATGTGCAGCGTCACGGCGAGCTGCTGGCAGCGCGGCAGGCTCCGCCGCTGACCCTGCTGCAAATGGGCGAGGCGGAGCCCCTGGCGCATACTTTTCACCGCGCCGAGGTGCTGATCGGGCGCAACCCGGCCTGTGACCTGGCGCTGAACGATACCACCGTCTCGGTGCGGCACGCCCACCTGCGCTACCATCACGCCCAGTGGTGGGTGGAAGACCTGGGCTCGACCAACGGCACCTTCCTGAACGATGAGCCGGTCACTGCGCCGGTGGTGCTGACGGAGGGCGATGTGCTGCGCGTCGGCTCGGTGGTGCTGCAGGTGCCCGGCCCGGCGGTGAATGCGCAGGGATGAATAGGATATACAGGATAAAGAAATATCCTGTCCATCCTGTGTATCCCTGTTAGAAATTCATTTTCAAGGGAGACAGCGATGAGCATTGCGGATTATATTTACCAGCCGCTCAAATGGGAGCAGCCGCATACCTTCAAGATGGAGTATGCGCTGCACTCCAGCGGCACCGTGGTGGCACAGTTGAAGTTCCGCTCATCTTGGGGCACGCTGGCCACCGGCGAGAGCGCCGATGGCTGCTGGACCTTCAAGCGGGTGGGCTTCTTTCAAACTCGGGTAACCGTGCGGGCGTGCGGCGAAGAGGAAGAATTGGCTGCTTTCCACCAGAACACCTGGAGTCAGGGCGGCACGCTGGTGCTGGCGGACGGGCGCAAATATCGCGCCACCACCAACTTCTGGTCCACCGAGCTGCGCCTCGAGACGGAAGCGGGCGAGAGGTTGGTGGCGGTGAAGACCGGCGGCTTCATCCATATGAGCGCGAATGTGGAGATCGCCCCGGCCGCGGCGCACCTGGCGGAGCTGCCCTGGCTGGTGATGTTCGTTTGGTATCTGGCGATCATGCTGTATCAGGATGCGGCGGCTGTTACCGCGGTGGCGGCTTCCACGTAAAGAGGAATTGTTATCACGACAAAAATTAGCAACCAAACCGCCCAACCTGCGTAGATATTGGCAGACCGAAAAGGAGAGTCTGCGATGACGACATACAGGCAGTTATACCGTTCGAATAAGAACCGCATGGTGGGGGGGGTGTGCTCTGGGCTGGGCGAGTTCTTCGGCATTGACCCGACCGTGGTGCGCTTGCTGTTCGTGTTTGGGGTGCTGT
Source organism: Anaerolineales bacterium UBA6092 (assembly GCA_002428565.1). GTDB lineage: Bacteria > Chloroflexota > Anaerolineae > Anaerolineales > UBA4823 > UBA6092. The sequence continues at coordinate 27,595 of DIXA01000041.1, read as the reverse complement.
TTGGCATCGGATCCATGGCGATCGTCTACCTGGTGATGCTGATGGTGGTGCCCGAAGAGCCGCTGGTGCTGCCGCCGCCTCCGGCCGAGTAATTTCCCGAATCAAAAAGCGGTGCATACGCACCGCTTTTTGATTCGGGATTACCGGTTTAGCGTTGGATCATGGGCATGAAGAGGCGCGCCCCGGTAAAGAGGATGAAATGTGCGCTATTGTTGGCCGTTTCCAGCTCGCGGCTGGCGGTGATGCTGGTGAGGGTCTCCAGATCCACCGCCCGCGGGGCGGCGCTGTCTATCTCCACGGTGAGGCTGATGACGCCGCTCTCGCCGCGGGCGGGCAGATCGCCCAGGTCCCAGTGCAGGGCCTGCCCGGCGGTGCTGGTGGGGGGCAGGCTGGAGTCGAGGAAGGTGAGGCCATCCGGCAGGGTCAGGTCCAGGCCCACGCCCGAGGCCAACGCGCCGCCGCGGTTGCCGTACTGCAAGAGCAGCGTCACCTGCTGGCCGGGCTGGGCGGAGGCCGGGCTGCCCGTGAGCTGCACCCAGGTATCCGGGTAAGACGATCCCAGGCTGACCTCGTCGAGATATACGGCCACGGCGGGATAGCCCTGCACCTGGTGTGCCTGGAAGGTGAGCGTGATGGTCTGGCTCAGCCAGGGGCTCAGGTCAAACCAGGCGTGCTGCCAGCCGGTGTTGGTGGTGGTGGAGAGCAGCGTGGTGGTGGAAAGCGCGTCGCTCACCTGCACACTGAAGCCGGCGCTGGCATCTTCAACTGCGCCGCTCATCAGGTAGAGAAAGGAAAGCACCGGGGCCTCCAGGCTGGGGGTGAGGGTGAGCGTCTGGGAGAGCTGGGCGTTGCCGGTTTCGGCGGCGGGGGCCAGGGTGGTGTAGCGCAGGCCTTGTGCAGACCCCCAAAATATATGTGGCGCCCCAAACGAAGAGATGAGCAAGAAGGGCTTGGCCGAAGCTGGAATATAAATTTGGATTGGCTCGCTCCAGGTTTCACCGACCCTGGTAGCCAATTGAAGCCCGCAACCATTCCAAACGATGGTCAGGTTATTGTCTTTCCCTGCAGCGATCTGGATATCGTCGATTGCGCAACCATCCTGATAGAACGCATAGGGTGAACTCCAATTTGCGCCGTTAATCTTTGTCAGGTAGTAAAGCGTTGAACTATCATAGGGATATTCTGATGAGATGAACACCAAATGCAGAGTGCCCTGGTTGTCCAGGATGGCGGAATATTTTGAGGCTTTTCCCCCGGGTGCCAGGTAAGTTGGGTTGGACCACACGCCTGTGGCGCTTCGCGTTACCTCGATCATGTCATTGTCGGAGCATTGGCTGATGACATGCAGGTTTCCATCCGAATCTGGGATCAGAACAGCGGAGTAACAGCTGGTTAACTCTGAATCATATTCCTCTATCTCCGACCAGACACCGGCAGCGTTGCGGCTGACATACATCCAGGAAAAGTAATTGTCTTGCAAGATATGAACGATGCCCGTTGTGGAGACGGTTATATAGAAGTTCCACCCGCCAAAATCTCCCGTGATGGTTTCTGGTTCTGACCACACGCCCCCATTGGGGAGTTGCGCGTATACGATCATGCCAGTATAGTGCCCTATGAGATGCAGGGTATGGTTTGCGTCCATTACCATAAGGACGCCCCAGTACTCCCCCGGTATGGGATTTTGCACTGCAGACCACGTGCCAGAGGAAGACCGGCTGCGGTAATTGACGCTGTCCAATCCTTCCCAAACCAGGTGAGCGGTCCCATCCGGGCTTGCGCCTAGCACACAATTCGCATCGCCCGATATGCCCTCGGCGACGATTTCCAACGGCAGCCACACCCCCAGCGCGAGGCGCTGGCGGTAAACCAGGCTGTAATTGGAACCGGTCCAGGTCACTGCGGCAATGTGCAAGTTGTCGCTCGCATCCTGCGCTCTGCAGGCATCGCCCATGATGCCACTGGCAAGTATTTCTGGCGTGAGAAATGTGGGTGTCTCGCCCACCAGGGCGGCGTAATTGCCGCTGTGAAAGGCGGCGTCGGAGATGGTGGGGGTGTAGACTCCGCCGGTCTGCCAGGCGGGGGCCAGGCTGCCGCTTTCGAAGCCGCCATCCTGCACGATATCGTCGGCGGGGGGCAGGTAGGCATCCATCACGGTGTCGGAAGGGGAGGCGGTGCTGGTTTCGGGCAGGCTGCCATAGCCGGGCCGGGCCCAGGAGGCGCTTTTAAGGTAAGGGTTGGTGGCGGTGTAGAGGGCGTAGGCGCCAGTATGGCTGCTGGGGAAGGATAAGAACGGCACGGGAGATGTCTGGGGCAGGGCGCCGCTGATGGGGGTGCCGGTGTTATCGAACACCTGGCCGCTCATGGCCCAGGCATACAGGGTGACTTGATGGTTGCCACTTCCGCTCCAGGGCTCGACGTTTTGGGCGTTATCCCGGCCGCGCAGGCGGAAAGCATAGGTGTGGCCATAATCTCCCGCAAAACCTGCGGTGGCGGTGATGTAGTCTGTCAGCCAGGTGCGCCAATCGCCATCCGCCAGATCCTTGTATTGAACATCGTAGCCGGCAATGCCCGAACCGCCGAGATCGTACCCATCCCAGGTCACCGTGATGGCATTGCTGCGCCAGAATTCGGGCAGGGGGCCAAAATTGGTGATGGGAGGCTGGCTCTCCACGGTGGTGCTGGCCTGGGGGTTGGCGGGCCAGGGCTCGGCATTGTAGGCCTGATCATAGGCGCGCACGCGGAAGTAGTAAGTGTGCCCGCCGATGCCGGTGAAATCGGCGCTGGTGCTGGCGGTGTGGACGAGCCAATCGGTCCAGGCGCCGCTTCCATCTTTATACTGCACACTGAAATTTTTCAGCCCGGTTTGGCCATCTGATCCCGACCAGGAAACCGGGAACTGATAGATGGAGGTGGCAGGCAGGCCGGCCATGCTGGATGCCGGCGGTGTCACGTCGGTGGATTTCCAATCCATGTGCCAGCTGCGGTCCTCCGCCTGGTTGACGCGCGTGATCCAGCCGGTATGAACGTTGAGCACGAACTGGTGGGCGTACTGCCAATACCAGTTTCCGTAGTAGTAAACATATTTGACGCCGGTGTAAGCGAGATCATAGCCATCTGGAGACCAGCTGCTCGCGATGGCATCGTATTGGCTGTAGGTGCTGGTCAGCCTGGTTTGCCCGCTGCCATCGGTGTTCATCTTCCACACCTCATACCAACTGTCTCCATCGCCATCTGCGGTAAAAGCGATGGTGCTGCCATCTGGCGACCAGAAGGCCAGTTCGCTGTAGGGCAGGTTGGTGGTGAGGCCCACCGGGTTGCTGCCGTCGGCGTTCATCACCCAGATGGCGTAGACACCGCTGCGGTTGGAGGTAAAGGCGATGCGGCTGCCATCCGGCGAAAACGTGGGTTGCCCATCATAGCCGGGGTCAGCCGTCAGGCGGGTCTGGTTGGCGCCGTTGGCATCCATGACGTAAATGTCGTACTGCCCATCCACCTGAGATTGATAGACAATGCGGGTACCATCCCAAGACCAGTCGGGGCGCAGGTCGTGCCCAGTGTTGTAGGTCAGGCGCTGCTCCCCCATGCCATCCAGGTTCATGGTGTAGATTTCTGCTTGGTAGGACACACGATCAGAGGCAAAGACGATCTTGGTGCAGCCGTGATTTAGCTTGGGCGTTAGATCTTCAAAGGTATTATCGGTCAATTCGAGAGGCGCGTACCCATCGCCATTGGTGAGGGTGATGTCATAATCGTCGCCAATGAGTTTCTGGCTGACCATCTTGCCCCAGGGGTCGGGGAAAACACTGGGGGAGGCTGGCATTTGCTCCTGCTCCGGTGCGCCTGGCAGGCGGGGGATTTGCCCCTCCAGGCGCGCCAGGGGATCTGGCGGGGCAGGGGGGGCATCCTCTTGCGGCAGCCAGGCGGCCCAGGCGCTGCCACTTTCTCCGCTTGTAATTACGCCAAAAAGAAAGATGAATGCCAAACACAGCCAAAATTTTCGTAACATATCGCCCTCCTTGAGGCACCGGGTTGTCTTTTTGATGCAATGGTGATGCTGAAATGGCAGATGAACTTGCCCCACCGTACCTGTATCAGAATATAGCAAATGCCCCCTGTCTGCCAGTGCTCAATGTCGTATCTCAGGGTGAAAAATGTCACCCTGAGAATTAAACGAGAGACATGACACACCCCGAATTTAATATTCGGGGTGTGTCGTGTTGATTCAGGATTACGGGCTTAGCGTTGGATGATGGGCATGAAGAGGCGCGCCCCGGTAAAGAGGATGAAATGTGCGCTATTGTTGGCCGTTTCCAGCTCGCGGCTGGCGGTGATGCCTGCCGTGATCTCCAGATCCACCGCCCGCGGGGCGGCGCTGTCTATCTCCACGGTGAGGGTGATGGCGCCGCTCTCGCCGCGGGCGGGTAGGTCGCCCACGTCCCAGTGCAGGGCCTGCCCGGCGGTGCTGGAGGGCGGCAGGCTGGCATCCAAGAAGGTGAGGCCATCCGGCAGGGTCAGGTCGATGCCCACGCCCGAGGCCAATGCACCGCCGCGGTTGCCGTACTGCAAAAGCAGCGTCACCTGCTGGCCGGGCTGGGCGGAGACCGGGCTGCCCATGAGCTGCACCCAGGTATCCGGGTAAGACGAGCCCAGGCTGACCTCGTCGAGATATACGGCCACGGCGGGGTAGCCCTGCACCTGGCGCGCCTGGAAGGTGAGGGTGATGGTTTGGCTCAGCCAGGGGCTCAGGTCGAACCAGGCGTGCTGCCAATCGGGGCTGTTGGCGGTGGTAGAGAGCAGCGTGGTGGATGAAATGCCATCGCTGACCTGCACGCTGAAGCCGCTGCCAGCGGCCGGGTTGGCGCCGTTCATCTGGTAGAGGAAGGAAAGCACCGGGGCTTCCAGGCTGGGGGTGAGGGTCAGCGTTTGGGAGAGCTGGCTTGGGCCGGTGGCGGCGGCGGGGGCCAGGGTGACGTAATACAGGGATGTGCTTGTCCAGAGAATGTGTGGCTCGCCCTCGGGTGATACCACCAGGGCGGTTATTCCGGATGGAACACTGGAAAAGATGCGCTGCGCTTGGCTCCATTGCCCGTTCCGCAGTTGCATAAAGAAAACGCCCTCTTCGTCCATGCCCACTTGCGACCAGGCGAGCATGATGTGGCCGCCGCTCCCGGCGCTGAGGATCATAATGGATGGGTTGGGGTTCGTCTGGTAAACCACATAGGGCACGCTCCAGCCGCCGCCGCTTTCTTTCTTCATGTAATAGATAGTACTGTCGAAGTTATAGATGTTGAGATCCGCAAAAACCACATGCAGGGTATTTTGGGTATCCATGGCAGCCGTAAAGGAGACGATTTTCATACCCGGCAGGATATTGACCGGTGCAGACCAGGTTCCGGCAGCACTCAGGCGGGCGCTCAACAGGTTATCATTGAAAAGGAATAGTCCAATTTGCTCAGAACTGCCCCTGCCTTGGGGGAAGAGATCGAAGAAGTAACAACCGATGTTATCCCCAACTTCCTGAGCATCCGACCATACGCCACCTGTCTCGCGGCTGAAGTAGGTCTGTGTGTAGTAGTTCGATGCCAGGAGGTCGATCTGCCCTGGAATATTGGCGGTCATCTCAAAGCGGTCGATTTGCTCTGGTGTGATTGTTTCTACACTGGACCAGCTGCCCCCCTCGGGCCGGTATGCGTATCGCATACCGTAGGGATAGGTGAGCAGCCAGGCGACATGCAGGGTGCCGTCAGCATCGATCAACAGGCTTGGATCATAGTAACTGCCTGTGGCGATCGTTTCGATGGCAGACCAGACGCCGCCTGGCGTGCGGCTGCGGTGGAAGATGCCCCCAGATGCCCAAATTACGTGGAAGGTTCCGTCCGCGCTGAGTGCCTGGGATAAATCTCCCAGCGAGGTTTTCTGCACTACCAGTTCGGCGGGCAGCCAGGTGCCATCGGCCCGGCGCTGCAAGTAATACAGCGCTTCCTGCGAAGAGACGCTGCCCAAAACCGTGATATGCAGCGTTCCGGAACCATCGATGCTGGCCTGGGCTTCGGTTGCGGGATCGTGAACTACTCCCGCGGGGAGAAAAGCGCGTGCCTCGCCCAGCAGGGCGGCGTAATCGCCGCTGTGGGGGGCGGTGCTGGTGAGCACCTGCGTGATCGTCCCGCCGGCCTGCCAGGCCGGGGCCAGGCTGCCGCTCTCAAAGCCGCCATCCTGGAGGATATCATCGGCGGGCGGCAGGTAGGTATCCAATACAATATCGGCAGGGGAGGTAATCCTGGTTTCAGGCAGGTTGCCGTAGCCAGGTTTACTCCAGGATGCACTCTTGAGATCGGGGTTGGTGGTGGTGTAGATGGCATAATTGCCATTCTGGTCGCTCGATATGGATAAGAACGGCTGGGGCGAGAGTTCGGGCAGCACACCGCCGATGGGCGTGCCGGCGTTATCGTAGACCTGCCCGCTCAAGCGCCAGGCGTACAGGGTGACGTGGGGGTTGCCGCTCACCCCCCAGGGTTCGAGGTTTTGGGCGTAATCGCGGCCGCGCACGCGAAAAGTGTAGGTGTGCCCGTAAACGCCGGTGAAGTCTGCGCTGGTGGATGTGGTGTTGTTGAGCCAGTTCACCCACTCCCAATCTGTCGCCTGGTCCTGGTATTGGATATCGTAGCCTGCAATGCCTGAGTCGCCGGGATCAACCCCACCCCAGGTGATGGGAATGATCTCGCCCTGCCAGAACTCTGGCAGAGAGGCCAGGTAGGTGGCCGGCGGGTTGCTATCCACGGCGGTGCTGGCCTGGGGGTTGACAGGCCAGGCTTCGGTGTTGTACACCCGGTCGCGGGCGCGCACGCGGAAGTAATAGGTGTGGCCGCCAACCCCGGTGAAGGTGGCGCTGGAATTGCCCGTATTCACCAGCCAATCGGTCCATGCGCCGCTGAGGCCATCTTTATATTGCACATCATAGCCGAGCAGGCCCGTCCCTTGATCCTGCCCCGTCCAGGATACCAGGAACTGGTAGGGCGAGGAGGGCGGCAGGCCGTTCATGCTGGAGGTGGGGGTATAAACATCCAGCGATTTCCAATCCACGTTCCAACTGGTTTCGCCAAAGTAGCCAATGCGCTCGCTGCCCCCATACAGGGTGGGTTCGATTCTGTAGAGATAGGAAGCTCTCCAATACCATTGCCCATCGACATAAACAAAGCCGATCAGGGTGGCTGTGATATACGCACCATCCGGCGACCAGCCATTGACCCAATAATCCCATTGGGTGTCGGGTCGGCTTTTGACCAGCGCCTGGTTGCTGCCATCGGCATCCATCTTCCAGACCTCCAGCCAGCCGTCGTTGTTGCCGTCTGTGCTGAAGGCGATTTTGCTGCCATCTGGCGACCAGGCCGGCCGGCTGCTGTAAGACAGGCCGGCGGTGAGCAGCACCGGGTTACTGCCATCAACACTCATCGTCCAGATGGCGTAATACCCGCTGCGGTTGGAGGTGAAAGCGATGCGGCTGCCATCCGGCGAAAAAGAAGGCTCGCCATCGTAGCCGGTCCAGTAGGTCAGGCGGGCCTGGTTGGCGCCGTTGGCATCCATGATGTAGATCTCAGCCTGCCCATCCACATAGGATTGGTAGGCAATCCGGGTTTCATCTGGCGACCAGATTGGGTACACCTCATCGGCGTTGTTGCTGGTGATGCGGGTCGATATCCCCGACGTCATGTCTTTGATGTAGATATCATATTGATTATCGGTGCGTGTGGAGGAGAACAGGATTTGGGTGCAGCCGCGGTTAAACTTTGGGTGAATGTCTTGTGCAGAGGGGTAATATTCGGTTTGATTGGAAGTGTCAGATCCATAGGTGAGGTCAAAACTGCCTTCCCAATACTTTTGCGCCACATACCGATCCCAGGCTCCATCTGGCGCTTGCACCGCGGCCGGCATGTCGACCGGCTCGCCGGGCAAATAGGGGATTTTCTCCTCTATGCGCGCCTGCGGATCTGGCGGGGCGGGCGGCTGCGGTTCTTGCGGCAGGGGCGCGGCCCAGGCCTGGCTGGTGATCAGCCCAAAGAGAAGGATGAATGCCAAACAAAGCGGTACTTTACGGAACATGATGTATGCCTCCTGGAGCTTGCTAGCGTTGTTCGATTAGCGTGCCGTGAAGAAAAGAAATACCTGCTCAACCCACCTAATAGTACTTTTGTCAGGATACCGGAAACACCCGGCAGATGCCAGTGCCTTATATCTTATCTCAATGCGAGCAATGTCATCTGCGGGGATTTATTTATGCCGCAGCAGGCGCATGCCGTTGAGGGTGACCAGCAGGGAGGCGCCCATATCAGCGAAGACCGCCAGCCAGAGCGTGGCCCAGCCCGGCAGGGTGAGCAGCAGAAAGACGGCTTTGATGCCCAGGCTGAAGGCGATATTTTGAGCGATCACCTGGCGGGTGCGGCGGGCGGTGACCACGGCCTCGGCAAGGTGGGTCAGGTTATCCTGCATCAGCACGATATCGGCGGTCTCCATGGCCTGGGCCGAGCCGGCCCCGCCCATAGCAATGCCCACCGAGGCGGCTGCCAGCGCCGGGGCGTCGTTGACGCCGTCGCCAACCATAGCCACTCCCATCTCTCCGGCCTGCAAGGCGCGCACCGCGGCCAGTTTATCCTCGGGCAGCAGGCTGGCGCGCACTTCATCGATCTGCCCCACGTTCTCGGCTACCTGGCGGGCCACGGCGGGGTTATCGCCGGTGAGCATCACCGTGCGCACGGGCGGGCGCAGGGCTTTGAGCGCTTTCAGGGCGGCCTGGCTGGTGGGGCGGGGCGCATCGGCCACGCTGACATAACCGAGCAGCTCATCAGCCCGGCTGACGAGCATCACCGTCTCGCCGTTGGCTTCGGCGGCCTGGATGTGCGCGTGCAGGGGGCTATCATCTTCTTCGCCCTGGTGGAACAGGTTGTGGCTGCCCACCACCACGCTCTGCCCGTTGGCGATGCCGCGCACGCCCTGCCCGGCCAATGCCTGCACAGACTCGGCGGCGGGGTAGGTGTGGGTGAGGCCGCGCGCCTGGGCGGCATCCAGAATGGCCTGCGCCAGGGGATGCTCGGAGCGGCGCTCCACAGAGGCGGCCAGGGCCAGCATGTCGTCGCAGGCGTCGCAGGTTTCGGCTTCGGGCGGGCAGGTGAGGGTGTGCGTGCGGGTAACCACCGGGCGGCCGCGGGTGAGCGTGCCGGTCTTATCGAAGGCAAAGATGTTCGCCCGCGCCAGCGCATCCAGAACAGCCCCGCCTTTCACTAAAATGCCGCGCCGCGCCAGCGAGGTGAGGGCGCTGACCACCGTCACCGGTGTGCTGATCACCAGGGCGCAGGGGCAGGCCACGATGAGCATGGCCAGGGCGCGGTACAGCCAACCGCGTGTGCCATCGGGCTGGTCGATGAAGGGTGCGCCAAAGATCAGCGGCGGCACCAGCGCCACCAACAGCGCCAGCCCCACCACCAGCGGAGTGTACCAGGCGGCAAAGCGGTCGATGAAGCGCTCCACCGGGGCGCGCTGCGCCTGGGCCTGCTCCACCAGCCGCACCACCCGGCCGATGGTGGAATCTTCGGCGGGTTGGTCCACGCGCACTTCCAGGGCGGCCTCGCCGTTGAGCGTGCCAGCGAACACGGCCTCGCCAGGGGCCTTGGCCACCGGGGCCGATTCGCCCGTCACCGGGGCCTGGTTGACCGAAGATTGGCCTTGCAGCACGGTGCCGTCCACGGGGATGCGCTCGCCGGGCCGCACCAGGATGGTCTCGCCTACGGTCACCTGCGCCACCGGCAGGGTTGTTTCGTGCATGCCGCACCATGGGCAAGGCCCGCCGGTGTAGCCCTCCTGGCCCAGGTGCTCGGCGCAGTCGATGCACGGGCGCAGAACGGTGGCCTGCTCTGGCTTGAGCGCCAGCAGGCTGCGCAGCGAGCGGCGGGAGCGCTCGGTGGTGTAGCCTTCCAGGGCCTCGCCCACGGTAAAGAGCAGGATCACGGTGGCGGCCTCGCCGGTCTCACCGATGAGCAGCGCGCCCAGCGTGGCAATGCTCATCAGCAAGTCAATGGTCACCTGGCGGCTGTAGAGCAGGGCGCGCAGCCCTATGCGGGCAATGGGGAAGCCCGCCACCAGCGCCACGCCCACCTGCAGCAGGGTTTTAACCGTCTGGGCAAGCGAGGATTGGGGGAAGAAGAGAGCCAGCGCGCCGCTGAGCAGCAGGGCTGCCCCGTAGACCAGCGAGCGGGCGGTTTCTGGGGAGATCTGGGAGCGGGGCGAGGCCTCGGCGGCGGCCTGCAGCGGGGAGGCGGCCTCGGCGGACTCTACCACGCGGTAGCCCAGGGAATGCACCCGCGCCACCACCGCCTGGGGGTCAAACGAGCCGCCCACTTCCATCGTGCCGGCGGTGAAATTGACCAGGGCGAAATCCACATCCTTCAGCGCACTCACGCCGCGTTCCAACGTGCGGGCACAGTCGGCGCAATCCATGCCGGCGATGTGAAATTTGGTGGCAGGCAGGGCGGGCCGGTCGCTCATTCAGTGTACAATCTTCCGGCAGGGTTAGCCAGGCGCAGCAAGATCAGGCGCAGCAGGGCAGCATCGTCCAGCGAGCGGCGGAAGTAAACCGCCTCGCTGGAGAGGCCCAAGGCCTGGGCGGCCTGTTCGAGGCCAAAATCGTGCGAAACGCCGCGGCGGGGGTCCACTTCTTGATGGTAATGGGCCACCAGGCTGCGCACGCCGGTGAGCTGGATGGGATCGAAATCGAGGCGCAAGTGGTAAACCTGGTGAGACTGGCGCAGCAGGCCCAGGCAGTAGGCTGGGTCGTAGCAGAGCACGGTCTGGCCCAGCAGGACGGGGCGCACTTTGGGCCATACCTCTGGCCAGGGCGGGGCGGCATGCACGCGCTCGTTGGTGATGCCGTGTATTTCGCTGAGCTGGGGGCGGATGGCGCCGCGCGGGCGCACAAATTCATCCAGCAGGGCTGAGCCATTGCTATCGGCGATGGCTATCTCGACGATCTCGCCGCTGGGGCCGGTCTTGCTGGCAGCCAGGTGCAGGTAGCGCGGATACTGGTTGAGCAGGCTGCGCGCCTCTTCCATTACATCTAATAGACTCAATCTCAGCGTTCCCAGCCCGCCATGTGGATGAGCAGGGCGCGCGCCAGGCGGGCGTCATCGGCGGCGCGGTGCGAGTTGGGGATGGTGATATTGCACATCTGCCCGGCAATCTCCAGCGAGTGGTTGCGGTAGGCGTTGCGCTTGCGGTCCCAATCGCCCTGGTAGCGGGCAAACAGCTTCATGATGCAGAAAAACTTGCCGTATTCCTCGTCATTCCAGCGCAGCCACGAGCGTTGGTGCGACTGCTGCAGCATGCGCAGGTCAAACTCGGCGTTGTAGGCGCCGATGTAGCGCCCAGCAATGAGAGGGGCCACTTCGTTCCAGGCATCTGGCCAGGTGGGGGCGCCGGCCAACTGCGCCGGGGTGATGCCGTGCACCCGGGCGGCATCGGGATGGATGGTGCCGCGCGGGCGCACGAGCGAGTCGTACAGCACGGCGCCGTCATCGTCGACGACGGCAAGCTCGATGATCTCGGCCTGCGGGCCGGTGCCGGTCGTCTCTGTGTCCAGGTAGACGGGGCGGGTGAGCAGCAGGCGTTGGGATTCTAACTGGGCTTCTTTGCGTACGGTGGTGTCCATTTTTTATCTTTCCATTCTAATCTAACGATAAGATTTTACTACACATTTCTCCCATCCCCCCTGCCCCCCCTTCCCTGAAGGGAAGGGGGGAGGATTCCGAGAAGATGTGTGCAAGCGGGNNCCCGCTTGCACACATCTTCTCGGAAATTTTTACTCCCCAAATTTTGGGGGATGGGGCGTTGCAATGCGCGAAGATGATTATTGCGCTAACAACTCTTGGATGCGGGGATGCCCGGCATACGCCCCGTGCATCTCGGGCGGCAGCAGCGCGGCGATCTGGCACATGATCTCTTCGGTGCAGGCTTTGAGCTGCGCTTCGCGCTCGCGGCCCTGCAATGGGGGCAGGGTGAAAGGCTTGCCTAAGTTTACGGTGATGTGCAGGCGTTGCAGGCGCTTGAGGCGCTGTTTGACGATGGCATCCTGGCAGCCGTTGATTGCAACGGGGATGACGGTGACGCCGGAGCGCGCCGCCAGGTAAGAGGCGCCATCTTTTCCAACTTGCAGGGCGCCGGTGGGGCTGCGCGTGCCCTCGGGGGCCATGGCCAGCACGCCGCCCTTGTCCAGCCGCCGCAGCACCTCGCGCATGGCGCTCAGGTCAGCGTTGAAGCGGTCGACGAAAATGCCGTTGAGCGATTCGGCGACCCAGCGGTAGAAGCGGTGGTGGCGGTATTTCTCGGCGACGAGCATGATGATATCCTGCCGGTTAACAGCATAGTAGATCAGCCCGGCATCCAGCCTGCCGATGTGGTTGGAGACAACGATGGCGCTGCGGGCGTCGGGGGCGTGCTGCATGCCAAACACCTCCACGCGGGCGATCAGTTTGAAGATCAGACGGACGAGTAGATGTACCAGTTTGTAAGCCAATGTACCTCCATGGCCGCGCCTCCACGGCGGGGAGGCGGGCAGGTTAATTTTACCGCGGAAGGAGTATATAGCGAAAATGAATATGCTGCGTGGCTTTGCCACGCAGCATATTCATTTTCGCTATATTAAATGGTTCGTTCTTGCTGGGTCTTGATGGTGCCCTTGATGTAGCCCTCTGCCACGGCATGCACACACTGCTCATCGAACTGCCGCCCGGCGCGCTGGAACAGGTAATCCAGCACCTCTTCTACGGGCATGGGTCCTCGGTAGGGGCGGTCAGAGGTGAGGGCGTCGAAGACATCGGCCACAGCCACGATGCGCCCGAGCAGGGAGCATTCATCTCCCTTCAGGCCGCGTGGGTAGCCGCTGCCATCCAGCCGCTCGTGATGCTCGGCAATGGCGGGCACCTGGCTGTGCAGCTTGCGCACCTGCCCCATGATGTTGGCCCCCACCACGGGGTGCTGCTTCATGATCTCATACTCTGCGTCGGTGAGGCGGTCGGGCTTGCTTAATATATGATCCGGGATGCCGATCTTGCCCACATCGTGCAGCAGGCTGCCAATGCGCACCTGGTGCACCACTTCGGCGGGCAGACCCAACTGGCGGGCAATCTCTACCGAAAAATCGCTCACCCGCTGCGAGTGGCCCTCGGTGTAGGGGTCTTTGGCATCAATGGCGGTGGTCAGCGCGCTGACCAGGTCGAGGAAAAGCTCGTTGGCCTCGCTGTACAGGTCGGCAATCTGCAGTACGGTGGCGGCCTGGTTGGCCAGGGTGGTCAATAGGATGGCGTCGTCGGGGTCAAAGGTGCCCTGCACTTTGTTGACTGCCTCAAAACCGCCGATGACGCGCTCTTTGATCGCGCCGCGCTCTTGCCCCAGGGCCACGGTGCGGCTGCGCAGCGGCACTGCCAGCAGGGCGCGGGTGATGAAGCCGATGGACTGGTCGATCTGGCGGTAGTGGCGGTTATCCTGGGTCACATCGGGCACCAGCACCACCTCGCCCGATTCCACCACGTGGCCGATAATGCCCATGCCCGCCGGGACGCGCACCTGCTGGTCATCCAGCTTGGCATCGGCCGGGCTGGCCAGGTGCAAAATGATATCCTGCGTGGCGGTGTCAACCAGGAACAGCGAGCAGGCCTCGGCGTTGATCATCTGGCGGGCGTAATCGATCATCATGCGCAAGATATGGTCGCGGTCCAGGGTGGAGCCGATCTTGCCGAAGATGTCGATCATGGCTTGCAGGCGCTGGTTGTGGTCGTAGATGGTTTGCAGCTCGGCGGCGCGGGCGATCTCGGTGGACATGCGCTGGCAGAGCAGCTCCACCAGGGGCTGGCGATCAGGCTGCGGCTCGAAGAGCAGCACCGCGCCCAGCGGTTGCCCGGCGGTCTGCAGCGGCAGAGCCAGGGTGTGACGCTGGTCCGCCAGCAGGGCGCTGAGCGGGCCGATCTCATGGATTGGATCGAGCGAGTCGCCGGCGAACAGGATGGGCCGGTTCTCGTTCATGGCGATGCCCGCCATGCCCTGGCCCGCCGGCAGGCGCGAGCCTTCCAGCAGGGGGATGCCGCCGGCCCCCTGGGCAGCCAGGCAGACCAGCTCGCGGGTCGAAGGGTCCAGGATGAGCAGCGTGCCGCCCTGCGCGGCGCCTTCCTCGGTCAGCAGGGCCAGGGTGGCGCGGAGCAGGCTGCCCAGGTCACGGTGGTCGGCGGCCTGGTTAGCGCGCTGCAGGGATCTTTGCCATTGGGGATCCACGGTTTGGTTCATGCGATTTGGCTCGCTGTTGTAGCACGAGGATATTATAAACGGAACATGGCATAACAAAAAGCACTTGCTGATCTGAACTCACGATATAATGTCTATGTAGCATCTTCTCAAAAGGAAGGTGCCCCCATTATTGAGATGATACGCTGTGTAGACGATCACGGAGACAGGCAATGACGGTGCGCGAGATACTCCTATTGGGCAACCCGCTGCTGTTGAAGCCTTGCGAGGCAGTTGGCGAGGACGAACTCGACCAGGCCCAGCAGGTGGCGCAAGATCTGCACGATACCCTGGCTGATTTTCATGCTCGCTGCGGCTGGGGCAGGGGCATGGCCGCGCCGCAGATTGGCGTGCTGAAGCGCATGGTCTGCCTGCAGGTGGACCGCCCCCTGACCCTGCTCAACCCCGAATTTTCCGAACCAAGCGAAGACATGCAGATCTTATGGGACGACTGCATGAGTTTCCCCGATCTGCTGGTGCAGGTGCGCCGACACAAGCGGCTGAGGCTGACCTACCGCGACCTGGATTGGGCGGTGCATTCCCTGCACCTGGATGGTGCAATGGCAGAGTTGCTGCAGCACGAGGTGGATCACCTGGAGGGCATCCTGGCGGTGATGCGCGCCGTGGATGGCCGCGCTTTTGCCCTGCGCTCGCAGGCAGCCCACCTGGGTGCAGCGATGATGGCTAACCCGGCCTGAGTTCAGGCCGTAGATTTGTATGACCCGGAGGAAGGTATGAACAGCAAAGAAACGATCCATGATTTTCTCTCACAGCGCAAACTGGCCATTGTGGGCCTTTCGCGCGGGGGCAAGAAGTTTGGCAACATGATCTACAAGGAACTGAGCGCCAAGGGCTACACGCTCTACCCGGTGCATCCCGAAGCAGAGACGATTGACGGGGTGCGCTGCTACCCCAACCTGGCGGCCCTGCCTGAGGCAGTGGGCGGCGTGATCGTCTGCGTGCCCCCCGGGCAAACCGAGAATGTGGTGCGCGAGGCCGCCGGGGCGGGCATCCGGCGGGTGTGGATGCAGCAGGGGGCCGAGTCGGCCGCGGCGATCCAGTTCTGCGCGGAGAACGGAATCAGCGCGGTGCACGGGGAGTGCGTGATGATGTTTGCCGAGAAGGTTGCTTTCCCGCACAGCCTGCACCGCTGGGTGTGGAAGCTGCTGGGCAAGCTGCCGCAGTGATGTCTTGTCGGTAACGACTAAAGTCATTACTACGAGGCTTTGAGTCCAAACTTGTAGTAATGACTTCAGTCGTTACACAACGAGGCAATCAAACCAAGTTTGGCGGGGATTGTATGATTGACGATAAACCCGGGCGGGTGTTAGCCTGGCTGACGGGCATCCTGTTCTCGGTGGCGGTGTTCCTGCTGCTGATCGGGCAGTGGGAACACCTGGCCTGGGTTGTGCAGATGGGGTGGCTTTCCTGCGCCCTGTTCCTGTTCATGCCGGGTATTTTGCTGCTGCTGCGACCCAACCTGGCGCTGGCGCTGATGAACACCTTGTGGAGCCGCGCCTCGCCCAACCCTGGCGCGGAGCAGAAGGCCGAATGGCAGCGCCTGACCAGGGAGGAGAAATCTTACCTGGCCCTGGCGGCGGTGGTGGGCGCGGCGGCGGGGCTTTATGTTCTCATCCGCTTGGTGTTTGGCGGTTAAGGGAGGCCGGTATGGGTGAACTGCTGGTGATTTTAGGGCTGGTGCTGCTGCCGCTGGCGGCGGCGGGGCTGATCGTGTACATGGTGCTGCGCAAGATGCGCCGCGAAGGGCTGGAGGCAATGGCGCAGCGCGATGCGCTGCGCGAGCGAGAGAAACACGCCGTGTGGGCTGCGGCCACGGTAGTCAGCGTGCAGCGCGCCGAGATGATCCAGTCGGGCACGCTGCGCTCTCGGGTTGACCTGCGCCTGAAGGTGGAGCCGCCCGGCGGCGAAGCCTACCTGGCGCTGGCGCACTGGCTGGTGGACCAGGCGCTGCTGGCGCAGATCCAGCCGGGCAGTGCGCTCTCAGTGAAGATCGATGCCCAGGATCCACAGATGATCTATCCCAACCTGAGCGGAGCAGAAGTGTTGATCGCCTAAGATGCGATGATGAAAACCTCTTACGATCGCTTGAGCCGCTGGTATGACGCACTGGCAGGGGGCAGCGAGCGCAGGTTTGTTTTGGCCGGGCTGGCGCAGTTGCGCTTGCAGCCCGGCGAGCATTTTCTAGAGATTGGCCCAGGGACGGGGCATGCCCTGCGGGCCGCGGCGCAGACCGTAATGCCGGGCGGGCTGGCGGTGGGGGTAGACCTCTCCGCGGGGATGCTGCGAGAGGCGCGCCGCCGCCTGGGGGGACGGGCGGGCCTGGTGCAGGGGGATGGACTGCGGCTGCCGTTTGCGCCGGGGGCGTGGCAGGCGATTTTCCTCAGTTTTACCTTGGAATTGTTCTCGGAGGCGGAGATGCCCGTTTTGCTGGGGGAGTGCCGCCGCCTTTTGCGCCCCGGCGGCAGGCTGGGGGTGGTGGCGCTGGCGGAAAGCCCGCAGCCCGGCTGGATGGAGCGCCTGTATGTTTGGACGCACACCCGCTTCCCGCAGGCGGTGGACTGCCGCCCCATCCGGGCGGCGGAGTGTCTGCAGGCGGCGGGCTTTTTGGTTGAGACGGCTCGGCGGCAGAGGATGTGGGGCCTGCCGGTGGAGATGGTGGTGGGCCACAAAGAAGGCTGACCAGTTCGATCAAAGGAGAGAGACAAATGAACAATCGGCGGTTGTTGACCATTGTGTGTGTGGCGGCCATCCTGGCGCTGGCGGTGCCGGGGCTGGCGCAGGCAGATTTGCAGGCTGGCCTGCCGGGCGAGGCCAGCGCCCCGCTGGGCACGGGCCTCACCTATCAGGGCTATCTCACCGACGGCAGCCAGCCGGCGGAGGGCGCCTATGATTTTCAATTTGACCTGTATGATGCCGATACGGGCGGTATATTGGTGGGGCGGGTGATTTTTGAAGATGTGACTGTCACGAACGGCTACTTCACCGTTCTGCTCGACTTTGGCGAGGGCATTTTCAACGGCGAGGCGCGCTGGCTGGAGATCGGTGTGCGTCCGGGGGCTGAGAGCGGGGCTTACACCCTGCTGGAGCCGCGCCAGGCGTTGAGCGCCGCTCCCTACGCGGTCTATGCTCCCCAGGCGGGCACGGCCACTTATGCGGAAACCTCTCCCTGGGGCGGGCTGAGCGGCATGCCCGCCGGTTTTGCCGACGGCGTGGATGATGATACCCTGTACACTGCCGGGATCGGGCTGTACCAGGATGGCACCATCTTTAATGTCAATACATTGGTGATGCAGTTGCGCGTCACCCAGACCTGCGAGGCAGGTTACGCCATCCGCCAGGTCAATGAGGATGGCACGGTGGTCTGCGAACAGGACACCGACACCACCTACGGCGTTGGGTACGGCATGAGCCTGGCGGGGACCATCCTCAGCGTCAACCCCAGCGAGGTGCAAACGCGTATCAATGGGTATTGCGGGGCAGGCTACGCCGTCCGCCAGGTCAATGAAGATGGTACGGTGACTTGCGAGCAGGACGACAATACCACTTACAGCGCCGGGACGGGCCTGTCGCTGGCGGGAACCACCTTCAGCGTCAATCCCAGCGTGGTGCAGACGCGTGTCAATGGGGTCTGCGGGGCAGGCTACGCCATTCGTCAGGTCAATGAAGATGGTACGGTGACTTGCGAGCAGGACGACAATACCACCTACAGCGCCGGGACGGGCCTGTCGCTGAGCGGCGGGCAGTTTGCCATCCTGGGCGCGTACCTGCTGCCGCAGGGCTGCGAAAATGGGCAGGTGGCGCAGTGGAATAACACCGCCTCGGCGTGGGTGTGCGCCGACGACAGCACCGGCAACGACTGGCACCTGGGCGGCAATACCATCACCGACCCGAACACGCAGTACATCGGCACGATCAACCATGCGGCCCTGGTCTTGCGCGCCGATAACCAGCCGGTGCTGCGCCTGGTGCCGGGTGAGACCCCAGGCGATCCCCCGAACATCATCGGCGGCAGTTCATCCAATACGGTTAGTCCGGGTGTCTACGGGGCGACGATCAGCGGCGGCGGCAGCACCACCTACTGGAACCAGGTGACACAAATCTACGGCACGGTGGGTGGGGGGGCGGGCAACTATGCCGGCGGCGGTGGCTCGGCAACCGTGGCTGGGGGGGCGGGTAATACTGCCAGCGGCAGCGTCTCCAGTGTGGGCGGAGGCTACCAGAACACCGCCAGCGGCATGGAGGCCACCATAGGCGGAGGAGAGTCAAACACTGCCAGCAGCATCTATACCACCGTTGGCGGAGGCATGACCAATGCTGCCAGCGGCGATTATGCCTTTGTGGGCGGAGGCTATTACAACAATGCCAGCGGCAGTTACGCTACGCTGGCCGGAGGCCGGCTCAATACCGCCAACAGCGGTTATGCCACGGTAGGCGGGGGCGAGAGTAATCACGCTAATAACCAGTATGCCACGGTGGGCGGGGGGTACAGCCATGATGCAACGGGCTATGCTTCTACCATCGCCGGGGGCTACAATAATACCGCCAGCGGCATGTATACCATTGCGACAGGGGGCGAGAACAATACTGCCAGCGGCACGCACACCACCGTGGGAGGCGGGCAGGGCAACCAGGCCACCTACCGCTACGACACGGTAGGCGGCGGGTACGGCAACACCGCCTCGGGTGACGGCTCGACGGTGGGCGGGGGCAACACCAACCAGGCCATCGCCGAGCAGAGCACGATTGCCGGCGGCTGGTATAACTTCGCCAGCAACATCTACACCGCCATTGGCGGCGGCGGGTATAACACTGCCAGCGGCTCTTACGCCACGCTGGGCGGCGGCTATTACAACACTGCCAGCGGCCTCAGTTCCAGCGTGGCCGGGGGCGAATACAATACCGCCAGTGGGGCCTATGCCACGGTAGCCGGGGGCTATTACAACACTGCCAGCGGTCAAGGTTCTATGGTTGCGGGGGGGTACGCCAACATCGCTGCCGGTCCCTATTCCTTTGTCGCCGGGCGTCAGGCTAAAAACAGCAACGTCAGTCACAGCGGTGTGTTCCTGTTTGCCGACGGATTGTTGTTTGATTTCCCCTCCACGGCGGCCAACCAGTTCCGCGCCCGCGCCACCGGCGGGGTGGAGTTCGTCAGCGCGGTGGATGTCTCTGGCAATCCCACCGCGGGTGTGGCGCTGGCGGCGGGTGGCGGGTCATGGTCTTCCATCAGCGACCGCAACCTGAAGGCCAACTTCGCCGCGGTGGATGGGCGCGCCGTGCTGGCGGCGGTGGCAAATATGCCCATCTCCACCTGGAATTACATCGCTCAGGACGAGGGCATCCGTCACATCGGCCCGATGGCGCAGGATTTTTACGCTGCCTTTGGCGTGGGCGAAGACGATACCCACATCACCACCATCGACGCCGACGGCGTGGCCCTGGCGGCGATCCAGGGGCTGAACGAGATCGTGGCGGAGAAGGATGCGCAGATCGCCGCACTGGAGGCGCGCCTGGCGGCGCTGGAGGCGGGCGGGGCAGCGGCGGCCTCGGGGCTGCTCAGCCCGGCGACGTTCTTCTCGGCCCTGGCCTGCCTGCTGGCGGGGATGGCTTTGCTGCGCACGCGCCGGGCGGCCTGAAACCCGAAAAGGAGTGTGCTGCGGCGCTTTTTGCCGCAGCACACTCCTTTTCGGATATTCTTGACACATGAGAATAAGATGAGATAATTGGACTGTGCCACGAAGGGTTTCGCTGGTATGCATGGTGACGCATTGCAACCCAAGAAGAGCCCGCCACAAGGCCCCTTGTGTTCGTTCCGACGAACCGCGTTGTTGTTATCCACCTTATCCGAGCAAGCCTTGCACCCGAAAGGAGTATCTTTGCCCCAAACCTTCCACCCTCTTGCTTCAACCGTATTGTTCTCCCAACCAACCCAACCTAATTCAATCTAAAGGAGATCTGTTATGAAACGATCGCGTTTATGGATCACGCTTCTCGTCTTGCTGCTTTCCTTCTCGCTAGTGGGCACTGCCCTAGCGGCAGAAGGTACGCCGCCGGTGACCTATGCCGATGAGAATGAAGCAGTCAAAGGCGTAGAAGCCGCACCCCTAACAGCCGGTATTGATGCCGTTGCCACGGACTACGTCTTCGCCTCTAGCAGCGGCACCTACACCGAGATCACCGGCGGTACCCAGGTTACCACATCCTGTGATGACACCAACTACAACAACCTGCCGATCGGCTTTACCTTCACTTTTGATGGCGTAGCTTACACTGCATTCAGCATCCAGTGCAACGGTTTCATTGCCATGGGCGCCACCGTTGCGAGCAGTTACACCCCGATCAGCACGGGCTCGACCAACAACATCATCGCCGCTATGGGTCGAGACCTGCAGACCAATACAGCCGACTCTGAAATCCGCTATGAGCTGCAGGGTACCAGCCCCAACCAGGTGCTGGTGGTGCAGTACAAGAACATGCGCCGATATGGCGGCACGGAGACTTACAACTTCCAGATCCGCCTGCACGAGACAATGGGCGTGATTGAGATCGTCTATGGCGCATTCACCAAAGATGCGACCGCGGTCTACCCGCAGGTCGGCCTGCGCGGCGCCAGCAGCGCGGATTACAACAACCGCATGACCGATGCAACCCACTTCTGGGATACATCTCTGCCTGGCACGGCCAATAGCTCTAGCATGACCCTGAGCCAAACCGTCATGCCGGCCAGCGGCTTGACCTACACCTGGTCGCCTCCAATCCTGCCGGGCTTTGGCGCCTCGGCGAAACAGGCTGCCAGCAATGTGCTCGTTGGCGAGCCCATCACCTACAACCTGTATGTCACGAACTCGGGCATCGCTGACTCCACCGGCACCGTTTTGACCGACACCCTTCCGGTGGACGTCACCTATGTGGCCGGCTCGCTGGTCTGCAGCGCTGGCGCATGCAACTACAACGCCATCGACAATCAGGTTGAGTGGAGCGGCGCAGTGACCGTGGGCGATACCGTCACCGTCACCTTCCAGGTCGATACGGATGCCCTTCCCTGCGGCGCTCTGGTCAATAACACGGCCCAGATCTATGATCCAACCGCAGACGAAACCTGGAATGTTTCTGCGGCTACCGGGGTGGCCTCTTCCATCCCGGCGATCATCTACGGTTTTGAGCCCATTGACTGGACAGCATTCGGTTGGACCAGCGGCATCATCTTCGACCCGGGCACCGATCCAGTCTGGACCCGGGAAACCGCCGGCACCAGCCCCACCATCCTGCCGCACAGCGGGGCTGCCATGGCCAAGTTCAACTCCTTCAGCACCGGAGTCGGCGGCATCGCCCACCTGACCACCCCCGCGCTGGATTTGAGCACCCTGGTGCTCACCCCGACTCTGTCTTTCTATATGTCTCACGACACCGGCTTCTCGACCAGCGCCGACCAAATCCAGGTGCAGGTTTCTACGGATGGCACCACCTTTACCAACGTGGGTGCGCCGATCCTGCGCTATGATGCGGCCTACGTCACGCCTGGCTGGGGGCACCACATGGTGGATCTCTCGGCCTATGCTGCAGAGACCAGCGTATACGTGCGCTTCCTGGCCACCAGCGCCTACGGCAACAACTTCTTCCTGGACGATGTGAGGATTGCTGACCCCTGGTCTCCCTGCCCTGCTGTGTTCATTATGCCGGTCACGCAAAACGAGGTTGTCTGCATCGGCGGCGACGTGTCCTACGATTTCACCGTGATCAACAACACGCCGGACACCCAGGCGATCGACCTGGTGTACACCCACACCTGGCCGATCATCGGCGCTCCCGATGCGACTCCTATCCTGGCACCGGGTGAGAACTTCCAGTTCACCGTTATCCACCACATCCCCTGGGCTGCGGCCGCGGGTGACGCGGATGTGCTGGAAGTGCGCGCTACTGCTGGCAGCTTAATGGAAATCGCCACGGCTACCACCTCCGCCGCAATCGCGGCCGGTTGGGAAGACGTGAATGACCTGATCCCGGTTGAGCGTGAAGTGCGCGCTCCCTCGGTGGTGTATTGGGATGGCAAGCTGTACAAGATCGGCGGCTATGGCTATCCGGGCGGCGTGGGCGGAGCCCAGGCCTGGCTGGACATCTATGATATCGCCACCGGCGCCTGGACTGCCGGGGCGGATATGCCCGGGATACGCTATTGGCTGAACTGCGAGGCCATCGACGCCAAGATCTACTGCGCTGGCGGCTATTCGACCTCCGGCCAGACCACGCTGTACATCTACGATATTGCCACCAACGCCTGGAGCACTGGCGCGGCCCTGGCGGCCTACCGCTACGACTACGCCAGCGTCGCACTGGGCGGCAAGTACTATATCATCGGCGGGTATGCTGCGGGCTATTCATCTGCCATGTTGGTATACGACCCGGCCACCAACGCCTGGAGTACGCTGGCCAGCATGAGCACCGTCCGGCGTTACTTCCATGCCGGGGTGATCGGTGGCAAGATCTACGTTGCCGGTGGGTACACTGGTTCTTTGTACCTCTCCTCGATGGAGATCTATGACCCCGCCACCAACACCTGGTCGGCTGGGCCGGATATGCCCAGCGCCTGGGCGAATGCTGCCGATGGCGTGCTCTACGACCGCTACCTGATCCTGGCGGGCGGTTCACCCAACAGCACCAGCGGCGCCTCTAGCGGCGCGCTGATCTATGACGCCGTGCTCAATCTCTGGAACTGGCTGCCGAACTTTAACCACATGGTATATGCCGCCGAAGGCGATACCGATGGCACCAACTTCTATGTGGTCTCTGGGCGCCAATATACCGGCGCATGGTCCAACAGCCCCTACGTTACCATAGTAGTGGAGTGTGACACCACCTGCACGCCGGTCACGGATCTGGGCTTCACCGTCAATCCGGCGAACCCCCTGCAGGGGCTGCCCGCTACCTTCGATGCGACCTTGACAGCCGGCTCGCTGCCGATCTTCTATGACTGGAACTTCGGCGACGGCGGCACGGGCCTGGGCTCGCCGGTGAATTATGCCTACCTGAACGCGGGCATCTACACCACCGGGCTGACCGCCACCAACTGCGACGGTGCCAGCACGGCGACTTACTCTGAGGATGTGACGGTGCTCCTGCCGCCCACCATCGACCCGCCCGACCCCCTGTCCTCGCTCCAATCTCCGAACACGGTGGTCACCCAGACGGTGCAGATCTGCAATACTGGCGATCTGACCCTGACCTGGGAACTGGGTGAGGTTCCGGGCGTGCCTGCGCCCCTGATCGCTGCGGGGCCGCTCCCCGCGGTTGCACCCAAGCCTGCAGAGCCGATCATGCGCTTGGCGGATGGCTCGGTGGACTGCGCTGCTTACGAGAACTACACGCGCTTTGAGCCAGTCGAAGTTGCCGCGGCCTGCGGCAGCCCAGCCCTGGCGGTCAGTGGGGCGGGAACCTTCTCGCCCACCGATTTCGGCTATGCCCAAGATATCGGCTACATCTCCGATAACTTCGTCAACTTCCCGCTGGGTAACTTCACCGGGCAGACTGTGGTCGGCACCAATGCCACGCCCTACTACGGCATGGACTTCGACCCCATGGGCACCACGCTGTACGCCTTGAACGATACCACGGACGAGCTCGGCACCATCGACCTGGCCAGCGGCGCGTTCACCGGCCTGGTGCCTGCTGTGCCACCGGTTGCCGCAGTCAACTGGACCGGCATGGCGATCGATCCGACCACGGGCGTCTTCTACCTGTCTACTGCCACTGACCTGTACACCATCGATCCTGGCACCGGCATCACCACCACCATCGGCGCCTTCAATACGGGTGGAACCATGATCGCCATCGCCATCAATACCGATGGCGAGATGTACGGTCACGATATCACTACCGACTCGATCTACACCATCGATATGACCACTGGCGCGACCACGCTCGTGGGCCTGACTGGCTACGCGGCCAACTTTGCCCAGGGCATGGACTTCGACAATGACGACGGCACGCTGTACATTTTCCTGTACATCGGCAGCGGCGCCAACGTCTACGGCACGGTGAACCTGGATACCGGCGCGGTGACCCCGCTGGCGGTCTCTGCTCCGCAGGGTGAGTTCGAAGGTGCAACCCAGACCTTCTCCTTCGATATCCCCTGGCTGACGGAAACGCCCATCACCGGCACCCTGCTGGCGGGCATGTGCAGCGACATCGATGTGGCCTTCGACTCGACCGGCCTGGCGCTGGGTGAGTACACCGGCGCGCTGCGCTTCACCAGCAACGACCCGTTCATGCCGGCAACCTTCGTCCCCGTCACTCTCACCGTGGCCAATATTGTCGATCTGAGCATCTCCAAGATCGACAACCTCGACCCGGTCAACGCGGGCGACACGCTGCTCTACACCGTCACCGTGGTCAATAACGGCCCGGAAGCCTCTCAGGCCACCGTGTTCACTGACACGCTGCCGGTAGGCTTTGACTTTGTGGCTGCTACCCCTGGTTGTGTGGAAGATGCGGGCGAGGTAGTCTGCCCGGTGGGCGTGCTGAACATGGGCGATACGGCGGTGTACACTATCACCGCCATCCCCACTGCCTCCGGCGAGTATCAGAACCTGGTCTTCATCGCCAACCCCGATTTCGACCCCGATGTTAATAACAACGTGGACGAAGAATGGACCCTGGTGGGCCCGGGCTTCATCACCTACGACCCAACCTCCTTCCACTCCATCCAGATCACCGATGAGATGGTGGACTACACGTTGCAGATCTGCAACGTGAGCAACCAGGTGGTCAACTGGGATCTGGAAGAGGCCCCGCCCGTGCTGCGCCTGCCGCAGGGTTTGGTTGGCCCGCTGCAGCCTCGCTCGCAGGCTGCGATCATGCGCCTGACCGATGGCTCGGTGGACTGCGCTGCCTACGAGAACTCCATCTATGCAGAGCCGCTCGAAGTCGCGGCAGCTTGCGGCGGCCCGGCGCTGGCTCAGCAGGCGATGGGTGCGCTGGCCCCCACCGACCTGGGCTACGCCCTGGACTTGCGCTATCGCCGCTGGGTCGAATTTGACCTGAATAACTTCAGTGGGCAGACCGTCATCAGCCCTACCTACAACGCCAATGCGGCCTTCTACGGACTGGACTTCGACCCCACGGGGACGACCCTGTATGCGTGGAGTGCGGCCTACTGGTGGATGTTCACGGTTGACCCGACCACCGGCGATATGACCCCCCTGTCGTTCACCCCGGGTCCTCCCACTGGGAGCTACACCGGGATGACGATTGACCCCGTCACGGGCGTCATGTATATGTCGAGTTCCGATACGCTCTACACCATCGATCCCACCACCGGCATGTCGACCACCGTGGGCTTGTTTGGCACAGGCGGGCTCATGATCGAAATTGCCATGAACCCCGCAGGTGAGATGTACGGCCACGATATCAGTACCGACTCGATCTACTCGATCGATCCGGCTACCGGCGCGGCCACGCTCATCGGCCCCACCGGCTACGCGGCCAACTATGCCCAGGGCATGGACTTCGACAACGACGACGGCACGCTGTACATCTGGTTGTACATCGGCAGCGGCGCCAATGTCTACGGCACGGTGAACCTGACCACCGGTGCGGTGACCCCGCTGGCGACCAGCGCCCCGCTGGGCGAGTTTGAAGGCACAACGCAAACGGTTGTTCCCTACGACATCCCCTGGCTGAGCGAAGATCCCCTGGCGGGCATCCTCGATCCAGGCGCGTGCGAAGTCATCACCATCACCTTCGACTCGACCGGCCTGGCATTGGGTGACTACTTCGGCAATCTGCTGTTGAACGCCGATGATCCCTTCATGCCGCAGTCGGTCATCCCGGTGACCCTCACCGTGGTGGAGCTGCAAACGGTCGACTTCGTGTACCACGACCTGGAAGATGCAGTGGCGGTGGGCGAGGATTTGTACCTGACAGGCAGTTTTGTTGAGAACTGGCCTCCCGACTATCTCCTCATGACCCCCAACGCCGACAACAGTGTCTTCACGGCTACGTTGCAACTGATGGCAGACACCTACGAGTATAAGTACGTGGTCAATGGCTCGTGGGGCAATGGCGCCGGTGAGCTGCTTCAATCCGTCAACCGCATGGTGACGGTGGCGGACGACATGACGATCGACGACTACCGCAACGTAATCGTTGGCTGGTCGCAGCTGAACGGCCCGCTGGCGATCGACATCTCCCTGGGCGAGAATACCGGCGCCATTGAGGCTGAGGTGTGGATCTTCAATGTGACCAGCGAAAGCCCGACTGAGCGCGGTCGTAGTTACGCGGCGGAAATCGGCTTTGGCACGCAGGCCGATATGTCAGACTTCGTGTGGATCCCGCTGGAATACGTTGGCGAGGCTGGCAACAACGATCTGCTGACGGCGGTCTTCACCCCGACGGTTACCGGTGTGTACACCTACGTGGTGCGCTTCGATGCCAACTGGGCAGAAGGCAACCCGAACATCGGCTGGACCTATGCCGCTGAAGAGGGTGTGCTGACGGTGACCGAGTACATTCCGCCCTACATCAAGGTCTTCCTGCCGACCATCCTGCGCATGCACTAAGCGGCAGGCACATAAAGTCATAAAAAATATAGGCGGCGCAGATGCCGCCTATATTTTTTATTTGCATCCCCGGTGTTGGCTGCGCCACCGCACCCCACCCCCTGCCCCCGCCCATCAAAGGGCGGGGGAAAATAATCAAAAATTGGGTCATTTGCGGGCGTTTTGCGCCCGCAAATGACCCAATTTTCGACAGAATCTAAAGGGGGTCGGGGAATGACCTCAATCTCGGAAGCCGTATTCCTCGATCAGACGGCTGATGATGGGCAGATCTTCGGGGTTGATCTCTTTAAACTGGAAGCCCACATCACAAAACTCCGGGTTGATATCCGGTTGGTGCCACAGGCTGACCGCCTGCGCACGCAGGCGCGTTTTGCTGGATAACCCTTCGGGCAGCTCGATCAGCAGAGTGAACTCCTCCCCCGGCTCGATGGGCTTCTCCGTTAAGATCATCGCCCCCTGCGAAGTGATATTGAGCAGGTTGCCCAGCATCTTGCCCTTTTGTTCTTCATACACCCGAGAATAGAACAAGAGGTCTTTCCGTTTTTGTTTCCGACGTTCATCCATTGGGGCCTCCTCACGCGGCAATAAGGTCTGCCGCCTTCCCCGGCTGCAAGGTGTGGGTGCAAAGATATTCTCCATCTATAGGATACTCGAAAAACCTTTCTACTTCAAGTAGCAAATGCAACTTCTCAAAAAGAAGGGGG
>DIXA01000037.1 GCA_002428565.1 Anaerolineales bacterium UBA6092 | reverse complement strand
ATCAAAAAAGGGTGTGCGGCGTGGCAAAGCCACGCCGCACACCCTTTTTTGATTCCTCTTTTACGGAGAGCCGGTCACATTGGCCACGTAGGGGATCACACTCTGGCAGGGCTCAGTCAGGTAATCGGAGACGTGCTCCCAATCCATGGGCACCCGCGCCGCCCAGGCCTTGTACATGGCATACGAGAGGCAGCCCGGGCCAATGTGATAGTTGGCCACCGTGAAACGCCATAATTCCTCGTAAGAGCTCACCTGCCCGCCCAGCTTGCCGCCAGTGGCATTATACATGATCTGCCCCACCTGCTCGCAGTTTGCCAGCAGCGTGTGCGCAAACAGGTTGATGCTGAAATCCACATTGCTCAGGTCAATCCCATCGCTTGCCGATTGCGAAGCCAGCGCCCCGCGCAAGATAGCCTGGCTGCTCGCATCCAGGTAGATATAACCGCCGGCACATACGCTGGCATCCAAAACCAGGGGACAAAACTGCTCGTAAAAATCGGGGTTCCATAACAGCAGAGCTTCTGCGCCATTATCGGTGATCTGACCCAGGCCAAACTCATAGGGCACCCGGAACATCCCCGGCCAGAACTGGCTCTCTTGCGCAATGATATTTTTCATCAACTGTGCTGGCACGCCGGTCTCAGCGGCCACGGCAAGGAGTTGTTCATCAAAGCGGTTCTGCCAATCCACCACCTGCGGCAAAGCAGCATCCACGCCGCAGGCATCGGCATAGCCGTTGGCCAGCAGCCCGCCGCCCGGGCAACCCGAAGCATTCACCAGACCCTGGGCGATCAGCCGTCCAGCCAGGTAGGCAAAAGGCACGTCCGTGGCAAGCAGCTCCGGCGCCACTGGGGTTTGCAGCCAGGTGGGAGGCCCGCCCACCGGCGGGAAAGCGCTCCAGGTCTGCGCACAAGAGGCAACATCTTTGCCCATCCACTGCGTGCTCAACACATCCACGTACCAGCCCCCGCCAGAAGGCCACAGCGTCACGCCGCTGTCGATCACCCGCACCTGGGCCGTAAATTGCTCGCTGGAGTCGCCGAAGCTGGAGTTAGCCCAGAAAGTGACCAGGATGCCCGTCAGGGAGGTTGCCTTGAGCGGCACCTCGCACACACTGCCCTCGCAGGTAAAGGTCTGGTTATCCACCACAGCGGTGACGGAAGTGATCTGCTCGTTGGGCAGCGGCTCCTGAGCGGTGAAGACCAGCGTAGGGATCACCGGGCACAAGTTCTCTGGCGTGGAGGGCTCGCAATTGCCCAGCGAGACCCACACCTCTGGCGCGGGCAGATCGACTACGATCGTCTTTTCTGCGGGGGCGCTGCCCAGGTAATACAGGTACAAACCTGCGCAGGTGGAGGTGTCGCCGCTGCCGCTGGACATCGCCGCACAGGCAGGCGTGGCAATCCATTCATTATATACACTGCCATTGCAATCCAGTGAGATATCCTTGGCGCTGGGCCAGTTCTCATGGTCCACAAACACACGACAGACAATTTCCCCCGTAGACCAGCGCAGCAGCCACCATTCGTAGCGCGTATAGCTCACCAAAATGCTGGTTTGCCGAACCACTTCCTCACCCCCTGGCGTCTCACCCGCTGATCGCGCTGGACCAACCCCTAGCGCGAAGAACGGCGCCAGGATCATGACCACCACGATCAAGCGGAACCAGCGTGAATGATAAACCATCACGGATAAAAAATATCATGTTATTGATGCCTTGTCAATGATAATTTGACCGACTTGCACCCAGCGCCAGCCCATGATACACTTTCAGTGTATCATCTCAATAATTTGGGGTATGGGGTGTTTTGTGCGTGCTGCGCACGCACAAAACACCCCACTGCCCCCTTCTTTTTGAGAAGAAACTTTTCAGTAACGCAAGGTGCGTTCGAAAAAGGATTTGATGATCGATACGATTTCCGTTCTGGTAGCCACCGCGACGCCAGGCTTTGGTGAATTGATCCAGCAAACACTGGAAGAAACCGGCCTGTATAAAGTGCTGCTGGTGGATAGCAGCGCCGAAGCATTGCAGTGCGCCCAGGCAATGCCGTTCTCCCTGAGCATCCTGGACCTGACCAACCCGGAGATCAGCCCGGTGGAGCTGGCTGCCTCGCTCAGGCAGCACCTGCCTGAGCTGCGCCTGATTGCCATCCCGCCGGATAACCGCCCCGAAAACCCACTCCTCGCCGAGATCGGCGCGCAGGCCTGGTTAATGAAACCCTTCTACCTGCCCGAGCTGCTGGAGGTGATCTCCAACGTGGTCCGCCAGCCCCCCCTGCCCCCCGCAGAGTCTGCTGGCCTGGGTGAGCAGCCCCAGGCGGCTGCCTCGCCCGAATGGCTGGAAGATGTCAGCCTGGCAGCACAGCACCTCGCCAGCCTCTCGCTGGCCTCATCGGCCCAGGCCGCCCTCATCGTGCGCGACGGCCAACCCTGGGCGTATGCCGGGCAGCTTTCTCAACCCGCCTCGCAAGAACTGGCCCAGATGGTGGTCCGTTTTTGGGATCACGACCGCCCAGCGCCCGGCGCACCGGATGCCCGGCCTGCCCAGGGTAGCGACATTGTTCGCTTTGTGCGCCTGGAAGTGAACCGCAAAGATTACATGCTCTACGCCACCTCCCTCGGTAAGGGCATGCTCCTGGCGCTGGCATTTGACGCCGAGACCCCCTTCAGCACCATTCGCGCCCAGGCGGGCAACCTGGCCCGCGCCCTGGGCTCTCCCGGAGCCAAACCCAGCCCGGTGGCTGTGCGCCCAACCGCGCGCCCGGCATCCCGCCCGGTATCTGCATCTCAACCGCCCGCCCATCAGAACGCGCCTGTCCGCCCGCTGCTGGAGGATGTGCCCCCGCCAACCCCGCGGCTCCCCACCCCCACACCAACCCCCCTGCCGGCTATCCGCGCCACCCTGGCGCCCCGCCCGGCAGAAGAGCCGCTTCAGCCCCCGCAGCCTTCGATTGCTAATATTGAGCTAAATCCTGCCCCTACCAGCAGCGACCCGCCCACCCGGCCTGTCCCATCAACCCCTGCCCTGCCCAGCCTTTTAGATGAAGAGGCAGAACCAGAACCAATCGAGATTGTGCTGCGCCCGGCAACCCCGACCCTGGCTGGCCTGTATTTCGCCTGCCTGCTGATCCCGCGCCTGCCCCAGCACCACCTCACCGGCGACCTTTCAGCGCAGCTCTCTGAATGGATACGCCAACTCAGCCTGGCGTATGCCTGGCGCCTGGAGCGCATTGCCATCCGCCCCGACCACATGCAGTGGACGGTCAGCATCCCGCCCAACATCTCCCCCTCCTACATGATGCGCATCATCCGCCAGCACACCTCGAACCACATCTTTGCCAATTTCCCCGCCCTGGGACGTGAAAATCCCTCTGGCGATTTTTGGGCCCCTGGCTACCTGATCATGAGCAGCCACCAGCTGCCCCCTGAAGAGACGGTCCGAGAGTTCATCCAACAGACCCGCCATCAGCAAGGCGCGCCAAAAGTGAACACGCGCCCCTTACCACCTGGATGATCCATGCCTCCCACCATCTACTTGCTTGACGGTCACGCACTGGCTTACCGTGCCTACTTCGCCCTGACGCGCGGTGCAGCCGGCGGATTCAGCACCACCAGCGGAGAGCCCATCGCGGGCGTTTTTGGCTTCACCAGCATCCTGCTGCGCATTCTCGAAGTGGACCGCCCCGATTACATCATCGTCACCTTCGATACCGGCAAAACCTTCCGCGACAGCCTCTTCCCCGAATACAAGGCCACCCGGGCCAAAATGCCCGATGACCTGCGCCCACAGATGCAGCGCATCCGCCAGATGGTAGATGCCTTCAACATCCCCCGCATCGAGATGGAAGGCTACGAGGCCGACGATGTGCTGGGCAGCCTGGCACGCCGCCTGTCTGCCCAGGGCTTCGGCATCAAGATCATCACCGGAGACCGCGATCTGCTGCAATTGGTGGACGAGCGCGTCCTGGTCAACCTGCCCGGCAAATCCCTGGCAGATGCCAAAGATTACCTGCCCAAAGATGTGAAAGAATACCTGGGGGTACGTCCCGACCAGGTGGTAGATTACAAAGCCCTGGTGGGCGACAAATCCGATAACATCCCTGGCGTAGCCGGCATTGGCGAAAAGACCGCCCAAACGCTGCTGGAGCAGTACCAGACGCTGGATAACATCTACGCCAACCGGTCGCTGTTGAGCGATAACCTGCGCAAAAAACTGGAAACTGGGCAGCAAGACGCCTACCTGAGCCAGAAATTGGCCACCATCGTCACCGACCTGGACATCCCCCTCGACCTGGAAATGGCCCGCACCGAGCATTTCGATCCCGCCCGGGTGGAGTCCATCTTCCGTGAGTTGGAGTTCCGCACCCTGGTTGGCCGCCTGACCGCCCTCTACCCCATCTACGGCAAGAGCGACCGCACCAGCGCCAGCGCTGCTCGCCCGGGGCAGCAGTTATCTTTCCTATCCAGCGCGCCCGCCGCCCCAGCCCCCTCGCCCACACCCGTCGGGCCAGACTCGATCCAGACCACCATCGTCGACACCCCCCAGGCGCTCGCAGCGCTGGTGCAGCGGCTGAACGAGGCCCCCTGCATCGCCTTCGACACTGAGACCACCTCCGTGGACCAGATGCGCGCCGAGCTGGTGGGCATCTCGCTGGCGGTGGAAGGCCAGGCGGGCTACTACATCCCGGTGGGGCACAAAGACGATGCCGGGCAGCAGCTCCCACTGGAAAGCGTGCTGCAAGCCCTGCGCGCCCCTCTGACCAACCCGCACCTGCCCAAGTACGGGCACAACGTCAAATATGATTATGTGCTCCTGGCCCGCCACGGGCTGAGCGTCAGCCCGCTCTCCTTTGACAGTATGATCGCCGAGTGGCTGTGCAACCCAGACTCGCGCAACCTGGGGCTGAAGAACCTGGCCTGGGTGCGCCTGGATCTCAGGATGACCGAGATCGAGGAATTGATCGGCAAGGGCAAAAACCAGCGCAGCATGGCCGAAGTGCCCATCGCCCACGCGGCCCCCTACGCCGCCGCCGATGCCGCCGCGGTGATACAGTTAGCGCCCATCCTCCAGGCAGAGTTGGCCAAATGTCAGGCCGAGCGCCTGCTGGACGAGATCGAAATGCCCCTCGTCGCCGTGCTGGCAGAGATGGAAATGAACGGCATCTCCCTGGACACAGGCTTCCTTTCGCAGATGTCTGCCGAACTGACCGGCCGCCTGAACGAGATCGAGACCCGGGTTTTCGAGCACACGGGCCAGCAGTTCAATATCAACTCCACCCAGCAGCTCTCTCAGGCGCTCTTTGACCGCCTGAAACTGCCTCCGCCCGGGCGCGCCCACCGCACCGCCAGCGGGCATTACTCCACCTCAGTCGATGTGTTGGAGGCGCTGAGCGGGCAGCACCCCGTGGTCGACCTGGTCCTGGAGCACCGCGAACTCTCCAAGCTCCTTTCCACCTATGTAGACAGCCTGCCCAGGCAGGTCAACCCGCACACCGGGCGCGTGCACACCTCGTATAACCAGACCGGCTCCGTCACCGGGCGGATTGCCTCCTCGGACCCCAACCTGCAGAACATCCCCATCCGCACCGACCTGGGGCGCAAGGTGCGCCAGGGCTTCACCGCTGCGCCGGGGCAGGTCTTGCTCTCGGTGGATTACTCGCAGGTAGAGCTGCGCATCGCCGCCCACATGGCCAACGACCCTGCCATGCTGGCAGCTTTCCGAGCCGGGCAAGATATTCACACCGCAACGGCCGCAGCGATATATAATATACCGTTAGAGGCGGTGACCAAAGCCCAGCGCCGTCATGCCAAATCGATCAACTTCGGGCTGATCTATGGCATGAGCGCCTTTGGCCTCACCCGCAGCAGCGATTTGACCCTGGCAGAAGCCGAGGATTTTGTGGAGACCTATTTCCGCCAGTTCCCTGGCATCAAGCGCTACCTGGATCAGGTGCGGCACCAGGCCACCCAGCAGGGTTATGTAGAGACACTTTTGGGGCGGCGGCGCTATTTCCCCGGCCTGAAGACCCAGAGCAACCAGAACATCCGCAACCGCGAGGAGCGCGAAGCCATCAACGCCCCCATCCAGGGTACCGCTGCAGATATTATGAAGATCGCCATGCTGCACCTCCACCAGGCCCTGCACAAGAGCCGCCTCTCTGCCCGCATCTTGCTGCAGGTGCACGATGAGCTGGTGCTGGAATGCCCCGCCGAAGAGCTCGAGCAGACTGCAGCCCTGGCGCAGGATGTGATGGAAAATGCCTACCTGCTAGAAGCGCCCTTGCGCACCGACGCCCGTTATGGCCAAAATTGGGGGGAAATGATCCCCCTGCAAAATTAGGGAGCACCGATGAGCACTAGTGAAGAACGTTTCCAAAAAGCGATGAACCAGGGGCATTCTGCCGCCTGGGACCAGGCATGGGATAAGGCCGCGGCATTCTACCGCCAGGCCCTGGAAGAAATGCCCGATAACCCCAAAACGCTTACCAGCCTGGGGTTGGCCCTGTATGAGCTGCAAGATTATGAGAATGCCTTGCTGCAGTACCAAAGAGCCGCTGAGCTCTCGCCCAATGACCCCGTGCCGCAGGAAAAAGTGGCCGAGATCCTGGAACGGTCTGGCAAGCTCCCCCAGGCCACCAAAGCCTACATGAATGTGGCCGAGTTATACGCCCGCAACAAGGATATCGAGAAGGCCATCGAGAACTGGACCAGCGTGGTCAGCCTGAACCCCGAAAACCTGGCTGCCCACTCACGCCTGGCCGTAGTCTACGAGCGCCTGAACCGCAAGCCGCAGGCCATGATCGAATTCCTGGCGGTTGCCAGCCTGATGCAGCAAAGCGGCGAAGTGCAAAAAGCCGTCCAGACCATCAACCATGCCTTGCAGGTAGACCCCGAAAGCAAAGAAGCCCGGCAGGCACTGGCCATGCTGCAAAGCGGGCGCCTGCTGCCCAAGCCGCAGCGGCCGCGCGGCGTCACCGGGCCGCTGCGCATGGCCCAGGTGCGCCAGTTGGAAGCCTCCAAAACCAGCTCCGAGCAACGCCCCCTGGTAGATCCCATCCAGGAGGCCCGCCAAAACGCCCTCACCATGCTGGCAGAAATGCTCTTCGAGCAGGCGCCCGACCAACAAGGCGGTCGTCCGGGCATGTCTGCCATTGTGCGCGGCACGGGTGTCTTGGGCAAGCAGTACGATCACACCAAGATCATGCTGCACCTCAGCCAGGCCATTGACCTGCAATCGCACAACGAAAATGCCCAGGCCATCACCGAGATTGAGCACGCCATCGAGAGCGGGCTGGACAGCTCTGCCGCCTACTTCAACCTGGGTCTGCTCCTGGCGGGCGAGGAACGCCTGGAAAGCGCCTCACGCAACTTGATGCGCGCCGTGCAGCACACCTCCTTTGCCCTGGGGGCGCGCCTGCTGCTGGGCCAGACCTGGCTCAAAATGCAGCGCACCAAAGATGCCGCCACCGCCTACCTGGAGGCCCTGCGCATTGCCGATTCTGAAAGCGTGCCCGCAGAATATGCCGAAGAGTTGAGCCAGCTCTACGAGCCGCTGGTGGAGACCTTCTCCCAAGAAAATGATCCTGCCGCCCAGCAGCGCATCTGCGAGAATGTGCACGAACTGCTCACGCGTGCAGATTGGCGCGAGCACATGAAGAACGCCCGCCAGCAGCTCCCCGCCCCCAGCGAAAGCACCCCTCCCGTGCCCCTGGCAGAGATGCTCACCCAGTCTAGCAGCAGCCAGGTGGTTGAGTCGCTGGCGCGGGTAAATGACCTGGCGCGCGCCGGTAAGCTGCGCACTGCCACCGAAGAGGCCTTTTACGCCATCAAGTTTGCCCCCACCTACCTGCCGCTGCACATCTGCATCGGCGACCTGCTCTTGCAGGAGAAGCGCACCACCGAGGCGGTGGAGAAATTCCGCACGGTAGCCGAATCGTACAGTGTGCGCGGCGAAGCCCATCGCGCCATCGGCATGTTCCGGCGGGTCAGCGAACTGGCTCCACTGAACATGGATGCGCGCAACCGCCTGATCGACCTGATGATGGCGGGCGGGCAGACCGAAGAAACCGTCGGCGAGTTCCTCAAACTGGCTGAGGTGTATTACAGCCTGGCCGACCTGCCCACCGCCCGCAAAACCTACACCCGCGCCCTACGCTACGCCCAACAGGCCAACGTGGACCGCGAAGCCAAGGTCAAGATCCTGCACCGCATGGCCGATATCGACATGCAAAGCCTGGATTGGCGGCAGGCGCTGCGCGTCTACGAACAGGTGCGCACTTTAGAGCCTGACGATGAAAAAGCCCGCACCTTGCTGGTGGACCTCAACTTCCGCCTGAACCAGGCCCCCCAGGCCCTGGGCGAGCTGGACAACTACACCAATCACCTGATGAGCAACCAGCAAGAGCAAAAAGCGCTGGAATACCTGACCGGCATGGTGCAGGAAATGCCGCAGCAACCCACCCTCCACCGCCGCCTGGCCGACCTGTACCGCAAACTGGGGCGTACCCAAGAAGCGATCGATCAGCTGGATGTGGCGGGGGAAATGTTCTTGCAGACGGGCAACCGGGAAGCCGCCGTCGAGAGCGTGATGGCCATCCTGGCGCTCAACCCGGCCAACGCTGGCGAGTACCAGCAACTGCTGGCTCAATTGCAGAGCGAAGGCAAGTAATGGTCGGATTAAACACAAAAGCGGCGCTCAAGCGCCGCTTTTGTGTTTAATCCGACCGCAAGGATCGCTACCACCACACCTGGAAAAAGGCCCGCGTGATCGCCTCAAGGCCAATGCCGGTCACCGTTACCTCGATCTCGGTCAGACCGAAGGGCTGGTCGTACAGTTCTGCATCGACGATCGAGACGCCAAGCGCATTCGTAGGAGGCACCACATAGGACGTCTCTTTACCATCCGCCTGGCGGAAGATCACATTGCCCGAGATGCCCGCAACAGGCTGTAAGTTCTGATCCTGCACCACCACGTACACGTATTGCCGGCCTGTGGGCAACATCACCGCCTGGCTCACAAAGGCATGCACCTGCAGTTCAATCACATTCCCGTTGGGGAGGTAATCCTCACCAACTGACCGTCTCGAGGGGTTTTCCACGTGGTAGAAGTAACGCTCGCCCGCGTTGCCCAGGATCACCCGCTGGTCCTGGCCCGGCGGCAGCTCAGGGTGCCATTCGAAAATGGCCCGCTCAAAATACTGCACGTACATGCCATCGCGCCATTCCGCCTCAGAGATGGGATAGCCAAACAAAGCAATCCCACCGTTGGCGTTAAAAAACCTCAGGAACGAATTGCACACCGGGAGCCCATCCGCAGAGATGCGCTTACAGGTGGCCTCGTTGACTGCCGCGGTTTGTCCTGTACCGGGGGGATCGATGGCATATAGATATTCGCCCAGCGGCGAGATCACTACTCTTAGGTCGAGCGTGCTATCGGGATGCAGCTCGAAGCGCACCTTCTCAAAGTACTGCACATCATAGGCAATGTCCGCGGCACGAAACTGACCCGTTAGCGGCATGCCAAACACCAGTTCTGGATTGGGAACACTTTCGTACTTCGCCAGGAAATCCCCGCTCACCCAATGGCCGGTTTCGGGGAAAAAGCGCGACTCATCAGACTGGGCAAAGGAAATGCCGCTGTTCAACCCCACTAACAGGCAAATACCCAATACCACCCACAACCAGCGCGTGCGTGATCTCATAACATGATTATATATCATCTCTGCACCCAAGACAAGCCAGCGCGGGGCATAAATCAGGGCATTAACATTCTAATCTGAG
>DIXA01000035.1 GCA_002428565.1 Anaerolineales bacterium UBA6092 | reverse complement strand
CTGCCCGTCACATTCTGTTTTCCGGAACTTTACTTGCGGTAGTGGATTTCGCTCAGCTCGCGCAGGCGAGCGGCGGCGGTTTCGGGGGTCAGGTCGCGCTGCGGCATAGAGAGCATCTCGTAGCCGACCATGAACTTGCGCACCGTGGCCGAGCGCAGCAGGGGCGGGTAGAAGTGGGCGTGCAGGTGCCAGCCGGGATACTCGCCGCCGTCGCAGGGCGTTTGGTGGAAGCCCATCGAGTAGGGGAAAGAGACCTCGAACAGGTTGTCATAGCGGGTGGTGACGCGGCGCAGGATGTCCGCCAGGGCCGACCCCTCGGCCGCCTCCAGCTCGGGCAGGCTGCCGCAGTGACGGTGGGCGATCACCAGCACCTCGAAGGGCCACACCGCCCAGAAGGGCACCAGAGCGGTGAAGTGGGCGTTGGCGGCCACAATGCGCTCGCCGTCCTTGGCCTCGGCCTCCAGGTAGGCGCACAGCAGGCATTGGCCGTGGCGGGCCAGGTGCTCGGCCTGGGCGGCGGCTTCCTTGGCTGGCTCCACCGGGATCTGGCTGGCAGCCCAGATCTGGCTATGCGGGTGCGGATTGGAGCAGCCCATCACCGCGCCCTTGTTCTCGAAGACCTGCACGTGGCGGATGAAATCCAGGCGGCTCAGTTCGTCCGTCTGGCTGCTCCAGGTGCGGATCACTGCCTCCACCTCCGCCTGCGACATCTCCGGCAGGGTCAGGTCGTGGCGCGGCGAGAAGCACACCACCCGGCAGATGCCGGCTTCGGGCTGGGCGGCAAACAGCGGGTCGCTCTGCCCGGCGAGGCTCTCGCCGGGGGGCAGCAGGGCCGAGAAATCGTTATCGAAGGCAAAGGTGCTGGTATAGGGTGGGTTGCGCTTGCCCCCGGCGCGCTCGTTGCCGGGGCACAGGTAACAGGTGGGGTCGTAGGCGGGGCGCTCTTCGGCGGGCAGGCGTTCTACCTGCCCCTGCCAGGGGCGTTTGGCGCGGTGCGGCGAGACCAGCACCCACTCGCGGGTCAGCGGGTTGTAGCGGCGGTGGGGAACCTGGCGCAGATGTTCGGGTAACATGGCAAGCCTTCTTTCGGGCGATCTCAGCCCAGGTTGGTGGTGCTGACGCCAGGCTTGCGCTCGAACTTCTTGCCCGTGGCCAGCTCGACGCATTTGTAAGCGCCATCGTAGACGCCGATATGCTTATTCTTGATGATGCAGTCGCAGTACATGCTCAGCAGGTCGCTCTCCTGCACCATCAGGTCGATGGCCTGCAGGGTGTGCGGGATGGAGCGCGCTTCCACCGTGCCGTTGCCCAACTCCGCGCCGCGGATGGCGCCCCACATCTCGTGCCCGCCGACGCGTTCATTAAAGATGATCGGCACGGGGTAGAAAGCCAGCTCGCTGGGCTTGGTGATCATCACATCCACCACGCGCATCAGGTAGTTGGTGGCATACACGGCGTGGAAGGTGTTATCGTGCAGGAAAACATGCAGCCCACTGGCCGGCCCCTGGCGGATGCTGTCAACCAGCGCCCGGGTGTCCTCCCAGGTGAAGTGCGGCTGGATCAGGCCTTTGAGGTGGGCCAGCTCGGCCTCCAGCCAATCCCAGTTGGCCTTGTGGTCGCCCAGGTTGACGAACAGGGTCACCTTCTCTTGCTGGATGAGCGGCAGGCAGTGCTCGATGATGGCCTTGAACAGCTCGCGCTGCGCCCCGGCGCCGCCCATGGTCACCAGCAGGCGGCGGGGCTCGTTATTGCGCATACGCCGCAGGCGCGCTGCGCAGTCCACCTCGATATTCTCTACCAGCTCATGATCCACGTGATGCCCGGTGTAGAACAAAGCATCCGCCGGCACTGGATCCATGATCTTGTTGCTCTCATCGAAGCCGCGCATGGTGCGGAAGCCATAATAGCCGGAGGGCGACTGCACACCGTGCTTGGCGCCCTCGGTCAGTTGAAAAGCCATCGGCCAGTTGTCGAACATCATATCCACCACGTTGGTCATGCCGCCAGCCACCGCGCCCATGCAGTTCCACATGTGCGAAGTCAGGCTGGGGATATCGGAGGGCAGGGCCTGGTACAGGTTCTTGAGCAGGGCGCTCATCATGTAATCTTTGACATTGGTCTTGAGGAAGCGCCAGGGCCAGGTGACGATCCAGGTGTTCAAGGCCTCCCACAGCAGCGGCAGGGTGCGGTCGCCGGTGGTCAGGCACTCCCAGATATACTTGTTGAACCAGGGGCTGCGCTGCGAGAGGCGCGAATAACGACTGTAGTTGGTGTTGCACCAGTTGATCAGATCGGTGGGCACGCCGGGAATGGCCAACAGGTCCAGCCAGTACGGCTGGAAGCCCATCGCCCGGGCGCAGGAGGCGCCCGCCATGGCAATGCGGTAATGCCCAAAGCCCATGCGGATGGTGTTGACCACCACGGCGTTGGTCGGGTCGAGCGGCAGGCCCTCGTCGGTGCGCAGGATATCCTTCAGGCCAAAGACCGAGCCCAGGTAAGGATTATCCTTGACACTGAGCACATACTTTTCGTCTGGGTCGTAGTGGAATTTTTTCGCCAGCCATGTATTCCAATTGGTGGCTTGTTTGGACTGCCGGCGGGAAAGTTTGTTGCCATACACAATGTACTGGCCGTCTTGCATTTTCATACCGTTCTGCTCCCTATTGCAATGGATGGACAAATCTTTTAGCATCTTCTCCATCCAGCGAGGTGGTGGGGTTTTTGAAAACCGTGCTGCGCACGGTTTTCAAAAACCCCATTTGGCTGGCAGAGAAGGCGAAGTAAATTTTACCCCTTAACACCGCTGCTGGTAGCGCTCTCCACAAAGAAGCGCTGGGCCAAAATGTAAATGATCATCGGCGGCAAGATGGCGATGGCCGCGCCGGCCATCACCAGGTTAGCGTTATCGGCGGCGCGCCCGCGCAGCTGGCTGAGCGAGAGCGTCAGCACGTGGTTGAGGCGGTTACCCGTGTTAATGATCACCAACGGCCAGAAGAACGAGTTCCAGGCGTACAAGAAGGTGAAGGTTGCCAGGGCTGCCAGCGAGGGCACACTGGCCGGGATGAAGATGCGCCACAGGATCTGGAAGCGCGAGGCGCCATCGATCAGGGCGGCTTCCTCGATCTCCTTGGGGATGGTGATGAAGAACTGGCGCATCAGGAAGGTGCCGTAGGCGGTAAAGATCCAGGGGATGACCAGCGCGGCCATCTTATCCACCCAGCCTAAGATCACCATCAACTGGTACAGCGGGGTGATGAGCACCACGAAGGGGATCATGATGGTGCCCAGGTAGACCACAAAGAGCTGGTCGCGGCCGGGGAAACGCAAGCGCGCCAGGGCGTAACCGCCCATCACCGAGGTGATGAGCTGCCCAATCACCACCAGGATGGTCACCAGGGCGGTGTTGGTCAGGCTGCGGTCCAGCCCCTGAAGCTGGGTCACGTCGCTATAGTTTTCGGGGCGCAGGGTGGGCAGTTCGACCGGCGTGCTGGTGCGGGCGTTCTGCAGCACCGAGGCGGTCGGGTCTGCGGGATCCACAAAACGACCCACGGCAGTCTGGCTGAGCTGCACCATGGAGATGACCTTGCCATTCACGGTCACATCCCACAATTTTTCTTCCTCGCCGTCCCAGAGCAGGGTGGCCTGGTT
This sequence comes from Anaerolineales bacterium UBA6092, assembly GCA_002428565.1. GTDB lineage: Bacteria > Chloroflexota > Anaerolineae > Anaerolineales > UBA4823 > UBA6092. The sequence continues at coordinate 49,915 of DIXA01000035.1, read as the reverse complement.
TTCTGACCCGCCGGTGGGTTCGACCTCTTCCATCAGGCGGTCATGCAGCACGCTGGGGTTGTTGGGATCCGCAAACGTGCCGATGCGGATATTGGTTTGCACCAGGGCGAATTCGCGCCGCTGCCCTTCGTAATCCACGTAGTAGAGCGGCAGCGCTTTGTCGTATCCTTCGATCTCCACGGTCTGCTGCTTCATCGGCATCAGCCGGGGCGGATAGCGGAAGGTATCCGTCTGGTATTTGAGCGAGGTGGAGAACATGAACAGGAACGGGAAGAGCATGATGTAGGCAAAAGCGGTCAGGATAATGTACACCAGCGCTTTTTGGATGAAGGTGATCAGGCGATAAGAAGATGCTTTGAATTTCATGATAAGCCTCCTGCTCCTAACCGCCGTAAGCCTTGGTACCGGCGCGCTGGCGTGAGTATTGGATCAGCGTGACCGCGAAAATGACGATGAACAACACCCAGGCCACAGCCGAGGCGTAACCCTGCTCAAAGCGCTGGAAGCCTTTCTGGTACAGGTACAAGACCAGCGAGAGGGTGGCGTTATTCGGCCCGCCTGGCGGTTCGGTGGGGATCAACACATACACCTGTTCGAACAACTGCAAGGCGTTGATCACCGCGGTGGTAATGACAAAGAACGTGGTGGGCGCCAGCAGCGGCAGGGTCACATTCCAGAACTTGGCCCATTTGCCGGCGCCATCCACGGTGGCGGCTTCATACAGCTCGCCAGGGATGTTCTGCAAGCCGGCCAGGAACAGCACCGTGTTGAAGCCGATCCACTGCCAGGCCGCCATGATCACCACCGCCAGCAGCGCCGTGTGCGTATCGGAAAGCCAGCGCACCTGCGGGTCCACCAGGGTCAGGCCGGGGAACATGTTCAGGAAGTTCACTACACTGGTGATGGCATAATTGATGTAGCCCACAGCAGCGTTGTACAGCCACTGCCAGATCAGGGCCACACCCACCACCGCGGCGATGCTGGGCAAGAAGTAGACTGCGCGGAAGAATTTCATCCCCGGTAGCTTGGAATTCAGCAGGTTCGCCAGGAAGAGCGCCGGGATCACGCTCAGCGGCACCGCCAGGATGGAGAACACAAAGGTATTGCGCAGCGCCAGCCAGAAGAGCTTATCGGCTGCGCCGAGCACATACGCCTTGCCGAAGATGTTCACGCGTGTCAGTTCGTCGAAGCGCGTGGCGTCCAGCACCTCAGGCCAGGGCTGCTCGGGGTAATCCAGCGGCTTGACATCCAGGGTAAAGATCTTGGCGTAGTTATCCAGGCCGATCCATTCGCGCGTGCCAAAGGCATCCCAGTTGGTGAAGGAGGTGTAAAGCGATAGGAGCAGCGGCCCGGCAAAGAAGAATAAGAAGCCCAATAAGTTGGGAGATAAGAACAGCAAACCGTTGAGCATTTCGGCATGGGTGCTTTTGGCGCCCATCACCTCAGCCGTGGGCCCGCGCCACATGGCCCAGATCATGACCCCAAACAGCACCGCCCCAAGCAGCAGGACAAAGGGCAGGGGGTTGTCAAAACGCGTCACCAGGGTATACAGGCCCTGGAAAATCCCCATAGCCACCAGGGCAGCCGCGCCAAACACAACCATGATGATCTTTCCGGCGTTGCGATAAAAGCGCTGCTTTTGCGGGTAATTATCATAGCGGTCGCCAAAGGCGCCCACCAGGTAACCGACCAACAGGCCCAACAAGAAGGGCAGGCCGCGGCCAAAGGTGCCCGCCAGGGCGTCGATGCCCAGGAAAATGCCCAGCACTTGCATGCCATACAACAGACACACCAGAAAGGCCAGATAATTGACCACCAGCGAGAGCACGCGCCCGCGGTGATCTCGGCGCAAGATGAGCCAAACCGAGAAGGCACTGCCAACCGCCGCCAGAGCCAGGATCAAAGCGAACAGAACCTTCGTCCAGACGGCCATGCCGGGGTTCACCAGCGCCAGGAGGATGCCTGCCGCAGCCCCTGCGGCCACCAGCCCCTGCCAGATGGCCAGAAGCCGTAGCAGGATTTGGGTGCGGTTATCGACCGGGTTGGAGAGTTGAGCAGAGTTCATGCCGTGCCTCCACAAAAAAAGTGGGGTGCTGCGGGGGCTAAGCCCCCGCAGCACGAAGAAGAAGAGAAGATTATTGACTAGGGTTGCGTGAAGGTCTTGTTTGCTTCTGCGCAGATGGTGGCGGCAAAGTCGTTCACCGTTGTCGCACCCGTCAGCACGGCGGTGATGGCCGGGCCCATGACAGCATCGAAGGAAGGCCAGGAGCCAGCCCACACAGGTCCCTCAGCGGTGGGGTAGTTGGCGTCGGCAATCCCGTTCAGGAAAGCCTGGTTGTTGGCTGGCGGGGTGAAGGTCAGGAAGGCATCCAGCGCCTGCTGCGAAACGCGGCTGGGGATGTTGGTGCCCAGCGCAGAGATGGTGCCCTGGATCTCGGCATCGGTCAGCATCTGCACCAGTTGCCAGGCTTCTTCGGGGTGCTCGGTCTTGGCGTTGATCACATAGGCGCCCCAGAACAGCCAGTTGCCCTGGCCCTTGGGGCCCTGGGGCAGTTCCACTACGTCCCACTCGAAGTTGGCATTGGCGCGCACGCCGGGGGTCGCCCAGCGGCCGTTCTGGAACATGGCCACGCGGCCAGCCATGAAGGGCGGCTCGCTGTCTTCACCGTAGGGGACGGCCACTTTGTGTTCCACATACAGGCTGCGCTGGAATTCCAGGCCAGCCAGCGATTCGGGGGTGTCTAAGGCGCAGGCGGTGCGGGTTTCGTTGAAGAAGCCGCCGCCAGCGCTGTTCAGCCATACACCGTAGGGGCCCCACCAGGCATTGGCGCCGTAACCGTAGATGTCAGAGCCCAGGGCGGTGACAGCCTGCGAAACCTCGAGGAAAGATTCCCAGGTCCAGTTGCCGGCCGCGGCCAGTTCGCGCGGATCATCGGCGCCAGCCTCGGCGATCAGATCCAGGTTCAGATACAGCACGAAGGTGGATACGTCGCGGGGCAGGCCCCACAGCGCGCCACTCTCAGCGCCGCTGGTGGCATTGGCAGGGTTATAGGTCATGTGGTACATCGGGCCGGGATAGAAATCGTTGACGTTGAAGCCAGCGGTGGCTTTGCCCATGTCATAGATGTTGAGGATCAGGCCGCGGGTGGCGAAATCGGCCACGTCGGTGCCGGGGATCCAGAACACGTCGGGGGCGGTGCCCGCGGCGATCTCGGTCTTCAGCACATCCTGGTAAGAGGATGATTCAGAGCCGCCCGGCTCATAGACCAGTGTGATGCCGTCCAGCTTGGCATCGATGGTGCTGCTGGCCGACTGGTACACATCGATCTCGGCCTGGTTGTCGGGGCGGGTGCGCCAGCGGATGGTGATATCTTCGGCGGCCATCGGCGGCTCGGTCGCAACGATCGGCTCGTCGGTTGGCGCTACCGTGGGCGTGCAGGCGGTGAGCGCGAAGGCTACGATCAGCAGCATGCTCAGGATAGTCCAGATGGTTTTGCGGTACATGAAGGGTTCCTCCAAAAGAATTTTATCGGGTTATTGATAGATTGGCTAAACGGAACAGCAGGTTATCGGGTGGCTTGAACTTCCCTGGCACCTCCTTTTTCTGGATTGGCTTTGGCGGTCGAGCCGCGTTCAATCAGTTCAACGGGCAGGTGCACGTGCTGAGTCTGCCGCCCGGGCTGCTCAATGGCCTGGATAAGCAGGCGCGCCGCTTCGCTTCCAATGTAAAAAATATCCTGCCGCACGGTGGTCAAGGGTGGATCAAAATAGGAAGCCAGCGGCATATCATCAAAACCTACCACAGAGACCTGCTCGGGTACACGCAGGCCCGCCTCGCGCAGCGCCCGGATGGCGCCGACGGCAATGCGATCGTTCTGAGCAAAAATGGCGCTGAAATCAGCCCCATCTTCCAGCAGGCATTCCACAGCCTGGTGGCCGGAGGTGGCGGACCAATCGCCTTCCATCACCAGGGTGGGGTCAAAATCCACGCCCGCTTCCTGCAGAGCCTGCTGATAGCCCGCCTGGCGGTCTTGGGAGCAGTCTTCTTCCAGCGGGCCAGTGATGAGGGCAATGCGGCGGTGGCCCATGCTGAGCAGGTATTGGGTAGCCATGCGTCCGGCATTGGTCTCGTCCAGCGAGACCGAGTGAGAGCGCTCATCCCGCGCCTGCGCTCCCACGATCACGGTAGGGACACCGGCAGGCAGGTGCTGGTAGCGCTCGTCGATGTAGGGGTTGAGGGCCAACAAGCCCTCGGTGCGTTGGCTGGCAATGAGCTGCTCCACCAGCACGGTAAAGGCGGCGGCATCGGGCGCCGAGGCCGAGATCAGGAAGTAGCCGTGGCGGCGCGCTTCCGTCTCCGCGCCTTCGATGATGCTGGCGTAGGTATAATCGGTGAGGTTGGGAGAGATGCAGGCCAGCGTGCGGGTGCTGCCCCTGGCCATCGAGCGGGCAATGGCGTTGGGCTGGAAGCCCAGCTCGGCAATGGCGGCCTGGACGCGGGCGCGCGTCTCGGGGTTCACCCGCTCGCTCTCATTGATCACACGCGAAACGGTCTGGTGCGAAACACCAGCCTTTGCAGCAACTTCCCGGATCGTGACACGCAGATGGGTCATCTCAGGCTAAGAAATAAGTGGCAGGGGTCATGTTACCGGTCACGTGACCGGTAACATTATTGTATATAAAGAATTAGCTGCTGTCAAGAGGCAATTAACCGCCAAAACAGACGTGCTGCGTGNNCACGCAGCACGTCTGTTTTGGCGGTATGCCCCCCCCTAATCCGTCAGCAGGCGGTAGCCCCGCCCAGCCACGGTGTGGATATGGCGCGGGTTGGAAGGGTCTGGCTCCACTTTCTCGCGCAGGCGGCGCACTAACTGCGCCAGGCTGTCATCGCGGATGCCCTGGGCAAAGATGCGGTCTTCCGGCCAGACGGCGCGTACCAGGGCGTCTTTCTCGCACACCTCGCCGGGATGCGCCAGCAGGTACTCCCACAGCAGGTGCTCTTTGGCGGTCAGTTGGCTGGTGTCCAGGCTGAGGGCGGTGCGCCCGGTCTGCAAGAGCGGGTTGCCTGCCAGGCCAGATTGGCGCAGATCGGCCTCTCCGGGCTGGTCTGCCCAAAATTCCGCCACGCGGCGGCTCACTGCCGGGTGGGCGGAGATCCCGGGCAGGGCCAGCGGCTCTCCGGCGGCGTGCGCCTCGCACACGGCGCGCAGGAAGGCCGGGTAGCCGCCCGAAATGCGCAGGATGGCCTGCACGGCCTCCTCGCTCCACGCCAGGCCTTTGCGCCGGGCATAGCGGGCCACGTTCCAGCGCGCATCGCTCTCAGAGAGCGGCCCCAGCCAGAGCGTGTTGGCAAAGAACAACTCTGCCAGCTCAGAGCGCGGGTCCAGCGGGCGGCGCGTGGCCACCACGTAGGTGAGGCTGTACTTATGGGCGTCGCGCAGGGCGCGCAGGTTGCTGAACAGGGCGGCTTCGCCCCGCTCGCCCAATACATCGAAGCGGTCGAGCAGCAGGCATAAGCCCGGCATCCCCTCCAGGCAGCGGCTGATGGCCATTTCCACCGCGGCCACCTCGTCGGCGCCCTCGCAGGTGCAACCCAGCTCGCGCCGCACCAGATTGAAGAAGGCCTGTCCGGAGAAATCTGTCAGACGGTTGCAATCTACCAGCACCAGGCGCGGCGTGCGCGGCAGATCATTCATGCGCTGCGCCAAAAAGCCCAGCAGGTTGCTCTTGCCCGAGCCGCTCAGCCCCACCACAGCGGCGCATTCGCCGGCGCGCACCGCCTCCAAAATGGCCTGCACGGCCTGCGAGCGATAATCAGAGGGGTAGGATTCCCAGGTGGTCATAACAGTTTTTCTTTTTGGTTGACGAAGATTGGTTTGAATTGTATCATAGGAGTATGACACGCAGCGCGCGCCTCGCCATCCTGATCGTCGGCCTGTTGATCCTGGCCTGTTCGCTGGCCGCGCTGGCTTACGCCGTCTGGCCGGTGCCGGAACTGACCGTGCAGGCCACCCTGTCGCCGACGTTGTTCGCCCCTCCGTAGATAATAAATATTGGGGGTTGTGGAGATGCTGCGCATCTCCACAACCCCCAAAGATTTGGAACCGGGGACAAGGAAAGAGCGTCTTGATCAAAGAGAGAATGCGCAGGCCCAGATGACCCGAAACACCCGTTCGGCCAGAGAGGCACCATCCCCAGCAAGCGCATGGCCCCTCAGCCATGGCCGCGCCGGGATGGCGCGCCTGGGCGGCCTGGCGGCGTTGTTTGCTCTGGCGGCCATCTTGCTGGCCTCTTGCAAGCAGGCCGCACAGCCCCCCGCAGTGGAATCGCCGGCAACCCAGGTTGAGGCGCAGGCTACCATTATCCCTGAGACAGGCGTGGAAACGGCCGTCCCCGCCCCCCTCCCCACCCTGGCCCCCAGCACGCCCGCCCCCGCCGCCAGCCCGACCGCGCCGCCAGCCTTCTTCGCCACGCCCCTGCCTGCCGAAGGGCGCATGGTGGAATTGGAATACCCGCCTGGCATGCGCCTGGGCGATTCGGACGTGGTGCGCCTCTCGCTGGTGCCCTCCGCCGAGGGCTACCAGGTGACGGCCGATTTTCCCAATCACGATGTAGAGATCCAGCCGCTGACCATCCCGCGCCAGGCCGGTTACGACCTGAGCGCCGTGGCGCGCCTGGATGGGGTGGGCTTCCGCCTCTCGCCGGAGGGCGAGCAGGTGCGCGCTCTGCCGTACGGTGAGATCGTCTCGTGGAATTGGACCCTCTCGCCCCAGGCGCCCGGTCAGCAGCGCCTGAGCGTGGTACTGCTGCTGCGCTGGACGCCCCTGCCCGGCACCCCAGGCATCCAACACGATACCGTGGCTTTCTCACAAAGCATGGATGTGCAGGTATCTTCTTTCTTCGGCCTCAGCCGCGCCCAGGCCATGACCAGCGGGGTGATGGGTCTGTTCCTCGGCGGCAGCCTGGCTCTCTTCGGCATGGTCACGCTGACCACCCGCCCCGGGCGCAGCGTGATGCAAACGCTGCTGCCCAACCCGGCACTGGCGCTGGAGCCGCGTCCCGGCCTGACGCTGACCCCCAGCGAGGCCGGCCTGCTGCGCACCCTGTTCCGCCGCTACGCCCGCCTGGCGCTGGAGAATGAGTTCCTCTCCGGCTATTCGGGGGCGCGCACCTTCCTGGCTCTGCCGGTGCGCCCCGACGGCCGCGCCGATGCCTACACCATCGTCAAGATCGGTCAGCAAGATTCGATCCAGCGCGAGTTTGACAACTATGAAGCCTTCGTCAAAGACACCCTGCCGCCCATCACCGCCCGCATCCAGCATGCCCCGGTGACCGTGCGCGGCAGCCAGCAGGCGGCCCTGCAGTACACCTTCATCGCCCAGCCGGGGCACATGCCCATGAGTCTGCGCCAGGCGCTGCTCAGCGACCCGAACCCGGCCCTGCTGGAGAAACTCTTTGCCACCTTTGGCCCCAACTGGTGGATGCAGCGACGGGCGCACACCTTCCGCCTGGCGGAAGAGTACGACCGGGTGCTGCCGACCCATTATGTGCTGGAGCCGGCCCGCGGCCGCGGCACGATCCTGGATGGGCGCAGCGACCCCGCCGGGCTGGACCTGAGCGTGGGCGAATTGGTGACCCTGCGCAACCTGCCCTACGCCGAGCGCCGCGCCGACGGGCAGAGCCTCTCACTGCGCGGCCGCCCGCCCTCCGGCGCGCCGCCGCTGCGTGTGCGCTGGCTGAGCCTGGACAACCCCGAGGGCGCCAGCGGGCGCATCACCGCCACCCGACCCACCCTGCTGGCAGATTTCTGCGCCGGGCTGGGCCTGCTCGGCCTGCCCGACCCGCTGAGCCGCCTGCCGGGCCTGCTCAACGAGCGCATCAGCGGCAACCTCTCCACCATCCACGGCGACCTGAACCTGGAGAATGTGCTGGTGGGGCCGGGGGATTTCGTCTGGCTGATCGATTTCGCCCTGACGCGGGATGGTCACCCCTTGTTCGATTTCGCCCACCTGGAGGCCGAGATCATTGCCCACGTGGTCACGCCGCAGGTCAGCCCGCAGAGCTACGTGCAGGCGCTGCACGCCGGGCTGCTGGAGGGGCAGAGCCCTGCCGAGGGCTACGCCGCGCTGATCGCAGCACTACACGGCATCGCCGGGCGCTGCCTGTTCAACCCCGCCCAGCCGCGCGAATATGCCCTGGCCCTGGCGCTGACCTGCCTGGGGGCGCTCAAGTTTGTCAACCTGGGGCCAGACCAGAAGCACCTGCTCTATCTGACCGCGGCTTACCTCTGTCAGGGGCTGTGATAGAAACCGAAAATGAATGTGCGCAGCGGGCTAAGCCCGCTGCGCACATTCATTTTCGGAAAAATATCGGATGGGGGGGGTTAGACCTGCTTTTTCGCCCAGGCGATCACTTCCAACAACTCGGGCAGATCCATGCCCAGGGCGTGCAGCTTCTCGGGCGTGGGAATGCCGTTCTCATCCCAGCCGCGGCGGATATACACGGCATCCACCAGCTTGTCGTACTGATCTTCGCGATAGGTGCGCAGTTGGGCCACCTTCTCCGCGGTGCTTAACTCGGCAGGGTCAATTTCCAGCAATTGCATCAGTTGGCCGTCATAGCGCTCGCGGCGCGATTCGTATTCTTCCACCGTCACCGGGCCCATGGCGCGATAGGGTGGGTAATCGTGCTGGCGGCCCACCCGCCCCATGCGCAGGGCAAAGACTTTCTGGAAGTTATACACACGCTCCGATTGCGCCAGCAGGTCAGCGGCGGTGGTGGGCTTGCCGGTGACGCCCTGGTGGATCCAGGTGTAGTTTTCCACATGCTCTTCCACCTTGGCCGGCTCTTTGGTCTCTTTGTTGTTGGCTGGCGAGATGTCGTTCCAGGGCAGCTTGCACAGGCCGTGCAGGCTGAACCAGGTGCGCCACATGGGGAAATAGTGCAGCGCTTCGGCCTTGGCCTCGAAGGTAGGCAGCAGCTTGTGTACCTGATCCATGAAGATCAGCCAGGCTTCATCGTGCTGCGGGCCTTTGGTGGCCATGCCATAGCCGCCCTGCTGGGCGAGGGATTCCTTGGTCAGGTATTCCGAAATTTCCATGCCCTTGATTTCCATGCCAATATCGTGCAGGAAAGCCGGGTCGGCGCCGAACTCGCGCACGAAATACTCCTTCATGTAGCGCACACCCTGCCCCACGATCACGCCAAAGCCTTCGCCGCGCGCCATCTGGTGCAGCAGTTCCAGCGCGGCCGCGCCGTTGCCAAAATCCAGCTCCAGGCCGCCGGTGTGCTCCTTGGTCAGGTAGCCCTCGTGGTAGCACTCCATGGCAAAGGCCACGCAGTTGGCGTAAGAAATGCTGTCCACGCCGTAGGTATCCACGTAGAAGTTCAGCTCCAGCACGATTTGCGGGTCGAAGTTGCCGATATTGGCGCCCAGGCCGGCGGCATTTTCATATTCGGGCCCATCAACCAGCACGCACTGACCGGCGTAAGGGCCGGTCTTGAGCGGGAAGTGGTCCACGCCGTGAGAGCAAGACATGGTGCAGCCCAGCCAGCAGCCATCGGGCAGGCCCTGGGTGAAAGCCTTCTTCCACACCGAAGAGTCAATCTTGTGCACGTCGGGATGCGAGCCGTAGCGGTAGTTGAGCGTGGGCAGCAGGTCGAAGTGATCCATCACATCCAGGATGTTGGCCGTGCCCATCTTGCGCATCTGGTTCTGGCTGTCATCCAGCTCAGCAATCTCTTTGTTGATGCGCGCGCCAGCCTTGCGTACCAGGGCCATATCTGCCACGCCGTTTTTGTCGCCGCCCATATCGCTGAAGCGCACCACGATGGCCTTGATCTTCTTATCGCGGAACACGCGCCCCGGGCCGCCGCGCCCAGCCTGCTTGAGCCGCGCTTCTTTGCGGCGTACATCGTACCAGCTGGAATTGATCATGCCAATGCGGGAGTGCTCGGCGGCCTGCCCGGCAGAGAATACCGAGATGCCGCGCTTGCCCTTTTCGTCACCGCCATAGAGATTGGTCAGCTCGTTGCCGATTTTGTGCGAGTCGATCGACTCCAGCGGGAATGGCTCGATGGTCACCTTGCCCGTATCACCGTCGATGAAGATGAGGATATCTTCGGCTGCCTTGCCCTGGATTTCCAGCGCATCGAAGCCAGAGAATTTGAGGAAGGGGCCAAAATAACCACCCACATTGCTGTCAATCACATTTTCGGTCAGCGGAGAGAGGGTCACCACGGTGGATTTGCCGCTTCCCGGGTAGGCGGTGATACCGCAGATGGGGCCATTGGCGATGACCAGCTCGTTCTCGGGGTCATTCCAGCGCGTGGTAGGGGTCACGGCGTCCCACAGCAGCTTCAGGGCGAAGCCGCGCCCGCCGGTAAACAGCGCTTTCATTTGCTCGCTGACCGGCTTCTCGTAGATGGTATTATCGGAAATATTGATATACAAGGTGCGGTTAGCATAGCCGCGCTGCACCGGTCGCAGCTCGTAATGAAATTCGGCCAGCAGGGCGGGTTTGGTGGATTCGGCGGGTAAGGTCATATCATCATTCTCCTTGATAGGGATAATTGGGAGGGTAACCCTGGTTGTTTGGCTGAATTTTATCATGGAAAATGCCGCCTGGTCGTAAGCCAGCGCGGGAAGCGGGCAAAACCTAAAAACGGAGCGCCGCGTGGCAAAGCCACGCGGCGCTCCGTTTTTAGATAACCGATCGACTGGCTCTATTGGTCCAGGTCACTATTCCCCCAGCAAGCTCGCCATGGCCTGCTGCGCCTGTACGCGGGGAACCCCCAGCGAATAATTCCATTCGGTGAGTAACGAGTTGGTCGCCCGTTCCAGGATCGATTTCTCTTGCTCGTTCAACTTCTTGCTGCGTTTAAAATACGTCAAATCCCGCACCACCCGGCAAATGGATGCTAATTGGCCATCTTTTATTTGCTCCAGCAGTTGGTTTTTGCGCTGCACCCGGTCTTCCAAGAGAGTCTCGCCGGGGTTCGTCAGGATGGCCGAGAGTTTTTCAAATTCCCCGGGCGGGGTAGGGGCGCGCAGACTTTGCTGTTGCAGATCATCGATCGGGACCCAGATGGTCAGGTCAGTTGTACGCACCACATAACAGTTCGTAAGCTGGCCTTGAATGATTTTTTCTTCGGTGTTTGCGATCTCACCCAGGCCAAAGGTACAGTGAATGACTTTATCGCCAATTTGAAAGCCCATCTCACACCTCTTTCCTAGAATGTTGCTGCTTTCTGGGGCTGTGCGGCATGCCGCACAGCCCCAGAAAGTTAATGGATACGTTTAACGGCGATCGTTATAACCACTGCGGCGCGGCCGTTCTTCGCGCGGCCGGGCAATATTCACATTGATGGCGCGGTTATCCAGCATTTTTTCATTCATGGCCTTGATCGCAGTCTCAGCTTCTTCTTGGCTGCTCATGGTCACGAAGGCGAAACCCTTCATGCGCCCGGTTTCACGATCCGTGATCATGTCCACCGTAACTACCGTACCCGATTGGGCGAACGCAGTGCGCAGGCTATTCTCGGTCGTATCATAAGACAGGTTGCCAACATACAATTTTGTTTCCATTTTCTTTTCCTTTAACTTTTACTTGTGCGACCATCTACTTAGAACCTATCCGGAAATCGGGGGAGATGCCCCTATCATTTTCGGGTAGATCCTTACTGCTTCCTGGATAGTCGTTGAATGATTTTCCAGGGTCAGCAGGGAGAAAAAAGGCCGCCATTCAATGCAGAATGGCGGCTTAAAATTCAGGCGCAAAACTGGAATTTGTCAAGGTTCATTATACCACATAATGTTGCGAAAAATTATCCAAATAATAAATATTTACTCGTTGATCTGGCGACACAAGATACCCTTTCGAGAAATGTCAAAAAACGGGCCAGCCAAATGCCCGTAGAGGTTGAGATGGGCAGGTATAATATGCAGGCCGTCATTTCCACGGGCCGGCTCGCGGGAAGACCCGCGGCGCAGATCCGCCAAAACAGGTGAATCATGCTCCTCTGTATCGATATCGGCAACACCAACATCACTCTGGGCCTCTACCAGGCCGAAACCCCCGGCCCGCGCTGGCGCCTGGCCACCACCCACGAGCGCATGCCCGACGAATTCGGCGTGCAGCTTTTGGGGCTGCTGGCGCACAAGCAAATCTTACCCCAGCAAGTGCAGGCAGCCGTGATGGCCTCGGTGGTGCCGCCGCTCACCGGGCGCTGGGTGCAGGTCTGCCGCGAGTACCTGGACTGCGAACCCCTGGTGATCGATGCCAGCACCCCTACCGGCGTGCGCGTCCTCGTTGATGATCCCCCATCCGTCGGCGCAGACCGCATCGTGGATGCCGCCGCGGCGCACCGCTTCTACGGCGGCCCGGCCTGCATCGTTGATTTTGGCACCGCCACCACCTTCGATGCTCTCTCAGCCACAGGCGACTACCTGGGCGGCGCCATTGCCCCCGGCATTGGCATTGCCGCCGAGGCCCTTTCCCAGCGCACCGCCAAACTGCCGCGGGTCGAAATCGCCGCGCCGCCCTCGCCCATCGGGCGCAACACCGTTCATGCCATGCAATCGGGCCTGCTCTACGGCTACATCGGGCTGGTGGAAGGCATGATCACCCGCTTTCGCGCCGAACTCGGCCCCGAGATGAAGGTCATCGCCACCGGCGGCCTGGCCGAGCTGGTTGCCCGGCACACCCCTGTGCTCGAAATCATCGCTCCCTGGCTCACCCTCGATGGCCTGCGCCTGATCTACGAACTCAACTTTGGCACGCACAAACCCAACCAATAATCATCCTTCCCTTTTTCCTATGAACCCTCTTGCCAACAAAACCATCCTCCTCGGCGTAACCGGCTCGATCGCCGCCTACAAAGCTGCCGAACTGGCCTCCAAACTGGCCCAGGCGGGCGCGCAGGTGCACGCCATCCTCACCGAATCCGCTGCCAAGTTCATCGCCCCGCTCACCTTCCAATCCGTCACCGGGCAGCGCACCTACGTCGACGCCGACCTGTGGGGCAGTGAAGCGCATGTACTGCACATTGGTCTGGCGCGCAAAGCCGATCTGCTCATCATTGCCCCGGTCAGCGCTACCACCCTGGCAAAGCTGGCCCACGGCATCGCCGACAACCTGCTAGCGCTCACCGCGCTGGCTTATTTTTCGGACGAAAAGCGCACCCCGCTGCTGCTGGCTCCCGCCATGGACGCGGGTATGTTTGAACACCCGGCCACCCAAGAGAGCCTGCGCATTTTGGGGCAGCGCGGGAGCACCCTTATTGGACCCGAAGCGGGACACCTGGCCTCGGGCCTGGTTGCCAGAGGCCGGATGAGCGAGCCAGCCGCCATTATGGGGCAAGCGCGGTATCTGCTTTCCCGCGGCGGCCCCTGGCAGGGGAAGCGGGTGGTGGTCACAGCCGGAGGCACGCAAGAGCCCCTCGACCCGGTGCGCTTTCTCGCCAACCGCTCTTCGGGGCGGCAGGGATACGCAGTGGCGCAGGCCGCTCTGGATGCCGGCGCGGAGGTGACCCTCATCACCACGCCCACCGCCCTCACCCCGCCGGTTGGCGCGCAGGTGGTTGCGGTGCGCAGCGCGGCCGAGATGCAATCTGCCGTGCTGGAGGCCTGTGCTTCGGCTTACGCTTTGTGCATGGCCGCAGCCGTGGCCGATTTCCGTCCCGCGCACCCCGCGGAGCAGAAGATCAAAAAAGAGGGCGATCTGGCCTCGCTGGCTCTCGAAAGGACCGCAGATGTGCTGGTGAGCGTGAAAGCGCAGCGCGAAAAGCTCGGTTTCCCGCAAATCGTGGTTGGCTTCGCCGCCGAAACCGAAGATCTGCTCGCCAACGCCCAGGCCAAATTGCGCCAGAAAGGCCTGGATCTGATCGTGGCGAATGATGTGAGCGCCCGTGATGCCGGTTTTGAAGTGGATACCAACCGGGTGACGCTGCTCTGGGCCGATGGGCAGTCCGAAACCCTGCCGCTGCTCTCCAAGGCCGAGGTGGCCGAACGGATCATCGAGCGCCTTGTCCGTTGACAAATAAAAACCCTACAGGATGGACAGGATATCTCTTCATCCTGTCCATCCTGTTAAAAATCTATTTTCAGAGGAGGCTGCCATGCAGCAAAACGACACCCTTACCGCGGTCCCCGGGATCAAAGTGGGGCACGAGACAGACGAGGCTGCGCTCACCGGCTGCACGGTGATCTTGTGCGAGGCGGGCGCGGTGGGTGGGGTGGATCAGCGCGGCGGCGCGCCCGGCACGCGCGAGACCGATCTGCTGCGCCCACTGCACATGGTGGAAAAGGCGCACGCGGTGGTGCTGGCGGGCGGCTCGGCTTTTGGGCTGGATGCGGCCTCAGGGGTGATGAAGGCGCTGGAAGAGAAAGGCATTGGCTTCAACGCGGGGGTGGCGCGCGTGCCCATCGTCCCGGCGGCCATCCTCTTCGATTTGGGTATCGGCAACCCGGCGGTGAGACCCGATGCTGCCATGGGCTACCGCGCCGCGCAAAATGCCAGCACTGCGCCCGTGGCAGAGGGCAATGTGGGCGCGGGGACGGGCTGCACGGTGGGCAAAATTTTGGGCATGGGGCAGGCCATGAAGTCTGGCCTGGGTACCGCCAGTATGGAAATCGGGGGCGGGGTGATCGTGGGGGCGCTGGTGGCGCTGAACGCTTTTGGGGATGTGATCGACCCGCAGAGTGGAGAGATCCTGGCGGGGGCGCGCGCCACGCAGGTGGGGCCGATCCAATTGGGCGAGAAGGGCTATTTTGCCAATACGCTGACGGTGATGAAATCTCTGATCGGGCGCACGGCCCTGGGTTTTGCCAGTCGCAGCAACACGGTGATCGGCGTGGTGGCGACCAATGCGAAGCTGGATAAAAACGAGGCCAACAAGGTGGCGCAGATGGCGCACAATGGCCTGGCGCGCACCATCCGCCCCGCGCACACGATGTTCGACGGTGATACGATTTTTGCGCTGGCCACCGGCAAGAAGAGCGCCGATGTGAACATTGTGGGCGCCTTTGCGGTTGAGGTGATGGCCCAGGCCGTGTTGCGGGCTGTGCGGGCGGCACAACCCGCCGGCGGGCTGCCCGCGTTGAGCTCGCGGGACTGAGCTGGGGCCAACTGTGCCGTGGACGTATGTAGCTACGGCGATCATTGGCTTATCCTACGTCCTCTTCAACGTGGCATCCTGGGCGCTCGGCATGGTTAGAGCACTGCCAGGCTTCAGCCGCCGTCCACACTCGAAAAAATCCGCACCACGTCCGCGTCCTGGATGATGGCGCTGTCCATCTCCACCTGTTCGCCGTTGAGGGCCACCAGCGCCACTTCAGCCAGGGGAATGCCCACCCGAGCCAGGATCTCTCGCAGCGGGGCCGGTTCACTCAGAGGAAGTTCGAGCGTAGGCTTGCGCCCCGGCATGTAGAAGGTCAGATGGCCGCCCGTGTAGAGTTTCATCGGGCCTTAACCGCCAGATGGCAGCATCTCGATGGCCCAATCCAGCCCCAGTTGGCGCAGCTTTTCTGGGCTGGGGATGCCGGTCTGCGGGTGCCAGCCTTTCTTCCCGTAGAGGATGGTCAGCGATTGCTCGAATTCGTCGCGCGGCATGGCTTGCCCCTGCAATGCGCCGTTTTCCAACGGCTGGAAGAGACGCTCGGGAAGGGTGTCATCTTTGCGGGAGAATCCTTCGCGCAGGTTGAAGATGCGCGCCATGTTGGTCGCCCGCTCACCGATTTGCAGGGCCTGTTCCATGGTCAAGTTCCAGCCGGTGGCGGCGTTGATTGAGAGGAGCACATCTTCAACCGGGATGAATGAGCGCGGGGCGGGGCCAAAGAAGCAATAGCCAACCACCTTTTCGAGGCTGCCCCACTTCTCCAGGATGTAGAACATCTCCATCTTCTCCTCGCCCAGACTGCGCGGCGGCAGGGCGCTCATGATGCCCAGCGGCGCGGCGGACTTGAGTTGGATGGTGTCAGGCCTGGCAAAGGCCGAGTCGTGCGCTACCACCAGGTGATCGGCGCCGATTTCGGAGATGGCGTAGCCCATGCCCACGTTGTATTTGCCGCGCGGCTCGTGCATGGCGAGTTCCTGGCCTTTGACCTGCATGGCAAAGAAGGGAGCCTCGCCGCCGATTTTCTCCGCGGCGCGTTTGCTGCCCTCCGCCAGCAAGTCACCCAGTCCCTCGCGTCGGGCGATCCTTCCAATCATTTCGAGCATGGCCTCGGCATTGCCGAAGCGCAGATCGAGTCCACCGGTGTCTTCCAAGGTCAAAAGCCCATGTTCAAAACATTCCATTGCAAAGGCGATCGTTACGCCGCAAGAGATGCTGTCGAGCATATAGGCGTTGCACAGTTCGTTGGCTTTGGCAATCGCGTGGATGTCGCCCACGCCACAGTTCGGGCCAAATGCGCCCACCGTTTCATATTCTGGGCCGCCGTAGGCCGACTCGCGTCCGTCTACGGTCACCTCGCGTTTGCAGCGTACCGCGCAGGCGTAACAGGTGCGGCGGGCGGTGAGCAGCTCCTTCTCGTAGACCTCCCATTTAACTTCGTCCATGTTTTCGAAGGCGCCCTGGCGGAAGTTGCGCGTCGGCAGGATGCCGCCGGTGTTGAGCGGCTCCACCAACCCGGGCGTGCCGCGATCTTGCAAATCCCAACTGAGTGGGTTTTCTTTGACGCTTTTGGCAAGTTTGCCGCCGATGCCCAGCAGGGTTTGGGCATCATACGCCAAAGCCTGATACCGCTGCGTGCCGCGCACGGCAATGGCGCGCAGATTCTTGCTGCCCATCACCGCGCCCAGGCCATTGCGCCCGTTGAAATGACGCAGATCGTTGGTGATCCCGGCATAGCGCACGAGATTCTCGCCTGCTGGGCCAATTTGCAGGACGCGGATTTTGGCATCGCCTAACTCACTGCGAATGGCTTCCTGCACCTCAGCAGCCATCTGGCCCCACAGGTGTTCGGCAGATCGGATTTCAACCTGGTCGCCGTTGATCCAGAGATAGACCGGCTTTGAGGCTTTGCCCTTGACGACAATCGCCTCCCAACCAGCCATCTTCAGTTCGGGTCCCCAGAATCCGCCCGCTTCTGATTCGCCGTAGCCCCCCGTGAGCGGGGAGCGCGCTGAAACAATGTAGCGCGTGGCAGTCGAGATGG
Source organism: Anaerolineales bacterium UBA6092 (assembly GCA_002428565.1). Taxonomy (GTDB): domain Bacteria; phylum Chloroflexota; class Anaerolineae; order Anaerolineales; family UBA4823; genus UBA6092. Next base: position 32,757 of record DIXA01000035.1, on the reverse strand, counting down.
GTGCGCCGGTCAGCAAGCCGTTGGCAAAGACCAGCACATTCTCCGGCGCGAAGGGGTCGGTGTGGGGCGGCAGTTCGTTGAGCAGGATGTGGCCGGCCAGCGCCTTGCCTCCAGGGTATAAACGATAAAAATCCTCGCTCAGGGTTTCGGTTTCGATTTTTCCGTTTGTCAAATCCACCCGCAGAATTTTGGCAGTTGTTCCGTACATAAGGCCTCCTCTAAAAATATACGATCTTGCCTCGTAACATCTCAATAAACCGGGGGAAGTGGGGTGTTTTTGGCGGGCGTAGCCCGCCCAAAACACCCCACACCCCAAGTCATTGAGATGCTACATCTTTCCTCGTAGTAACGACTTCAGTCGTTACCGCTCGAAGTTGTCAGACCTTTGACGACTAAAGTCGTCACTACGATACACCTGGGATGCATAACGATTCTAACGCAAGTTTCAAACTACGACAGGTATTCCTGCTGGCACTTTACTTGACCAACGCCAGTGCGCAGGTCACGGGGGGCAGGCCCGGGAATTCGACCTGCTCCACCGGCCAGAGCGAGGTGAGGGTCAGGATTTCATTGGCAGTTGCGCCCACCAGCAGGGTGTCTTCCATTTTCGCCCCGACCACGGTCGGATTCCAGGCCAGGGCCTGCCCCGCGGCGATGAGATCCGCACCGCCCGGTGTGGCGATGTATTCGCGCGGCTCGTACCCGGTCACGCCGCCCTGGTGATGATGCTGCCATTCAGCGGGGAAACCGGCTTCAGCATAAGCCGCCTGCCCCACACACAGGAGTTCTCCAAGGCTTGTGCCGGGACGCGTGTGGGCAATAAAAGCCGCGTTGACCTGCGCCGCGGCGCGGATTTTGCGCTCCAGTTCGGCGGGAACTTTACCAAAGTGTAGCATGCGCGAGATGGAGCAGACCAATCCCTGCCGCCGGCCGCTCAGCACAAGCAGGGCGTATTGGTGCAGCCTTTTGGCGCTCGGCAACGGATGGCGGTAGCCGCGCCCGTCGGTGGCAACCAGGTTGACGATGGGCTGGACGCCGCGTTTTTGGGCTTCGCCTCCGAGCAGCGCGGCGATTTCGTATTCGGTCATGCCGGGCTGAAGCGCTTGCGCCGCCGCGGTGATGGATTCGGCGCACAGTGTACCCAACGCCCGCAAGCGCTGGCCCTCCTCGGGTGTCAGGTGCGCCCGCAGGCGGGAAATTTCCGCGCCGATATCCTTTCCTGTGCCAAAGGGCACATCGCTGAGGAAGGTTGTGCCCGCCAGTAGTTCGTTCAATCCTTTGAGCGGGGTTGCCCAGGGTGAGAGGACAAACTCCCAGCCCTGTTTGGCCAGTTTTTCCTCCTCTTGCAGGCGCGGAGCTTCGATGTTGTTGGTGGCGACGTAACACTTTTCGCGGGTGATGACGAGCGAGGCTGCGCCTTCGGTGCTGGCCGTGTTGACGTAGGAGGCCGCGCCGCCGGTCGCCCAGGCAAAACTGCTTACCCGGCGCAGCAGGATAGCGTCAGCGCCATGTTTGTCGAGCAGGGAGTGGAGACTGGTGAGTTTGGTGGAGAGTTCGGTCATGGTGGTAGGTGTTGTGGCTCGAAATGGCAATTATTGCGACTCCACATAAGGAATCGTTGAAACCGCGTGCAGCAGGATGCCAACCGGCTCGCCTGGCCTGAGATGCTCCAGCCCCAGGTCGACCGCAGTTTGCAGGTCCGGCACGGGATTGAGCAGGAGGGCACGCGCCAGATCGTGATCCATATCGGTGCAGGTCATCAGGCGCACCTGTGAAGCGTCGCGGGCGATCTGGTAGGCTTTGTGCGGCCCGATGTGGAAACCTTCGGCGTTGAATTTTTCGATGACTTCGGCATACGTCTTTTTGCCCAGCGCCCACTCTTCGTAGTGCGGGCTGCCGCTTCCTTCGGGGCAGGCGGCAGCCAGAATGACCGTCCCGCCCGGGCGGGCAATGGGCATGGCATGCGCCAATCCCTTTTGTGCTTGATAGACGTTGATATCCTTGGGATGCCCGCCCGGCGAGGAAATGATCAATCCGTATTTTTTCGCCACGGCAACCTGGCAGGTGCGGCGCGAAACTTCCAGCCCGGCCTGCACCACCCGGCGCGGGTCGCCAGCCAGTGCGGTAACGATGTGGCGCTGGTGGTTGAGAATCGCGTTCAGGGCCAGGTGTACACCGATTTTCGCGCCGATTTCCTCGATGTCTTGCCGGGCCGGGTTGGTTTCGTAGGTGCCCAAGAGCGAAGCGGGGTTCGTCATCAGGGTATGATTGGCGTTGATGGTTTTTAACCCCGATAACCCAATTGCCGCTGTCTTAACGCCGCCGGAAAACCCGGCGAATTGGTGCGGCTCGATATTGCCAACGACAATTTTTACGTCCGATTCGACATACGCCCGGTTCGACCAGAGCGGCGTTCTGCGCGCAGTTTCGCCCAGGTGGGTGAGCAGCGCCTCGTTTTCCGCATCGTGCGAAACGACGCCGTAGCGGGCCAAAATCTCAGCGGGCAGAATGCCGGGGAACTCATCGGGCGTCATGGGTGGGTGGGTGCCCACCGCCACGTAGAACGTAATGGCCGAGTCGGGAATGCCGAGGGCGGCAAGGCGTTCCATCAGCGGCGGGAGCAGGTGTTCGTGCGGCACAGGGCGGGTCTTGTCGTTGACGGCAATGGCCACCGTTTTTGCCCCTCGGAAGGCCTCCCAGCACACATCGCCCAGCAGGTTGTCCAGGGCCTGTTCCACCGCCCGGCGCGGCTCCGCGGCGGGAGCGGGATTTGGCCCTTCGACCACTTCTACCGGGTATGGGTCGGGGATGTGCGCCGTCAGGGTGGTTTTTCCGTAAGGAATTTGGATTTGCATAAAGTCTACTGCCCGCTCGACCGCCTACATCCCCAGCGGCGTATAGAGAATCAATCCCAGGCTGAGAACTGCCAGCAGGAGCGCAACGCAGGTTCCCACCAGGAGTGGTTTCAGCCCCAGGCGGCGCAGGCTGGCCAGGTTGGTGTTCAAGCCAACGCCGGTGAGGGCCAGCAGGATCAGGAATTTGGAGATTTCATCGACTGTTTTCAGCAGCGAGGCCGCTGCCTGGAGATCGCCCGGATTCGAGACGCTCTGCGGCAGGATGCCGGCGGCCACGCCCAGGGTGCGGATCAGCGCCATGGCAAGGAAGCCCAGCACAAAGCCGGGGACGAGTTTGGCCCAACCGAAGCGAGCGGCGCGGGTGGCGGAATCGCTCATCGGGCGGTTCAGGGCGCGGGTGTAGATCAATCCAAATAGAATGATGAGCGGGGCCATCAGGGTGTTGCGGGTCAGTTTGACCACAGTGGCAATATCCAGCGAGAGCTGGCTGTAGATGGCGCTGACTGCCACAACCTGCGAGGTGTCGTTGACTGCGGTGCCGGCCCATAACCCAAAGGCGCGGTCTGAAAGGCCAATGAGATGCCCGATCAGTGGATAGAATAAGACCGCCAGCAGACCGAACAGGGTGATGGTGGCAACGGCAAAGCCCATCTCCTCCTCGTCGGCTTCGAGGACGGGGGCAGTGGCGACGATGGCTGTGTTGCCGCAAATGGCCGTGCCAATGCCAATCAGCGCGGCCAGTTTGATCGGGACGTTGAACAGCCGCCCGGCGATCCAGGCCAGGGTCAACGCCGCGCTAATGCAGATGATCACCAGCACGAACGCGGTCAGCCCGGTGGCGGCAACATCCTGGAGGCTGAGACGCAGGCCGAGCAGGATGATACCCAGCCGCAGCAAGCGTTGGAGGGCAAATTTGGCCCCGGCGCGGATCTCTTCGCTGAGCGGGAAGGCATTGCCAATGTAGAGTCCCAGGAAAACAGCCACCAGGATTTCGCTGATCGATTTGCTCAAAACGGACTGGCTTATCAGTCCATGCAAAAAGCGGCTGACAATGGCAATGCCCAGGACAAGGTGCAAGCCCATCCAGCCGACGGTGATTTCTTTTTTCAGTTCAGTGATGAAGGTCATAGAGAATGCCAGGCTTGGGGGTATTTTCGGCGGCTTTGCCGCCGAAAATACCCCCAAAAACCGTATCTTACAGGTACGTTAGTTATGCACTGCGGTAAAGCTTTGTGATGACGAATTCGTCGTGGCGCAGCGCTTCGGCGCTGGTCAGGCGCCCGTTGATGGTATGTGCCATCATCTCCATCGTGCGGTCGGCGGCGCCATCCAGGTTGAACTCGAAGCGCAGCAGGCCGGAGACATCCACGTCTATGTGTTCTGACATGGTTGCAACAGTGTTCGGGTTGGCAGAGAGCTTGATCACCGGCTCGATTGGGTTGCCGATGATATTGCCCTGCCCGGTGGTGAACAGGTGCAGAACCGCTCCCGCCGCGCAGCACAGCGTGACCATCTCGGCGGCCGCGCTGGACGAATCCATGAAGTGCAGGCCCGGGCTTTTGGGCGCTTGGGCAGGCTTCAGGAAGCCCACAATCTTGCAGCGCCCCATCTTCTCTACATTACCCAGGGCCTTCTCCTCGATGGTGGAGAGGCCGCCGCGGATGTTGCCTTCGGTGGGCTGCGTGCCCATCAAGCTCACGCCCTGCGACTCGACCAATTGCTGGTAATTGTCGAACGCAGCTTTGAACTGAGCAGCAACTTCGGGAGTGGCGCACTGTTCGATGATCTTATCCTCCGCGCCGGTCACCTCGGTCGTCTCGCCGAAGATCAGCGTGTTGCCGTTCTTCTCCAGCCGCTCGAAGACGCGCCCCACCGTGGGGTTCGAGGCCAAACCGCTGGTGGTGTCCGACTCGCCGCACTTGGTGGAGACCCAGATTTCGTCCCACTTCACCGGCACGCGCGGCAGCTCGCTGGCATAATGAACGAACTCCTTGGCCTTGCGGGAGGCCATCTCAATGGTCTTTAGATCGCCGTAGCGCTCGATGCTAAAGCCCGCCACCGGCTTGCCGGTCTTGGCAATGCCGCTGACGATGTAATCGGTCCATTTCGGCTCAATGCCGATGACCACCACTGCGGCGATATTGGGGTTACAGCCCGTGCCGATCAGCGTATCGAAGGTCAGGTGCAGATCTTCGCCAAATTGCAAACGCCCGTAAGGATGCGTTAGTGCCATTGTGCCGCGGATCAGGCGGGCAACGCCTTCCACCGCAGCGTTGGAGATGTCATCCACCGATAGGATGAGCACATGGTTACGAATGCCCACGCGCCCGTTCTCGCGGCGGTAACCGGTCAGGGGAATATCGTGTACTGTAGTCATAGCAATCCCTATTTCTCCAACAAATTGGTTGCGCTGGCTGCCCAGCGCAGGCTTTTGATGTTGTGCACATGCACATGCTCGCCCGCGGCGATCGGGGCAGAGGCATAGCCAATGGCGCGGCCGTACTCGCTGACGTGCTGTTTCGGCGCCAGGGGCTGCATCGCCACTTTGTGCCCCAGGGGCACATCGGTGACCAGGGCGATCTGCCGGACGGATTGGCCTTCCAGCGTCACCACGCCCACTTCTTCACCCTTTTTCAAATCCATCACCGCCACACCCACATCGTCGGCGGTTTCGTGCAGTAAAATGCCTTTTTTCATTTGTCATCTCCTCTGAAATAAACTTTTCTTCCTCGTAGTAACGACTTCAGTCGTTACTGCTCGAAATTGCCAGACCTTTGACGACTAAAGTCGTCACTACAAGGCTTGCGTGATCGTAGAAGCGACTTCAGTCGCTTCTATTCGTAAGGCGTTTGATCCCAAAATTCCTGGAACTTCTGCAAGCCAACTCCCGTGTAGGGATGGTCGAACGCCTCTTTGAACACACTCAGCCCCGCGGTGACGATATCGGCTCCGGTAATGGCAGCATCCGTGATCTGGCGACCGTTGCGCACCGCAGCAACGATGATCTCGCTGCTGAAGCCGTACTGGTCGCGGATGGCCAAGATCTCCTGGATAAAGCTCTGCACTTCTTCGCCGTTGGCTTCCTTCCAGCCGATGAAGGGCGAGACGAAGTATGCCCCCATGCGCATGGCATGCAGCGCCTGCACCGCCGAGAACACCAGCGTCAGATTGGAGCGGATGCCGCGCTGGCGCAGCATCGATACGGCCTTATAGCCCGCCTCCGTCGCCGGCAGCTTGATGACGAAATTGGGGCTCATCGCCGCCAGCTTCTCGCCCTCTGCCACCATTTTCTCGTACTCGGTGTGGTGCGGATTGACCTCCACTGAGATGGGCTTATCGGTGCCGGCGAACAAGCTGCCGATCTCGCGGATCACGGTCAGGAAGGGCTTGCCCGAGGCCTGCACATGGCGCGGGTTGGTGGTCACACCGTCCAGATCCCACATCTTCAGCGCATATTCGATTTCGTGTATGTGGGCGCTATCCAGAAAGAATTTCATCCTACTCTCCTATCTTTATTTGTATTCGATTTTGAAACCCGGTGGGAGGTTGCCAATTTTCCCACTGGATGAGATGTTCAAGTCCAGGCCGGGCAGGGCCATGCCGCAGTGCGGTTTCCCAAATGCCCAGATTTGCTGTAGATCCAGCCTGGGCTTGAGCTGGCCGGTGTGCTGCACCGCCGGTCCGAGCGGCAGGATGGTTCCTTCGCGTCCAAACACGGGGATGTGATCGAGCGGCACCTCACGCTCGAACAGCCCCGGCCCCTCTACCCAGGCCGCGTTCCAGATATCATACCAGCGCCCGGCAGGCAGATAAAAGCGCACCTTGCCGCCCGGCACCACCACCGGCGCCACCAGCAGCGAGCCGCCCAGCATGTACTGTTGGTCGAACTGCCAGGCCAGGCGGTCTTGGGGGAAGGCCAGCACCATCGAGCGCATCACCGGCATGCCGGTATGATGGGCCTCCAGAGCACAGCCCTGCAGGTAGGGGATGAGTTGGTAGCGCCAGGCCAGCCATTTACGCACGATCTCCAGCGCCTGCTCACCATAGACCCAGGGCTCACGCTCGCCCAGGCCGTGGAAACGGGTGTGCGAGCACATCACCCCGGCCTGCGCCCAGCGGATGTACAGCTCGGGCTCGGGGTTGCCTATGGCAAAGCCGCCGATATCGTGGGCGTAGAACGGCCCACCGCTCATGCCCCAGGCCTGGCCGCCGCGAATGCTGGCCGCCAGCCCCTCCCAATCAGACTGCGGGTCGCCGCCCCACTGCACCGGGTAGCGCTGACCGCCCGCCCAGGCCGCCCGCCCCCACACCATCGGCTCATCCTGGCTGTACATTGCAGCCGCCTCGTACACGCAGCGGTTGTACAAATGGGTGTACACATTGTGCAGGCGTTTCCCGCTGTCACCGTTGAAAGCTACCACCTCTTCGGGCACCGCCTCGCCGTAATCGGTCTTCATCACACTCACGCCGATCTCGAACAACTGCTTGTGCTGGTCGCGGTACCAGTTGTACGCCTCGGGGTTGGTAAAGTCGATGATGCCACTGGGCATCAGGTGCGGCCAGCTCTTATCATACGGCCAGGGAAACCAGCGGTGAATGTAGGGCTCGCCAGAGGGTAGTTTGAGTAGATAGCCCTTCTCAGCCAGCTCGTTGAACAGGGGATTGCGGGTGGAGATGTAGGAATATTCCCACAGGTTGGTGCGGATGCCCAGCGAGCGCAGCCGCTGCACGAACCCGGCCGGGTCGGGATAGCGCGCCGGGTCCCAGCGGAAATCGAAGCGGTCTTCCATGGTGTGCCAGGCACGTCCATCCAACAGGAGCACATCGCAGGGGATTTGCTGCTGGCGCAGTTTCTCGGCTACCTCCAGGGCGATCTCAGCGGTGCGGTAATAGGCGCGCGAGATCCACATGCCGTAACTCCAGCGCGGCGGTAAGGCCGCCCGCCCGGTGAGGTGCGTGTAGCGCTCCAGCATCTGCGACGGGCTGTCAGCCGCCACCCAGAACAGATCCAACTCGGCATCGAACACTTGCAAGATGTAACTGCGGTGCGACCACTGCGGATACCCCACCCCGTGGCTGACCCTGGAGGGGGTATGCACGAACAGGCCCCAGCCTTCGGGGCTCCAGGCGAAGGGCGTATTCTTGTAAGAAAGCTCAGAGTTGAGCGTGGTGGCATCCTCATTCCAATTGTGAATGAGCTGCCCGCGCCGGTTGAGGGCGGCCCATTTCTCGCCCAACCCGTAAACCGGCTCGTCGTTGCCCAGGGCCAGCGCCACCAGCCACGAATCGGCGCGCCGGGCAAAGGGAGAAAAGCGCAGCTGCCCCTCGATGCTGCGGTCGGTGACCGACTGCAGGAGCAGTTTTTTCCCCTGGTAAAAGCGCAGGCGCATCGGGCCGCTGAGGAGCTCCAGCGCCGCATGCCCCGCCTGGATGCGGTATCCTTGCGGGATGCTGGTCACGCTCAATTCCAGGTTCTCGGGCGCGGCATTCAGGATACCGTAATCGGGCTGACTGCGCGCGCCGATCGAGCGCAGGCGCAGCACACCTGGGGCGTAGGCGCTGACCTCGAAATCGCCTGCCAGGGTGCAAAAGACAGCCCGCAGCGGGTTGCTCTCCTTCAGCGAGATGGCTTCCAGCGCCTCGTAACCTTTTTGCAAAATGATGCCTTCGTGATGCAGGATCATGGGATTCCTCCAATTACTTCATCCCGGTGGTGGCAATGCCGGTGGTGATGTAGCGCTGCAAGAAGCCAAACACAAGCGTAATGGGCAGCAGCGTCAGCACCGTCATGGCCAGAATGAGGTTCCACTGCACGTTCAGCTCGCCCTGGAAGGAGGCCAGCCCCACCTGCAGGGTGAAATACTCGCTGCGGCTCAGCACAATCAACGGCCAGAGGAAATCATTCCAGCGCCACATCACTGAGAAGATGGTCAAGACAGCCATGGCGGGTTTGGCCAGGGGCAAGATCACCTGGGCATAAATGCGCCATTCGCTGGCGCCGTCGATGCGCGCCGCATCGATCAACTCATCCGGGATGGTGAGCATGTACTGGCGCAGCAAGAACACCCCCGTGGGCGTGGCCGCGGCCGGGATGATGATGCCCAGCAGGTTGTTGTTCCAGCCGACATTCGTGATCACCAAAAACACGGGCACCAACACCACCGAGAGCGGCACCATCAGCGTGCTGATCATGATGATGAAGATCGCTTGACTGCCGCGGAATTTATACTTGCTCAGCGCAAAAGCCGCCATGCTGTTCACCAGCAGGGTCAGCAGCGTGGCCACCAGCGTAACCAGCACACTGTTCCACAGGTAGCGCGCAAAGTTGAAACTGGCGATACCTTCCTTGTAATTCTCCAGGCCAAAATAGACGCTTTCCACCGGCTGGCGCTGGTTGATGTTGACCTTGATGATCTCGCCCGGGTTGGCCGGGTCTACCAACTGCGATTCCAGGCCAATGCGGCGCACCTGCGCCAGCGTGCGCACGCTGCCATCCTCAAAGGTGATCTCGTACAACGGCAGCGGATCGGCGTACCCCTCCACCACCACGGTATCCTGGCGGTAGGGCAGCAGGCGCGGTGGGAACTTGACGATTTCGCCCGAGGTTTTGAATGAGGAAAGGATCAGCCACACGATCGGGCCGAACATCACAATCACCCCCAGCGCCAGGTACACATACGAGAATACGTCGGTGATATCGATCCTTTTGTGGCCTTTGGTACGGCGAAGATACTCCAGGATGATGCTCATCTCAATTCTCCTCTCGCCGGACAACCAGCTGGATCACGGTCAGCACCACCAACACGCCGCCCATCAGCAATGACGCCGCCGCGGCCAGGCCAAACTGCTTGTTGGGGCTGGAAAAGCCATAGTTGTAGATATACTGCACCAGGTAGAGGGTTGCCGTGCCTGGCCCGCCGCCGGTAAAAGCAAACACAATATCAAACACCTGAAACGCGCGGATCAGCGACAGCACCAGCACCACCACCATGGTAGGCATCAGCAGGGGCATGGTGATCTTTGAGAAGGACTGCCAGTGGTTGGCGCCGTCCATGGAGGCGGCCTCGTACAAATCGGCGGGAATGGACTGCAAACCTGCCAGCAGGATGAGCATATAAAATCCCATGAATGCCCACACGCTGATCATGATGACCAAAAATTGGGCCCACTGCGCATTGACCAGGAAGGGGATCTTTTCGTACCCCAGGCCGGTCAAGATGCCGTTCAGCAGGCCATTTTCCTGCAAGATCCATTTCCAGATCAGCGCCACCACGATGGGAGAGAGCAGCACCGGGTAGAAAAAAACACTGCGGAAAAAGCCGCGTGCCTTGATACTGCGATTCAGGATCAGGGCCGTGACCAGGGCAAACAACACCATCAGCGCCACTTGAATTACTACATATCCCAGGGTGTTATAGACTGCCCGCCAGAACAGATCCTCGCCGCAGGTGCGCGGCTCCAGGTAATTCGTGCAATCCATCAGACGGTCAAAATTGGCTGTGCCAACCCAGGGGCGGTCAAAGGGCGTAAAGGAGGCGCCGCCCGTAAACGCATAAACAAAGTTCAACAGCATGGGTAAAAGAATAAAGATGCCAAAGATCAGCAGGTTGGGCAGCACAAAAATATACGGCATGCCGCGCACCCCGATCAGGCGTTGGAGCGTGCCAAAGATCAGGTCCAGCAGAGAAATCACCAGGTCATATAGCCCGCTCAAGGCCGCCTCGAGCGCATTCCTGGCCCGTTTGATCCCCGGTTGCACAAACATGCTACCCTCCTTCCTGATGACCTGATGGGGTGCAGCGCGCGAGGCGCTGCACCCCAATCAAACAAACCAAAGGCTACTTCTGTGCTTCTGCGATAGCGTTGTCGATATCTTGCTGGAGGTTGACCAGCATCTCGTCCAGGGTCAATTCTCCACTCAGGTATTGCGCAATGCGGTTAGCGCTGTTGCGATAGTACGCAAAGGCATAGGGATGCACGTTCAGAGAGACAGCCTGGTCGGTCAGCTTGGGCACTTCAGCCGTGTAGGCCGAAAGGGCAGCCAGAACCATGGGGTTATCCGTGTTAAACGCCACACCGGCCTCTGCAACGCCTGTATGCGCCGGCAGAGAAGATGTGCCAGCCGAGAACGCAGCATAGTTCTCCGCCTGGATCAGGAACGCGATCAGTTTGGCTACTTCCTGGGGGTGCTGGGTGCCCGCAAAGGCTACCACTGCCGAACCGCCCGCGATGCCCGTAGAGCCGCCTGCGCCGGTGGGGTTAGGAACCACCACCCAGTCAAAGGCGTCGCCAACATCCTTGGCCAGGCCGTTGATCTGCCAGGATCCCGACATGCACATCACCAATTGGCCCGACTTGAAGGCCGCGATGCAGGAGTTGACCGGCTCAGCGCCCAGCCAGACTTCCTGCGGGGTCAGGGCATTGTCATGCCAGCCCTTGACGATCTCTGCAAAGGAGCGGAAGCCGGGGGTATCTACGGTGAAGTTGCTTTCCGCATTGATCAGGGTGGCACCCATGCTCATGGCAGGGCCAGCGAAACGGTGCCCGGTGCGGTCAATGGAAATGGCATACTGCACGCCGGTCGCTTCGGCAACCTGCTTGGCCAAAGCGGTCCATTCTTCCCAGGTGGTGCCTTCGCCAGGGATTTCCACGCCCGCCTGGTCGAAGAGGGTCTTGTTGACAAAGGGGCCGGTCACGGTCAGGGCATCTGGGTAACCACCATAGCCCAGGGCCGAGAGGATGGGGGCCGGGAAATTGGCTTCGTAGTAAGCCGAATCGGCCAGGTAAGAGCGCAGGTCCAGCAGTTTGCCGGCATATGCGCCGAAGTTGGTGATGCGCGCCATGTCAGGGCCTTCGCCGCTATCCACCTGCACCGGCAGCTGCTCATCGATGGTTTTGTAGGGCACCACATCCAGGATCACGGTGATGCCGGGGTTGTCTGCCATGAACTTATCAATCAGCGGCTTGATCACGTCCGCCTCAACGCCATCTGCATAGTAAGTGAAGCGGATTTCCACAGGCTGCACGGGAACATCTGTGGGGGCAGGTACATCCGTCGCCACGGGGGCAGGAGGCTGGGTTGGGGGAACGGTGGTGGGGGCTTCGGTGGCGGCAGTCTTACAAGCAGAGAGCAGTACCGCAACCAGCAGCAAAGCAGTGAACAATTTACTGATTTTCATCTTTTTTCTTCTCCTTGTTATTTTTGGATGGTATTGGTTTGCCTCTCAGCAAAACCTTGGCTTACAAAGTATGCGCTTGATATTATCGACCATTGCTTGTCTTTCAGAGATGCACCTCCTCTCCGATGATGAGGACAGGCAAGCCGATCAAATCTGCAAATGCCTGCAATGCAGCCAGGTGATTTCCATACGTGAGCGAAACATGGTGCTCAAGCCCTTCGCCCATCAGCAGGTTGAGAAACGCCTGCGCAGAACATTCAAATCGCAGTACCCCAGCCGTGCCGCTAAAGGGCTTGGGTTCAGCCAGCATTTCGCCCTTGCCCAGCACCAGGCGCAAACTGCCGGTGGATTGGCTGATGCGCGCCACGGTGACCGTTCCGGGCTTGAGCGGAAAATCCATCAACAGCGGCAGGCGCCGATTGGAGTGGATCGTTCCGTGCGGTTGCGCGTGGGGGTCTGCCATAGATAAGGGCGCCAGGCCGCAGTGCCACAGGGCGATCTGGTTTTTATCTGCATCCACGCCCACGATATCGGTGCCAAAGGCCGGGCTGTCCGAGAGCCACTGCAGCAGCAGTTGGGTCAGTGTGCCGTTGATATCGGCCTCGCAAGAGCAAGGCACAGGCGCGGCCTGCCCAAAGCCATCGCTGAGCATGGACATGGCCCCGCAGGCGGCGCAGCCCAACTCGGTGAAAAATTCCGGCCAACAGCGCACCGCCAGTCCAGCCAGGTTTTGCTCGCGGGCAATCTCCTTCAGGGCGTTATACACGCTCAAAGTGCCGTTCAAGGGGGCTTGCTCCAGCGCGGCTAAATTATCCAGGCGGGCATCCAACCCGGCGCGGGTTTGCGCCAGCGCATCAGCCGGCACCTGGCGGGCGCGCGCAAACACCTCCGCCAGCGCAATACGCTGCACCTGCACCCCAAAGGTCTGGCGCAGCTCGGCCTCGTCCAGGTGACAGGAATCCATCCCGGGCGGGTGCTCGCCCACCACGCCCAGGCGCGCCGAGCGCAGGCGGCGGCGCAGCGCACCTGCCGCGGCCAGGGCTGTGATCTTTTGCAGCACCGCCGGATCTTGGGGTAGGGCGTAGGCATACGCATAGGGACGTTTGCGCAGGGTGAGGGCATGCCCGGCCAGGTTGATGCCGCACAGCGAGTTCAGGCGCAGACGCTCCCCGGTCCACGGCTCGGGCACCGCCCATAGAAAAACCGGCGCCTCCACTTGCTCGGTCAGCGCTGCCACCAGGGTGCTATCGGCAAAGGTGGCCTGGAAGATCAGCACCAGGTCGGGCTGAGCAGTAGTAAGTTCAGCCGCAGCCGCCTGCGCCGCGGGCAGGTCGGTGATCGGCTCTGCCGGACCGACCAGCGTCAGCCCGGCGGCAGTCAGCGCCTGGCGCGCCGCGGCGATCATCTCGTGCGCCAGAGGCACATCAAAGGTGGTGCGAACCAGAGGGATCCATGCAATGCGAAGGTTGGTCACAGTGTGCCTTTCTATTCCGGTTGGTAGAAGAACTGCATCAGCGCCAGAGCGGCGGCTCCACTCACCCCGGCCTTCCAGCCGAAAGTGGCAGGCTGCAGGCGCACTTTTTCACCCAGCCCGCCAAACGACATCTGCCGCACGGTCTCCAGGGTTGGCTGGATGAACAGATCCTGTCCTTGCGAGAACATGCCCCCCAGCAGGATCAATTCTGGGTTGAACAGGTTGACCACATTGGCCAGAGCCATGCCCAGGTAGTAGGCGCTTTCGTGCAGCAGGCGCAGGGCATCGGGGTCTCCCTGGCGAGCCGCAAGGAAGATACGCTCCGTGGAAGAGATATCCTGCCGCTCTTGCAGGGTACGGGCCAGCAAGCCCGCCGGTTTTTGCCCGGCGATGCGCTCGGCCTGGCGCAGGATGGCAGGCTCGGAGACCAGCGTCTCCAGGCAGCCGCTGTTGCCGCAGTGGCAGGGATCGCCGCCGCGCAGCAGCATGACAGTGTGGCCGATCTCACCCGCGCCGGTGCTGCTGCCGCGGAACACGCGCCCATCCAGCACCAGGCCCGCGCCCACGCCCGTACGCCCGTAAACGAAAGCCAGCGAGGAGACGCCGCGGCCGGCGCCAAAATAGGCCTCGCCTATCGCCATGGCGCGCACATTGTTATCCACCACCACCGGCAAACCCAGCCCAGCCTGGAAATATGTGCGCATGGGCACGTTGCGCCAGTTCAGGTTGGGTGCCAGCAGGTTCTCGCCGGTAGAAAAATCCACCAGGCCCGAGGCGCCTATGCCTACCCCCAGGATGTGCTCGCGTTCCACGCCGCTTTCCTGAATCACCGTTTCCACACCGGCAACAATCTGCGCCAGCACCTGCTCGGCGGGTAGTTTGCGGTCGAACTCGTACATGCGGTTGAGCAAGAGCTGGTCTCGCAGGTTTGCGATGCCCACGCGGAACACGCCCACGCCGATGTGCACACCCACGGCAAAGCGCGCATCCGGGTTGAGGCAGATGTCAATGCGCGGGCGGCCCACCGGGCGCTGCTCCCCATTTTCGGCCGGGGCGCTCTCTCGCTCTGAGACGATGCCCTGCTCTATGAGCTCGGCAATTAGATTGGTGATGGTGGTGTTGGAAAGATTGAGACGCCTGGCTAACTGGACGCGCGACAGCACCGGCTCGGACAAGAGATTCAAGAGAATCGCCTGTAGGTTATGCTGTTTGACCAGATTGATGTTGCTGCCCTGGAAATTTGGCTGTGCCACTGGCATCTCTCTGAAATGGACAGATACGGATAATTATTTAATTAAGTTGAAAAAATAATTAGCCGTCATTATAGTTTATAAAATTCCCCCTGTCAATGACTTTTAAAATGATGGGTGCACTAAAAGGTTGTTAGTGGTGTGTGCTGCGGGCGGCGTAGCCGCCCGCAGCACACACCACTAAACCTAACAACTTTTGAGTGCTCCCGAAATGATGTAAAAATCCGCCTTTCAGGGCGGATTTTGTGTGCCCCCAAGGGGGGACACTACGTTAACGAGTTTCTGGGGTGAGAGGGTGGCGCCTCTGCGTCAGTTGTGCGGGATGGTTTTCTCGATGGTGTGCAAGATTTCGTCCGCCAGGGAAGCGCGTGTGCCTTCAATGCGCGAAGAGATCACCGCCTCGCGCCGCAGGAAGGGCTGGGTCAGCAGGTGCGTCAATGGCAACCTTCCGCCCAAGCTAGCCAGCCCGGCCAGGTTGCGTTCCGCCTCGCTGAGGGCCGTGATCAGCGGCATCGACCAGGTGAGGGGCAGCGGCGCAGGTAAAAAAGCCCAATAGCCCTTGGGGGGCGTTTGGCAGACAGCGGTGATCCTGCGTCTGTGGCAAGAGCAGGTGGAAGGCTTGACGGGATGGCAGGTGCACCGCCACGAAGGCTATCGGACGGTCACGGTGGGTGTGACCGTCTTCTGGCGTCCGGCGCTGTAGAACTGCCCCAGCAAGCACTAGCACCCAGCCGCTAACCGGGCGTTGCCACAGATTGTGTTCCCTTGAGAGTATATCGCCGAAATAATGGACTGGTTACATTTCCAGGCTCTTCACTTGTACAGTGAACCTTCCGGGATCCTAATCTTATTTTTGCAGGATTTCGATATCTGCTAGTCGGCTGGCGATCACCATGGCCGAGCTCAATTCCTCCACAGGAACGGTGCTGGTGATGTCGATTACGCGCATACCGGCGGCCCGTCTGGCCTGGATTCCGGCCGGGGCGTCCTCGACCACCAGGCAGCGCTAGGGATGTACACCCAGCTGTTACTCTACCAGCAGATACGGCTCGGGGTCTGGCTTGCCATGGTGAACATCATCGGCGGTTACCAGCACCGGCGGCAGGGGAATGCCGTAGAAGGTCAGCCGGGTGAGCGCCACCGGCTTCTGCCCAGAATGTCTGATGGGTGGTTGGGTGGACCCGTTCCTTGTAGCAGATTAATAGACCAGGATTTTGTCAGCTTCCAGAGTCCAATCTGTGAGCAGTTCCATCGTCCCGACCTGCACGTTGGCAATCAAAGCATCTGGCCCGAGACCTCGGGCTTTCTGGCAAGTCCCTCAGGTTGCTACTTCGCCGCCGCGCAGCACAGCAGTGAACATGCGCTCGATATTGTAGTAGCCCTGGGGCGTTTCCTGGCCCTTCACAGCGCACTGTACGGCATCGCCCATCAGGAAGACGCGCACATGCGCGCCTTCGCGCTTGACCACGTTCATTGCCAGGCGCAGGGCATTGTAGGGACGTTCGTTGCCGTAGGGGCCGTCGTTGATGATGAACAGGTATTTCATGATTTCAGCTCCTTATTCATTGGTTTAACTTCCAACTCGCCTGCCATAGCTGAGCGAGCATAAGCCTTAGCCGATTGAACTTCATCCGGCGGCACGATGCGCTCGAGGAGCGCATCAAAAAACGGGTTGACTCGGTCGTTCAAGGCGCGAAACAGCCCCGACTTCTCTTTGAGCGCCACCTTGTAAAAGCGCATGCAGCCATAGCAGGAGGGGGTGCGCACCTCGTACTCGCCCGGGTCTACCCGGTAGAGCAGCGCCATCAGGCGCATACCTGCTTTGAGCGGCTCGCGCACCAGCCGGAACCAGGGGGTGCGCCGGTAAGCAGCGTTCACCAGGCGGATGGTGCAGGTGTTACACACCGCATTCTTGCGCGCCGGGGGATTCATACTTGCTGCATCCATTAGAGCAGCCCGCTTGCCATGCCGACCCCTACCACCATGAGCATGATGCCAACGATGATCTGCAGCGTGCGCAGTGTAATCTTCTTGACCAGCCGTGCGCCGATGAACGCGCCCAAAAAAGCGGCTGCGGTAGCCGCTAACACCAATCCCCAAACCTCCCGCACCCCGGCAAAGTGAACGCTGTAAAAGCTGAGGCCATAGACCAGCAAACGAGCGGCATCCACGATCACCGACGAGACTGTGCCGGTTCCGATGAAGGCCTCTTTTCTTAATCCAGCCTTGATGAGAAAAGCCGAGCGCAGGGCGCCCTGGTTGCCTGACAGGCCGCCAAAGAAGCCGGAAAGCAAGCCGCCCCACGGTAGGTATTTGCGATCAAAAGCCAGCTTATTGAAGTAGGGGATCAGCTCGAATAAGGCGAAGAGCACAATCAGGGCCCCGATCACCAGTTTGATCGTAGTCACTTCGTGGGTCTGGCTGCCCCAGGTATAGGTCGCCAGCGGCGCAGCGCCGGCAAACAGGCTGAGCAGCGCTGCGCCAATCATCGCCGCGATCGCGCCGGGGATGGCAAAGCGCAGCACCACACCCCAATCGGCTTGCTTGCCAACCAGAATGACTTTGAAGATATTGTTGGCCAGGTGCACCACCGCGGTGGCTGCAATCGCCACCGGCAGGGGAAAAAACAGGGCAAAAGCAGGCATGAGCAGCGTGCCCAGGCCAAAGCCCGAAAACAGCGTCAGTGCAGAAACCAACACCGCTACCAGACAGATCACGATATATTCCACTTTATTCCGCTCCCAAATCAGGGTCTATTTCGTTTACCAACTCGCGCACTTTTTCCAGGGCGGCCTCCAGCGCCTGGCGGCCTGCATCGGTGGCCAGGTAGTATTTGCGCATCTTGCCGCCGACCACCTGTTGTTGAGTCTCCAGCAGCCCATCACGGGCCAAGTTGTGCAGAATGGGGTAGAGCGTGCCCGGGCTGAGGCTGTAGCCGTGTCTTTCCAGCTCTCTGATCATGTCCAGGCCGAAGATCGGTTCTTGGGTGGCGTGAAAGAGGATATGCAGGCGGATAAAGCCGAGAAAAAAGTTGCGGTTGATGTTATCGTTCTTCGTTATCGACATGCGATAATAATAACTCGGGGTGCTTCATATGTCAATGGGCCTGACGGTACGAGACGGGCCATTTACCATGCGCTGTGAAACACCCCTTGACATCTTGCGAGCATGCGGCTAGAATTTGTTTTAGCAATCACTCAATTACTTAAATAAAAAATGAACGATACACTTGCCCTTTCTCGCTTTTTCAACGCCCTGGGAGATGAGACCCGGCTGCGCCTGGTGGCCTTGCTGGCCCAGCAAGAGCCCGGAAACGCCTTCTGTGTAGGGCGGCTGGCGCGCGAGATGGACACGACTGCTTCCAATGTGTCACAGCACCTGCGCGTGCTCAAGGATTTAGGCCTGGTCTACAGCGAGCGGCGCAGTTACAACATTCACTACTTCTTAAATCCAAACCAACTGGCCACCTACCAGAATTTGATCGCCGAACTGCTGGGGGAGCAGTTCTTACCCAACCCGAACTTCATACAACAGGAGCCCCAAACTATGTCTGAAAACCACCCCGATTGTGCCCACCCCGAACTGCGCCCGGCAGAGGGGGAATGCTCGCCTGAGCAGGTGCTTGAGTGCCATGGCGAGGTGCAAAAGCACCCCTGCGACTGCCAATCTGGCTGTGATTGCCCCGGCGAAGCCAGGCAAAACCCCGTGGATTGCACCCCTGAGCAAATTCGCATTTGTCACGGCGATGCAGACGAGCACCCTTGTGAGAGCAATCGCTAGGCCCTGATGCCTGAGAAGAACTCTCAACCCGCAACCACAGGCAAAAACAAAGCCCAGCAGCCTGGCCGAGGCGGCAAAGGCACGGCAGGCCCCGGCAAGGGCGGCCCATCTGGCCCGGCATGGCCCATCCTGAAACGGCTGCTGGGGTATATGCGCCCACACGCTGCCTTACTGGGCGGCGTATTCCTGGCGTCTTTGCTCACCACAGCCGTTGAGCTGGCCCCGCCCTGGATCATCCGCCTGACCATTGACCGCTACATCCTGGAGTCCCAGGTCGAGATGATTTGGTGGGCGGCTGGCGGGCTGCTGGCGCTGTCGCTGCTGCAAGGGGGTGTTGATTTCCTGCGCCTTTACCTGACGGCCTACGCGGGGCAGCGCATTGTCTTCGAAATCCGCAACGCGGTCTTCCGGCACCTCAGCCGGCTTTCGTTCTCGTATTACGATAAGGCGCGCACCGGCGATCTGATGTCACGTGTCACAGCCGACATTGATGTGCTGAGCAACTTTTTTGGGCGCGCTGCCATCATTGTGTGGACCAACTTACTCATCCTGGTTGGCATCCTGGTGGTTTTGCTGGTCTGGGATTGGCGACTGGGCTTGCTGTATGTGGGCCTGCTGCCCCTGATCGTGCTGGGGTTGTGGGCTTACGCGCAGCGCGTGCGGCCTGCCTGGGCCCGCGTGCGGCGCCAGCTTGCCGCGCTGACCACCGCCATTCAGGAGAGCCTGGCAGGTATCCTGGTGGTGAAACTCTTTGGCCGCGAAGCCTTTGAGCAGAAACGCGTCGATCGCCAGAACAAGGCCGTCTTGCAGGCCAACGTGCAGACCGCACGCATCGCCGCACGCTGGATGCCTTATGCCAACGTGGTGATGGGCGTGGGCACCGGGCTGGTGCTTTGGATTGGCGGGCGCAACGTGATTGCGGGGGTCATCTCGCTGGGTATGCTGGTTGGCTTCACCACCTATATCCAGATGCTCCTGCGCCCCATCCGCCAGACGGGCATGATGCTCAACGTGGTGATGCAGTCGCTGGCGGCTGCTGAGCGCATCTTCGAGGTGCTCGACACTCAGCCCGATGTGCAGGATGCCCCCGGCGCCTACCCGCTGCCGCCCATCCAGGGGCAGGTGCGCTTTGAGGGGGTCAGTTTTTCCTACGCGGCCAATACAGAACACGCGCCGGATGATGCGTATGCCCTGCGCGATATCGATCTTGAAGCAGCCCCCGGCGAGATGGTGGCGTTGGTGGGTCCCTCTGGCGCAGGCAAGACCAGCCTGGTGCATCTGCTGCCGCGTTTCTACCGCGCCCAGGCCGGGCGCATCACCATTGATGGCCACGACATTACCGGCGTGACGGTGCAGAGCCTGCGGGATGCCATCGGCATCGTTTTGCAGTCGGTCTTTCTCTTCGATGCCTCCATTGGCGAAAATATCGCCTACGGCAGCCCCCACGTTCCCCAGCATGAAATCGAGCGCGCCGCGCGCATTGTGCAGATACACGATTTCATCCAATCCCTGCCCATGGGGTATGGAACGCCCGTGGGCGAGCGCGGGGTACGGCTTTCGGGCGGGCAGAAACAGCGCATTGCCCTGGCGCGCGTGCTGTTGACCGATCCGCACATCTTGATCCTCGATGAGCCGACTTCCAGTGTAGATGCAGATACCGAGCAGCGCATGCAGCAGGCGCTGGAAGAGGTGCGCACCGGGCGGACAACCTTTGTCATCGCGCACCGGCTGTGGACCGTGCAGCACGCCGACCAGATCCTGGTGCTGCGAGATGGGCAGATCATCGAACGAGCGCGTTCCACCGAGATGCAGTCAGCCCACCAGGTCCTGCTGGCGGCAGGCGGTTTTTACGCCGAGCTGTACCGGCTGCAATTTGAGAGCGAAACGCTGCCTGCTGCGCATGCGGCAGAAGGAGAAACACCGTGACCATCCGTGGCGGTTTCATGACGCGCATGCAGGGGCAGGAGGAGCCTTTCCGGCTTTCAGACCTGGACCGGCAGGCGCTGGCCATGCTGTGGAGTTATCTGCGAGCGCACAAGGGCCGGTTGGCGCTGGCTTTTGCGGCCATGCTGGTTGTGATGGGCACCACCCTGAGCATGCCGTACCTGATCAAGGTGGCGATTGATACCCATATTGCCCAGGGCGATCTCTCTGGCCTGACCCTGATTGCACTGCTTTACCTGGCGCTGAATGGCGTCTACTGGCTGGCGGCCTACTGGCAAGATTATCTTGCCAACTGGGTAGGGCAGCATGTGGTCTACGCAATCCGCAGTGATCTTTATGCGCATGTGCTGCGGCAGTCGATTGCTTTTCACGAGCGCGAACGTGTGGGGCAGGTGGCCTCGCGCCTGACCAACGATGTGAATGCGCTGGCTGAGGTGGCCTCCAGCGGCGCGCTGAATCTGATCAACGACCTGCTGACCCTGGTGGGGATCATCGTGATGATGGCCCTGTTGGATGTGCGCCTGATGCTGGTCACCATGCTGGCTGTGCCCGTGGTGATCGTATCGATGAATTACCTGGGCAAGCAAATGCGCAGCGCTTACCGGCAGGCGCAGCAGGCCCTGGCAGACGTCAATACGGGCGTGGAGCAAGGGGTCAGCGGAATGCGCGTGGTGCAATCCCTTTCCAGGGAAACCTTCACCGCCGAGCAGTTCGAGAGCCTGAGCCTGCGCAATATGAAAGCCAACCTGCGCACAGGCCTGCTCTTTGCGGCGGTCTTCCCCACCATGACCGTGACCAATATGCTGGGCGTGGCGCTGGTGCTCGGCTACGGCGGGGTGCTGGTGGCACAGGGGGCCATGACGATCGGTGTGCTGCTGGCTTTCCTGAATTACATCTATCGCTTCTTTGGCCCGCTGCGCGAGATCAGCCTGATCTATAACACATTCCAGGCCGCCGCGGCTTCTCTGGACCGCATTGCCGACTACATGAAGCGGCAGCCTGATGTGCGCGAGCCTGAACACCCGCAGCGTCCCCCAGATGGCTTTCGGGGCGGTTTCGCGTTTGAGCAGGTGATCTTCGGTTATGGGGATGCGCCTGTGCTGCATGATCTGAGCCTGGCAGTGCACCCAGGAGAAACCATTGCTCTGGTCGGGCCGACCGGCGCGGGCAAGAGCACTTTTGCCAGGCTGCTGGCCCGGCTGTACGATGTGCAGGATGGCGCGGTGTGCGTCGATGGGGTGGATGTGCGCCAGATTGCGCGGGATGATCTGCGCAAGTTGGTTACGGTGGTGCCGCAGGATATGTTCCTGTTTGCCGATACGATCCGCGAGAATATCCGTTACGGCAACCCCCAGGCCGATGATGACATGGTTGAAGAGGCAGCCCGGCGCGCACAGGCGCACGAATTCATTGCCAAACTGCCGCAAGGCTACGACAGCCCCGCCGGCGAACTGGGAGCCCTGCTTTCGGGCGGGCAGCGGCAGTTGGTGGCTTTTGCACGCGCCTTGCTGGCCGACCCCAAGATCCTGATCCTGGACGAGGCCACGGCCAACGTGGACGCACAAACCGAGGCATTGATCCAGACCGCCCTGGACGAGATCCGCCGCGGGCGTACCACCGTGATCATCGCTCACCGCTTCTCCACGCTGCGTAAGGCCGATCGTATCATTGTGATTGATGATGGGCAGATTGCTGGTCAGGGCAGCCATGCGGAACTGATTGCCAGCAATACAGCCTACCAGCGTTTGTACCGGCGACTTTGGGAGAAGTAGCAGATTGGCCGCGGATGCCGGGCTGAAAGGTACGGGCAGCAACCCCCGCACCTTTCGTGGAAATCCTGTGTTATTGGCCCTCTTTGCCCATCCAGACGATGAGGCGTTTCGCTGTGGGGGAACGCTGGCTTTGCTGGCGCAGCGAGGCGTGAGCGTCCACATTTTGGCCTTTACTCGCGGCCAGGCAGGTTCTTGCGGCCAGCCGCCGCTCTGCACGCGGGAAGATCTGGGCGCGGTGCGCACCGCTGAATTGCAGTGCTCCTGTCAGGCGCTTGGCCTGGAGCCCCCACATGTGCTAGATTACGAGGATGGGGGGCTATCAGAAGTTGACCCGGGAGAAGGCGCAGCTATCGTCGCAGCTCATATCCGGGCCTTCTGCCCACAAATCCTGTTAACCTGGCCCCTCCATGGACTATCCGGGCATCCAGATCATATTGCAGTCAGCCGCTGGGCGCTGACTGCCTTTGAACAGGCAAGAAATTCTGGCAACAATGCTTTATCGGCCCTCTATCACCTGGCAGTGCCTGATGCGATTGCCAGAGAGTTGGGTCTGAAACAGTTGCACACGCTGCCAGACCATGAGGAAACCGTGGCCGTGGATGTGCAGCGAGTCTGGGATCAGAAACTGGCTGCCATTGCCTGCCACCGTACCCAGATGGGCGAATCACCCATCTTGACAGCGCATCTTCTTAAGCCGGGAACATTTCTACCTGTTTGCCTCCCACTCCACGCCTGATAAAAAAATTGCCAATCTGCAGAACTGGCTTGAAGGCTAACACCGAAACATCCTATGCCCATCTTCGACCATTTTGATATTCTCGCTCCCCCTCTACAAAACAGTCACCCGGCCCGAAGACTCACAGGAGCTGTGGGCACTGGCAAGGCTGCCTGCTTCTGACGCCTTGCTTGATGCAGGCGGCGGCACGGGCCGGATTGTATCATCATGGTAAATGCCCTGCATCACGTTTGCAACCAGCAAGAAACCGTGAATGAGCTCTGGCGAACGCTCCAGCCCGGCGGGCGCATTGTCATCGAAGAACCCGATGTGCGAACTTTCGCCGTCAAGCTGTTCGCCCTGGGCGAAAAACTGGCGCTGATGCGTAGTCATTTCTTGTTCCAGCATGCAGATTGAAGCCCATAACAATAAAGCCTGGGTTATCATAGAGAAAGCCAACAAGTGATCACTTATGCCATCAAATTGGAAAGATATTCTGACTGTTTCCGGGTTATTTTTCAAGCTGGGACTGATTAGCTTTGGCGGCCCGGCGGCGCATGTCGCCTTGATGGAGCAGGAAGTGGTGCGCAAGCGCGGCTGGCTGGATCGCGACCATTTTCTTGACCTTTTAGCAGCCACCAACCTGGTTCCCGGGCCCAATGCCACCGAGATGGCCATTCACGTCGGCTACGTGCGCGCTGGCTGGCTGGGTTTTATCGCCGCGGGTGCTGCTTTTATCTTTCCAGCTTTTTTGATCAGCCTGGTGTTGAGTTGGATCTATGTTCGATTTGGAACGATGCCAGAGGGGCAAGCCCTGTTCTACGGCATCAACCCGATCGTCATGGCTATTATCCTGGTTGCGACCTACCGGCTTGGGAAAACTGCGTTGAAAGGGAAGTGGCAGGTTGTGCTCAGCGTTATTGCCTTCGGCGCCGCGCTTCTCGGGGTGAACGAGGTGCTCATTCTATTGATTGCTGGCATGATTGGCATCCTACTATATGCGCCACCCTCCTGGTTGCAGAAGAAAACCCCAGTAGCGATGTTCTTGCCCCTGGGGTCGCTTCTCTATGCCGCTCCGAAAGTTTTAGCCTGGGTGGATAACCGTTTGGTGCTGCTGGGCCTGTTCTTTCTAAAGGTAGGCACCCTGCTTTTTGGTTCGGGCATGGTTTTGTTCGCATTCATCCAACGAGATGTGGTGGACCGGTACGGCTGGTTGTCCCAACAGCAGCTCATTGATGCAATTGCTGTCGGGCAGATGACGCCTGGCCCGGTACTGTCCTCTGCCACCTTTATCGGCTACCTGGTATCAGGTTGGCCAGGAGCGCTGGTAGCGACGATCGCAGTTTTCCTGCCTTCGTTTGTCATTGTGGCCGTGATAGGCCCGATCATTCCTTGCTTGCGGCAGTCACGGACTGCGCAGGCATTTCTGAAGGGGGTCAATGCGGCTGTGGTCGCCCTGATCCTGGCCGTGAGCCTGACCCTGTTCCGCTCGGCGATTGTCGATGTGTGGACGGTTTTCATCTTGGCTGCGGGGCTTGTCACTCTGCTCCGCACCAAAGCAGATTCTTTCTGGCTGGTTCTCGGCGGAGCGGTTCTCGGGATGATCCATTTTTTTGTAACCTGAGGGCACGCGCAACAAAAACTACCCAGTAAGTGGTTTGGGCGAATATGTGAGCCGATCTCATTTCTTTACTACTTTCTGCTCTGCCGTGCAAATCCCCCACAATCGTTTCTCTGACAAACCCTATCTCTGAGCCAGTTCGCGCACCCTTACACCTTGCTTGTGCAAGGTATAAATCTCCTGGTTGCGGAGATCGAGTTCCTGCCGGTTAAACGGATCGAAGCTGCTATTGGCGCTCTTGGCGCGTGGCAGCTTCGGCTCAAAATACTCGTTAACGTAAAGTGCCCCCAAGGGGTTACACTATGTTAACAAGTTTCAGGGGTGAGAGGGTATGCTTTTTGCGTCAGTTGTGCGGGATGGTTTTCTCGATGGTGTGCAAGATTTCGTCCGCCTGTTACAGGCGATTGCGCCTCTGCCCGGCGTTTACCCGCCAACCGATCCCCAGCTTCGAGGCGCGTGGCAAGCCGTGGTCGCTTCTGGCTGCGGAGGGATTGATCGAGCCCTTGAGCGCCCGCGAGCTCGAAATCCTGGCGCTGCTGGATGACCGCTTTCCATGCCCGAAATCGCCGGACAGTTGATGATCTCAACCTATAGCGTGCGGGCGCATATCAAGGATTTTTAATATACCCTATTTTAGGGGATGACAAACCGGTGCGAAAGCGTTATTCTATTATCAATACATGGTGATATGCAAAGGATGCACTGATGCCTGCGATCAACGTAAGTGTTAAATGGCTGCTGGTGGCTGTGTTGAGCCTGCCCATATTGCGGTTGATCGCGGCTGGCCTGACCCAGATCCTCAGTGATACATCCTATCCTTTTCTTGTGGAGGGCAGTGTTTTGGATGTTCTGATCGTGCCGATCGCAATGGCACTTTTTTCGGCATTCATGATGAATTTGGGTGGCGCGGCTACGCCCTGCCCCGCTTCCAGGCAAAATGGAATGCCCTCATTTCTTGCGTGACCCTCGCCATCATCACGGCTTTGTGGCACCTCCCCAGCTTCATTACACCAGGAGAACCTCTTTTCGGGCGCAATTTCTGGGAATGGCTTCCGCGGCATCCCCACCCAGATGGTGGTTTACCTCCGCGCCAGACATGTCCCTACTGAGCCAAAATTACTGCTCGATGTCATGGAAGGCATCCTGGCATGGATGGAGCTGCACCTGAAGAGAGAGGATGATTGAGAAAATACAAAACAGGAATGTTGATCAAAGATCGTCCCAGGAGATACCCTGTTTGCGACCTCTCTTGAAGGATTGATCGGCGAGAGCATCCCAAAAGGTATATTTACTGAAAGGAGACGAATCTATCATGGAGCCTGTTGCTATCTTTGAACCAGAGGTTGCTTTTCTGAAAACCGCGCTGGTCCTCAACGGGATTCTGGAAGGCGACAAGATTAATCTCACTCCCCGAAAATTTACACGCTTGATTAAGTCCGATCCCGTTAATCCTTCCGTGGATGCTGGCTTCCGTCTCGCTTACGGGACAGATTTCCTTTACATCATGCTGGAAATCGAAAAAGAAAAGTTTGTTTGCCGCGACCGGGGATATCAGAATGGCGACGGTATGCTGCTGTTATTAGGCACCCTCAAGCCCGGTCAAAAAACAACGAACGAGTTCTTTCTCTTCGGGTTTTGGCCTGACCCGAACGCCCTGGGCGGTGTTCAAAAAATGCTGTGGTGCTACAACGGCATGTGGCCTATGGACAGAGTGGATGATTCAACCAAATTTTTCGTCGGAGTATCCAATGGTCACGTTGTCTTCGAGTTGTGCCTGGCATGGAAGGATGCCTTCCCTTATCACCCTTGGTTGACCGAAAACATGGGTTTTGACTTGATGTACACCGAGGCGGTTGGAACAGACGGCGTCAACTATCACGCCATCGCGTTCCAGGAAGGAAATGAAAGCGCATCGCAGGAAATCGTATATTCAAGCGTAAAGCTCCTCTTTGAGCAGCCTGTCCTCGATCAGGGGATGCAAACTTATCTGATCGGGAGCCGGCATCTTTTCCAGAGGGAGAGCCTGCCCATCCTAGGCGTAACCATCGCGGCAGAAACGGGAACCGAGAACCTGCGCATCCTCACCATGGCGGGCGAAACGGGTTTCCTGGCAAGAGAGGATGTCAAACAAGCTTGCGGTGCCGGCCTGACCCGCTGGAAAGCCTCTATCCCCACCGCAGACTTGATCCCCGGCGGCTATCAACTTCTCTGGAACTCGCGCACAAATCCTTCCTCCGGAAAGATCTGTCTCAGCCTGTTGCCTCGCCTCGATCCACAGTCTGAGATAGCCCGCCTGGATCAGTTGGAAGGGGCTACATCGTTCGGAACTTTAAACACGCTTCGTTTCCGCCTGCAGAATATCCAACAGGAACTTGCCCGGCTCAAGCCCTACGATATCTGTCCAGAACTCCGGATTGAGACGGAGAAATATTACGACTTGGTTCACAACCTTGAACAAGGGAATGATGGTATCGCCGGAAGCAGAGGCGTTCTGCGCCGCGCCTTCTGCTCAAAGGTGGATGATACGCTTCAGCCATACAGTATTTTGATCCCCCAAACCTATGCTCCCAAGCGACAGTACCCTTTGCTGGTTTTCCTGCATGGCAGTGACCGGGATGATACTGAACTTGGCAGGTATAAGTTTTTACACGCCCTGAAAGATTGGATCGTGCTTATGCCGAAAGGACGCGGCCCGCGTTCTTACTACACGGTGGATCACGCCCAACAGGATATTCAAGAAGCGATCCAGGATGCCTGCACGAACTACTCAATTGATGAGCGGCACATGGTGGTTGGCGGATTTTCGATGGGCGGATATGGCGCCTATCGAACCTATTACGAGACCCCAGACCGTTACCGTGGAATAGCTGTCTTCTCAGGTCTACCCAACATCTTTGAAGACGCATTCCCTGGCTGTACCAATCATCCTGATTTCCTCAAAGACAAATATCTTGAACCATTCAAACAGATCAATGCATTTATTTTCCACGGCACCGGCGACCGTAACGCCCCCTATCATCTTACTGAGCGAATGATTGAGAAACTAAAGAATATTGGAGCGCAAATCACCTTCACACCGCAGGATGACACCGGTCACAGCGAACCCAACGAAGCGAACCAGAACACGTTCTACCGCTGGATGGACAACATTCTGAAAGCATAAACAATTGGCGCTTCCATACTATCCACTGGGTTATGCCGGCGGATTGAAAATCGCGAGAGTAGATTTCTTTTTTAACACGCAGAGGCACCGTAAACCCATGATCCAAATCACCCCTGAACAGGTTACTCCTGAATTACGCGTCCTATTCGAGCGAGACGTGCCAACGAACATCCGCGCACTGGCCGTACTGGCTGGCGGAAATGCGGGGAAAATCTTTGTGGCCGATCCCCCCCATACGCTTTGGGGGTTGGTGCGTGAAACGGACGATGGCACCCTCTACCTGGGCGGCCGCGTCGACCGGCAGATTTTGTCTGAAGCGGTAAATATGCTGCAAAAAGAGGGTTATGTTTGCCTGGTCTACCGAAACGGCGAGCCAGATTTCGATCTGTTTCCCCCTAACCCCGACGACAGCGTTGAATGTCTCGAGTTCGATCGGCCTATCGGCAGCAAAGATTTGACGCTGTACCTGTCCAATATACCTGCCGGGTTCACCGTGCAGCGCATGGACCGGGCCTTGCTCGAGCGCAGCCCCAGGCGCGAAGGATACTTATCGCGCTACGGGAGTTTTGAGAACTTGCTCGACCGTGGCATTCCGGTATGTGTATCGTATGAAAACGAGCCTGTTTGTGAGGCATTCGCGGATATGGATATCGGCGGCAGGCGCGAGATCGGCATCCGCACGCAAAAAGCGTATCGTTTGCAGGGATTAGCCACCATCGCTTGTGCCTATCTGATCAAGCTGTGTGATGAGGCTGGCTCCGCTACCTATTGGGATTGTGTAAAATCCAATCTTGGTTCGGTCAAGCTGGCGCGCAAACTGGGATTCCAGAACGAGCGAGCCTACCAGGCATTGGTGTTTCGGCCAACGAAGCCAGCGCTGGACCAGGCCCATCAAATGTAAGAGAGTTTATGAAGCTCAAATTTGGTCAGCGTGTTCAACGCAGTTGTGCCTCCAAGAAGTGATAAATGGTTATGGCTAAAAGATTAGAGTGCCCGTACTGCCGGGATCACTTCTTTAAGCGAAGTGCTTACGCCCATTCACTATACCGATTATAAATGATCCAAGTTTTCAACGATAAATCGCCGAACCCATTTCGTGTCCAGGCGCGCATCCCATGGAGTTTCTGATTCATATCTTCCGCTCTGGGGATCGATCGTGATCGGCGACAGCAAGAGACCCGGCACAATTTTACCGTGCGGTTTCGATGTCAGGATGGTTTGAAAAGAAAAGGTGCTTGATGCCAGGCTGCCATCGGGCAAGGCCAGGGCAAGCGCGCCTTCCCAGGTGCAGGTACTTTCCCCTCCTACTGCAGACAGCTCGCGAACATAGTAATCCAATACTTCTTGCTCGTTGACGATTTCGT
Source organism: Anaerolineales bacterium UBA6092 (assembly GCA_002428565.1). Classification (GTDB taxonomy): domain Bacteria; phylum Chloroflexota; class Anaerolineae; order Anaerolineales; family UBA4823; genus UBA6092. The sequence continues at coordinate 3,640 of DIXA01000035.1, read as the reverse complement.
TCGCGCCAAGAATCCGCTTCACAAGATGGCCCGGTTGCTTCTCGGCCGGGAATTTCTCGACCCACAGGCCGCCGTCAATAGCCAGGGTCGGCAGGTGGGCGCTTGCGCAATATGCCCGCGCTTTGATGGCGGCATTTTGCTGTATTGTCTGGCCGGTTTCCGCCACCTGGAGATCTAGGTTCAAATCGTCAGGAGTCAGCAACTCTAAAGGCAAAGAGCGGATTGCTGCCTGCACAATACGCACCTTTACCGGGTTGGCGGTTCCCAGGAATAGTTTTTTGGCCATATGCTATGCTAACTGCGCCAGGATTGTATCCAGGCAATCCAGGAATTGATCGATCAATTCTGGCTCAATCGTCAGGGCAGGATCCAGACGCAGAATGTTGCCTGCCGGGTAATACCCAACTAGAAAGCCCCGCTGTAACAAAGCGTGATAAAGCATTTCGACGGATAAAACTCCCTGCGTATGTAGCTCCAATCCCAGCAGCATCCCCCGACCGCGCGCATCCTTCACAATGGCGTGTTTTTCGGCCAGGTGTTGTAAGCCGGTTAAGAAATAGGCTCCCAGCTTTGCACCTCGCTCAACCAGATTTTCTTCTTGCAGGATGGCGATGACTTCTTTCGCCACCGAGCAGCCCAGCGGGTCATTCTGATGGGACTGGGCATAACGGAGCCCGATGGCCTCTAATTTCTCTGCCACTTCCCGGCGCATCACTACCGCACTGACCGGGTAGCCATTTCCCAGGCCCTTTCCCAATGCGATGATATCCGGCTGGATATCATAATGCTGGAATCCAAACCATTTGCCTGTGCGCCCCATCCCAGCGGTCACCTCGTTCGACATCACCAGCCCGCCTGCTTGTTTGACTTTCCCCGCCAGCTCTTGAACAAGTGCTTGGGGCGGAAAGCGGACAAACCCAGACCCGCTGCCTCCCGGCTCAAAGACAAAACCGCCTATTTGCTCAAAAGGGATTTCTGCTGTGCAATGTGCCGTATCCGGACAGGCGTTCCAGTCGAAAAGATACCATTCCCCAGCCTGTTTTCTCCCGGCAGAACCATACGCTGCCAGGTAAGAGTTGGAAAAGGTCAACAGCATATCCTTACCACTAACCCGCCGGATGGTTTGGGTGCTGAACTCAACTGCCTCGCTGCCGGAGCTGAGGAATGTGCATTTACCATCCCTGATCTGTACTATATCCAGAAGGGCCAGAGCAGCCTCTTCAACCATGGCGTTGGGGTAACGAGTTCCCAGGTGCATCAATTTTGTGGCTTGGGCTGCAATCACCTGGCTCAGGCGCGGCTGGCTGTGGCCAAGCGCCGTGCACCAGATGCCCGATTCAAGGTCAACGTACCGCCGCCCTTGCTTATCATACAGATAGCAATTATCGCCCCGCACAAAATCCGTTTTAACGATATCGTGGCATTTCAGAATATGGTTCATGCCTGCATCTTCCTCATCAAAACATCATTGATCCTTTGTGTGAGAAGTGTTCCACTCGTGATCCAGGATGGAATAAACCACCTCGTCGCTCCATTGGCCTTTCCAGAGTCGCGTTTCTCTTAACAGTCCGTCCTGCTGCATGCCCAATTTTCGCATGATTCGCAATGATGCAGTATTGCCCGCGTGAGAGAAAGCCACGACCCGGTGCGCATGGAGCTCAACGAAGGCAAACTCAAGCAAGCGTTGGGCTGCTTCTGTGGCAATCCCCTTCCCCCAATCCTGGGGGTGAATTGCCCAGCCGATTTCCCATTCGCGGATCGAATCGTTCAGCAGCAACAGGGTGGCCCGCCCGCGCACATCATCACAAGGCTGGATTGTCACAGCCAAACGGTAGCGAGTGCGCGGGGATTGCAAAGCATCCTGTTGGGCTTTTTGCAGGTATTCCCTTGTTCCTTCATCGCTCGGGCTGACCGTTTCGTAGTGGTACGTTTCTGGGCGCGCCTCGAGCTCGCGGAAGGAGCCGAAATCGGCATCGCGAAACTCGCGCAAGATCAGGCGTGGGGTTAGCAGTCTCATGAGTTCTCGCAATTATTCTATCAACAGGTGTTGGTATCGCTTGATAAAGTCGTTGCCATCCAGCCTAAAGGCATACCGGACAGTTGCCAGGCCATACGCGCTTTCAATGCGGCGGAGCAGTTCGCAGCCAAGACGATAAGTCACGCGCATGTCGCCAAAACAAATCTCAAGGTATTCGTCTCGTTGCAGTGGCTTTTCTTGCAGCAGCCGTCCCTGAGAGTGCCAATACGCCAGGCGGTGGGTTTCCAGTGGGAACGCATCGAACAGAACCTGGTAATCGCGCTCGCCCAGGCCGCCCAACTTTTCTCGCAGGCGCAGCGGCGCATACACAGCAAAGCCCTCGTTTTGCGTCCACAAGTTGAAATATGAGCGCCATTCCGCCGGCGTGCGCACCTCTGGCAGCGTAGGGATGTGATGGCTGCGTTCATAGATCACATGCACACACTCATGGAGAGCATAAAACAGAAATTCCAGCGGCGCATCCAGATAGGCTGCACAGTTGAGGTTCATGCAAACTAAACCGTCCAGACCAATGCCCATATCATAGCCGAGAATTGGGTAAATGGTGATGTTCAAGCTCTCACCTGGGAATAAATGCGCCAGTTCAGCTCTGATGATGGCGCACCATTCTGCCTGGCGCTCATCAAGGAAATCCAACAGCGCCATAATGCGGGGGAGATTATCTTTGAGCCTCTTCAGGCCATAGAATGAGGACGGTTTACCTGACAGAGCATTTTCTACATCCTGGGCGGTAACGCCATTTCCAAACATCTGGGCGTGCCGGAATACCGTCTTGTAGGCCGGATGGTCGAGCGCCTGCCCAAGCAGGGTTTTCCCGTTCAGGTATGTCAGGAACTGCTTCGCGCCACCAGAATCGAATCGCATGGCTATTATCCGATTTGGGCCAACACATTTTTCACTAGCGGCGCTAGCCTGCCGCGAATATCGTCCCAATCGTGCTCGATGGTCACAAAAACCGCCCCTGGAGCAAGGCTGAGACTCTTCACGCCAAAAGCCACCCCGTTGGGCCACTGCTCACCGGCGCCGACCACTTTCATTTGCACGGAGGCAAAGGCCAGCGCCAGCGGGTCGAGCAAGGCAGTCTTGTAATAAGGGGCGGCTTGCGCTGTTTGGCCGCCGTGCGCTACCAGGCCAATCGGTTTTTGGTGAACGATGGTTTGATACCCTTGATCCTGGCACCAGTTCAGATAACAAATCTCCTCCAGCTTTTCCAGGAGCATCATCAGCTTGGAGGGCAGGGGGGCATAGTGCGGGCAAACCACAAAAACTGCGTCGGCCTCGGCCAGGTGCTGGTAGATCTGGTTAAAGGCAGTATCACGCACGCATTGCCCGGTTTCGAGGCATTTGCCGCACATGCGGCAGGGTTTCATCTCATAATCCATCAGGGGCAGGATGGTAACCTGGGCATCGCCTTCGGTTTGCGCCAAATCCCGGATCAGCTCGCAAGTCCGGGTGGATGCGCTGTGTTCTCGCGCTGGTTCTATGTTGGAAGCAGAGATACAAGTGATCTTCATCATAGCAATGTATCCTTGTTCAGCGTGTCGTAGCCGGTAACCGGAAGCTGTTTCAATGCAACTAATCCGGCGATGATCAATCCGATTG
>DIXA01000027.1:38830-42469 GCA_002428565.1 Anaerolineales bacterium UBA6092 | reverse complement strand
GTCGACATGCTCCGTTTTATGCAAATGATACCGTTCTGTTCGACAAACTGCTGCGCCTGCGCTTGCCTGCCTTTCGAGAAGGCTTGCGAGAGCAGCAGGCCAACCCCAAGTACGCCGAGTTATCCTTTGAAGAGCGCCTGGCGCTGCTGATCGACCAGGAATGCACCCGGCGGCACAACAATCGCATCCACCGTGCATCTCGGATTGCAGCATTCCCTATGCGAGCTGCTCTGGAAGATCTGGATATGCCCCCTGAGCGCGGCCTGGACCGCCGACAGGTGCTCGAACTCGGCCAATGCACCTGGGTTGGCAACCACCTCAATGTTCTGGTACTGGGGCCCACCGGGGCAGGGAAAAGCTTCCTGGCCTGCGCATTGGGCACAGCGGCCGTGCGGCTGGGCTTTTCCGTGCGTTACTTCCGCACTTCCCGCCTGCTGCATGCTCTGGATCAGGCCCGCCAGGACAACTCTTATTCGAGCCTGCTGCGTTCCCTGGCGCGCACCGAGCTACTCATTCTGGACGATTGGATGCGTGATCCACTTTCCCCTGCCAACACCCAGGATATCTTGGAAGTCCTCGATGATCGTTATGCCCAGGCATCCACCGTTGTTGCCACGCAATTGCCGGTGACCGATTGGTTTTCGCAAATCCCCGACCCCACGCTGGCGGACGCCATCCTCGATCGCCTGGTTCATAACGCCTATCGACTTCAACTGGTCGGCGAGTCTCAAAGAAAACTCAGAGCAATTCGCTCCATGCCGCACAGTTAAGTTACAATTAACTCACCAGTGCTTTCTCTCCCCTCAGTGTGCGGCATGCTCCGTTTTACTGTGCGACATGACCGAATTACGCACTCCTCGTGATGGGGCTGTAGTAAATGAATGAGCCGCTCGCAAACTCTTGCGAGCGACCCCTGGTTATTTGCAGTAGTCGTATGTATATGCTGCATGTGCCAATAAATTTTAACATGGATAACACAAGAATGGCAAAGAACTTGTGGCAACGTTTCCCTATGGCTGTATTATGTGTAAGAGAAGTTAGCCAACTGTCTGGAAAGTTAATCTATTGCCTGGATGTCGGAAAGCGGGCGGCACCGCACCGTGAGCGAATTCGCGGTCTGGCTGGATATCCCCCGCTCACTGTTGAGCCGATACCTCAACGGCCAGCGCCAGCCCTCACGGGAGAACGTGGGCAAGATCGCCGCCCGCCTGGGGCCGGAGGTGTATGATCTGCTGGGCCTGCAGCGGCCCGACCCGAACATCCAGCGCCTGCTAAGGGCTTATGATGAGTTGGATGAAGAGGGGAAGGAAGATCTGCTCCAATATGCAGAGCAGTTCACCCAGCGTAGATCGGCTAAAGGTTAGAACGGTTTCTTGCGGTTAATAAACGAGTGCACAGGCTTTTTCGCCTGTGCACTCGTTTTGTTTTCGACGTTTGGGGCATCAAGGCCACCAGCGAGTAGTAGATTGAATTGCTTCCAGAACACCTGTGAGGAAGGTATCTTTTTGATCTTCTGGCAAGAAAGCAATTGCAAAGGGAACAATCCGGCCAATCTTACCCAGTAAATCAGAGCGGGGGTATTTAGCACGAGCTCGAATCAGTGAACGCCAGGCGTCCAGAGCTTCGCCAGGATATTGAGCAGCCCAGTTTGGCAACTGGGGTGCCAGGTCGCTCAGCGCATCCGCACGGTAAGATTCCCTGCCAATGGCCTGGGCCGCCTGCAGGGCAGAGGCCAAAGCCGTGCTGCGCAGATTGGGGGGCAGGCGGGGGGCCAAGACGCTCAGCGCCTGCGCACGGGAATATTCCTCACCAATGGCCTGAGCCGCCTGCAGAGCAGAGACCAAAGCCGTGCTGCGCAGATCGGGAGGCAGGTGGGGGGCCAGGGCGCTCAGCGCCTGCGCACGGGAATATTCCTCACCAATGTCCTGGGCCGCCTGCAGGGCATAGGCCAAAGCCGTGCTGCGCAGATCGGGGGACAGGTGGGGGGCCAGGGCGCTCAGCGCCTGCCCACGGGAATACTCATTGCCAATGGCCTGGGCCGCATGCAGGGCAGCCGGGAGAAGATCGGGGGACAGGTGGGGGGCCAGGGCGCTCAGCGCCTGCGCACGGAGTCTTTCATGGCCAATGGCCTGGGCCGCCTGCAGGGCAGCCGGGAGCAGATCGGGGGACAGGTGAGGGGCCAGGGCGCTCAGCGCCTGCGCACGGGAATATTCCTCACCAATGGCCTGAGCCGCCTGCAGAGCAGAGACCAAAGCCGTGCTGCGCAGATCGGGAGGCAGGTGGGGAGCCAGGGCGCTCAGCGCCTGCCCACGGTATCGATCCTTGCCAATGTCCTGAGCCGCCTGCAGGGCAGCCGGGAGCAGATCGGGGGGCAGGTGGGGGGCCAAGGCGCTCAGCGCCTGCGCATGGAAAATTTCCTCGCCAATGTCCAGAGTCGCCTGCAGGGCAGAGGCCAAAGCCGTGCTGCGCAGATCGGGGGACAGGTGGGGGGCCAGGGCGCTCAGCGCCTGCGCACGGAAATATTCCTCACCAATGTCCCGGACCGCCTGCAGAGCAGCCGGGAGCAGATCGGGGGGCAGGTGGGGGGCCAAGGCGCTCAGCGCCTGCGCACGGGAATGTTCATGGCCAATGGCCTGGGCCGCCTGCAGGGCAGAGGCCAAAGCCATGCTGCGCAGATCGGGGGGCAGGTGGGGGGCCAGGGCGCTCAGCGCCTGTGCACGGGAATGTTCATCGCCAATGTCCAGTACCGCCTGCAAGGCAGCCGGGAGCAGATCGGGGGGCAGGTGGGTGGTCAGGTCGCTCAGCGCCTGCGCACGGAGTCTTTCATGGCCAATGGCCTGGGCCGCCTGCAGGGCAGAGGCCAAAGCCGTACTGTGCAGATCGGGGGGCAGGTAGGGGGCCAGGGCACTCAGCACCCACGCGCGGATTCGATCCTTGCCAATGTTCTGAGCCGCCTGCAGGGCAGCCGGGAGCAGATCGGGTGGCAGGTGGGGGGCCAGGTCGCTCAGCGCCTGCGCACGGGAATATTCCCCACCAATGTCCAGAGCCACCTGCAGGGCGGAGGCCAAAGCCGTGCTGCGCAGATTGGGAGGCAGGTGGGGGGCCAAGGCGCTCAGCGCCAGCGCACGGGACTGATCCTCGCCAATGTTCTGAGCCGCCTGCAGGGCAGCCGGGAGCAGATCGGGGGGCAGGTGGGGGGCCAAGGTGCTCAGCGCCTCCGCACGGGCATCTTCCCTACCAATGTCCAGGGCCGCCTGCAGGGCAGAGGCCAAAGCCGTGCTGCGCAGATTGGGAGGCAGGTGGGGGGCCAAGGCGCTCAGCGCACCCGCATGGGATCCTTCAGCGCCAATGGCCTGGGCCGCCTGTAGGGCAGAGGCCAGAGCTGTGCTGCGCAGCTCGTGGGACAGGTGGGGTGCCAGGGCGCTCAGTGCCTGCGCTCGGGAATATTCACTGCCAATGTCCAGTGCCGCCTGCAGGGCCGCCGGGAGCAGATCGTGGGGCAGGTGGGGGGCCAGAGCGCTCAGCGCATCCGCACGGTAATATTCCTCGCCAATGGCCTGGGCGGCCTGTAGGGCAGAGGCCAAAGCCGTGCTGCGCAGTTCGAGGGGCAGGTAGGGGGCCAGGTCGCGCAGCGCCTGC
>DIXA01000027.1:0-38785 GCA_002428565.1 Anaerolineales bacterium UBA6092 | reverse complement strand
GCAGATCGGTGGGCAGGTGGGGGGCTAGGGTGTATAGTGATTGTATTTTTCTCCCCGGCTCTGGGTTTTGTTCTGCCAAGGCCAATGCATGCGCTGGTGCCATCAGATGGTTCTCGACGGCTAAAGCCAGCAACTCTGGCGGGTAGTTGGCGCTTTGAGAAACCAGGCTGGCATGGCAAAATGCCAGGCGGATTTCGATGGCCAGGTTCCTTCCAATCTGAGCATCATCCAGGTTCGTTTCTCTTGCGCAATCCCAGGCCCTGTTTAGATCATCCAGGAATATCGCCAGTTGGCCGCTGCGTTCGCAGGTCTGGTACCAGCCATTGCGGCCTTCGGCGGTTTCTTCTGCTAATAGGGCGTAGATCGTCTCCGCCTGCCCGGCCTGCTGCATGTGCCAGGTCAGGTGTGCATGGATGTAGCTATCATCGGGCAGGGTGTGCCAGGCTTTTTCGCCATTTGGGAGAGCAGTACACAGCGCCTGATAACGCTCCAGCAGGGAAGCATGAGCCTGCGGAACGGGTATTTGCTTTGCCAAGCGCAGCCCGGCTTCATCATGCAGCAAGTCATGTACCGTGTATTGCTCTTCGCCCAGGCTTTTGAGCAGGGCTTTACCGCGAAAACGCTTGAGGCGTTTCCCGGCATCCTCAACCGGCATCTTCCACAGGATCGATGCCATCTGCGGGTTGAGTTGGGCATCCTCGGGCAGCACACCCAACCAGCAAAAGGCGTCTTGCTCGGCCTCGGTCAGTTGATCCAGGCTCAGCTTGAACGAGATGCGCAGGCTCTCGTTACGATAGGCAGCCTCATCCAGGCTGAGGGCATCCAGGTCGGCCAACCCTTTTTGGAAGGCAGACAGCAGCTTTTTCCAGCTCTGCCCATCTTCGACCTGCGCCGCGGCCAGCTCCAGCGCCAGCGGCAAGCAGCCCAGTTCCCTGGCCAGCACCAGGGCAGCATCTCGCTCTGCCCCCAATTTACCCAGGCGCGCCTCAAACAGTGCCAGCGCCTGCGCCTCGGTCATCACATCCAGGTCGAACAGACGAGCATGCACTTTCAGCGCCAGGGTGGCATCGCGGGTGGTGATCAGCACCTGGCAGCCGCTGCTGCCCACCAGGAAGAGGCGCACATACTCGGCCTGCCAGGCATCGTCCACTACCAGCAGGCAAGCCTTGCCTTCCAGCATTGTGCTCAGGTGCCGGGAGGCATCATCGATGGTCAGGGGGCTGTACTTGTGCTCACCCAAGGCGCGGATCCAGGAATGCAGCAAGCTGAGCAGCTCTGGCTGCTGGCCGAGGGTAGCCCAGAGCACGCCATCCGGGAAGCGTCCTCGTACCTGCGGGTCTCGCCCGATCTCAGCCACCAGCGTGGTCTTGCCGATGCCGCCCAATCCCTGCACCGCGCTGACCACCAGGGCCCCCGGCTGATTGGGTGCGGGCGCCAGCAACATTTCCAGAAGCCGCTCGCTGTACTCCGGGCGGGGTACATAGTATTCCGGCAGAGGCGGAGCCTGGAAAGGGGCCAGTGAAAAAGTCGGTATTGCCAGCTGTTCCACAAGCTCCAGGAGGCGTTTGGTGTCTTGCTTGATCTCTTCGGTATCTTGTTTGACCCCGTCAATCTTGCCTTCCACCCGATCCAACTGGTTTTCTATCTGCTGGCCGAGTTTATCCAGTCCGGCCTGGTAGGCGTACTGGGCCAGCCTCTGCTGGCGCACCAGGCGGGCCAGCTTGCGGTTGAACTCGTCGCTGGTCAGCAACCCGTCCAGGTCACTCTCTTTGACCGCAATTTCCACCTGCCGGACGATCTCCTGGTCGGAGACTTTCTGGCCCAGCGCCACGCGCTCCAGGATGCTGCTCAGGGCATTCACGCCCACGCCTGCGGCAATGACCTGCAGTTCGGGCGGCAGCGGCACGCCGGGGATCAGGGCCAGGGCGCCCAGCGCCGAGGCGTAATATACGACCTTGGCGGGCTTGCTGCTGAGCGCCCGCAGCAGGCGCTTCAGGGTCTGCTCGCGCTGGGCATGGCTCAGCCCGGCCAGTTTCAGTTCCGGGCAGATCTGCGTCAGCACCTCGCTGCGCAGGGCAAAGGCGCTGGCGCCCAGGCGGCCATACTCGTCTTCCCTGGCGATCTGGCAGACCATGCCCAGGGCGCAGTCACGCGCAGCATCCCACACCGGCGCGCCGCTAAAGCCAGGCGTGACCTCCTGGCTGCGCAGCATCAGCACCGGCAGGCCGTGCAGCTCCGTATCACCAACGATCTCGCCGCCACCGGGCAGGCCACCTTCTGAATTCAGATCGGGGAAGCCAAAGGTGCGGAAGGGCTGCTCTACGCCGGAGTCGGCGTAGGAGGCCAGTTGCAGCGGCTGGACGCCATCGGGGAGTTCGCCCTCCAGGCGCAGGATGGCCACGTCCTCGGCGTCGCAGCCGCGCCACCACTTGCTGACCACCCTGGCCAGGGCTTCTTGCCCCGTAGTGTGGAATACCAGGCGCACGGTCTTCGGGCGCGGCTTGCCCACCTGCTGCGCCTCGAATGGCAGCACTACGTGCGAGCAGGTGGCGATCAGTCCGTCCGCGGAGACGAGGAAGCCTGTCCCGGCGGTGGAGCCGTCGGGGTGGAGGAGGCGGAGGATGTAGGTGCGGAAGTCAGCGGGAGGGGGCATGGATATCTGCGTTGTGTCTAATCCTCAGATTTATCCTTGCGTGGCGGCTTTGGAGGTTTAATCGTTGATGGTTTTTTAGGCTGTTGTCCGGCAGCTGGTTGTTGCACACGAGGGGCGCGAGGTGGCGGTGGTGGCGTGTACCCGCGGTATTCATCAGGAGGAGGGGTAATCTTTTTAGATTTATCTCTGTCGCTCATGAAATTATCTCCTGTGTCATTAAGAAAAATTTGCAATCGCAAACGAGGCGAAGGCAATGACTCCTATGAGAAAGCCAATAACCCCAACGATATTACAAGTTGTAGTAACAGTAGATGCCAGGCTAGTAGTCTGTAAATCATGGATTGATGGGTAGCGATTCTTTAACATTCTCATCACAATGGATGACAGGATAGAGCTTCTTCAGTTTGATACGTGCATCAGCGGTTGTGAAACGCCAGTCGACCGTGGCATTTCTGGTGTTTCGTTGTGTTTCCCAGGCCAGCACTTCGCTGGCCAAGACATCGCGGCTTGGGATATAACCACTCAAACACTGGCGACTGAGGATGCTGAATTCGATCTCAGCCATATTCAGCCAACTGCCATGTTTGGGAGTGAAGTGAAGTTCCAGACGATCCAGAATGCTGCGAGCCTTGGCTGGTTCGAAGGCTTGATACAAAGCAGCCGGGTTATGCGTGTTCAGTTGATCTTCCACCAGCACACAGCGCTCGGCGTTGGGAAAGTGCTGATAAACCAACTCGTCGATACAAGCAGCCCAATCCATTTTGGTGCGCTGAGCAGTAACCTTGACATGACGCCAGTTCAACAACGGGGCAAAGAACATGAACAGATTGGCCGTTCCTTCCCGACGATATTCGTAATCGTAGCGCTCGCGCCGCCCTTTCCTGGCTGGAATACGCTGGCGCGTCTCGCTGACCAGCTGAACCGGGGTTTCGTCGAAGCAAATCAACGGAAAACGGGCATCTTCTGGGCGTTGATACACCTCCAGCACATCTTCCATGTGATAGACGAACTCGGCATTCTGCCTGGGTGGAATACACCATTCTTCCCTGAGCCAGGGCTTGAGTTCGTTGGCTTGCATCACGTTGCGAATGGTGACGTGCGATACTTCTGCAATGTGCTCCAGCCGTATCATCTCGCTGGCCAGCAAGCGCAAGCTCCAACGCCGATAGCCTTTGGGTGGTTGGCTGCATGCCAAGGCCACCAGGTGGGCTTCTTGATGGCCATCCATCAGATGCTGGTACTTTCGCCGGGTCCGGTGTGGAACCAACGCCCGCTGCAATCCTTCTTCTACAAAACGCTGGCGCACTCGTTCAATAGTCGGTACACTCACATCCAGAGATTCCTGGATTTGTTGATCTGTCCAGCCATCCGCCGCCTTCAGAAGAATGCGCGCATGATTGACTTTGCGCACACGTTGCGTTCCGGAGGCGATCAATCCAGTCAACATTTCCTGTTCCTCTGCTTCCAAATCCACGATGTACTTCTTTGCCATATCTGCCTCCTCTTCGGAGACAGATCATACCAATTTACCCATCAAAGCATGTTTTACAAACTACTAGTAACCCCCTTGTCATAAATAGTGCCATCGTCTACCCGTTCTATTGTCTTTCTAAGGGCGCCCATACTGGCCATGTAAGAGAGTAAAATCGCTGCAAGGCTTACTGCAAAGGCAACCCATGAAGCGATCAGTAGAACTCTCGTTCCTAGAGCGGGGTTTGGGGCAACATCCTTTAAAAAGGCAATGGATATGCCAAATGCCCCACCCGACAATGTCATAATTGCTTTATCAAAATCGATCGAAGCCTGGTGATCTGCTTTAACTAAAAATTTTCTATACTCTCGAATATCGTCGGGATCTACAGGGTCTTCCTCGTCTGTCGATAAATCGTCTGCTTCCATGGTATCTCCTTCTCCTTAAATCTCAATTCCCATCTGCCGGAAAGCCTCTTTGACTTTATCCTCGTACTCCTGCTCAGTTAGCTCCCCGCCATCTACTTTGAGAGCCAGCTCAATGGTGCTGTAGCGGGTTTGCAGGTAGTTGAGCACGCCCATGAGGCTGGCAACCTTGCCCTTGGGTACTACAAAATTGAAGGATAACTGGGTGCGGCCGCCGGTAGTGTGGGTGGGAGGAAAGATCTGCATCTGCCCCGTGGAACCGCCCTGTGTGGTTGGGGGTGCGGCTGGACCACCGTTCTGGACGCCGCCTGTGGCCGTTGCTCCAGTCTGGCCAGGGGTAAACATCGTTTGCCCGGATTGGGCAATCCGCTGGGCTTCGCAGATATCTGCCCGGAGCAGGATCTCATCCTCTGCCAGACTGATGGATGGCTCCTCTTTGAAGTAGCGGCAGATGGGCTGGTCGTTCTCTAGTTCGCCCAACCCAAACAGGCCTTTGCGCACGCCTTCGGCAATGCCCGCCTCCCAAATTCCCTGGCTGAGGGCGCGGGTTTCGCCAGGTGTTTTCAGGCTGGCCTGGTAGAGCTGGGCTGTATAGACCCAATCGCGGCCCTGGAGAAACTTCTCTTTGATTACCAGGGGGGCGATTTTCTCCAGGATTTCGCCTTCCATGCGTAGGCGGTCATAGATTTCGTGATCCAGGGGCTTGATGTCGCCCACCGTGGGCAGCCCCAGGTCAACCATTTTCCAGCCGCTGCGGGCGGGCAGGTAGAGCTGGCGGTACAATCGTCGGATACCCTCGCTGAGATCGCTGGACAGGCTTTTCAGGCTATCCTTGATCTCCTTGCCTTGATCAGCGGTCAGGTTGAGCGTCCGGTCGCTGCCCAAGGCCTGGAAAGCCAGGTGCTTGCGCACCATATTGACGAAAGCCGGGCGCTCGTTGGGCAGCGGCACCAGGAAGAACAGCGTGTTGCGGTGGACGCGCGGCGTGTTCCCTTTTTCCTCCAGGATCGTACGCATCACATCTTCATCCGGCGTATCCAGGATCAACAGTTTCAGGTCGGGCGTATCCGGTATATCCACACCCTGATCTTTCCAGATATACACCTTCAACCGGTCCCCCTTGACTCCACTGCGCAGGAGCGATTCTTCCACAGCCCGAACTTCGTCGTTCTGGATGTTTTCCATGCGGATCAGCAGCAGGCGGTTGAGGTTGGCCTGGTTAGAGAAGAAATACTTCCCAGCCTGGTTCTGGATGTAGAACAGTCTGCCTTTCAACTCCTCGACTGCCTCGGCGACGGCGCTGGCAGGGTTCTCCAACGTGGTGGCATTGCGCTTGATCTCGCTGAGGGTAACGCCGCGCTCAATCCCGCCGGAGAAGGAATACATAAAAGTGGTTGTGGCCACTCGCTCGCCCAGGCGCAGACCCTGGTACGCTTTACCCAGGCTGGCATTCACCTTCTTGGCGCCGCTGTCTGCACCGGTAATATCCGCGGCGATCACGCTGTCGTGCTCAGCGCCGATATGCTTGAGCAGCTCGCGGCGGATCTCCTGGTTGGCCAGGTCAAAATCGGCCAGGGTGATATACGGGATGCTGCGGTCTTTCAACGCATGCACCACCAGCGCCAACAGGCGCAGCACACCGCGCGTGCGCTGGAAGGTGGCGAACGACCCCCAACGCTGGTACAGAATATCCACCACCTCAGGCAGGAAGGGGTAAGATGCCTGGAATCGCTGGCGGTACTCGGATGCTTCTGTCCCGGCAGGCAGCAGCGACTCGCGGTTGGCGTAATCGATGAACTTGGCGATATATTCGCCAGCCGCTTTTTCATCCACGTACGAGAACAGGCGGCGGCGGATCACCTGGGTGATCTCGTGCTCCTGCACGGGGGTGTAGATCTTCTCCACCCGCCCTGAGACACGCTGTAACTGCTGGAATAACTGCTCGGCATGGGCGTCGAAGTGCTCCATCAAACTGGCAGGCAAGGTGATGACCAGCACGGCGTTCTCCAGTGTGGCGACCACCTCGGTAAATTCCTGCATAAAAGCAATCGTCTGGGTGGCCAGGGTGCTTTCGGCCACAGCCACGCCTGCCGCCTTGGTCACATAGGCCAGCAATTCATCCAGCAGGATCAGCAGCGGCCCCTGGCTGGCAAGCATGTCACGGAATTCGTCCGTACGCCCCGGTGAGAGATGGCCATCGAATAACGTGCGCTTGCCAGTCAACTGCTCTTCCAAGAGGCCCCACAGTGTATCCTTGGCGCTCATGGCTGTTCCCACTATCACTACCCGCCTGGCGCCCCATTCTTCGGCCTTGTGATACATGGCGATGAGGGCATGCGTTTTGCCGCCGCCAAACGGGGTCTGGATCTGCAGCACCGGGTCGCCGCCCTTGCCTTTCAGACGCGCCTGCACCACATCCAACAGCGTGGAAAGACCTTCCGTTTGGTAGGTTTTCTTGAAGAACAGCGTTGGGTCACGGTATTCCTCGGCGCCGCGGCCTTTGTAGACCTCCCACAGGTCCGCGGCAAAAACATCCATCGTCAGGCGGCCTTGCAGGATATCGTCGTGGGGAATGGCAATGGTATGAAAAGCAGTCATATTTTTCTCCAGTTTAACCAGCTCCGCTTATTGAATAATCATTACATGAAAACGGCATCCGTAAAAAGCTTTTCAACTTTGCGGTATCGCTTGCTATCCAGGGCTTACGGGCGCATCCGGGCCAGCCACTACCTTGAGCAATGCCTCATAGACCACATCATAAAGGGGCCCGATGCGTTTACCGGTGGAACCCTGGCTAAAATCAAAAATAATGCGCTCCGAAAGCGGATCATCCAATAGCTGCACCAGTTCATCGGCCACGCGTTGGCGCCCTACCCGCCCCAGATCTTCTGAACGGCTGACGCCCAGCTCGCCTAGAAGCAGGGCAGCATGGTAGGCTACCGTGATGCTGGGGCTGTGAACGGCGGCCGTGAGCCGTTCCAGGCTACCAGAGCCAAAAACCTTGAACTTATCGACTGCTGCTCGCGTCTCCTTGTAAACAACTGGGAAATCCTTACAGGCGGCAAAGAAAACATCAGCAACCTGGGCATTCATCTGCTGCAGGTTGCCCAGGACGCGTATAGCAAAGCGGCGGGTTTCGAAAATATCTTGGTCGACTGCCGTGCGGGAGAAAAGTGACACTACATTGGCCAGGTCGCGCTGGCTGGTAAAGGCACGATAGGTCAACTGCTCGCTCAACTCAGCCAGCACAGTGGTTAGAACAAGGCGGGTAATATGGCCACTAAAGGGGGCAAAGGGGTCATCTGACATTTTATCATCCTCACCTTTGGGGATTTCCATCCTGGCCACTTCACTTTCCAGGTTATCAATCATCCAGGCGATGAGTCGGTTGCGATCTTGTGCGGACTGCGCACCCACCCAGGCAGCGATCTGCTGGCTTCCCGACACCTGATAATCTTGCCACCGAGGATCTTCCACAGCAATATCATCAAGCAACGCCTGTAGCAGGGTGCTTGTCTCAGGAAGCAATTCGCTCAGACGAGCTGGTCTGTCCTCGTTACCATGGTAGAAGCGAGCCAGGGCACAGGCTGCGGCGCGGCGCACCTCAGGTGCTGGATCAGCTAGCAGCGATTCTACCTGAGTCACCGCCTCCGGCAAATGGGGGAGCATCTCCAGGCAAACATGGCGCAACAGCCATTCCTGGTGGGCGCTTTCTAATAATTCATTCCATGCCCTCGATCCACCCAATTCGGCGACAATCTTCTCCCCTGGCAAACCAAGCAAGTCAGGGTGAGACAGCGCATCCAGGACGGCGTCGGCATCGGGTGCTTCTTGTATCGAAGCATGGTCAGATAGTTGCTGGATGAACGCAGCTTTTCTCTCATTATTGAAGGGCTCAATGCTTTTTATTTTTGCCTGATCTTCCAACCATCGAAATAAGGCATTTTTGGAAATATCCACATCATGGTGGTCACGCACCTTGTACAGCAATCGCCCCGCTGATCGCAACGCCAGGACGCGCGTAGTACAATCTGGTTCAGATTTAGCGGTATGCAGCAAGACCTGGGCTGCTAGCCATATATCCTGGTTAGTCACCCATTGCAGGGTGAGAGCCGCGCCGCGGCGGAGCCTGGTATCAGGGTCATTCAAGGCAGCGATAAACGCAGCTTGGATCTTGGGGATATCTGGTCCGGAAATTATATTACGCAGAATTTGGAGGATTGTACTAGCAGCAGCACGGCGCTGCACAGGCGGGCGAGCTGGATTTTCAAGCACGCTACATAAGATGTTTATTACCTCGTCCGATACCAAGTATGTGGTACGCAGTGCTCTTTTCACCTGTGCGTGATCCGGCTCGTTTTCGCGTGCAAGGGTATCCAGCCAGTGTTCCACCCAGAAGGGATGTCGGTGGTTTATCCTATTTATTGCGTTATATGCAGCTGTTATCAGATATCCATCCTTCTTGGTGTCAGCATCATCGTAGAAACGCAGTAGCATTGGCACAGCCTGAGTACTGCCGTCGGTTGCGAGTTCGCCACATTGGTTATGTAATTGCTGAATTCCTGGTATGCGTACCTGGTCGTCTGGTGATTGGATCACCTCGAGTAATACTTCTACCAGACGCGCGGTCAAATCGGTGGTGAGCAGCGCCAGCGACGCGGCAGACTGCGCATCAGCATCTCCCGTAACGAGTAAACTCGCCAACGCAGCGGGCGGCGCTTCTGGCGCTAACCCATGTGCGGCCAACGTTTGGCGCAGCCAGGCGGCCAAAGGCAGGTTGCTCTTAGCAGATACCAGGGAGCACAGCCAGGAATATAACCCGGCTGGGGGTGGTGTAATGTGCAGCATCACCGTCACGGCAGCAAGCGCTTCGTCTACGTCCGTGGCTAATCCCAGGTAACGCGAGGCTAATTTCTCGGCCAATGCAGCCCCAAGTGTTTTCTGTTCCACAAGCAGTTCCAAGATCAGCAGGCAGCGTTCCCGATTTCCGGATGTAAAGATCCGATCAATCTCGCTGAGCACGATAGGTTGTTGATCTTTCTGGTTTGCCAGGCCAAATAGTGCTGCGCCCCATTCTCTGTTATCGGCCTCCTCCAATGCAGCTTGCAGAGTAGTATTGGGAACCGGTTGGAAGGCCTTTCCACAGACAGCCGCAACCAGGAGTTCTGCTTCGGCGCGCAGCAGAAGGGGTTCATCCGATTGTGCCATTAAAGCTTCCAATCGTAAACTGATTTCCTGTTGAACAGTAGCTATATGCTCGTCCTGCGGCATACCCTGGACAGAAACGCCCTCTAGTTCAGATAAACGGGCTGCCGCGTTTTGGAAAATGGGGATGAGAGTTCGGCCAAACTCGGCTTTCTCTAACAGCCAGCAGATGCATTCCTCGCTAGCCGGATAGGTTTGAAAATCATGCCAAAACTTACCTGAGTGTTGATTTATATACGGTTTTGCGGAATGAGCCACCCACATCTGGGTCAGAGCTTCATCCCAATTATGCAGCCATAACCCGCCCAGCAGCCGCACCAGTGACGCATCTTGGCTTAGGCGGGCCCAGCTTAACCCGCTGGTTAGTAATCGTTCCTGAATTGCTTCGATAAGTGCATTGCGCGGTGTAGCCAGTAGGCGATCCTCATCTGCCAGCAATAGGGCTATCTGGTGGCGCACATCGACATCATCTTCCCTTATCCAGGCCATAGCCTGGGCAAAGGTTTCCGCCCCATGCCACTTTAATTTCCGGAGCAGAGCCAGACTGATCGTACGTAGGGCTGCGTCTCGCCGACCCTCGTCCAGCAGCACCAACCATGGCTGACTGCCATCTATGTACTTAATGGTCTCCAGTTTCTCGTGTATAGCGTCCGTTAGTGGGTGGTTGGGCGGGCGCAGCGCCTGCCAACACCAGGCCAACAGATCGGGGGTTAGATCTATGCCGAATAGAATATCCAAGGCCAATGTAGCCTGGTCAGCAGGTCCATCCAGAAGGCCCAGCAGCAGCGCGCGCTGAGCCTGGCTGAACTGGAAATTCTGGCTGGCGGAGGCTGTAGTCAGCGCTTGTAGCGCCCAGCCGCGCCGCACTGAGTCAGCACCCTCCAGGTCGGTGCCAGCAATGGCAACAGCCTCCGCTGCGATGCGGCTATCTTCTGGTGACCAAATGCGTGAGAAATTCGACTGATAACACAGAAAGAGAATAATCTCCTGGTATTGCAACCCATTAGCTGCTGAACGCAATTGAGAAAGTAGAGTACACCTGATCTCCGATAGAATCTCTTCGATCGTGGAGCGCATTGCGTTCCCGTCTGGCCAGGGAAAGGCCAGATGAAAGCCTATGGAGGCGGCCGCAAATGCCGGTACCAGGCTATTTCCGGCAGATGCTGAGCCGAGTATATGCAAACCAGCTGACTGCAGTGCCTGATCAAGGTCAAAAGTTATCAGCAGGCGTTCCTGCCCGCATACCACATCCTGGAATTGAGCCACGGCTTGATCCAACGATACTGCTGGGGGGGGGGCAGCTTGATCCGCTGGCGGGATGCCTTTTCGAAACATAAAACTCCTGATTCGCTGCGATGCATCCACATTCTCGTACTGATCACTTGGCAAGGTGGCTACAAACTGTATCAAGCATCTGGTTGCTGTTCTTAATTCGTTGTCTACTGGCGTAGCAGAATAAATACTGGGTAGTGCTATCGCTAAAATATCTAAAGCCACGGCTCTGTCTGGTTCTGCTAATGGTACTGCAAGTTGCTGTAACAATTCGTTTGCCAACCCAACTGCCCGGTAGGTTGATTCCAAACTCAGCTCACGCCCCACGATATCGCTAACATCTTCGCCAACCCCCAGACTTTGAGACAAGCGATCGCGCTGGCCATAGCGCCACATAGCACCCAACAGGCGGGCCAGGGCAGGGTCGTGGCAAAAAGTATTCCAACCACCATGAAGGTGGATGGGGCCGTTACCATTAATCGGCAAACGCGCCTGCACAGTATGCAATAGCTTCTGAGCGTGGAGTAACACGGCAGGGATGGTGCAGGATGCCAGAGCACTGGCCACAGATGGTGTCCGAGCTTTGATAAAATCCACTGCTTCCAGGGCATAGGCGTATGTCAAACGATCATCGCAGCTGGTCAGCGTCGCGGCCAGTGCAGCCTCTACAGCCGCATCGCCCTGATCATTGCAAAGGGTCAGCAACGCGTCTTTGGCTTGACTTTGCAGCAGGCGATAGCGCCCGGCCCCGCGGCGATCGCAGTAGATCGATAGCAGCCGACTGGCAATCTCCTGGCGCAGGATTGGAGCAACATTCACGCTATCGCCCACGCAGGCCGCGGCAAAGAGTAGGTCGCGGTGCAGCACCTGCTCGTAGGGGCTGTTCGCACCTAAAATCGCCTTTAACAATTCGTGGGTATCGTTATAAAATTGTTTGCTCAGTGAGCCAACCGCCAGCAAGGTTGGCTCACGCCAGCGAGGCTGGTGTAACAGTTCCAATATCTGTGTGCGAGCCCGGGCAGCACTGCTGACTAAATGGCGAGCGGTGAAATATTCTTCGAAAGTCAGGTGCATGAAACCATATAGCCCCTCGCCGCGTTCCACAAATAATCCACTATGTTCGCGCACCGTATCCAAAAATTGACGCACGGCCTCTCGTGTTACCAGAGATGGATGTTCTGGATCCTCACCGTGCTCACAAGCAAGAATGCCTGCCAGGAATTGCTCGGTTTCGCCCTTGGATAAAAAGCCACTGGCATAGTTTTTGTGGATGTGAAAAGCCACAGGCCCCAGCAAACTCGTCGCCTTAACATCATCGATTACGGCCCCTTTGGTACCACGCTCCAAATGCCAATCACGTAGTAATGTTACTGTGGCTGTTTCGTATAGTTCCACGCGCCGCTGGGGTAAATGGGCCTCGTTGCGATGAATGACGGCCAAGATGCGCAACAGTAAGGGATTCTCCGCCATACGGCGCACACCTGGCGTTTTCTCTATCGCATCCAGGATGCCATCTATCTCACGCTGGGCGCGTTGTTCAATTTGAGTCGGGTCTGGCGCTTCAGCGATGCGCCTCTCCACAGCTGGGCACCATTTTTCCAGGAACAACTTAATATCATCTGGGTTCATCCGACGGATGGTGTAATGTTCAAACTCGCCTGGTACACCCGCAAAGTGATAGCCAGCAATGCGGCTGGTGACAACAAAACGGTTGCCTACATGCGCGTAACGAGCCTGGCCTAGTAATTCCCAGGCAAGATGCAAAGCCCCGCCTCCACGTTTCGTACCTTTGATCTTTTTATTAAGTTGCCCTTCCAAATCTTTACGCACATCTTCTGGAACGCTAATATCCCATGGAATCTCGATGTCTTCTTCTATAAAACCCAACTTTTCATTTGCCCGGGCAGGAGTAAAAGACAACGAGCGCACTAACCAATCCGGCAACCCTTTCTCGCGGTAAACGCCCGCAAACTGCCCAATGGCAGTAGCGATATTACGGCGGTCCGCGGGGTCAATGATCTCATCCAGGCCATCTAGCAGCACAATACAGCGCCCTGCTTCCAAGAATCGTCGTAGCAGCAATCCGAGATCGTCAGCATAGGGCACCTGCAGACCAGCAAAATAGTGCGGCAAGTATTCCACTAGCGAGAGATCGGGGTCTTTCTGGCGCGCCTCTGCATAATGAGAGATGCGCAGCAATATAGGCAAACGCACTGCCCCCAGGTCGGGCAATCGCCAAACATTCTTATCCTCCCACAAATCCTGGGGCTGGACGATACGATCCAGATCGGCCAGGATGGCGCGGGCGAATCGCAGGGTCAAGTAGCGCATCAGGGTAGTCTTACCGGATCCGGGATCGCCTAAAATTACCACCTGGCGCTGGCTTTGAACAATGTTGGAAAGCTCCTCTCGCGGGCCTGATACTTCCAAAGCCTGCTGCAATGTGCGCGCCTGACATGACCAGATTTGATACTGCCTTTCACGTTCCTTAGGGTCTTCTTCACGTTCCAGGCGTCTTTTGATCTCGTCCAACTCTTCTTGCATTACCCGGCGATCCACATCGGGTCGATCACGATCAGCTTGCAGGCCAACGTAAATTTCATCCAGCGGTAGAACCACCTGCGCCTTGGTTGTTTTGATGCCGCGCGGATCGAGGTCAGTATTGTTGCGCACCAGCGCTTCCAGGTACGCTGCAAGCACAGTGCGCTCTCGCTCCAAATGCTGCAACGGAGCGGGAGGTTGTGCTTCAGGCTGAGCAGGCTTGGGCTCAGCCTGTGTGCAAATATTGCCTAGCTCTTTGGGCAATGGTTTGATCAGATACTGTCCTTTTGGACAGACATTAATACCTTCTATCCATACATTCTGCTGATCACACCATTGGCGCATGTAAACCACCCCCTGCCCAGTAGCCAAGTCAAGATGTACCCAGTTATAAGCATTGGTGTAACGCGGGTTCTCTGCCGTGCGCCGATCGTAACAGGCGCCAGCAGGGATGATCACACAGTCGCCGCCAGTGCCCTTCGCAATATTAACCTGGGGCTCGTGCTCATGACCGCGCAAGATAAAATGGCACTTCTGACCAAGGCGGGATTTGACGCGGGTTCGGTCAAACTCGGCCAGCCACTCAATGGGATGATGCATCACAGCTATCTTGATCTCGGTATCGGCAATTTCGTTGAGCGGGTCGTAGATCTGTGGCTCGCCGATTACCAGATGCCGCTCGTCGTCTACCTCGCCATCCTTATCCTTATTTCTGGCGCACATCCAGGCCGAGTTGAGTCCCAAGAGCGCTACCCGGATTCCACCTACGTCCATGTGTTTGACAGAAGCATACTCTGGGGATGGCTGATCAAGATACTTGTTAACGAAATCACAATAAGCAGCGAATGGTTCCAGGGCGCGCGGGCGCCGAGAACTGCTAAGCCATTTTTGTACCAGCGCGTCACTATTTAGTGGTTTTTGCAGTTCGGGGGGCAGCATCTCATAGACATGATCGCGGTCTAGATCATGGTTGCCTGGTACGATGAACAGACGCTCAGGTTTACACTGCGTTGCATCCAGCACCGGTGCAAGGAGATTTTTCCAGGCTGCCTCATACTCAGCAGGCTGACCGCTGAAGGCAAGATCGCCGCTGAAAACAATGAAATCTACTTGCGCCAGTGATGGGTCAATGTTCTGGCGCTCGCGGAGATCCTTGAGCAATGCGTCGCGCACCACCTTGCGGTCAAAATCCGGACCTTTTTGATGCCAATCTGAGAGATGCAGCCAGGTAATTCCAGCCATGTTCGCTCCTTTGATATGCTAGAACCAGCTCGCGATGAATAGAACCAAAATAACCAAACCAAAGGCCCCATAAATGATTGTGAACAACCAGGTGAGACGCGTCTCGTAACGCGTCAAGCCAATCGTGGTTTTCTTGGGGCCAATTTTATACAGGTCAGCATATTCCTTGGATAGCAATTGAGCGCTGTCGGGAATCTCGGTTTCTAGAATACGCAGTTTTTCATACCACCATCCCAACAGCGTGCTGTACTGGCGTATCAATATCCGCCACAAAATACAGGCAACAACCCCAGCCAACAGGAGGGCAAAACCGGCCAACTGCTGCCCCCAGAGTTCTACCTCTATATCTTTAAAGATCAACGCGATGGCTCCGGCGATCGCTGCATTCACCGACAGGTAAGTCGAAGTGACCGATCCACGGCGCTCAGTCATCTTGATCACGTATTCTAGGAAGAGCTTATATTCGTTTGCTTTGTTCGTTGTCTCAGACATGTTATCTACTCCGCTACTTCGTACTACCAGCCGCCAGATTGTACGGCTTCGTTTTCGACCAATTCCACAGGTTCTCAAAACTGGTCTGGTAAAAATCAAACCATTCGCCACTGTCAGTCTTGGTCAAGATCATACTTGGCCGGGCAAAGTCGGACTGCTCAAAGCCATTCAAAGTAACAAACATCGTTCCAGTTTTTTCTGGGACATCCACCATTGTGATAATGGCACTGAAATAGTGATTCACCAACCGAACCTCTACCTGATTGGGGTATTGTCGCGCTAACTCACTCAGGGTTTGTAGCGACAAATTTATCTGCGCCATCAGTATTTTAGGGTCTTTATCGTACCTGCTACTGCGATCTGAAGCCGAGTTAAGAGCAGGCGTCTTGGGGTCTACCAAGATGCATCTGATTTTCCCGCCCCTGATAAGAAACTCGCCGATCTCATCCAGGTTCCGAGCAAGGAAAGTATGATTTGCAACCGCGCATAAACACAATTCTTTCTGAGCAGACCTGATTCTTTGCCGAAAAGGTTCTTCATCCCATCTGCGGAAGAAGTTCTGGGCGGTTGGTACGGTAATAATCTGCCCTAATTTTTCTTCAACTTGCCTGTTCGTGTGCCTCAGATCCACGATGGTGTACAACAGTACTGCCAGCGTAGCCAGCACCAACTCGACCAGGATCGTTTGGGTGTCAACCCCCAAAATATCCGCCAGGAACACCCCGATGATCACCAGCAGCGTGATGTATAACTCGAGGTTCTTACGCTGCTTGATATCCGACCAGATGTTTTTGAAGAAATTTCTCATCCAAACAACCTCCCTTGCTGTTCTGCCTTCTCCACATCATCCTGCACCCTCTCTCTTCCCGCCAGGAAGCCGTCCAGCAGCTTCTTCTCCTTGCTCTCGTTGGGCAGCGTCTCGGAGATGGCCTGGGCCACGCGGTAGAAGGCTTCGCTCTTGCCATAGCCGCGGTCGGCCAGGGCCAGCACCATGGCCCCACGCTGACCCTTCTCCCACAGCAGCAGCGCCTTGTGCAGCACATCGACCAGGTCGCGCGGGTCGTCCAGGTCTTCCAGTTTGCGGTTCTGCGGCCCGAGCAGGCGGATGAACTCCTTCTCTTTCTTGACAAAGCCGCCCTTGCCCCACTCCTGAGCCAGGTCGATACCGCAGGATTGGGCCAGCTTGCGGCCTTCGTCGAAGGGCACCAGCGCCTCGCCGTAATTCCAGCGCCACAGCACGTACAGGCGGGTGAGGCCGGAGATCTCGGCAGCGAAGCCGTTGTGCAGGATCTGGCGCACGGCGTAATCGGTGGCGATGGTGCGCACCTCTTCTAACAGGCGATCGGCACGCACGATGTTGCCTTCGTAGTCCATCACCTGCTCGTACTTGCCGAAAACCTCGATGGCCGAGCCAATGGCAGCGATGAAGAAATCGGCCCCACCGATGCCTTCGCCCCACAGGCGATCCAGCTTGGTATCCAGGTGCTGGCGCAGTTCGGTGCGTACATCGTTGTAGAAGCCGGTGGGCTGGCGCGGCATTTTACGGGCGACTATGTAGATGGAGGATGCAAGAGCAGCAGATTCTTGTGCTCTCAACCGGCCTTCTTTCTCAGTATTCATTGGCCATGCCCCGGTAACAATCAATCCCGAATCTAGTAAAGCATTGATAACGGTTTCCCAACCCTCGGTGGATTTGTGGGCATAGACAACTACAGCCATCCCTTCTGGTTTGAGAAGTCTGTGCATCTCTTTGAAGGAACGGCCGAGATTTTCCTCAAAAAAACGCTTGCCACCATCAAATCCACTCTCGCCGCGCGAATAGGCTACGATTTCGTTTGCTTTGGGAGTCAATGGGGTTGAAAATAGATCGGGATAGAGATACCCAATGGAGCGCTTGAGCCACACGTAGAAAAAGTCGGACAGATAGGAATATGGCACATTGTCGTAATAAGGCGGATCAGTCAAGATAGCATCAAAATAGTTATTTTCCCAAGGTAATAGTGTCGCGGAGTTTTGAGTAACGGAGGTATTAACATTGTCAGGAACCGTGATATCAGCAACCTGTTTTATCCATTTTTCATTCTTCTCGCAAGCTGTTACCCACCCAGCTCCTTCCGGATTGAATGGATTCGACTCTGCATAATCCCAGACAACCTGTAAAACAGGTCGTCCAAAAGTATGCACAACGCCTCTTCCTCCTGTGACATTTAGCATACAAAGGGTAGATCCAAAGTCCGCGAGTCTGTCCACACCCAAGGCCAGGTAAGTCACAATGGCCCTTGAAAATGTTTTTTCTACAGAATTCAATACAATCTTCTGAGAAGCTAACCTAACTTTTTCGGTAAAGGTTATCAATTCCAATTTTTGCCTAGTGTTGAATAAATCTCCCCATACGTACAAACCATAATTATGAAGCGAAAAAGCGCGTTCTGCTCCACTGCCTTTCCCCTCAGGGGTTTCCTCATCTGGGATCGGGTCTAACCCCCAAGCTGCTCTCAAACTTTCCCGTTTTGTTTGTAAAGCATCTTCTGCTTTTTTATAAGTAGCAATATCGGATTCTGTAGCAACGCGATATATTTTTCCTACGCTTCCAGAATTACGCAATATTACAGCTAACATACGTTGTCCAGCTTTAAATTCCTGAAACATGCGGCGAGTAGTATGATTATCGACTACTGCACCACAAATTGGACAAGTTGCTACAGCGCGAGAAACTGTGCCTTTCTCAGGATCAAAACTATGGGGAATAGATCCGTATTTACCACCGACAACTCGAAAAATCAGTTTCCCGTCACTTGTATCAGGGTATAGTGCAATATTACTGTCACCTTTTTTCGCAAGCCAATAGGCTCGAACAAGTGGTATTTCTTCCCCACAGGCCGGGTTCTGACAGGGTATAGTGTGCGCCCAGATGTAGCCTACCGGGATGCTGCCATCCGGGTCGGGCGGGTAGAACTCAGCCAGTTCCTTGCGCGCTTCTTCCAGCACCCACTTGCCCCAGTAGCGCACCGCATTGAGCAAGGGATTGAAATCTTTCGGCATTTCCTCCGTGGCATCATCCAGAAAAGAAGCTTGGCTTTTACTCCCCGCTTTTGCCTCCTGACGCGGTGGTTTTGCCCACTCCGGAATGCCATCAAAAGGCCGCCCGAACTTCTGCGGGTATTCCAGCGTGGCCTTCTCGATCAGCACCGCCACCGGGTTGTAATCGTTGGCGTATGCTTCGCAGCCCAGGCGCAGCGCCTCCAGCGGGTATGAGCCGCCGCCAGCGAAAGGATCCAGCACCCTGGGTGGTACGCCGCCGTTGGCATCCAGGATCTCCTGCCGCGCCTTTTCCAGCAATACCTGGTTATTAGAGTTCTCCCACTGGCACAGGTCAATGATGAACTTGCGTCTGCGATCCCATTCCTCGATATCTTTGGGGGCAGGGGTGAGAGCGGCGTAGGCGGTGGCGCGGCTGGCAGCCAGCGGGCGGCGCGCCCACCAGATGTGCAGTGTGCTGATGTGCCCGTGGCGGATGTTCTTCTCGCGGGCAGAGGCGGCGCCCACTTCTTTGACGGGGAAGGATTCTTCGATAAAACGACGGTCGGTTTTGGCGTTGGTCATTCGTCTGTTCTCAATTTCTGCATGGCGCCCGCTGGAGCGGGCTGGCCGAATTTATCCGGCGGTGGTTTTAGCCCGAAGATTGATCTTCGGGCGGAAGATCTCTCGCGGTGCTCCTTTTCAAGATGTCGCTCAAGCTCACCAGGTAGCGCACCTCGTATTGTTCGGTGGGCGTTAGCACTGCCGCCGGGTTGGGGATGCAGTGCAGTTCTGGCGTGGAGGCGGCGTTGAGCACCACGTGCAGGTAATAATCGTCCTGGAAGCGGCGCGCCTTGAACCATTCGTTTTGCGTCAGCGCCACCGGGCCGGTCTCAGAACGGGCTTTGACCTCGATATAATACTTGCGGCCATCTTTACCGGTGGATCGGATGTCGAAGCCCAGGTTCTGGGTGGCCACATCTTCAGGGATGCGCCCCTGCTCACGCTCGTAGCGCATGCTTTCCTGCATGCCGATGGCCTCGATCTCAGAATTGGAGTGCATGGCCTCGTCGGCCGCGGCCGGGATCAGGCGCGCCGCACCCAGGAAGCGCGGGCTGGAAAGGGTCAGGTTGCGCTCGCGGGAGAGCGATTGCTGCAGCTCGGCCAGCGCCCGTTCGTAGTGCGCCTTCTGCTCCTCTTTGTTATGGATCGCCAGATCCACGTTGTCGCCGCGCTCGCGCCGGTCATACAGGCCGATCAGGTCGCCATCTAATCTGAGGATCAGGGATTCGAGTGAGTGCAGGCCGTATTTCTCTTTGATCTCCGCCTGACGCTGGCGCTCTTCCAGCAGGATGGTACGGTAGGCCTCCAGCTCAGGCAGGAGTGCCATCCAGGCCTGGCGCTTGAGGCCTTCAATCGAGCCGCTCTCTTCCACTTGGGGCAGCGGGGAGTCCGTCGGCGGGGTTTGCAGGTCCCATAGGATGGCCGGGTTGACCGGGCGCGCCGGGCTGCCAAAGCGGTCGGCAAACAGCGCAAACAGGCGCGTGCCTGCCACCTCGCCCTGCCCATCGCGGATCTCACCCTGGTAGAACAGCAGCGTGCCATCCAATAGCCCATCCGGGTCGATGAAGGTAGCCCCCTGGCTGAGCGTGTCGCTGAGGTCGCGCTCGATCCAGGTCAGCAGCGCCTCAAAAAGTGGGTCGCCAAAGGTGACGAACTCAGCCTGAGGCACGCGCATGGCGGCTTCTTTGTCGAAGGTGGCCAGGGGATAGCGGCGCAGCAGGCTGCCGAAGCGTTTTTGGAACAGGTCACCATCGGCAATCTGGCGCAGAGCTGAAGGCACACTTTCAATGCTGATGAAAGAGCCCTGGGGGTATTCACGAACCTGGCGTGGCTGCCAGCGTCCGCCAAGGGCTTCCATGGCGCGCTGGAAGAAGGCCTCGGTGTATTCGGGGATCAGGCGGTATTCGCGCGCCTGGTCGGCCATCTCCTGGATACGGGTGTAGTCGATGTAGCGCGTGGCCAGGCTTTCGCCCAGGTTTTCGCGCACCGAGGCAAGGTATTCGGCATCCACCTGGATGTCGATCTCAGCCAGGATTTCCTCCACGCTGCGGGCATTGGCCGCGGCATCCATCATCAACTGCGCCAGGTTCTTGCCTTGGATCACATCGCCCAGCACATCAAACACTTTATCGCTGCCCAGGGCTTCTCGGATTTCATCCAGCTTGTTGAACAGAGCGGTGAGGACGCGGCCTTCGCGCGTATCTGCGGCCACCAGGTTGAAGATATATACCTCGCGGGTCTGGCCATAACGGTGGATGCGCCCCATACGCTGCTCCAGGCGGTTGGGGTTCCAGGGAATATCATAGTTGATCATCAGGTTGCAAAACTGGAGGTTGATGCCTTCGCCCGCGGCCTCGGTGGCGATCATAATCTGGACTTCGTTCTTGAACGTGGCCTCGGCCTTGATGCGGTCTTCCAGTTTCATCCCGCCGTGGATGGTGCAAACGCTGTAGCCCCAGCGACGGACACAGCGCTCCAGGTAATCCAGCGTATCGCGCGATTCGGTGAAGATCAGGATCTTGGCCCCGGCATGTTCCCGGTCCAGTTCGGTCAGCGAGGTTTTCAACTGGCGCAGTTTAACTTCCACCGGAGGGTCGGCCTCCACAATGGCCCTGGCCTGGCGGATCAAACCATCCAGGGTGTGCAGCTCAGCCTCCAATTCCTGGCGATTCTCGGCCACACTGAGCGTCTCCCAGATCTCCTCCAACCGCCAGCGCTCTTCCTCGCTCAGGTCTTCGGCGGTCTCGTAATCCAGCTCCCCCCGTCCGCTTGCCGGAGAGGGGCTGGCACTGCCCTGGAGCAATTCTTCCAGGCGCTTTTTGCGGCGTTCCAGCGAGCGCAGCAGCGCAAAGGTACTGGAGGCCAGGCGGCGCTGCAAGATCACCAAGGCAAAGGTCACATTGCGGCGCTTATCCTTGGCCAGCGCCCGATTGTATTGCTCGTTGACATAGCGTGAGAGAGCATTGTAGAGTTCCTTTTCCGGGTGACTCTCCACGCCCAGGTTGAACGACTTGGTTTCGACATGCCGCGGCAGGAAAAGCGGCCTGCCTTGGAAATCTTTTAGATCCTCTTTGATGCGGCGGATAAACAGGGGGTTATCTTGGGCCTGAACAGAGGCGGCCACCATGTTTGTGGTGGCAAAAAATCCTGGCTCCAGCAGGTCGAGGAAGAGGCGGAAGTTCTCCGGGTCGCCGCGATGCGGCGTAGCGGTCAGGAAAAGCAGGTGGGTGCTGATCTCCGAGAGTGCCTCGCCCAGGCGGTAGCGGCTGGTCTTATCCAGTTTTTCGCCATAACGGTAGGCGGACATCTTATGCGCCTCGTCCACAATGATCAGGTCGAAATGAACCGATGCCAGGGTGGCCAGGATATCATCCTGCTTGGCGAAATCCAGGGAGGTGATCGCCTGGGGTTCACGGTTCCACACGTTCTCTCCGTAGAAAGCATCCATGATGCTGCGATCCACGATGGTGAAGCCCTCTTCGAAGCGATCTCGCATCTCACGCCGCCACTGGTCTTTGAGGTGGCCTGGGGCAACGATGAGGATACGCTGGGCAAGGTGGCGCAGTTTGAGTTCCTTGATCACCAGCCCGGCCATGATCGTCTTGCCCGCGCCGGGGTCGTCGGCGATCAAGAAGCGGATGCGCGGCAGTTTGAGTATGTAGCCGTACACGGCCTCGATCTGGTGGGGCAGGGGGTCTACCTTGCAGGTGTTCATTGCCAGCAGGGGGTCATACAGCGATGCAAAGCGGTAGCGATGCGCCTCCAGCGCCAGGAAGAAACGCCGCGGATCGGCAGCAAACGGCAATCGGGCTGCTTGTTCATCTACCTGCTGCAGCTCAGATTTGGGTAATAACTGGTCCACGTGCGTGCGCGAGCGCAGGGTGACCCCCACAATGCGCACATAGTCGCCGAGATCTTCAGCGAGCTTGACATCAACGGGTTCGGGCCAGCGTGGCCCCTGGATGATGCTGCCGGGCTGGATGTTCATACGATCCGTGATTTTAACAGGTTAAGATACTCGTCTTTTTTACCTGGATCATAGCGCGAGAAATAGCCCATCGCAATCGCCCGCGCCCAAGTCGCTTCTGACTGCCCTGCGATGATAGCCTCACGCGCCTCATCCGTCCTGCCACGATAGAAGTAAGCAATGGAGGCCAGCAAACGAGCTTGTGCATGTTCGGAAGTACCTTGCAGCCCTTCTGTCAACTCAAGCATGGTATCCAGATCATTCATTCTGAGCGCAAGATATGCTTTGCGGCGGGTAATCAACGGTTGGTCGCTGTCGGTCACTTCTCCCTCAACCAGGCTGGAGTTCTCCAGGTAACCGGCCCAAACATCCGCCTCCTCAAACGAGCCTTTGCAATCCAGGGCTGTGATTAATCCAATCGTGCACCAAGGGTGCAAAGCAGCAACACGATTGAGCGTTAGTTCAGGGGTGGCAAACAAATCGATAGCTTGGCGCCACAGGGAGATAGCTTCATCCAATTCCGGATCTGGCTTGTTGTGGAGACAATGAGCGATCTGGTCAAGAGTAGCCGAGCGGTCAGAAACTTGCTCTAGAGTGGCAAATATTTCGAGTGCCTGGCGGTACGTGGAAATGGCTTTATCCCACTCCGGCTCTGGCTTACTGTGCAGGCAGAGGGCAATCCAGTAAAGAGCCTCCGCGCGGTCGGAAACTTGCTCTGACGCGGTAAATATTTCGAGTGCTTGACGGTATGTAAAAATGGCTTCATCCCACTCCGGCTCCGACTTGTTGTGCAGGCAGGAGGCGATCAGGTAGAGAGTCCTGGCGCGGTCGAGTGCCTGCTCTGACCCAGCAAGCAATACAAGCGATTGGCGGTAGAAGGAGA
Source organism: Anaerolineales bacterium UBA6092 (assembly GCA_002428565.1). Classification (GTDB taxonomy): domain Bacteria; phylum Chloroflexota; class Anaerolineae; order Anaerolineales; family UBA4823; genus UBA6092. The sequence continues at coordinate 15,553 of DIXA01000027.1, read as the reverse complement.
TGGCTTCGTTCCACTCGGGCTCACGTTTGTTGTGCAGGCAGTAGGCAATCTGGAATAGAGAATCGGCGCGGTCGAGTGCCTGCCCTGGTGCGGCTAGCAATTCAAGTAATTGCTTGTACACAGAGATGGCTTCATCCCAATCAGGCTGAGGCTTGTGGTGCAGGCAGTAGGCGATCTGGTAGAGAGTCCTGGCGCGGTCGAGTGCCTGCTCTGGCGCAGTTCGCAAGTCAATCGCCTGGCGGTACAAGGAGATGGCTTCATCCCACTCAGGCTCACGCTTATTGTGCAGGCAGTAGGCCATCCAGTGAAGAGTATAAGCACGGTCAGAAGCCTGCTCTGGCCCAGCAAGCAATTCGAGCGCTTGCCGGTACAGGGAGACGGTTTCCTCCCAATCAGGCTCAGGCTTCTTGCGCAAACAGAAGGCAATCCAGTGAAAAGTATAAGCACGTTCAGAAGCCTGATCTGGACCGGTAAGCAATTCGAGCGCCTGCCGGTACAGAGAGATGGCCTCATCCCACTCGGGCTCAGGTTTGTTGTGCAGACAGTAGGCAATCTGGTTTAGAGTGTAAGAGCGGTCAGAAGTCAACTCTGGTTCGGTCAGCAACTCGAGTAATTGCTGGTATGTAGAGATGGCTTTGTCCCACTCAGGCTGAGGCTTGTTGTGCAGGCAGTAGGCGATCTGGTAGAGAGTCCTGGCGCGGTCGAGTGCCTGCTCTGGCGCAGTTCGCAAGTCAATCGCCTGGCGGTACAAGGAGATGGCTTCATCCCACTCAGGCTCACGCTTATTGTGCAGGCAGTAGGCCATCCAGTGAAGAGTATAAGCACGGTCAGAAGCCTGCTCTGGCCCAGCAAGCAATTCGAGCGCTTGCCGGTACAGGGAGACGGCTTCCTCCCAATCAGGCTCGGGCTTCTTGCGCAAACAGAAGGCAATCCAGTGAAAAGTATAAGCACGTTCAGAAGCCTGATCTGGACCGGTAAGCAATTCGAGCGCCTGCCGGTACAGAGAGATGGCCTCATCCCACTCGGGCTCAGGTTTGTTGTGCATACAGTAGGCAATCTGGCATAAAGCTTCTTCCTTATAACTGCCAGTGGCATACCCATTGGCTCTCCGCGCACAACCGAGCGCTATGGCATATCTCTCCTCGGTCATAGCCAGGTCCGAAAGGGATATCCAGGCATCCGCCAGTTTATCTGGATGGCCGTCTTCCTTATATGAATCTCCTTTTTCTAGGAGAGCCTCTACACTGCACCAGATTTGTTGCTTGAGTGAATTGGTGAAATTGTGAGAGCTTTGCACTTGATCTCGAATAGGATCATACATAGTAACGCGGCAGGGCTGCTCCGAATCGGGCATCAAGGCCAATGTCTCGCGTAGATTGGCTATTGTCGCCGCGGCCATTTCAGCCCCATACTGCTCAACCTCGGCCAGAACATGCGCCAGCAGCTCCCAGGAGGGCTTTTTCAGGTAATCGGCAATGGTCAGGGCGTCGACGCCAGGCCGATTTAGCGGCCAGATATCACGGATGATTCTTTCAAAATTTGTTGGCTCAGCTTTGATCATGGGAGCATAACCTGTCATTACGTCGCCCCGGTTTTCGAAGACAAGCCTTAAAACCTGGATTAGGAAACGTACTGGAACCTGGCCCGCCTCTTTCATCGCCCCGCGCACTTCCGGAATCAAGCCTTCATCCCCACAGCGTTCAAGGATTGGGGCAATTACCTGATCCATGACGAAATCGATTTCTGCCGCGCCAACCAGGTCGCAGGCATTGCGGATGCAATCTTCTCCACTCCAGGGATTCGGGCAACCTGTCGTAAGCATATCTGCAAATTCCCTGGTTCTGGCGGCTGCCCATACTCGCCATGAGCGAGGGGAACTCATTAATAACTGGGCGATCTTGAAACCAACCGGTGTATGTGCGTTATCCAGGATGAGCACTACTCGCTGTCTCTGGTTCAAAACCTGACTCTGTTTAAGCGAATCCTTTAACTTGACCACAGCAGCATCTATTTCTTCAATCTTGAGATCGTCACGCGGCTTGAGGTAAACTGGGATGATCTTGTCACGCTGCCTCCTGCTGGCCTCCAATGCCAGGTAAGTGAGCAGGGTGGTCTTACCGCAAAATGGCAGGCCTAGGAAAAGAAGATCGCGATCGGCTTTCAGCCAATCACCCAGGCGGTCCATATACTTTGGAAGTGGTATAAAGTGTTGATTAATTTGACCCTCTGTGCGCAGTTCCTGAAGGAGGGGCGTTTTTTGGTTAAGTGGTGTTTGACCATCCGTTTGAGCCTGGACAATTTGCCAGGTAATATCATCACGGGCGGGCTCAATCGGCGCCGATCGCATGATCACGAACAATGAATCGGATTCGAAGATAGGGTTCCATCCTGCCAGCCCACCAGCCAGGTCCTGTGGCATAATTAATCCAACCGAGCCTGCGAATTGCCCTGCTCTCTCTATACTTTGTGCAGCTGATGAACCGAGCACACTTTGCGCGAGTTGATCACCGGCAGACAGCTGGGAGGCGGATGCAGGAGTCAGGGCAGTTTTTAGCCAGGAGAGATGGGTTAGCGGCCACATCCCTTGCCCCTTCGTCTTTCCATGTATCTCACAGGGAACCCAGCCTGCTCCCGCGGGATCATACTGACGAAGCCACACTTCGCCTTCGCCCTTATCCAGGTCAATGCGCACAAAATTGTAGCCATTCTTCTTGTCAGATCCCTCGTAGCAGGCACCTGCGGCGATCCACGTATAACCATCTGAACCGGTGGTGACCCAATCGGTATGCTCGTGGCCGTGCAAGATGAATTTAAAGTCGCGCTCAAGTCCACGCCTAAAATCCGGGTCTTCGTGCTCCGTCAGCCAATTAGAAGGGTGATGCATGAGAGCAATGGAAATGTTTGCTTCTTTGAGAGCGGAATGCAGTTGATTGAGTTGCCAATGGCTGCCCATCCATAGTTTTGATTTCTCGCCGCTGCGACAACAAGACCATACCGTATTAAAGCCCCCAATTCCAATAGCAATATCCGCCTTATGTTTGATCTCTGCATAGAGCATACGATCAAGGTCGCTCAAAAGAGAAGGGTTGTCAAGGCTCTTCAAAAACTCCCCATAATCTCCAAGGCGCTCCATATAACGTTGCCACTGCCGATTTCTGCTTTCAATGAGTTTGTCAATTTCCCAGCGATCTTGCTGATTGTCCAACCAGGAAGTTTGGTCATCCATTACTACCTGTCGGTTTAGATCATGGTTCCCCGGAACTAGAAACAAGTCTGTGGCTGGAATAGCGGGGCTGAAAGCCTCTCGAACAGAAGTAAAGAATTGCTGAGCAATCGCAAACTGGCTTACTAGGGTTTGGTTGGGACCAGATCCAATATGGCCAAAAGCAGCATCACCTGTAAAGAATATGAAGTCCGGGTGTAGGTGTTGTTCATGTTCCATCCTCTTGACATCTTTTACCAGCGTTTCTATAACTCTACTGGCGTCCCAACCAATTCCCGGCTTACCTGCGTGTAGATCAGAAAGATGTAGCCACGTAATGGTTTTGCCCATGCTCACTATTCTCCTGATAGATTATGCCACATTAGAAAAGAGATCTGATCCCTATAGAAACTTACCTATACTGTAATAGCGCGGGCAAAACAAAATCCGCCCACGAACTTGCGCGAGCGGCCCAATATATTCCTGGTTCCCACGCGCCTGCTCACGCTGGCCTTGCCAGGGCAGTTTCCCCCGGCGGTTGTGTTGCGACAATAGAATTATAGCATCAGAAACGCGCCGAGGTTGTAGATTCGGTAGGGGAAAAGATTACCCAGGGGTATTGAAATAATGAGCGGAATCCAGGCTTTTAGGGCACCCCCATATATGGCCCCTTGTGTTTTTGATATGCTACAATCGCCTTCGTTAAAAATGCTCCCGGGTTTTATACCTCCCGTTTTGCAGGATTTGTTGCGGGCTAGATGAGCCGCGATGAAAATTGAGCTCTTTTGTGAACTGATTTCAGGTCATTAATGATCTAAGATGGGGAGTCGAAGGCTATTTTGCCCTCGAATGCTTTTGATAATAACTTACTATCACAACTTATCGTAAGCAAAATAGGGCGGTTTTGAGGGAGAAAACCTAGCGATCAGTGATCAAGCTGGATTTTTCAAACAAACTACCCCCCAGATGTGGGGGGTAGTTGATGGTCTGATTTTGCCCGAAAAACAAGGCTTTTGCAGTTGGGCCTACCTTTTCGTTACCATCGGTAGCGAGATAGTAAAAACGTTCGTTGTGCATGTGCCCGACCCGGCGACCACGCCGGGGGGCATAGCGGCTTCGCTCCACAGGCCGCCCGCATTGCGCGCCCGCACCGAGATGTAGTAGGTTTGCCCGGGGGTCAGGCTCAGCCCGCTGCGGTCGAAGCTGGTTTCGGAAGTGCCGATCCAGTTGACCACGTCGGTGCCGCCTGGGGTTGTGCCGATGGCATATTGGTAGAGATCGATATCGCTGTCGGGGTCGGATGCACTCCAGGAGGCGTAGAGGCGATCTGTTGTACTCCCGGCGCAGGCCTGCACGGCAGGATTTGGCGGGGCGGTGGTGTCGCCAACGCCACCAGCGTAATCCACGATGAAGGTGGTGTCGGTGTTGGGGGCGATTGCGATGCCATCCGTGCCCATGGCACCAGCGACGTTGATGCGGTAATCGCCGCGCTCGATCAGCGCAGTGATATCGTACGAAGACTGAAAGTGGGTCTCGTCCAGCCAGAAGGGGTTATCCTGAATGGTGTACGCAGGGTAATTCCAAAATACCCCTACGCCTCCTCCAGCAGTACCAAACCAGTACGAGCCATCTGTGTTGACAGCGATGGCATGCACTTCGTCATAGGGCAGGCCAGAGTTGCTCATGTTATACACGGTCCAGGTTGTGCCGTCGAAATGCACCAACCCGCCGTGTGTACCAAGCCATATAGAGCCATCAGCGTCGGCAACAATCGAATACACTTCATTCGCTGGTAACCCAGAGTTACCGGTGTTATACACGGTCCAGGTTGCGCCATCAAAATGCGCTGCCCCACCGTCATCTGTACCAAACCATACAGAGCCATCAGCATCGGCAACAATCGTATACACTTCATTCGCTGGTAACCCAGAGTTACCGGTGTTATACACGGTCCAGGTTGTGCCATCGAAATGCGCTGCCCCACCGTCATGTGTACCAAACCAGTGCGCGCCGTCAGCGTCAGCAGCGATAGCGAACACATCATCATCCCGTAGCCCGGAGTTGCCCGTGTTATAAACAGTCCAGGTTGTGCCATCGAAATGCGCTGCCCCACCGTTATCTGTACCAAACCATACAGAGCCATCTGCCTCCGTTGTGATGGCGAACACGTTGACACCTGGCAGCCCGGAGTTGCCCGTGTTATACACAGTCCAGGTTGTGCCATCGAAGTGCGCTGCTCCGCCATTTGTACCAAACCATACAGAGCCATCTGCCTCCGTTGTGATGGCGAACACGTAGTCACCTGGCAGCCCGGAGTTGCCCATGTTATACACAGTCCAGGTTGTGCCATCGAAGTGCGCTGCTCCGCCCCATGTACCAAACCATACAGAGCCATCTGCCTCCGTTGTGATGGCGAGTACGTAGCCATCTGGCAGCCCAGAGTTGTCCATGCGATACACACTCCAGGTACCTTGCAAGATCGACTGGAAGGAAACCCGCGGTGCGATCTCTGCATTCATCGGCCTGCTGAACGCCACCTCGAATGTCACTGTCTCAATGCCCACCGGGGACGGGGGGGTCAGGGTCACGCTGCGCACATAGGCCGGGGCAGTCTGGATGGGGCCAGTGGCGGGCGGGTCATAGAGCACCTTGCCCAGATTGTAATCGCCATCATAAAAGTCAAAAATCCGCTGTGAGATGGCAGATGTGCCTGTAGTGCCCCACCAGTTGCCATCCGCGGAGATGTCATGCCCTTCTACCAGGTACTCAATATCGTAAGTGCCTGTATTGCCCTCTAGATTGTTGCCCTGGATGGTGGGCGCGCCGGACTGGATGACGATGGCATTGCCCGCATTGCCGGTGAAGGTGTTGCTGATTACCGCTGCATCGCCATCGATCTGCATGCCAACCCCAGCGCTGTTGGCGACCAGGTTGCCCTGCACCAGCCCGCCGGAGGCCTGGATACCGCTGGCATTGCCCACCAGCCGGTTGGCGATGACTGTGCCTGGACCCTGGATGGCCCAGCCAGGGGCATTTTCAATGTTATTACCTTGCACCATGCTGCCGCTCCCAACGCTGATGCCGCCGCCCGTGAGCGCGTTGGAGAGTACCGAACCACTGCCGATACTGATGCCTCCGCCGGTCACGGTGACTTCTTGCACGGTGCCGATACCCAGGATGGAGATGCCTCCGCCAGCAGTCGTATTTTGCACCAGGCTGTCATAGCCGGGGACGCTGGAGTTAATCGTGATGCTGCCGCTAACCGTGCTGTTCAGCACCCGGGAGTCTTCTGGGGTACTCAAATTCCCGGCGCGAATCATGATGTTCAAAACATTGAATGAACCATAAGCAAGCGAGATTGGATTGAATTCTTCGACCGTATCCCCGCCATCCCCGCCGACGGCATAGATTTTACCATTGCTTGCCGTCGCTACCCCTAAGCCCCCCCGTGGCGTAGGCATGCTGGCGCGGGTCGCCCAGGTATCTGCCACTGGGTCGTATTCTTCGACCGTATCCCCACCATCCCCGCCGATGGCATAGATTTTACCATTGCTGGCCGCCGCAACCCCTATGGCACTCCGAATCGTGGGCAAGCTGGTACAGTTCGTCCAGGTATCCGTCGCCGGGTTATATTCTACGGCCGAGGCTGAGTTAACCCAACCGCCAATGGCATAGATTTTGCCATTGCTTGCCGCCGCTGCCCCCAGGGCCGCCTGTGGCGTGGGCAGGCTGGTGCGGGTCGTCCAGGTATCCGTCGCTGGGTCGTATTCTTCGACCGTAGCAAGGAAACCGTCATTATTGTAACCGCCGATGGCGTAGATTTTGCCGTTGCTTGCCGCCGCTACCCCTAGCCAGGAACGTGGCGTGGGCATATCGGTGCGGGTCGTCCAGGTATCCGTCGCCGGGTCGTATTCTTCGACGGTGGAAAAAATAATGCCACTGTTATTTTGACCGCCGATGGCATAGATTTTGCCGTTGCTTGCCGCCGCTACCCCTAGCCAGGAACGTGGCGTAGGCATGTTGGAGCGGGTCGCCCAGGTATCCGTCGCCGGGTCATATTCTTCGACCGTAGCAAGGTCATCGGCATTATTATAGCCACCGATAGCATAGAGCTTGCCATTGCTTGCTGCCGCTACCCCTAAGCCCCCCCGTGGCGTGGGCATGCTGGCGCGGGTTCTCCAGGCAGTATTGGGCACACCGCTGATCGTAACATCCCCGGTCACATCACTATCTACTAACCATACGGCCGTGCCCCCGGCCGCACAGCTGACCCCGCCCCCATTTGTGGTCACATGGCTCAGGTAGGGAGTGGCATTGTTGCAGCCAATCCCCTGAGCCGCGTCCTGGATGGTCACCCAGCGCAGCAGGTTGCCGCCGGTGTAGGTGCCGGTGATATCCGATATGGCATCGATGGATGTATCGTCGAAGAAGATGCGCCCCCAGGTTCCACCGGTGTTGGACAGGAAGCGGATAGGCTGTGCCTCCGTGCCATCTGCCACCAGCGCTCCGCCCACGTTCAGGTTGTAGTTGCCATTGAAGCGGATGTCCGTCCCCGCCTGGATGGTCAGGGTCACATCGGGGGCAATGCCCACGTTGGAAGTTACGATGTAGGTCTTGTCGTTTGTCCAGGTGGTGTCTACGCCAATCGTGCCGCCTACCTGCTGCTCAGCGCTGCGGGTGGTGATGGTGAAATTGATCGTTGTGGCGTACCCGCCGTTGGCAGTCAGGTTCAGTGTGAAGGCGATGGGATGGTCGTACCCGGCCCCGGCTGCCACGTTGAATGCAAAGGCAGGGCTGCCCACGGCGCTGCCCCCGGAGGGGATGCTGCCGAAACTGGCGTTTGACTGGGTGATGCTTACATAGGGATCAGCGGTGGTCAGTGTGCCATTCACATTGTCCGCACCCAGCCAGGCATTGACCAGGGTGATCGCCAGCGTGGCGCTCTCGCCGGGGGTGGGGCGTCCGAGCGGGTCACCGTTGACGGCGGCGGATTGGATGCTGATCAGCGGGGAGGGAGTGGTGTTGGCAGACAGGGCCGCGTTGACCCGCCCGCGGCCCAACTGGCCCGCATAACCCGGGTTGAGGCTGTCGATGTTCTCGCTGGTGTAGAAGATCTGCGCCCCCACCACCGATTGGCTCCAATCGGGGTGCTGGCTCCAGATCAGCCCGGCCTGGCCCGAAACGAAGGCCGCGGCAAAGGAGGTGCCCTGCACTGGGCCGTAGTCGCCGCCCATGAAGGTGGTGGTGATGGCTACGGACGGAGCAGATACATCTACCCATGTGCCGTAATCCGAGAAAGAGGCCTTGATGTCGTTCTGGTCGGTGCCGGTCACGGCGATGACGCTCTCGTAAGCGGCCGGGTAGAAGGGGGCAGAAATGCCATCGTTGCCTGCCCCGGCGATGACCACCGCACCATAGGTGTCGGCGGCGGTCTGCACCGCGTCGCGCAGGGCGTTGGAGTAACTGTAGCCGCCCAGGGAGAGGTTGATCACGCGGGCACCCTTCTGCGCAGCATACAGCACACCCTGGACGATGGCCGAGTAGTTGGCCACGCCGCTGGCCTGCATCACCTTGACCGGCATGATGCGGCAGTTCCAGCACACACCGGCGATGCCCAGCGCGTTGTTTGTGGCTGCTGCGGCGATCCCGGCTACCTGCGTACCATGGCCGTTGTCGTCGGCCGGGTTATTGTCACCGTTGACGAAATCCCAACCGTTGACATCATCGATATAGCCATTGTTGTCGTCATCCAGGCCGTTCCCGGCGATCTCGCCGGGGTTGACCCAGATCTTGCCGGACAGGTCGGGGTGGGTGAAATCGATGCCTGAGTCGACGATGGCAATCGCCACCGTGCTTGAGCCGGTGGTCACATCCCAGGCTTCAGGGGCGTCGATCTTGTCCAGGCCCCACTGATCCGGGAACAGCGGGTCAGTGGGGGTGGTGGCTGCTGGATAAGCCAGGTAATCCGGCTCAGCCCAGAGCACGCGCGGGGCTGCGGCAAGGCGCTCAGCCATTGCCAGCACGTCGCTGCCGGGAACCAGGGAGAGCAGGTACACCTGCCCCTGGGCGGCAAACAACGGTTGCGCATCCAGCACGCCCATGGCTTGCAGGCCCACAGACTCGATACCCGCACCAAAAGAGTACTTGACCAGCAGGCGGTCGGGGGCATAGGTGGTGGGCGTTGATGCGGCCCAGGCTGCCTCAACGCCTCTGGGGGCAGAGGCAGAAAACGGCGCGATCAGAAGCGCTGCCAGGATGATCCAGTAAATGGCACGGGTGAGGGTTTTCATACGTTAGCTCCTTGGTTTTCATAGTGGGGCAGGCAGATTCTGTATACTCTTGGGGGCAGTTTCAACCCCCATGCACTGCTTTAGCCTATGGGAATTATAGCACTTGAATCAACTGAGATACCCAATTATCCTGAGGAGTGGCTCGCCCCACTGGCAGGCGGAAACTTATTTGCGGCGCGACCTGCATCCCAAACGGTGCCAGCACCGTCTCCGCAGCGCGCAGCAGCAGCGTGCGGTAGCGGGCGAGATCGAGCGTAGCGGGGTTGAACGGCTCAGGGCGATCCCAGGCCCATACGCCGGGTTTGCCCAGTGTGTGCAGGAAGCGCACACACTGCCCGGGGCGCAGGTGCTTGCCTGCCTGCTCGAGCTGCATCGCTGCCCGCGCCGCAGGCGAGGGGACGCGGTAGTGCGAGATCTCGCGGCTCAGCCGCTGCCGCACCAACAGATCCTGCACAGGGATCTTCCCCTCCCGCAGCAAGTGGATCTGCCGCTCCAGGTAATCCCCCGGATGCTCGCCGTGTGCCAGGATTGCCAGCATCTCCATCTGCACCCGGGCGATGAAGGGCGGCGTGTCGCCGCGGCGCGCCTCGATGCCGCGCACCTTGAGTGTGCCATCCTGGGAGGCGCCGAAGTAGCGGTTGGCCACCGAGATGCGCTCATCGCCTCGCGAGGGCAGGAAGGCCACCCAGCGGTAGATGCCGTCCAGGGCGATGGGCAGCCCGCTGCGGCGGGTGATCTCCTCCAGCAGCGGCGTGAAAGCCTCTTTCTCTGCCGCACCCGGCAGCTGCACCCACAGCCCATCCACGTACAGGTGCAGCACCTTGCCGCCCGCATCCTCCACCGCCTCCTTGGCGCGCAGCAGGCACTCCCGGCTCCAGGCGGTCACCGCCTGATGCGCCTCGATGCGCCCGAAGCGGGCGTTCTGGTAGCCGAGATAGCCAAAACAGGTCACCAACAGCCACTTGTGCGCGGCGGCCTGGGCTTTGTACAACGCCCGCCGGGGATGCCAGTTGGGCAGCTTGGCAATCCTGTGTTTGAGCGCAATGCGCTTGTCCAGCAGTGGAGCCAGGGTGAGCGGCACCAGCCCGGGCGGATCGGGGCGCACATACAGGTTGGTCTCCGGCACGCGCTGGCCCTCGCCGGAGCAGTTGACCGTCTCGGGCGAGATGTTGAAGCGGCGCATAATGCTGGGATACATCGAGATGAAATCGATCTCGGCCACGTCGCGGTGCAGGCCGGGGATGGGCTGGTAGACCAGGCCGCCCTGGTCGGCATACAGCAGGTCCAGGGCGGACTTGGGCAGCTCGGCCTGCTGCTTGCGCCAGGGTACCAGCACCCCCTGACGCAGGGCAGTGACGATCTGCATGGCAGAGATGCCCGTGCCGGGGGAGCAGCGGGCGGTCTGCTGCGCGGGCAGGCCGGTGACGCGGGACGACTCGAGCACCCCGTCCAGGCCGTAGTCGTGGTACATGACCGTGTTGTAGATGTCGAGATGCCAGCGGCCAAAGAGCTGCACCTGGGCGCCGCGGTAAACCACCTGGCCATAGGCGAAGTAGGAGCGCTGCGGCTTGCGCAGCACCCCCCGGCCAACGTCCCGGTTGAGCGGCAGGGGGATATGCGCCCCCCGTGACATCTCCAGCAGGCGCGGCAGGAGCCAGGTATCGCCCCAGGCGGTCAGGAGCAGATCGGGGGCGTGGCGGCGCAGCAGAGCCGCCAGGTTGAGCAGCAGCGGGCGGGGTGGGTCGAGCGAGAAGCGGTACTGCCGCCCCGCGCAGCCCACCAAAAGAAACTGGGGCTCGGCATGGGCGGGGTCGCAGTCCGGCTCGAGGCGCAGGGCATGCAGCGGGGGCAGGCAGGGATCGATCTCCCAGGGCGAGTCCAGCGGGGTGATCGCCTGCACCGCCTGCCGGTCATCCACCGTCACACACACCCTACCCAGCGGGAAGGTGCCAAACCGGGCAGCATGGCGCAGGGACACGGGCAGATCGGCATCGAAGTATTCCAGGGCGGGAAAGGCCTGCGACAGGCGGGCGAACAGGCGCGGCTGGGTGAAGGCATTGGGGACGGTCACCGCCATCACCACCCTGGGTGCAGCCAAAAAGAGGTCCGTCCTCTCGGTTCTTTCCAATCGAACACCCTGGTCGCTGAGCCAGATCCAAGCCTGGCGCAGGGATGCATCCGGCCCGGCGGCGTAGAAGGTGACCGGGAAGGACTGCGTCAGGCGGTGGGGCGTGGTGCGTTCATCCCCTTCTTCGAGCAGCCACAGCACCAGGCCATCTCTGGGATCGGTGTACAGGTCGAACAGCCAGCCGGTCCGGTCAGGCATGCTCGACCAACCCGCGCAGGCGCAGCACCTCCTTGTGCTCTTCCAGCAGCATGGCCAGGAGGAAGACCTCGAAGGGCAGGGTGTGGGAGGCGTAGGAGGCAGCCGCCAGGTGTTGGTGAGCGGCGGCCAGGAGATCGTCGAAGACGGCCTGGTCGGAGCGGCGCAGAGCGCGGCGGAAGCGCGCCAGGGATTGCAGTTCTTCCTGATAGAGCAGGGTGATCGAAGGAACGGTGCGGCCCATGTGAATCTTCCTAGAACAGCCTTGGCGCTCCCAAAGGCACTGCCTCTTCCCAGCGCCAGACGGCATCCACAGTAGAGACCAGCATCTCCAGCAGGTCAGGCGGCTGGTCGGGAGCGGGCGGGCTGGCGCAGAGCAGGGCGGTGGCGGGGAGCAGAGCGGCCAGCCCAATCCGTAACAGGCGTAGACGCTCGGGCAGGGGCAGGTTCTCGTCGCAGAAGGTGGCCAGCAGGTCCATAACCAGGATGGGCATGCCAGCCGGGCGGGGCTGGCTCAACAGGCGGGACATCTGGCAGCAGGTGAAGGCGCGTCCGATGGTGATGCGCTGCAGGATCGCTTCCGGGCAGGCGTGCTGCTGGCGTGCCAGGCGGGCGATGGCGTGTACATCCAGGCCGTTGCCGCCGTCCAGCACGCACACTGGCCCAAGCAGCGCCAGGCGGGCAGCCAGGGTGTTCATCAGTTGGTACCCGGCCCGGCGCGGGCAGATCAGTAGGTGGATGTGAGATGGGGTGAGGGGCAGCAGGTTATCCATGCAACCAGGATAACCTCAAGAGGGGTGAAAAGCAACATCCCCCAATGGGGGATGTGTGGGGTGAAAAAGGGGTTAACCCATTGGGGGAGGGGGCAGCAGTATGTATGGGTTGGGTCTGTGCGCTGGCCAACGGATTGGCTCAGCGGCAGCGGCGGGGCTGGCGAGACTCTTCACATGATCGCACCGTTTCTGGCAAGCTGATGCTGTTTCGAGCGGTGCAACCGCTGTCCGACTGGAGCCGGTGTTGGGCAGCTCAGAGTATTCAAGACCGCACGAATTATGATCTTTCTTGTTTTCGTCGTTCGTCAATCAACTGCTGTAAGGCCGCGAGGTCTATGGAGGATAATTGCTCTTCTGGCAGGACCTCGACGAGGTTGAGGAACTGAACAATCAAATCACGCTTCGTCAGCCATTCGTCGCCGGGAGCCATGGTTGATTGCGGGTGAGGGCTCACATCGTTCTGCCTGACTTCCTCAGCAACAACATACAAGTAGCCTAGCGTAGTGCCGTTGTGTTTGATCTGGCCGTCGTCGGTGACCGAGACGATCGTTGGCTTGTGCGAGAAGATACGCGCCAGCTCGATCTTCTGGGTGATAGTGCTGCCCGTGCGAATCGAAGTTAGTTCTGAAGGCGAACCGTGATACCAAGGGAGAGAATGCTCAAAATCCATGACGATACTCATCTGCCCGCCGCCCCGTTCTCGCCGAGCGCGAAGCGGTCGGCGAGAACAAGATGATATACTGCAAAATTGCCGTATATTGTTCTATGTCCGTATAAATCCATTGCAGTGATGCTGTTTAAAAACGATGCGCCCGCGAACCCTAACGAGCGGCCCCTGTCTTGCTCGGCGGCACGCGCTTGCGTCGCGTGTGATGATGAATTTTAACACGGAACGCAACGAAAAAACTAACTGACCTGCCCCCTCAGGCCGGGCGCTGATGCGCTTTTATGTATACTTAATGCTTGATCGTCATCTTTTACTTGATTGCTACCAGGAGCGGCTGAAAGAAACGGTCTCGCAAAGTCTTGACTTCTCGAAACCCTGCTTCTATAAACAACTTTTCCAATGTGGGGATTTCTACACAATAATATTTTCCACCACAGCGGCTCAACGGGGTACACTCATTATCCGCTTTCTGTCAGGAGGCTCTGCCGCACAGCCTGTGTAGATGACGGAATCCGAGATGACCTGCGCCAGGCGTGGGTCTGCTTTTGGCGCGCCAACTACGATCAGCCATCCAATCCGGAGCGCTGAAAGGGTTGGCGGCGCTGCGCCCAGGCATTCAACCACAGCGCAAAAAGGCACAACCCGCTGCCGAGGATGAGGCTGACCCAGTTGGCCTTTTCCCCAAAAAAGAACACGGCCACCGCGACGGCCAGGGGGACTTTCAGATCATTAAATATGGCGAGCGTACCTCCGTTGACCTGGCGGGCGCCGACATTCCACAAAAAGAAACACAAACCAGAAGAGATCACCCCCAGGTACAGCAGAATAAGCCCTTGGGGCAGGCTGACGACCAGCGTATTCCAGGGGCTGAAAACCACCGAGGCAATCCCGGCAACCAGAAAGCCGCCGAGATAGGGTAGGGCAAATATTTGGTGGTCTTTTACCGGCTGGCTGCCCAGGACTGCCCGGTAAGCAATTTGCCCGATGGCAAAACAAACGTTGGAGATCTGAACCAGACCAAAACCGGCCAACAATCCAGGGTGCAGGCCAGCGCCCCCTCGGACAATCCACGCTCCGGCGATAGTCAAGAAGACGGCGAGCAGGGTGAAGCCGTTAAAGCGGCGCAGCAGCCAATCGTTGGCAAGGGTGACATACAGAGGGGTAAACAGGGTAAACAGAGCCACCTGGTACGCTTGCAGATACTGAAATGAGGCAATGTAAGCCAGGTACATACCGCCATATTGGATAGCACCCACCAGGATCAGCTTGAGGGCAACCGGGCGGGATACGCCCCGTGGGCGAAAGAATGGCAAGAAGACGATCAGCGAGAGGCCCAGGCGAGCGGCTGAGACGAAGTTGGCGTCAAGACCGGCCAGGGAGGTTTTAATCAGCCCAAAGGAAAAGGCCCAAATGAGGGAGACTATGAGCAGGTTGAGCATCGTGTGAAAAACTATATCAGATGCGATCATCATGGTCAAGGCGAGGTTTTATTCATTCTTTTTGTTTCTATCAGTCAATAGGTCTCTGGAGTTTCCTGTTTCACCCGCGTTCTGATCTCCAACAGCCTCTGCATTTCCTCCTCGGTAGCCAGGCGGTCTGCCCAGCGCGCTATGTTCTTTACCATGCATACCCCGCGCCGGTAGAATTCACCGCTTGGCAATTCACAAGCGTAGTAGTGGCAAGCATCCTTTGCGCGCCGACGACGCTTTGGAGGCAGAACAGGAGCGTCGATGAACCAGATCAAGCGCATTGCAAGAATGTCGCCGCAAATCTGAACAACAGTTGTATACGGCTGGATATCACGGTATCGAAGCGCCATTGTGTTCCTCCTTCATTCCCTCAACCCCAAGCCCTCACACAGCGTCTGGCGCAGGGGAACATCCACCCCCTCCAGGCGGAAGGGCAGGGTGGCCAGACTCTCAGGAAAGACCGCTGCCAATTCCTCGCGCTTCACCAGGCTGGTGACCACGACCCATTCGTCGGGGATCACCTCCCCGGTGAGCACCCCGGCGGCCAGGCGGGCCAGGGCCAGGCGCAGAGGCAGGTTGACCGGCTGGACCTCGTTGGGCGGGTAGGGCACGGCGATCAGCGGCGGATCCCCCTCAGCGATGGTATACATCCCCGCAGGTGTTTTCTCGTCGACGAACTGCATGTAGCCCCACACCACCCCCTCGCCCATGGTACCTTGCGGGCGGGTCAGGCGCACGCGCTGCGTCCAGGCGGAGCGGAACCACCAGTGGGTGACGGTTTCGAAGCACTCGGTGAAGGCCAGACGGTACCAGAACTCGTAGGGGGAGG
>DIXA01000056.1 GCA_002428565.1 Anaerolineales bacterium UBA6092 | reverse complement strand
TCGTTGTTTTTGCTTTTCGGATATTATAGATTAGCGGCAGATCTCCAGCACGGCATCATCCACGTACATCGAGGTGATGCCCGAATAGCCGTTATTGTACGTACCAAACTGCACCTTGATGCGGTCGCCGGCGTAATCGTCCAGGCTGAACTGCATGTACACCCAGGCCTGCGTGTTGCTGCGCTGCCACAGCAGCGTATCGATCCAGTAATCGTACTGATCGAGGATCAGGATGTACTGCACGTCATCGGATAGTTCTTCCAGCCCGAAGAAAGGTGTGTCCGGAATATCCGGCAGCCGCGCCAGGGGCGACTCGCCGCTAGTGGGGTAGAGCCAGACCTTCAGCGTCACCGAATCGGCATCCGCGGGGATATTCACCACCTGGCGGAAATCCGAATATGAATACACGTTTTGCGCCGCGTCGGTGATGCCGGTGCGCATCGAGTGGGTGGGGCTGTGTGCCCGGGCGGTGGAGTAGGCCGCCTTGTAGACGGTATTGAGGATCTCCCAGCCGTTGGTGCCTTCGTAGTCCGAGTTGACGAACAGGTTTTCGCACGGCCCAGGGGTTTGGGTGGGGGCGGGGGTGTTTGTCGGCAGGGGGGTGTTCGTGGCAGTGGGCGTATTCGTCGGCGTGGGTGTATGGGTGGGAGTGGGAGTTTGGGTCGGCGTGAGCGTGATGGTGGGCGTCATCGTCACCGTGGGGGTGACAAAGCAGGTGTCCAGGGTCAGGTCATCCACGTACATCGAGGTGACCCCGCCGGCGCCGTCGTTATAGGTGCCGAACTGGATGTAGATCGTCTGCCCGGCATAGCGCCGCAGGTCAAACTCGTAGAAGGTCCACAATTTGGTATTGCTGCGCTGCCATACCAGGGTATCGATCCAGTTCTGGTAACGGTCTAAGACCAGCACATACTGCACGTCGCCTGCCAACACCTGCTCACCAAAGGGCTTGCCGGTGGCGGTTGGAAATGAAAGGGCTGCATGGGTGCTCTCGCTGCTTTGAGCATAGAGCCAGATGCGCAGCGCAGCGTTGGCAGCCCCCGCCGGGATGCTCACCATCTGGCGGGCGTCTGAGTAACTGTAGGTGTTATCGCTGGCGACGACAATGCCCGTGCGCATGGACTGCAAACCGGCGTGCGCCTGGGCCGTGGCATAGTTGGCAGAGTAGCGCGTCAGTGGGATATCCCAACTGCCGATGTACTCAAAGCCCGAGTTGCCCAGCAGGTTGCCGCACGAGCCAGGCGGGAGGGTGCTGGTGGGGGTGGGGGTATTCCCGCTGCCGGGGCAAATCTCCAGCGAGACATCGTCCACGTATAGGGAGGTCACGCCGCTGTAGCCATCGTTGTAGGTGCCAAAATGCACCTTGATGGTGCGTCCGGCGTACTGCGCCAGGCTGACCTCGTAATAGGTCCATATCTGGGTGTTGCTGCGCTGCCACACCAGGGTATCGATGATATTGTTATATTGGTCGAGGATCAGCACGTACTGGATATCCCCCGCCAGCACCTGCTCGCTGAAAACCTGCCCGTTGGCAGGCTCCGGCGGCAGGGCCGCCTGCACCGTCTCGCCGCTGTAGGGCTTCAGCCAGAAGCGCAGGGCTGCCCCGGTGGTACCGGCAGGGATGCTGACTGCCTGCCGCCCGGAGGAGTAGGAGTAGCGGTTATCGCCCGCGCTGATGATGCCCGTGCGCAGGGCACGCGTCCCGCCGTGAACCTGGGCGGTGCTGTAAGCCGCCGGATATTCGGTGCCGGGCAGTTCCCAACCGTCACTGGCCTCAAAGCCGCCATTGATGATGCCGTCTGTGCAGTTCACCGAGGCGATGAAGTTCACATGCACCACGTTCGGCGGGACAACGACGCTGGTGTTGGCAGGGTAAAAAGAGGTGCCCGGCAAGGAGGGCGTCAGCAGGTACACATCCTGGCCCAGGCCATAAAAATCATAGCGCCCATCCTGGTCGGTCACCACGCTCTGGCCGGTGTCGGTCTTGATCGTCACGCCAATTAGCGGCACATTCTCTGGGCTGAGCACCTGCCCGGAGATATTGCTGGTGGGGATCACCCGGCCCGAGAGCACGCTGGGGATGTAAAATTTCTGCGTGGCAGTAGGTGTGTCCTCATCGGCGCGCACCGCCACCGCTGTACCCAGCAGCAGGGCGAACACGCCCAATACTGCCATCCAGTGGATCGGTTTCAAAGGCTTACGCATGGAATTCCTCCTGGGCCGAAGATCCGGCAGCCGGCCCGCTGCACATTGAACTTACCCTAAGTGTATAGATAAATGGGCAAAGAATCAAGCCCCAGCATAGACGTTCCCGCCGGGGACAAGGTTCCCCAACCCAATTTTAGGGTTCGGTGATTGACAAGAGCAATGAAAGTAGTGTTTAATGGTAAAAACGATGTGTCTGCTGTGCAAAAGGAGGCGTCACGATGAGAAAACATCTGCGCTGGTTTTATGCATTGGTTATTTTGCTGCTGCTGGCAGGCTGCTCCACCCCGCAAGAAACCGTGACCCTGCTGCCGCCGCCGACACAGCCCTCCACCCAGGGCGCCGATTCGCCCGCGGCCACCCCGGCCGCGCCTACCCTGCCCGCCGCCACGGGCACGCCCGCCCCCACCGAAACCCCCGTCCCCAGCCCCACACCCAGCGGCCCGCAGGCTGTGCTGCAAGAGGTGATCAACCAGGTGGAGATGCA
Organism: Anaerolineales bacterium UBA6092; assembly: GCA_002428565.1. Taxonomy (GTDB): domain Bacteria; phylum Chloroflexota; class Anaerolineae; order Anaerolineales; family UBA4823; genus UBA6092. The sequence goes on along the minus strand of DIXA01000056.1, from coordinate 63,329 downwards.
CGCCTCCGCCGACCAGGATTGGCAGCCCGCTGCGCTGAATATGATCGTCTACCAGGGCGGCGAAGTGTGGGCCAAAGAGGCCTCCACCGCCCTGCTCGGCCTGGGCGGCGAGAATATCCGCGTGGCGCCAGACACCCTCTTCAGCATGTCCCAGCCCGACGAGAACACCCTGCAGATCGACCTGCAAGAGGGGCAGATCTGGCTCAACGTGGAAGGACTGGAAGCAGGTGAGAATTTCGAGGTAGAAACCCCCACCGCGGTGGCATCGGTGCGCGGCACGCGCTTCAGCGCCCGGGTGGAAAGCGACGGAGCGTCGGTCTTCTCCAGTTGGGAGGGCAGCGTGGAGGTCAGCAATGCCCTGGGCACGGTGACCCTCCAGGCAGGCCAGCAAACCGCCGTTGCGCCAGGAAAAGCCCCCGCGCCCGCATCCCCCATCTCTGACGATGAATGGCTGCGCTGGGGCATGGCCCAGGGGCCCAGCCTCACCCCGCTGCTGCCGCTGGTGGGTACACCGCATATCTTCTATTTGCCCGGCGAATCTTCCGGTCACACCTTTGCGGCCGGCTCTAACCAATTATCCTTCACCACCTACGACCCGGCTACTGCCGGAATCAGCTTCTATTTTTACAACACGGAAACAGGTGAAAGTATCATGCCTTCCCTTGGGCCAAATGCCGTGGACCCGATCTACAACCCGCTCAGCAATAACATCCTCTATGCCAATGCCGGTTTTGGTGGCTCGGAACTGTGCAGCGCCAACCTAGATGGCAGCGACCCGCTCTGCTTTGCCCAAAGCCCCGATTATATCTACATGTTCGCGCCTTCTCCCGATTGGCAGTGGGTGGCCCTGACGCGCGACTCGGCCACCGGGCGAGACCTGTTCCTGATCCACCCGGATGGCACAGAGGAGACCCTGTTGGCATCTCACACCGGCGCCGAGATCAATTACCCCGCCTGGTCGTCGGATAGCACGCGCCTCGCCTATGTGGTCAGTGCTGGAGCGGGGCAAGCCGCCGAGTTATGGTGGACGGCAGTGGATGGCAGCACCTCGGGCATGCTCTTTGACCAGGTCAAGCCCCAGGCCTACAGCCAGATCGCCTGGAGCCCGGATGGGCAGTGGTTGAGCGCGCCGGGCTTCTCCGGCGGGCTGTGGATTGTGCGCACAGATGGTTCCCAGGCTGTGCAGGTTGACACGCGCAGCGGCTCGTATTGGGCCGTCTCATGGACGCCGGCAGGGGGCGGCTGGCCGCTCTTCTACCACCTGATCGACTCCGGTCTCTACTACCTCCCCGCCCATAATGCTCAACCGGTCTTTTTTGGCAGCACAGAGTTGCGCGGCCCGTTTTGGAATGCCGATAGCAGCACCGCGGCTTTCTACACCAACCAACTCATCGATGGTGCCTATCAAACCAGGCTGTACTTCTACCACGCCCTGCTCGATTTTCTACCTGCCGCGCCATGAGCACCGCAAAGTGGTATCACCGCATCTTTCCCAAAAACCGGCCCCTGCGCTGGGCGATGCCGCTGGCGTTGCTGCTGGGGCTGGTCGGCTTGCAACTGGCGGCCCCCGGCTGGAGCGAGCGCCTGGAAGCCTGGACGGTGGACGCGCGCTTTACGCTGCGCGGCCCCGAGACTCCGCGTCACCCAGTGCAGATCATTGCGCTGGATGACGCTTCATTTAAAATACTCAATGAGCAGCAAGGCGAGAACATCCGCACCTGGCCGCGCGCCCGCTGGGCCGAGCTGGTGAGCAAAGTGAGTGCTTACGGGCCGCGCCTGATCCTGCTGGATGTGGTCTTCGACACCCCCGGCTGGGACGCCGGCGGCGATGAGGCCCTGGCCCAGGCGCTGAGGGATTCGGGCAAGGTGATCCTGGCGGCGCAGATGGAACAGACCTCTGGGGCAGCCTACACCGCCCAATCCTTCGGCCTGCCCATCCAGCCGCTGCAATCCTCGGCCGCGGCGCTGGGCATGGCCGATTTCACCCAGGATGCCGATGGCGCCATCCGCCGCGCCCACCTGCTCTTCGAGCAAGGCGATACCCTGCTGCCGGCGCTGGGTTTGGCCGTGGCCACCCTGTACCGCGGCGCGGCGGTGGATGTGGCGCGTGCCGACCTGGGCGATGACCTGAGCCTGCCGATCCACTTCCGCGGGCCGGAGGGCACCTTCCCCACCACCTCGCTCTACGAGGTGTGGATGGGGCAGGCCGACCCGGCGCTCTTCCGCGACGCCATTGTGATCATCGGTTACACCACGCTGATCGAGCAAGACCGCCACCTCACCCCCTTCACCGGCGCGCAGAAAATGCCCGGCGTGGAGGTGCAGGCCAACGTGATCGACACGCTGCTGGCGGGCGATTGGCTGCACCGCCCGCCCGCCTGGCTGGCGGTGGCGCTGGTAACCGCGGCCTGCCTGCTGGCCTGGGGACTCTCCAGCCTGCCCTCGCCGGGGCTGGGCGCGCTGAGCCTGCTGGGGGCGGGCGCGGCTTACCTGGCGGCGGGGGTGCTGCTCTTCAACGGGCAGGATTTTCTGCTGCCCCTGGCCGCGCCGCTGATCGCTGCCGCCCTGCTGGGCGGGGCGGTGGTGCTGGAACGGGTCATATTTGCCGAGCGCGACAAGCGCCTGCTGCGCCAGCGCTTCGCGGGAGTGATGTCGCCGGAGCGCTTGCAGGCCGTGCTGGATAACTGGCAAGCGCTGATGGATACCGAGCGCCCCGAAAAAGCCGCCGCGGCCCTCTTCGTGGATATCCGCGGCTTCACCCACGCCTCCGAGGTGCTGATGCACCAGGGGCGCAGCCCGGAGATGGTGCGCTTCTTGAACGCCTACGTGGACGCCCTGGGAGAGGCGGCCTTTTTGGAGGGCGGGGTGATCTACCGCACCTTTGGCGACGGCCTGTTGATTTTGTTCGGGGTGCCCGAGGCGCTGCCAGGCCACCCGCTCAAAGCGGTGCGGGCGGCGGTGCGCATGGCGCTGGCCGCGCAGGAACTGCAAGATCTGTGGCCCCTGCGTGACGAAGCCTGTTTCCAGATGGGCGTGGGGGTCAACGAGGGGCCGATGATCGATGCCATCGTCGGGCGCGGCCGCCGCTTCGATTACACCGTGCTCGGCGACCCAGTCAACGCCGCGGCGCGCATCGAGAGCCACTGCAAGGCGGTGATGGACATTCCCCGCCCGCCTGGCGGGCAGGTGCCCGAGTGCGTCACCATCCTGATCAGCCGCAGCCTGTACGAGCAGGTGCGCGAGCATGTATTGGCAGACGAGAACATCCCGCCGTTTGAGGCGCACGGCAAAGCCGAGCCGCTGCAGGTGGTGCGCGTGCTGGGGCTGAACGAATTCGAAATTGAGTGATGGCAGCGGGCAAAGTCCGCTGCCATCACTCAATTTCGAAAATTCTCCCCCATTTTTTGGTTAGGGCATGAGGGCCAGGCTCCAGGTCAGGCCGCCGTCCAGCGTCTGCCACAGGGCAGCCACCTGGGCGCAAGCCTGGCCCGCCGCCTGGCAATCCCCGGCAGAGACCAGCGCCCAGCCCTGCTGCGGCGAGATGAAAGTCAATTCCAGCACGCCCAGGGGCAGGTTGTGGCTGTACTGCCAGGTGCGCCCGCCATCCGCGGTGATGTAGATGCCACCGCTCGGATCCGCCACCCAGGCATGCTGCTCATCCAGCAGCGCCGCGGCCAGCGGGCCATCCAATCCGGCCGCCGCGGCCAGGCTCAAGCGCCCCTGCAGCTGCCAGGTTCTGCCGCCGTCGTGGCTGGCCAAAATTTCCAGGCGCGCCGCCCCATCCTCCAGCACCGTCACGGCGATGACGCCATTCTGCGCGTCGCTGAAGGCTGGCAGGGCGTAGAAGATCTGCCCCGGCGCGCGTGCAGGCAGGACAACCTGCTCCGTCCAGGAGAGGCCGCCATCCTGCGTGCGGTACAGGCGGTCGGGCAGTGGGCCGCCCAACGCCCAGCCCACCTGCGCGCTGACGAAGGTCACCTGCGCACCGGGCGGCTCCGGCAGCGCCTGCCAGGTGACTCCGCCATCCTGCGTGCGGTACAGGGCCGCCGTGCTGAAGTTGGCGCTGGAGGGCAGGCGGAAAGCCGCCCAGCCGTTTTGCGCGTCGATAAAGGAGATCGAGACCGGGCGCGAGCCCAGCAGTTCTTCCCCGCCCAGCGACGCAGATTGCCAGGTCTGCCCGCCGTCCGCACTGCGCGAGACGGCAAACAGCCCACTGCCGGTCAGCAGCCAGCCCTGGCGCTCATCCAGGAAGAAGGCCTGCTGCGCCACGCCCGGCGCGGCGGAGGCCATTGCCCACTCTTTGCCCGCATCGCCCAGCCAGTACAGCTCCCCCGCGCGCAGCGCCCAGCCCTGCCCCTCCGCCAGCAGGCCAAAGCTGCTCACCTGCGGAGCCTCAGAAACTTCGAGGTTGGTATGCGCGGCCGGATGATTGCCCACCAGCGCCAGCACCGCCCCGTCGGTGATGTTACAATCGATGTTCATGCGCAGGCCGCCCCAGGTTTCATCCACATCCCCGGCATACTGGCGGATACGTTGATGGTTGGCCCACAACGTCGGCGACACGCAGGTGACGTTGAAGACGCCCGCCGATGGGTCGTAGCCATCCGTATACCAGGCTGCAATCCAGACATGGTCGGGCGGGTGGGGGAGGCTGGCCCAATCGGTGACATACGAGGAGCAGGAGCCACCGTACACCCCGGCCAGGCTGCCCAGCTCGTGCAGGCGCTCCACCCAGCCAGAGACAAAGGATTTCACCGCCGCGCGGCAGCCGGTATCATCCCGCCAGGAATAGCCTTCCATATCGTAGTAGAGCACCGTTCCCCCCGCCCCAGTGGCCGTCATGCCCAGGTTGGACGCCGCCAGCGCGGCAGCATCGGCCTCGGCGCGCCCCTGCGCGTAAGCCTCATCCAGGTCGTAGCTGATGCGGTGGGTGTAGCGAGAACAAGGCGCCTGCGGGCCGACCCAGGTGGGGATGAGCCCCCAGCCCTGCGCCAGCGCGCTGCTTACCCACTGCGGGGTCAGGTTCAGGTTGGGGCAGGCGCGGTGGATGCCGCCGATATACACGTTGACCGACCAATACGGGCTGTGCGGCCACCATACCGATAACTGCGCCAGGCTGGGAATATCGCACTTATCGAAGGCCGCCCGGTTCCAGATCACCACCCCCACCGAGCTGTCAATATTGAACACGGTGCTGGTGGTGTGCGTCCGGCTCAGGGTCTCGGTGGCGAAGGTATAGGTGTAGATGCCTGCGCAGGCAGGCGCAGTCTGCGAGTAAACCGCCGTCCAATCCCCCGGGGAGAGGCTGCGCGTCTCTGTGTAGAGCGTGCCAGGACTGCACGGGCCTTCCAGCGACCAGGTCAGGGAGGTTTCCAGCGGCTCGAGAGCGGCGCTCATGCCAGAGGCCTGGTAGAAGACCGTCTCGTTGAGCAGGAATCTCACCGCCGGGTCGCCCTGGGCGTTGGTTGTCCAGGCCTGGCTCAGATGCAGGGGGTTGACCGGCGCACCGCGCAGCGTCTGGGCGAGGAAAACGTGTTTGCCCTCCGCCCGGATAATGGGATGCGCCTCTGCCGGGGCAACGCTTTTCCCCTCCGCCAGGGGTGCGAGGATTTCCTCTGCCGGGGTGGCGCCGGCTTTGTCCGCCTGAAAGGCGCCCTGGCGGGTGGCAAGCAAGGCCCACAGGCCCAGCAAAACGGCTGCCAACAGCAGCACGAGGATCAGGCGCAGACTCTTCTTCATCCGCGCCGCTCTTGCCAGCCCAGGATGATCCAGGGCAGCATGGCCCACAAACCCGCCAGCGCCGCCCCACCCAGGCCAATACGACCCACCACCAGCGCACTGCTCAGCCCGGTGAAGGCGTAACTGAGCACTGCCAGGCGGTCAAAGCGCAAGTCGGCGGTCATCTCGCGCCGGGAGCGGTCCAGCAGGCCAAACAGGGCAAAGGTAACGAAGGTGGTCAGCCACCAGCCCCAGAAGTTTTGCAGCGGCACACCGAAGTAGGCCCCCTCCACCTCCCACACCCAATGCCCGCCCGCCACCATCATCGGATCCATGGCCAGGTCCCAGGCGGTCATCGCCAGGGCGCCACCCGCGGCCACTGCCAGCCAGCCAGAACGGCCCAGCAGGCGCGAGGCGATCAGGTACGAGGGGTAGGTCATCATGAACCACGCCACCGGGATCAGGTACGGCACCAGCCCCAGGAACATCGGGCCGAGTTTATCGGTGTAGTGATAGGGGCCGTAGACCCAGCCGGTGGCCACGCCCACGCACTCAAAGAGCAGGCTGATGCCCGTGGTCAGGCCAAGCAGTTGCAGCGTGCGCGGCCAGCCCAGGCGCTGCGAGCCGTGCAGCAGCGCAAAAACAAACGAGATCAGCGTGGTCAGCGGGGTGAGCAGGGGGTGGTAGGGCAGGCCCCCAAATACGCTCAAGATCGAATAGAGCGTGAGCAGTGCCAGGATGAGCAGGAAAATATAGGTCAGTCGACGCATGCGAACCTCCAAACCTGATTCTACACGCAAACTGCAAGAAACATGCCAGATTTAGAAATCAGGTTATTTGCGGGCGAAAAGCGCCCGCAAATAACCTGATTTTGGCAGGGGCTGGGGTGTGTTAGCCCCGCAGGGAATCCAGATCGCGCTGCAGGCTGCGTCGGCGCAGCACCAGGCTGAGCAGGTACAGCGCCATCACCAGGGCAAAAACGGCGAAGCCCAGAATCTTATAGGGCGTGGTGTAGGGCGGGATGTACACCTGCGTCTCATAACACCAGGTCGCCGTGGGGGCAGCCACCTCGCCCTGCACAAAACAGTACATCCCCGGCTCCTGCAGCTCGTTGGGGCGCACGATGAAGGCGCCATCGCCCTGGCTCTCGGCGGTGAACTGGTAAGAGCGCCCCAGGCCGCCGTCGCCGCGCAAACGCAGCAAGGGCACCTGCGCGGCGGGCAGGCGCATCACCAGCACCGCGTTCAGGTCGTCGATCAGCGGGCGCGTCCGCGAAGTCTCCTGAGGGAGCAGCGGCTCGAAGGATGCGCCCTGCCGCAAATAGATGCCGCTCTCTGCCGGGGCCTGCGCGGAGCAAGCTGCCAGCAGCAGCGCCAACCCGATCATGATCCACAAGGCAAACTTTTTCATGGCTGGCTCCTATTCCACCGCTTGCAGGCGGGCCTGCTCCACCTGCTCTGCCAGGCGGCCCAACTGTACGCGCCGGGCCATCAGCGAGACGAAGATGAATGAGAAGGTGATCACGCTAAAGACCATCGTCTGCACCATCTCGGAGGTCATGTTCATGCCGCCAGTCGACTCGCCGCTGGCGATGAGCACCGGGTGGATGGTGCGCAGCAGGCGGATAGAGATGAAGGTGAGCGGCACGCTGACAAACCCGGCGAGGGTGTAAATGGCGCCAAAACGCGCCCGCCGCTCGGGGTCATCGATGCCCTGACGCAGCAGCAGGTAAGCCAGGTAGACCATCTCCACGATGGCGGCGGTGGTCAGGCGCGAGTCCCAGGTCCACCAGGTGCCCCAGGAGGGCCGCGCCCAGACAGAGCCCTGCACAATGGCGGCAAAGAAGAACACCAGGCTGATCTCCACCGCGGCCAGGCTGATGCGGTCCCACTTGAGGTCGGCGGTGCGCAGGTAAGCAATCCCAGCCACGCCCGCGGCGCAAAAGCCCAGCATGCCCACCCAGGCGGTGGCCACGTGGAAATAAAACACGCGCTGCACCTCGCCCATCATGCGCTCGGTGGGGGCGTAAAACAGCACCATCGCCGCCGCTGCCAGGAACAGGATCAGCGAGAGGGCATCCACAAACATCAGCCAGCGGGGTTTGGCATTCATTCCTACTCCTCCACCACGTAATCAAAAACCATGAACGAGATGGCGATAAAGATGACATCATAAGCCAGCAGCAGGTTCAGCCAGGGGGCCACATCTGCCAGGGGCAGGCCCGCCAGGAAGCCCGCGCTGGCCTTGACCGCGGCGATCAGCACCGGGATGAGCAGCGGGAAGAGCAAGATGGGTAGCAGCACATCCCGCGTGCGCGTCTGCACCGCCATGCTCGCCAGCAGCGTGCCCACCGCGGCATAACCCACCGAGCCGAGCAAGATGACCAACAGCAGCCCCGGCTGGAACAGGTTCACATTGTACAGCAGGCTGTACACCGGCAGCACTACCGTCTCAACGATGACCATGAAGGCCAGGTTGCTGATGGCCTTGCCAAAATAGATCGCCGAGCGATCCACCGGCGCCAACAGCAGGCCATCCAGGCAGCCGCGGTCTTTCTCAATGGCCATGGAACGGTTCAGGCCCAGCGTGCCCGCAAAAACGAAGGTGGCCCACAAAATGCCCGGCGTGGCTGTCAGGCGCGCCTGCGGATCCAGTTCCAGGGCAAAGTTGAAGATCAAGACCACCAGCAGGGCAAAGACCAGCATGCTCGAGAGCAGCTCGCGGCTGCGCAGCTCGGCTGCCAGGTCTTTCCACACCACGGCGCGCACCGCGGAGATGAAAGAGGCCGGGGCGGAGGATGTTTCACGCCCCACGGGGGGCCTCCGTGGCCTGGCGGTAAAACGCCTGCACCTGGCTGGGATCCATCTCGTCACAGCGCGCTGAGGCGGTGATCACGCCGCGCGAGAGCACATCCAGGCGCGAGGCCATCCCGGCGGCGCGCTCCAGGTCGTGCGAGGCCATCACCAGCGTGCGCCCACGGGCCGCCACCTGGCCCAACAGCGTATCCAGCATGGCGCAGGCATCCTGGTCCAGGCCGGTGTAAGGCTCATCCAGCAGCATCAAATCGGGATCGTGCAGCACGGCGCGCCCAATGGCCAGGCGCTGCTGCATGCCGCGCGAGAAAGTACGCGTCAGGTCGCGGCGGCGGGGGGCCAGCCCCACCAGCCCCAGCACCTCGGCGATGCGTTTTTCGGGCTGGCGCAGGCCGTACATGCGGGCAAAAAAGCGCAGGTTTTCCTCAGCGGTCAGGTCGCCGTAGAGCAGCGGCAGGTGCGAGACCACCCCCAGGCGCATACGCACCGCGGCAGCCTGGCCCGGCAGGCGGCAGCCGGCAATGGAAACTTCGCCCAGGTTGGGACGCGAGAGGCAGGCCAGGATGCGCAAAAAGGTGGTTTTGCCGGCCCCATTCGGCCCCAGCAGGGCCACGAACTCGCCCGGCTGCACCTGGAAATCCAGGCCGCGCAGCACGGTCTTGAGGCCAAAGCGCTTGACCAGGCGGCGAACTTCGATCATCGACGCGCCTTACTGCCCCAGGCGGCTCTTCAGCCGCTCTTTCAACGCCGTCCGGCGTGATTGGTACTCCTCGTCGGGCAGTTTGCCCGCCTGGTGCAGATCGTCCAGAGCGATGATCGCATCCATCAGCAGGTCGGGGTCATCGGGCAGCGCTTCCGTCACCGGCAAGGCATGCCCGGCCTCGGCTGCCCGGCTGCGGGAGAACAACCCTACTCCCGCCACAATCATCGCCAGCCCAAAGGTCACCAGCCCAATGGCCAGGTTTCGGATCGTCTCAGGGGTGAGCTGGAACGGGCTGCCCAGCCTGGGGCTGCCAGAAAGGTCAAAGGTCAACTGCCCTCCCGCGGAAATGCCGCCGCCCTGATACACCCGGTACTGCGTGCCCTGGAATTCGCGCAGGTCTTCCTCTTGTGTCAAGTTGCCGCTCAGTTTCACACCTGCATCTGGCAGCAAGACCAGCAGGCCATTGGTGGTCATGTTCACCGGCTGGGCGAATTGCAGTTTGCGCTTGTAGGGCATCTCAAAGACAAACACCACCTGGTATCCCGCCAGGCCAGGCTCCACCGGGGAGGTGTCGGCAAAACCGCCGGGTACCTCCAGGTAGCGCTCACCCAGCACACTATCTTGAAATTGCAGGTTGGTAGCGCCCTCAGGCAAGGAGAAGACCGCCACGGGGCCGCCTTCTGCCTCTGCCACTACAACGCGGTTGGTGGGGTTAGAGATGGTAAACACCTCCACCACCTGGATATTGCGGGCATCCAGAAATTCGATCAAGATATGGATGCGGTCCACCGTCAGCACCGAAGCATCCGTGCTGGTATCGTAGACCACCACCTGCAGCAGAAAATCGGCAGGCACAGCCCCGGCCTCGGCTACACCCGATCCGTATACCTCTCCAGCATGCTCCGCCATCGCCAGGAAAGCGCGCCCGGCAGGCATTTCAACCTCACTGAAGGTGTACAGGCCGTCCACGCCGGTCTGCAACGTCTGCGAGAAGACCAGCGTCATCCCATCCAGGCCATACAGCATCACCGGCGTGTCGGCGGGCAATTCGCCGCCCGAGCCATTGACCACCTGCACCAGCACGCTGCCCGTCCCCGGCGGGGGAGGTGCGGCGGTGGGTGTGCCCTGCGGTTCCGGATAGGCGGAGGCCGTGGAGGCAGCGGCAAAGCTGAAGGTACGCACAAAACCCGCCAGCGCCCAGCGTTCTGCCTCGCTTAACTGCTCGGCGTAGCCCGGCATGACCAAGCCCACGCCGCTGCTGATGGTGGCAACCAGGTCTGCATCCGATTGGTTCGCCATGCGCGCCTGTGCCGCCAGGTTCGCCGGGCGGGCCGAGAGCTCCGCCGCTTGCGGGCCATCGCCGCGGCCGCTCTCGCCGTGGCAGGCGGCGCAGTTCTGGGCATACAGCGCCTGCCCCTGAGTCAGCATCTCTGGCGAAACGCTGAGGGTGTAGGCGTACGCCGCTACATCCCACTTCTGGCGGTCGGTCAGGTGGGTGAAGGGAGGCATGAAGCGCTCCAGGTCGCCCTGGCTCACCAGGGTGTACCATTCTGCCAGAGTGGCGTGGCGCGCCGTCTCCGGCGCGTTCAACTCTGCTGCTGCAACGGTGAGTTGGCTGGCCTGCGGGCCATCGCCGCCGCCCTGCAGACCGTGGCAGGGGGCGCACTCCTCGACGTAAATAGACGCACCGGCCTGCAGGTCGGGCGCCAGGATGGGATAGAGCGGGCCGCCGGTGGAGAGCGGGATCTCAGCTTCCAGGCGCTGCTCCGAACCGGCTGGCGGCGCGATATCTCCTGAACAGGCGCTGAGCAGCAAGGCCAGGCAAAGGAGCGGGATGAGACGGGTGATCTTGGGCATAGGGGGGAGGCTCAGGCGGCGGATGCGCCGCACTTGCTGCAAAAACGGTCACCTTCCTGGATTACGCCGCCGCACTTGGCGCAAAAACCGCCTGTCTTGCCCTGGCGACTGCGCCGGCGGGCGGCGATCATGGCTTCCAGGCTGTCCTCTGCTGCGGCGGCAGGCTGGTCTTGGGCGGGGGGGGTTGGCGGCTGAAGCGCATCCAGGCGGCGCAGCACCTCGGCGCCGCGCTGCACCAGCGCGGCGCGCTGGGAGGGGTAATCTTCTGCGGGGATCTTGCCCAGCACATGGTCAAATTCCATCTCTTGCAGGGTGGTCAGCACCTGGTCGCGTTCTGCCAGCAGCGTCGAGAGCTCGTGTTCTCGGGCATCTGCGAGCGCGGCCTGTTTTTTTTGCCCCGTGGGCAGGCGAGAATCCAAGAATGGGCGGATCACAAACGCCGCCACTAATACCGCCAGGCTAAGAATGAGGAAGATTGAACCCAGGTCCATCCACTAACCTCTGTCATCCAGCGGGAGGCGCGCCGCCGGGCGCTTACTTGCGCAGGGCATCAATAACCGCCCTGATCTCAGCCACCGATTCAAAGGGGCCGATCTTGATCGCCGCCAGCACGCCATCCTGGTCGATGATGTACGTCTCGGGCACACCGGTGGTGCGGTAAGTTTGCGAAATGCGCGTGCCCAGGTCGAAGCCGTTGGGGTAGGTGATGCCAAAGCGGTCCATATAGGCTTTGGCATCCGTCTCGATATCCGACCAGGCAATGCCCAGGAAGATCACATCGCCATCGGGCTGGTAAGCGCGCCAGGCGGCCTCCAGGTCGGCGGCTTCCTGCTCGCAGGGCTTGCACCACGAGGCCCAAAAATTGACCACCACGATCTTGCCGCGCAGCGAACGGAGCGAGATCTGCTCGCCGTCGAAGGTGGTGAGGACGAAATTGGGGGCCTCACGCCCCACCACCACCGTGCCCTGCTGAGAGCGCGCCAGCCCCACCCCCACCACCCCCAGCACGGCGCACAGCCCCACAAAGGCCAGCAGCGCGCCCCAGGGGAATTTGCGGGCGGTTGGAACCACATCAGGCAGGGGAGTTTCGCTCATCCGGGCATCTCCATCAACGTTTGCGCAGCTCTTCTTCCAGGCGGCGCACGTACTCATCTGTGGCGGCATCCGCGGGCGGCGGGGCTTCCACAGGCGCCGCGGCAGCCGGGGCGCGCTTGCGCAGGGTGCGCCACACCAGGTAAACGCCGAACAGGATACCCAGCGGCGGCGCAATGTACATCAGCAAGTTCAGGCCGCGCGCCGGCGGGGTTGCCAGCACACGCTCGCCGTACAGCTCCACAAAATAGGTCTTGATCTGCTCATCCGTCCAGCCCTGGGCCAGTTTCTGGCGGACCACCTCGCGCCACTGGGCGCAGGCCTGGGTGGGGCAAACATCCAGGGGAGTGCTCTCGCACACCGGGCAGTAGAGCTGACTGGCAACCCGGTTGACCTCGTCATCGCTGGGGGTAGGCTCTTGGGCAAAGGCCGCCGCGGTCAGCAGCGCACCCAGGCTCAGCGCCAGCAGCAAAGCCAGGAGTATCTTCCGTGATGGGTGATGATCGGGTCGCATCGCTCGTCCTCGTCTCCGGGCTCAGGCCTGGGCGGCCTCGGGGGCAGATTTTCGCTGCGCAGCCCGGCGCAGTTCGGGGTCATGGTCGGGCCAGGCAGCCACCATGGTGCCCAAGATGAACACCAGCCCGCCCAGCCACAGCCAGTTGACCAATGGGTTATGATACACCTTGAATGTTGCGCCCAGGGTAGAGATGGGCTGCCAATCGACCAGCACCACGTACAGATCATCTTCCAGGGTAGAGCGCACGCCGGGCATGGTCACAGGCTGCTGCGCTTCGTAATAATAATCCCGGCGGGGATACAGCTCACCCAGATAGTCCCCGTCGCGGCGCACGCTGACGGTGGCGCGGGCCACATTGCGCCCATCGGTGGTGTCAAAGACATTCAGCCGCTCAAAGGTGATGGTGTACTCACCCAGCGCCAGGGTCTCTCCCTGGGCCAGGGTGCCTTGGGTCTGGGTCTGGAAGATCTCTATGCCGAGGATGCCAATGGCCATCAGCACCACGCCCAGGTGGATGATGTAACCGCCGTAGCGGCGCCGGTTGCGCCCGGCCAATTGCCACAGGGCCAGCGGCAGCGCCTCGCCGTGCAGTTGGTGGCGCGCCCAGGCGGCCCGCCAGAACTCGTACACCGTCACTGCCACCACAAAAGCCGCCAGCCAAAAGCCCAGCAGGGCCGCCCAGTGGCGCATGCCGCCCAGCAAAGCCAGCAGCGGCACCGCCAGCGAAACCAGGGTGGGCTTCCAGATGGCCCGGCCCAAGGTTTTGGCAGTGGAGTGTCTCCAGGCTGCCAGCGGAGCCACACCCATCAGGAGCAGCAGCCCGGCGAAGAGCGGCCCGGTGGTGTTCTCATAATACTCCGGGCCAACGGTTTTCTGCTGCCCGGTGAACACATCTGCCCAGGCGGGGATCATATCGCCCACGATGCCCAGCCCCTCCGAGAGAATGGGATAGACCACCCCCGAGAAGCACGCCACCAGGATGCTCATAAAGAGCAGGTTGTTGAGCAAAAAGAGGGCCTCGCGCGAGAAGATGGAGGTCATCTCCACATCAGAGCGCAGCGCATTCCAGCGGTAGACCAGCAGCCCCAGAGAACCCAAGAACGTGATGGAAATAAAGCCCAGGAACAGCGGGCCGATGGCCGAGCGGGCAAAGGCATGCACCGAGGTGAGCACGCCGGAGCGGGTCAGGAAGGTACCAAAGATCACCAGCGCGTAGGTCAGGATGATCAGCACCATGTTCCACTGCTTGAACATGCCGCGCTTTTCCTGGATCATCACCGAGTGCAAGAAAGCCGTGCCGGTCAGCCAGGGCATGAAAGCGGCAATCTCCACTGGGTCCCAGCCCCAATAGCCGCCCCAGCCCAGCACATCGTAAGCCCAGCGCCCGCCCAGCAGCAGGCCCAGCGAGAGGAACAGCCAGGCTACCAGCGTCCAGCGGCGGGTGACGCGCATCCAGCGGTCATCGGTGCGGCCGGTGATCAGGGCAGCGATGGCGTAAGCATAGGGGATGACAAAAGAGACAAAGCCCAGGTAGAGCATGGGCGGGTGGATGATCATGCCGGGGTGGCGCAGCAGCGGGTTGAGGCCGCTGCCATTGGCGGGGCGAAAGATCTGCGCGCCCAACGGCGGAAACATGGCATAGAACGGGCGCCCGCTGCCCAGGTGCCAGGTACGCACAAAGGGGTTCTCTACAACGATGCTCAATCCCAGGAAAAACGCCAGGGTCACCAGCGCCACCAGGATCACCCAGGGCAAGAACTCGCCGTCACGATCCCACTTGCGCAGCATCACCGCAGAGGCGAAGGCCGCCATCAGCCACGACCAGAAGAAGAGCGAGCCAGCCTGCCCGCCCCACAGCGCCGTCAGGCGCAGGTACAGCGGCATGCTGCTGCTGGTCACCGAGGCGACATAGCGCACCTCGTAATTACCGTTGGCCAGCAGGTAGAGGAGGCTGAGAGCAGAAACGGTCAACAGCGGGAAGGTGAGCAGCATGGCGCGGCGCGCGCTGCCCACCCAGGCCGCAGAATGCCGCGCCGCGCCCACCACAGCCGCGGCCGCACCATAGAGAGAGACCAGGAAAGCCAGGCACAGAGCGCCAAAGCCCAGGTTTGCAGCCATCCTTACTCTCCTGCCGATTCTGGCGCGGTATCTTCGTACTTGGTGGGGCACTTGAGCAGCAGCTCATCGGCGTAGAAAACGCCGTCCTCGCCCACCTTGCCAGTCATCACCGCCTGCGCCTCGTTGCGCAGCAGGTCGGGCTTGGGCCCCACGTAGACTACATCTAATAGAGTGGCCTCGGGGTTGCTCACTGCCTCGTGCAGCACGGACGCCAGCCCGCCCAGGCGTTCAATCTCGGCGGTATCGGCGGGCATGTTGGCAACCGTGAAACGCAGGGTCAACGTTTGCGGGTCGTACTCGATCGAGTCGCCGATCACTGCCCCCAGCACGCGCATACTCCGCCCGCTGGGGTCTCCGCCCCTGGCTTGTAATTCGTCGATCGTGTAATAGTACTGCGCATTGGCGCTCATCGACGAGGCAATCAGGTAGATCACTGCCGTCACGATCAACGCGCCGCCAATCAGAAACTTGAGGCGGGGCTTGCCTGCACGTTCCATGAGAATGCCTCCGTGAATTAATACGACCAAACATAACCATTTTCACACGGCAAGGTTAATGCAAACTGAGAATACCGCTATAAGAGATTAAGAGAAATTTATTGGCCGCGCAGGCGCGTACCACAGGAGCGGCAGAAGGCATCTCCGGGCTGGGCGCGGGTGCCGCACTGATGGCAGTAGATATTCTCTTCCGCGGCAGGTGCAGCCACCGCGGCCGGGATGCCGCCCTCCTCCAGCTTGAGCGGGGCAGGGTGCGGACGTGTGCGCGCCCGCCGCCGCTTCGAGGTGCTGCGCTGCTGCCCGCTGCGCCAGTACCACCAGATGCTCCCAGCGATCACCGTCACCCCCAAAATCGCCAGCACCCAGGGCAGGATGCTCGTCCAACCAGCGCTTTCCAGGCTGTTATCAGGGATAGGCGCGCTGGGCCGCACTTGCAAACCGTCAATGCTCAATTGGTCGCGGCTGTTCTGGTAACTCAGCGAAATCTGCACCGTCTGCCCAGCTTTCACAGCGCCAATCTCTGCCAGGTAATAGGTCAACCCATCCTGTCCCAATGCTCCGCTGCCCAGGCTGGGGGCAATGCGCATATCGGTGGCATCCAGCGGCTGCTGCACCTGGATAGACATAGCCTGGACAGCATAATCGCCGGGCCACTGGTAGGCAAACGTACGCAGCGCCCCATCCTTCACCAGGACGGGGTCATAATACTCGATCTGGATGTACTGCGTCTGCGGCTGGGGCACAGAAAGGGAAATGGTGGCCCAGGCGCCGCTGACCTGGCGTTCATACGGGATATTGTTCAGGCCGTCTACCTGGCGGGCAGCCACAGCGTGCGGCTCGCCCACCGCGGCCGGGATGCGCAACGCCAGGTCAACCGGCAGGATCGTCTCCTCCGGTAGTGAGATGCGATAGATCACCAGCGCCGAAGGCTGGTCGTATTCCGGCCAAATATCCACTTCCACAGAGGCGAGTTCAATCTCCTGCCCCCTGGCTGGCTGGAAAGGCAGCACCGCCAGAACCAGCAGCAAGATCAACACCCATTTTTTCATACAAACTCTCCCGGGGACTTGCCTGAGCAGCCACCCGATATTTTTCATCTTCCCTTAATCTTACCACGTCTTATTGCAAAATAGGGTATTAATGTCAAAACCAGGTGTGTGCAGGCACAAAGTGCCTGCACACACCTGGTTTTGACCCCTTCACCCCCGCCCCTTGAGGGGCGGGGGCAGGGGGTGGGGTGTCTCTAATGTAATGGCCTGGCGCAGGCGCAGGCTGAGGGCGGCAAAGCCCGGCGTATAGCGCACTTCTTCGAGGCGCGGGCGCGGCAGGTCTACGGACAGATCCAGGCACAGGCGACCCGGCCGCGGGCTGAGCACCAACACCCGGTCGGCGAGCAAGAGCGCCTCGGAAATGGAATGGGTCACCATCACCACCGTCTTGCGGTGCGCCTGCCAGATGCGCAGCAGCTCACCGCCCATGCGCTCGCGGGTCAGCGCGTCCAGCGAGCCGAAGGGCTCGTCCAGCAGCAGCAGTTCTGGGTCGTGCACCAGGGAGCGGGCAATGGCCACGCGCTGCGCCATGCCGCCCGAAAGGTCACGCGGCAGGGACTGGGCAAAGCCCTGCAGCCCTACCAGATCGAGCATGGCCTGCGCCTTTGCCAGCGCGGCCGGGCGCGGCAATCCCTGCACCTCCAGCGGCAGCAGGATGTTCTCCAGCACGGTGCGCCAGGGCATCAGGTTGGCCTTCTGAAAAACCAGCCCCACCTGACGCTGCGGCCCGCGCAGCGGCTGCCCCTCGAAGAGCACTTCACCGCGCGTTGGGCGCAGCAGCCCCGCCAGGACGCGCAGCAGCGTGGTCTTGCCGCAGCCCGAAGGCCCCAGCACGCAGACGAACTGCTCTGGGTACACGGCAAAGGAGACCTCCTCCAGCGCCTGCAAACCCCCGTCGCGGTCTGGAAAGACGGTGCTCAACTGCCGAACAACCAGCACCGGCGCAGCCTCAGCCATGATCGCTCTACTGCCCTCCCACGAAAATGTTGGTAAAGGCCTCTTCCAGGTTCAGCGGGCTGGTGAGCAGACCCATCTCCAGCAGCACGGCCTGCATGTTCTCCCAGGCCACAAGGTCCGACATGCCCGGCACGTCTGCGCGCCAAAACTCGATCGAGGTAGCCAGCACCTGCTTTTGGATGGCCTCATCGGCCTCCGCCAGGGCATCCACGTAGGCCTTGCTGATCTCGTAAGCCTCGTCGGGGTTGGCGATGGTATCGGCGATGCCGCGCAGGGTGGCCTGCACCATGCGCCGCACCAGGTCGGGGTTCTGAGCAACGGTGATCTCATTGGTGATCAGACCGTTGGCAGCCAGGGTGACATAATCGGAGACGCGGATCACATCCACGGCATAGCCGCGCGCTGCCAGCACCACCGGCTCGTTGGCGGCGTAGACCACCGCCGCCTGCACCTGGTCGGCTGCCAGGGCTTCGGTCTGGTTGTAGCCGATGGATTGCAGGGTCAGGTCAGTCTCGGCAAGGCCCGCGGCGCTGAGCAGGGCGCGGAAGCCAATGTACGAAGCCCCGTACAGGCCGGGGATGCCCACCGTCTTGCCCGCCAGGTCTTGCGGCAGGAGGATGCCCTGCTCAGCCTTGGCGGCCACCGCCACGGGGTAATCCTGGTACCAGGCCATCACGTACACCACCGGCAGGCCCTGGGCACGCGCCAGCAGCACCTGCTCGCCAGAGACCACGGCAAACTGCAATTCATTAGCCCCCACCAGCGCCACGCCGTCGGTCTCAAAGCGGTAATCGAACTCGACTTCGATGCCAGCCTCCCGGTAATAGCCCTTCTCCACCGCTACGTACAGCGGGGCAAACTGCACGTTGGGGATGTAGCCCAGCGGCAAGCGGATGTTGACCACCTGGGCGGGGGTGGGCGTGGGGGCGGGGCCGGGCTCCGGGTAGGGCGTGGGCTGCGGCAGGGGCGGCAGGCCTATAGACACATCCGGTTCGGGGTAAGCCGTCGGCTGGGCTTCGGGCTGCGTAGGGAACAGCGTCACCTCAGGGGTGGGTGTGGCGCTCTGGCAGGCTGCCAGCAGCGCGGCGATGAGTACAAGGATGGCAAAAGATCGAAAATTCATGTTAACTCCCTTGAAAATTGTTTTTAACAGGGATGGACAGGATGCACAGGATAAAGAACTATCCTGCCCATCCTGTATATCCCTGTTAAAATTTTATGGTTTGCGCTGCCAGGCCAACAGGTAACGCTCTAACAGCGCCACCAGCCCATACAGCAGCAGTGCCAACGTCACCAGGGTGAAAACCGCCACAAAGACCAGGGCGGTGTCGTACAGGCCGCGCCCCACGTTGATCAGGAAGCCCAGCCCGGCATCCGCGGCGACGAACTCGCCCACCACCGCCCCGATCACCGAGAGGGTGGCGCCAATGCGCAGCCCGCCCAGGAAGACCGGCAGGGCGGCGGGGGCCTCCAGCAGGCGCAGCGTCTGCCAGCGCGTGGCCTGCAGCGAGCGCATCAGGTCGCGCAGGTCATCGGGCACCGAGCGCACCCCCACCACGGTGTTGACCAGCACCGGGAAGAAAACGATCAGGGCGCAGATCAGCACCTTGGCCAGCAGGCCGGTCTTGAACCAGATCATCAGCAGCGGGGCAATTGCCACCACCGGGATGGCCTGACTGGCGATGATGTACGGCGAGAGCAGGCGCTCCAGCGGCAGCGAGCGCGCCAGCAGGTAGCCCAGGACCGTCGCCGCGCCCACACCCGCGGCCAACCCCAACAGCACCTCTGCCAGCGTCACCAGGGTGTGGCGCAGCAGGGTGCCATCTTGCAGCGCCCGGCCAAAACGCTCGGCCACTTGCAACGGCCCAGGCAGCATAAACGCTGGCAGGCCGCCCAGGGTGGCCAGCAAATGCCAGCCGAGCAGCGCCAGCAGCAGAGAACTGGAGATCAGTAAGAAGTTGGCCTTCATTTTTATTTACCTGTTCCGCCCGCCCCGGAAGCGTGGCCTCGATTATAACAAAAGGGGGCGATATCCGGGTTGTGATTTTGCGACGCAAAGCGTCGCAAAATCACAACCCGGATAATCAACCTTTGACAATCCGGCATTCCCGTGTTAAACTCAGGGCGCTCGCTGGCACTGGCGCCCCCATGCGGGCGTCTTTTTGTGTAAAGTGCGCCAAAGAGGGCTATACCGATGAACATTCTTCTGACCGGTTCTGTTGCATTTGACTACCTGATGACCTTTCCCGGCTATTTCCGCGACCATTTCCTGCCGGAGAAACTCGATTCGATCAGCCTGTCCTTCCTGGTGGATTCGCTCACCCGCTGGCACGGAGGCTGCTCGCCCAATATCGCCTACACCCTGGCGCTGCTGGGCGAAAGGCCGCGCATCCTGGCCCCGGTGGGCGAGGATTTCGAGGAATACCGCCAGCGGCTGGAAAAGGTGGGTGTAGACACCTCGTTGATGAAAGTGATCCCGGGCATCTTCACCGCTTCCTTCTTCGCCAACACCGACCGCTCCAACGCCCAGATCGCCTCCTTCTACCCCGGGGCGATGGCGCACGCGGCTGAGTTCTCGCTGCGCGACCTGCCCGCCCCCCGCCCCGACCTGGTGATCATCTCACCCAATGATCCTGTGGCGATGCGCCAGCATGTGGAAGAATGCCGCGACCTGGGGCTGAAAGCCCTGTACGACCCCGGGCAGCAGCTGGCGCGCCTGAGCGCCGAAGACCTGCGCCAGGGCATCGAAGGAGCCTGGGCGCTGTTCATCAACGATTACGAGGCCGGTCTGGTGGAGAAGAGCCTGGGACTGCGCATCCAGGATATCCTGGCGCATGTGCACCTGCTGGTGATCACCCGCGGCGAGCATGGCGCGGATATCTACGTCGACGGCCGCGAGATCCACATCCCCATCGTGCCCACCGAGCACATTGCCGATCCCACCGGCGTGGGAGACGCCTTCCGCGGCGGCTTCCTCAGCGGCCTCAGCCGCGGCTGGGATTGGGAGACCTGCGGGCGCATGGGCGCCCTGGCCGCCACCTACTGCCTGGAGCAGCGCGGCCCCCAAGGACAATCTTACACCCGCGCTGAGTTTGTGGCCCGCTACCGCCAGCACTTTGACGACCACGGCCAGTTGGATGCCCTGCTCGGCGGATAACCAACCAACAAGTTTAAAAAAACGGAGAACCCTATGTCCAATTTCGATATCAAAGATTCTAAGCTGGCCGAAGGCGGCCGGCGGCGCATTGAATGGGCTGAGCATGAAATGCCCGTGCTGCGCCTGATCCGCGAGCGCTTTGCCAAAGAGCGCCCGCTCAAGGGCCTGCGCATGTCTGCCTGCCTGCACGTCACCAGCGAGACCGCCAACCTGATGAACACCCTGCACCTGGGCGGCGCCGACCTGGTGCTCACGGCCTCCAACCCGCTCTCCACGCAAGACGATGTGGCCGCGGCGCTGGTCAACTTCTACGAAGTGCCCACCTTTGCCATCAAAGGCGAAGACAACGTGACCTACTACAAGCACATCGCCGCCGCCCTCGATCACAAGCCCCACATCACCATGGATGATGGCGCCGACCTGGTCAGCACCATTCACAAAGAACGCCGCGAACTGCTGCCGGGTATCCTGGGCGGCACCGAAGAGACCACCACCGGCGTTATCCGCCTGCGCGCCATGGCTGCCGACGGGGCACTGGAATTCCCGGTGGTGGCCGTCAATGACGCCATGACCAAGCACTTCTTCGATAACCGCTACGGCACCGGCCAATCCACCATCGACGGCATTGTGCGCGCCACCAATATTCTGCTGGCGGGCAAGGTATTTGTCGTGGCTGGTTACGGCTGGTGCGGCCGCGGCCTGGCCTCGCGCGCCCGCGGCATGGGCGCCAACGTGATCGTGACCGAGATCGACCCGCTGCCTGCCCTGGAAGCCGTGATGGATGGCTTCCGGGTGATGCCGATGGAAGAGGCCGCCCGTATTGGCGATATCTTCTGCACCGTCACCGGCGACATCAACGTGATCGACAAGCATCACTTTGAGGTGATGAAGGATCATGCCATCATCGCCAACTCCGGCCACTTCAACGTCGAGATCAACATCCCCGCCCTGGATGCCATGTCCACCGAGAAGCGCCAGGTACGCCCCTTTGTGGAGCAGTACCGCCTGCCCGACGGGCGCGTCCTCAACGTGCTGGGTGAAGGCCGCCTGATCAACCTGGCCGCCGCCGAAGGTCACCCCGCCAGCGTGATGGATATGTCCTTTGCCAACCAGGCCCTCAGCGCCGAGTACATGGTGAAGAACTACGACAAGCTGGAAAAGAAGGTCTACAGCGTGCCGGCAGATATCGACCGCGAGATCGCCCGCCTCAAATTGGAGGCAATGGGCGTGCGGCTGGATGTGCTGACCCCTGAACAAACAGCCTACCTGAACTCTTGGGAAGAGGGCACATAAATCACCCCACCCCCTGCCCCCGNNCACGCAGCGCATCTGTTTTTGCAAATCTCTGTAAAAAGGCGTTTAATCGACGCCGAAATCGTCACCGGCGATATCGTCGGCAATGGCAAAGTCGTTGGAGTAATCCTCCTCGAACTCGCCCTCGCCAGAGCGGCCGCGCAGGCCCTCAGGCTCGCCCAGGTCGGTGAAGCGACCATGGATGAAGCCGGTGCCGGCGGGGATTAGCTTGCCGATGATCACGTTTTCCTTCAAGCCGTAGAGCGGATCCTCTGCCGAGGCAATGGCTGCACCCGCCAGCACCTTGATGGTGTGCTGGAAGGAGGAAGCCGAGAGGAACGAATCGGTGCTGAGGGAGGCCTTGGTGATGCCCAAGAGCACTTCCAGGAAGCGCGCCGGGCGCTTGCCCTCAGACAGCAGCGTCTCGTTGACGTGCTTGATCTCCAGGCGGTCCACCAGGTCACCCGGCAGGTAGCTGGTATCGCCGGGGCGGGTCACCTGCACCTTAGACATCATCTTGCGGATGATGACCTCAAAGTGCTTATCGTTGATGTTCTGGCCCTGCGAGCGGTACACTTTCTGCACCTCAGTCAGCAGGTACACCTGGCAGTCGAAGCGGCCCTGAATGCGCAGGATGCGGTGCGGGTTGAGCGAGCCTTCCGTCAGCGGCTGGCCCGGCTCCACTTCATCGCCCTCTTTGATCAGCAGGCGTGCGGTGCTGGGGATTTCGTACTCCGCGGATTGGCGCGCCTCGTAGGAAACGATCACGCGCACCTGGTCATTCTCGCCCGGTTCAACGCGCACCCGCCCAGTGTGCTGGGCGACGATGGTGGCTGCCTCCAGCGAGGCAACCAGGTCACCCTGGCTGACCTCAGTGGCATCTTCCATCGCCACCGTCCAGCCTGCGGGGATATCGTACACATCGCTGACCATCTCGCTGTGTTCCACGTGCACCAAGCGCAGGTCGCTGTAGCGGTCTGACTGCACGATGCGTGCCTTGCCAGAAATTTCCGCCACCACCGCCTCGCCCTTGGGCATACGGCGGGCTTCGAACAATTCTTCCACGCGGGGCAGACCCGTGGTGATGTCACCACCAGCAGCCACACCGCCGGTGTGGAAGGTACGCAGGGTCAGCTGTGTGCCTGGCTCGCCGATGGATTGGGCTGCCACGATGCCCACCGCCGAACCGATCTCGACGGCTTTGCCGCGGCCCAGGTCCATGCCGTAGCACGAGGCGCAGATGCCGTGGTTGAGTTCGCAGGTCAGCGGTGAGCGCACGAACACTTCTTCGACGTTGGCGGTGGTGAGTTTGCGCACCTTGTCATGATCGATGATCTCGTTGCGCTCGACCAGCACTTCGCCGGTCTTCAGGTCAACCACACGCTGCGCCGCCACGCGCCCAAACAGGCGCACGCCCATCGGCTGCCCGGCGATGTTATCCGAGCGGCGGATGTAAATACCGTCTTCGGTGTTGCAGTCCATCTCGTTGATGATCACATCCTGGGCCACATCCACCAGGCGGCGGGTCAGGTAACCGGCGTCTGCGGTACGCAGAGCGGTATCGGCCAAACCCTTGCGGGCGCCATGCGTGGAGATGAAGTACTCCAGAGCGTTCAGGCCCTCGCGGAAGTTGGAGCGGATGGGCAGGGGGATGATGCGCCCGGCAGGGTCAGCCATCAGGCCGCGCATGCCCGCTAACTGCGAGATGGGGCCAAAGCCGCCCTTGGTCGCGCCGGAATTGGCCATGGTGGCCAGGTTGCCGTGCGGATCCATGTTGCGCTTGACGGCGTCAGCCACCTGGTTGGTGGTGCGCTGCCAGATGTTGATCACGCGCTCGTTCTGCTCCTGCTCGGTGAGCAGGCCGCGGCGGAAGTCGCGCTGCACGTTCTCCGCCTCTTTCAGGGAGTTTTCTACAATCTCCTGCTTATCCTTGGGGACGGTGATATCGGAAACGGAAATGCTGTAACCAGAGCGGGTAGCATAGGTGAAGCCGATGTCTTTGATGCGGTCCACCACGTCGGGCGTGGCGGCCTCGCCGCCCACCTCGTACAGCTCAGCGACCAGGTCTTTCAGGCCGCCCTTATCCAGCTCCCAGTTGACGAACTGGATCACCTCCGGCAGGATGCCGTTGAAGATCACCCGGCCCACCGTGGTATCAATCAGCCGTTCTTCGGCTTCCAGCAGGCGGTTGCCTTCTTCGTCGTACCAGGTCTTGGCAACCAGCTTGATCAGGCTGTGCACTTCCAGTTGGTCCAACTGGTATGCCATCTCCACCTCGTCTCTTGTGGCAAAGGCACGGCCGTTGCCACGGCGAGGCAGGGATTTATCCACCGTGGTGAGGTAATACACGCCCAACACCATATCCTTCGACGGGCTGATGATCGGCTCGCCATCGGCAGGCTTGAGCAGGTTGCGGGAGGAAAGCATCAGCGAGCGCGCCTCTGCCACTGCTTTGGTAGAAAGCGGCACGTGCACAGCCATCTGGTCGCCGTCAAAATCGGCGTTGAAAGCGGTGGTGACCAGCGGGTGCAGTTGAATGGCGCTGCCCTCGATCAAGATCGGCTCGAAGGCCTGGATGCCCAGGCGGTGCAGGGTAGGGGCACGGTTGAGCAGCACGGGGCGCTCTTTGATCACCTCTTCCAACACTTCCCACACCTCGGGGCGGTTGCGCTCGATAAAGCGCTTGGCGCCTTTCACATTGGCGGCATAATTATGCGACACCAGGCGCGAGATGACAAACGGGCGGAAGAGTTCCAGGGCCATGCTCTTGGGCAGGCCGCACTGGTATAGTTTCAACTGCGGGCCGACCACGATCACCGAGCGGCCCGAGTAGTCCACACGCTTGCCCAGCAGGTTGCGGCGGAAACGGCCCTTCTTGCCTTTGAGCATATCGCTGAGCGATTTCAGTTCGCGGCGGCCGCGGCGCGAGAGCGCCTTGCCGCGCTGCGAGTTATCGATCAAAGAGTCGACTGCCTCTTGCAGCATGCGCTTCTCGTTGCGCACGATCACGTCTGGCGCGCCCAGTTCCAACAGGCGCTTCAGGCGGTTGTTGCGGTTGATCACGCGGCGGTACAGGTCGTTCAGGTCAGAGGTGGCGAAACGCCCACCGTCTAACTGCACCATCGGGCGCAGATCGGGCGGGATGACCGGCAAAACAGTCAGCACCATCCACTCCGGGCGGTTGCCCGAGCGGCGGAAAGCCTCCACCACCTTGAGGCGCTTGGTGGCTTTCTTGCGCTTCTGCTTGCTCTTGGAGGTGCGCACCTCGTGCCACAGCTCGTCTGCCAGCTTATCCAGGTCCAGGCGGCGCAAAATGTCGTAGAAGGCTTCGGCGCCCATATCGGCGCGGAAGACCTGCCCCCAGCGTGATTTGAGTTCGCGGTAGCGCGTCTCACCCATGAAGGTCAGCGGGCGCAGCTCCAGCAGCTCATCGCGCATGCGGGCGTTCTCGTCGCGCACCTTCATGGATTGGTCTTCCATCTCGTTGCGCAAGCCTTCCATGGCCTGGTCGGCCTCGGCGCGCAGGCTTTCCCCATCCATGCGGATGTGTTCCAGATCGCGCTGCTTTTGATCTTTGAGGGTGCGCTCCAGCTCTTCCAGGCGCTCTTTGACGATCTTCTGCACGGCAAGCAGGTGCTGGTTGCCCAGCGTCTCACCGGCTTCGGCAATCACCACCTCATCCTTGAAGGTCACTGCGGTGCGCAGGGTCTTGTTGGCTTTATCCTGCAGCAGGCGCTCCAGGCGTTGGCCTTCGGTGATGATCGGCTCGATCTGGCTGGCCACGGCCTCTTCATAGCGCTGGATGACCTGCTGGCGCAGAACTTCCTGCTCCGCCAGGTTGCGGTCGCGCCCGGCTTTGGTCTCAGCGATGCGGGCGTTGATGCGCGCGCCGGTTTCGTGCTCGGCCTGAGAAATATTCTCTTCCAGGCGCTTGAGCGCTTTCTGGCGCGCTTCCTCATCCACATAGGTGACCACGTACTGCGCAAAGTACAGCACACGGTCGAGGTTGCGGCGCGAAATATCCAGCAGCAGGCCCAGGTAAGAGGGGATGCGCCGGGTGTACCACACATGCGCAACGGGCGCAGATAATTCAATGTGCCCCATCCGCTCTCGGCGCACCGAAGAGCGGGTTACTTCCACGCCGCATTTATCGCAAGTGATACCCTTGTACCGAATGTTCTTATACTTGCCGCAATAACACTGCCAATCACGGGTGGGTCCAAAAATGGCTTCACAGAACAAGCCATCTTTTTCGGGCCGCAGACGACGGTAGTTGATCGTCTCCGGTTTAAGCACCTCTCCATATGACCAACTGCGAATGGTTTCTGGCGAGGCCAGGCTGATACGTAATGCTGTCAGACCTTTCGTTTCCACTCACGCCTCCTGGAACATAGACACACAAAAGCCTGCGCTTGAGGGTTTCCTCTCAAGCGCCAGGCAGAACAAGCGACATTGGGGGTTGTAACATGCGGGCTGGATTATACCAAATTCAGCCAGATGCGCAAGAGGCCAATCATAACACACCCCGGCGAATTGTGGAGGTGTGTGTTTTACCTTGTGTGCACGCAAGAGCTTTCAGCCGCTGCCCCTCTTGACCCCCTCCCTGCCTGTTATGCCGTTTTGCCTTTCTCTTGACGGAAAGGTATTGCAAA
Organism: Anaerolineales bacterium UBA6092; assembly: GCA_002428565.1. Taxonomy (GTDB): domain Bacteria; phylum Chloroflexota; class Anaerolineae; order Anaerolineales; family UBA4823; genus UBA6092. Next base: position 36,906 of record DIXA01000056.1, on the reverse strand, counting down.
GAAAAAGGTGCTACCCTTGCCTAACTGACTCTCGACCCACACCCGGCCTTTGTGACGCTCGGCGATGGATTTGACGATCGCCAGGCCCAGGCCGCTGCCGACCTGTTTCTTGGCCTCTTTGTTGCCGGTGCGGTAGAACTTCTCGAACATGCGCGGCATATCCACCGGGGCAATGCCAATGCCGGTGTCTTTCACCTGGAAGACGATGTTCTCCTGCCGCGGCCCCAACGATACCGCCACCGTGCCGCCGGAGGGGGTGTACTTGATGGCGTTTTCCACCAGGTTGTGCATGGCCTGCTGCAGCAGAGCGTGATCGGCTTCCACCAGGGGCGGCGTTTGCGGAGCGACCTCCACCGTCAGGTTGATCTGCTTTTGGATGGCCTGCAACTGCAATGCGCCAGTCACCCGCTCCAGCACATCGTGCACGGGCACCATCTCTAACTGCAAATCCACGCCAGCTTCGATGCGCCCCAGGTCGAGCAGGGTGGTCACCAGGCGGGTCATGCTCTCCACGCCGATGACGATCTTGCGCACATAGCCGGTCTGCTGCTCGTTCAGTTCGCCCACCATCTCCAGCATGGTGGCGTAGCCGCGCATCAGCGTCAGCGGCGAGCGCAGATCGTGGCTCACCGTGGAGACGAACTCCGATTTCAGCGCGTCCAACTCTTTGAAATGGGTCACATCGCGCAAGATGCACACCCGGCCCACCAGGCGGCCTTCCGCCTTGACCGTGGAGGCCGTGGCCAGGTAGACCTTGCCATCCGGGAGGATCAGCTCGGCCGACATCTTATCTTCTGAGAAAGTGCGCAGCAGGCGCACCAGGTCGGCCACCTGGGTCACTTCGTCAATCGGGCGGCCTTCGCCCGCTCCCACCTGCAAGCCCATCACCTGCCAGGCGGCCGGGTTGGTGAGCAAGATGTGGTTTTGGTGATCCGTCACCAGCACCGGGTCGGGCGTCGAATCCAGGATGGCTGCCAGGCGCTGGCGGCCGATCTCGGCGTTGGAGAAGAGGCGGGCATTGGCAGCCGCCAGGGCCGCCTGCCCGGCCAGGGTAGCCAGGTAGCGCAGCTCATCTTCGCTGAACGGGCGCGCCTTGTCGTAAGCCATCCACAGCGCGCCGTAGTACAGGTTCTCGTGGCGCAGCGGCAGGGCCAGGATGGCGCTGGGATGAGGCATATCGGCGGGGAAATTGAGCACGCGCGTGCGGGTAAAGTTGGTCAGCATCACCCGCGCCTGGCGGCGGGCCAGCCCCAAGACCTGCTCATCCAGGGCGGCATACACTTCACTGTTCGGCCCAGACCAAAAGCGCGTGGCGGGCATGCTGCTGCCATCGGTTTCGGGCATGGCCTCGGGGGCCAGCACGATGCGCGCCGAGCTGGCGCCGGTGCCCAGCGCCGATTCCAACACCGGCTGCACCGCCTGGCTGATCTCCAGGCTAGAAGCCACGCCCTGGCTCACCAGCAGCAGGTGGCTCAATTCGTCCAGGCGCGCCTTGAGGCTGGAGCGCATCTGCTCGAAGGCCGCGCCCAGCTTGCCCACCTCGTCTTCGCCGACCACCACCAGCGGGTGATCCAGGTCGCCGCGAGCAATGCGCTCGGCCTGTTGGGCCAGATCTTGCACCGAGCCGGTTACCAGGCGCAGCGAGAGGCGCAGCAGCACCGCCGCCACCACAAAAGCCAGCAGCAGCATGCCCAGCAGCGGGATGGCAATGTTCAGGGCAATCTGCTGCGCCTGCTGCGCCGGCACAGAGAGCAGCACCCGCCAGGTCATGCCCGGTATGGGCTGATAATACACCAGGCGGCGCGCGCCATCTGCGCCGGTATCATCGTAGAAATCTGCCTCGACGGTGGTCTTGCCCAGGTAATACTGCATGATGCGCATGCCGCTGGAATGATACAGGATGCGTCCATCATCATCCAGAAGCATGCCCTCGCCGTTAATGCTGGTCAGGTCGTCCAGGCTGGCCAAAGCCGGGCGGGTGAAGGGGTTGGCAGCCAGGTCGCTGCGCCCGATCAGAATGCCGTGAGGTCTGCCGGCGCTGTCTTGCACCAGGGCAAGGTTAGCAACCCAGGCCGCCCTCCCCCCGCTGATCGGCTGGATGGTGTAGGATTGGTACGGCAGGCCGCTCAGGGCCAGCTCGATACCGGCATTCTCCTCGGCGGTCAGCACCGAACGGTCAAAGTTACTCACCGGGTAGCCATACAGCGGGTTGCCTTCCCCATCCAGCAGGTATAACTGGTTGTAGAACGGCACCGTACGCAGGCTGGCTTCCAGCAGGGCTTCCTTCTCGGCATCAGAGCCTTCAATCCACAGCGGGTCGGCAGCTATGTTTTGCAGCAGCATCTGCCCGGTGACAACGAAATACGGCAGGCCATCGGCGGTCATTTGGGCGGTGCTGCTCATGCGCTCGCGCAGCATGTTGCGCGCCGCGTTGCCCGCCACGATCCAATCTCCCGCCACCAGCGCCACCACCAGGGCAATGGCCAGGGGGGCCATGCTGGTCATCTGGCGCGTTTGCAGGCTGCGCTCGGCTGGGGAGGGTACCAGCGGGTTGTGGTTGGCCCACCAGTTCGGCAGCATCCACGAGATCACCTGGGCAAACAGACCCGCGGCCAGCAGTTCCAGGGCCAACGCCAGGCTGGCATACAGGGATTGGCTGAAGGCATAATCTATGCGGATGGCCAGGCTGTTTCCAGCCACCAACAGGGTATCGATCACATAGATGAGTGGGTAGAGCAGGCTGAGCAACAAAGCCGCCAGCAGCGGCTGGCGCAGCAGGTGGTAGAACAGGGTGCGGTAGCGCTGCTGGAACATGGCCCCCAGGAGCACCGCCAGCAGGGCAAACTCCAGCAGGGTGAAGGGGCTGTGCGTTTCCCACACGCCCAACAACAGACCGCTGAGCATACCCAGCACCGCCGCCGGGGCAGGCCCCAACAGGCCTGCCGCCAGCACCCAGGGCAGGGCGGCAAAAAACACCACCGCCGGGCCGACGGAATCTTCCAGCGTATCGGGGGTGGTCAGGGAAACAGAGGCGGGTAACCGCACCGCCAGGAACAGGCTGGTCAACGGGATCAGCAGCAGCAACACGGCAAAGATGGTCCACTGTGTCCCCCCCCAGCGTTTATTGTATTGCTGCCAACGCCACAGCAGCAGCACAATGACCATCAACAGAGTGCCCCAACCCAGCCAGCCCAGGATGCCCTGAGGCTGGTTGATGAAGGTTTGTTCGCTAAATAATTCAATCTCGAAGTTCATAAGCCAGACTGTGCAAGAGTCGTGCCTGGATTATAGCATGAGAAATAAAAAAATAATCAAAACAGAGATTGCGGGNNCCCGCAATCTCTGTTTTGATTATTTCAATCCAGCCACTCAATTGTTTCTTGCGTAGCTTGGGTGAGGTCGGCGTAGCAGCCGCGGCGAGGCTCTGGGAGCATGGCTGCCAGAGCGTACATGGCTTCGTCGGTCATCTGGCGCAGCTGGAGGCGGTCCGGGCGGCCCAGGTCGCTGCGATAGCGGAACGGGCGCCCAAACTGCACCTGGACGCGCGGCCCGCGCCAGCGCGGCAGGAAGGGCAGGCTGGGAAATCCCGGCGTGTTGTCCAGCGCCACCGGCACCACCGGCGCACCAGAGCGCGCCGCCAGGTAAGCAACCCCTTCCTTGCCCTGCTGCAGGAAGGGGTTGCGGTGGGCCTCCGGCGCCACCAGGATCATCTCACCCGCGGCCAGCACCTCCAGCGCGCCCTGGATGGCGCGGCGGTCGAACTCCTCGCGCCGCACCGGGATCACCCCCCAAATGCGCGGGAAGATGCCCACCAGGGGGTAATCAAACGATTCTACCTTGGCCAGCGGCACAATATTGCGCGAGCAAGCGTGCAGCACCACAAAGGGATCGGCAAAGGCGATGTGGTTGATCATCAAGATCGCCGGGCCAGAACGGGGCACGTTCTCCAGGCCTTGCACGCTTCCCAGCCGCACCAACACGGTGAAGCCAATATAGCGGATAAGAAAGCGCAAAAAATTGCGCCTCTTTTCGTAGGAGGCATGCACATACGGGAATTGCACGGATAGTTTGTGTGCCAGGCTTGTCGCAGTCATCGGCTGTCCAGATCACTCGATCGACTTGCGGGATTCTGGGTCCAGGGCCAGGGCTTTGACCACCGCCAGCACCTGGTCAGCATCCAGCCCGTCCGAATTGACCCGGATGGCGTCTTCGGCGGCGCACAGCGGGGCCACCGCCCGGGTGGAATCGATCTGGTCGCGCTTGCGCATCGCCGCCAGGATCTCCGTATAATCGGCAAACTGGCCGCGGGCGCTCAATTCCTCGTAGCGGCGGCGGGCGCGCTCCTCGGCAGAGGCATCCAGGTACACTTTCAGGTCGGCTTCGGGCAGCACCACCGTGCCAATATCCCGCCCCACCATCACCACCTGGCCGCGCAGGCCAATGCGCCGCTGCTGGGCGCTGAGGGCTTTGCGCACGCCCGCATAAGCAGAGACCGGCGAGACGTTGGCATCCACCTCGAGGCGGCGGATTTCCCAGGTGATATCCTGCTCGTTCACCAGCACATCATAGCCGCGCCCATCCGACTGAGAGGGCGGGCGCACTTCCACGGGGACATTCTCCGCCAGGGTGGTAACCGCCGCCTCGTCGCCAATCGGCACGCCGTCGTGCAGGGCCAGCCAGGTGATGGCGCGGTACATCACGCCGGTATCGAAATACAGGTATCCCAACGCCTGCGCCAGCCGCTGCCCCAGGGTCGATTTTCCCGAAGCCGCCGGGCCGTCAATGGCGATGATCTGTGCAATTGCCATGGATACTCCTCTAAAAATAGACTTTCCGTCCTCGCAGTAGCGAGTTTAGTGGCGATGTGTAACGACTGATGTCGTTACTACGAGGCTGGGTTAATTTTCAAGTGAGCCTGGCGCTATGGGGCAGAAAGCGGGCCCGTCGTGCCGCCGGGGAAGAGGTCTGCCCGCGCCCACAAGATCACCCGCTGCTCGATCACCGGCGCCTGGCGCGCCGACAGCCAGGAGATGGCATCGGCGGGCAGAAGGCCCTGCCAGGCGGGGGATTCTTGCCAGATGAAATCCTGGCCACGGTAAGCCAGTTCCAGGGCGGGCAGTTCCGCTTCCAGCGCTGTGATCACTACTGCCGGGGTCTCATTGACCGCCAGCCCGCTGACAAAGCGCGCCTGCGGGAAATCGCGCAGCGCCCAGCGCAGCGCGGGCGAATCGGCGGTCACCACCACCTCCAACTCTTGCGTGTGCCCGGTATTCCAGGCAGACAGGTCTTGCAGCGTATCCACCAGCTCGGCCATCTGCCCGGCAGAGGGGGGCGTGCTCCACAATTCCGCCGCGGCGTTGGGGGTGCGGTAAGCCAGGCGGCTGCCCGCCGAGAACATGCCCAGCAGCAGCACCGCGCAAATGCCCCACACTGCGCCCAGGCGGGCTGCCGGACCCGACCAGCCCATCCCCACCAGGGCAATGGCGACAAGACTGAACACCAGCACGCCGCCCAGCATCGCCGCGTACAGCGGCGGGGTGATTTCAAAGCGCGCCAGGCTGAACTGGTTGAACTGCAACACCGCCGCCATTACCACCATCAATAATGCCAATCCGCCTGCCACCAGGGTGGTGGGCTGCTGGTGCCCGACCGGCAGGTAGCGTGCCAGTTCCAGCGCGGCCAGCGCCCACAGCGGCAGCAGCACCCAGGCCAGGTCACCGGTCTGCCGGTCGGGCACCAGCAGCGCCAGCAGGAAAGCCGCCAGCAGCCACAGGCTCAGGCGCAGCGCCCACTGCCCACCGTGGCGCAGGGCGATCAGCCCGCGCACCAGGGCGATCAGAGCAAAGAGCAGGGGCAGCGGGTGATACACCAGCAGGGTCAGCAGCTGGTACGGCGCGGTCAGTACGGGCGTGCCCAGCGTAGCGAAGACCGCCGGGTGGGCCAAACTCTCAAAATAAGCAGGGAACGTGCTCACCAGCGCACCCAGGCCCTGGGGCACGCGCAGCAGCAGTGTGCCAGCCAGCAGCAGCGTACCCAAGAGGGCAATGACGGCGGCGCGCTTGCCCGGCGCATCCAGCCGCGGCAGGCTCAGGCGGGGCAGGCTCTCGGGCGCGGGTTGGTCCGCGCCGTCTGACGTGGGATACAGCCAGGTTTCCACCAGGCGGATCAAGCCCCACCCGGCAAGCAGGACCAGCAACCCTTGCAGCACCGACGGCCCCGAGAGCAACGCCAACCCTGCAGCAATGCCAGCCCACAGCGGCAGCCCCCGGCCCAACAGAGTCAGCGCCAGCAGGGCGAAAAATACCGCCATCAACGGGCTGCCCGCCGTACGCGAGAGTGCCAGCAGGCCGGGATCGATGGCCAGGCCAAAAGCCAGGATCACCCCTGCGGCGCGCAGGTGCGTGGCGCGGCCCAGGCGCGGGACGATCCATCCCGGCAGGAGCGGCAGCAGCCCCCCCGCCAGGGCGGGCAGCAGGCGGGCCAGAAAATTGCTGCTGCCCAGCAGCCCAAACAGCAGCGAGGTGAAGAGGATGTAGCCGGGCTGCCCGCCAAGCGTCTGCACCTGGCCGCGGGCCACATTCAGCGCCTGCAGCGCCCACTGCGCTTCGTGTTCAGATAGGGCGGGCGTGCCCAGCCCCCACAGACGCAGGCCCAGGGCCAGCAGACCTGCCAGGGCATACAAGAGTTGTTCCAGGGTCAAGGATTTGATTCGCATGGCAATCCCAATTTATTTAATAGGGCTATTATAGCGCACTCACGGCACCTGGTAGATACGCGTCGTGCCGCCGGTGAAAACCGGCTCCAGGAAGAGGTCAAACTTGCGCAGGGCGGCGGTAGGATTGCACGTCAGTGTTGAATCATTGGCGCACAGGCGGCGGATATACTCCCACTCCACATTGCCCAGGATCACGTAGCGCACATTCCACTTGCGCAGCAAAGCCAGCATCGCCTCGCCATCTGAGGTGGTGTAGATGGTGGCAATATCCGGCTGGCGCTTGCCCTGCTCCTCATAATCGCCGCGCCACTGGCTCTCGTGCACCGCCCAGCCCAGCACCGCCGGGTAGCCCGAAAAGGCGCTGATGCGCCCCTCGTAATCGTAGGATTCGCCCGGCGCTTCCAGGATCACCGGCGCGCTGCCGTCCGCCGCCGGGACAGCATTCTCGTTGAGCCATTGGATGGCGCTCCAATCTTCCGGGTGGGCGCGGGCGATATTGCTGGCGCCATCCAGGTTAAAATCGCCGCTGAAGCCGTTGGCGCGGGAATGAATCCCCATCACCGTGTAGACCAGTCCCAGAACGATCACCAGCAGCGCCCCGCCCGCCGCCAGGGAGCGCCCCACCCGCCCTTCCAGGCGGTTGAGCAGCCACCACACGGCGTAGGCGCTGGCGCAGCCCAGCATCACCCAGGCCTGGTAATAGAACTTGAACACCGTGTTCATGCGCAGGTTGAACGAATCGCGCAGGTAGATGAACTCCACCACCAGCGTCAGCGCCAGGCCGGTGAAGATGAGCAGGAAAACAAAAGCCTCGGGGACCCGGTCTAGCCGTGCGGCGGGCTCCGGCGTTTCGTCTGGGGCGGCACCGTCTGTGTTGCGCAGCAGGCCCCTGATACCGGCAATGGCTGCCGCCATCAGGCCCGTCACCAGCAGCAGCATCCAGGGGTTGCGCAGGCGCGCCTGCAGGCTGAGCAGCAGTGCATCCGCCACACCCATCTCCACGCCGCCCGTAATGTACTGCAACAACGAGTTCTGCAGCAGTTCTGGGCGGATCAGCACCGCCGACCCGATCAGCAGCAAGATGAGCAGAAAAACCGCCGCGCAGGTCAGCACCAGCCGTAGCCACCAGGACCCCGCCAGGCGCAGCGCGCCTGCCCGCTGGCGCTCTTGCCGCACCAGGAGGCTGCCCAGGAAGAGCGCCAGGATGACCACGAAAGTGCCAAAAATGGTCAGGTACTGCGGCAAACGCGTGGGCGGGAACACATACGGCAAAATGCCGCTGGCCTGCGAGTCGAAGCTCAGGAAAAAGAGACCGTAGAACAGGGCGCTGCCCAACGCCAGCCCCACCCCCAGCGAGACGGTTTGCTTCAGCAGAGGCCAGCCCAGCCGCCCCTGCACCAGCACCCCGCCCGCGGCGTAAGCCAGCAGCGCCAAACCCCAATAGATGGGCATATCCCAGGTGTTGAGAAAGCCCAGCGCGCCGATGATCAGGGCAGAGAAGATGCCCAGCACCCAATCGTTGCCCAGGGCATAGGCGGGCGGGTTCCACCAGGGCGCCGCGGGCGTATCCACCTCCAACGCGGGGCCTGGCCCGGCCAGCACCTGCCGCCGCAGCAGGTTGAGCGCCAGCCCGATCGCCAGCAGCACAAAGGGCAGCGCCAGCACGTGCGGGTGATTATCGCCCAGCAGGAAACTGAACAAGGGAAACTCGCTGATCGGCTGGATGCCCAAGGGCTGCCCCGCCAGGTTGGTATCGTTCAAGACGCGCGAGGCGCGCCACCACCACAACCAGCCACTCTGGCCGGGAACCCATGAACCCGTGACCGGCGCGCTGGCTAAATCGGGGATGGCCAGCCACTGCCAGAAGGATTCGGGCAAGATGCCGCGGGCGTGCAGCGACTCCCACACCCCTTGCAGGTTGCCCATGAAGACCACCAGCAGCGAGCCGAGCAGCCCCGCCGCCACGTGCGAGCCGCTGGCATGCTCCGGCGCAGCCTTCTGCCGGTGCGCCGCCGCCAGGTTGTACACCACGCCAAACGCGCCCAGCGCCGCCAGCGCCAGCAGCAGCGCGTCGTACAGGTCAAAGCCGATCCCGCTGGCTACGCCAGAGAGGCGCGTCAACAGCGCCATCATCACATAGCCGAAGTAGTAATACGAAATGCCGAAGCCCGAAAGCCAGGGGTCCAACGGCGGAAAGGACTCGCTGCGCAAGACAGCGTTAAGGAAGGCGATCTCCATGAACTTCTCGCCGCCGGCGCTGTCGATCTTGAACGTGGCGTAGCCGCGCAGGGTTGCCCACAAGGCAAAGGCCGCCAGGAACAACACCTCGACGACGATGATCATCCTGGCGTGGCGGCGCAAAAAGGCGCCCAGGTCCAGACCATCGCCGCGGAAGTAGAACCAGGCCGAAATCCCCGCCACCGCCAGCGCCGAGACCAGAATGCCCGACAGGTTGTTGCGCAAGAATCCCAGCGAGCCGCCCAGCCAGAGCAGATAGGTGATCAGCAGCAGGCCCAGCGCCTTGCTGAAGGCATAGCCGCGGTCGGGCAGCCAGCGGAAGATGCGCATGGCGGTGGGCAGGGCCAGCCAGCCCAGCACCTGCATGATCAGCCACCAGACAAAAATCGCCAGAATAGGAGAGGTCACTTGATTACCTCGTAGATCACCGTGCCACCATCGCGGTACACCTCGCGCCACAGTACGCCCTCATAATCGTCAAACTTTTGCAGGCTGAAGGCCGGGTAGCAGATGCGCTCCACTTGACCGACGACGATGTAAGAGACATCGTACTTGCGCAGGAAACGGGCGGCGCTCTCCGGGTCGGAGGTGAGGTAGAAGGTATCCATCTCCTGAGAGCGGGCGTTGAGCCACTCGGCAGGATTCAGGTTGCGCTGCTGCGATTGGTGCCACTCCCAGCCCATCACGCCGGGCAGCCCGGTGTAGATCGAGTAGCGCGTGTACCAGTGATATTGCCGCCCGTTGTTGGGCGTCTCGACGATCACCGGCGAGCCGGCGATGTTCTCCTGCATCCAGCGGATGGCGGCAGCATCCTCGCTCAGGCTCATCCAGCGCCCATCGGGTTCCGCCAGGCCCGCCTGGTAGTAAGAGGCATATTCCATATAGTCCATGCCGTCCAGCGTATGCGGAGCGCTGGGCTGGTCGGGGTAAGCCGCGTTCCAGCGGTAGCGCATCTTGGCCGAGGAGGCAAACAGGGTAAAGAGCGCCGCCGAAACAACCAGCGCCGTCAGGACGGTCTGCCAGGAGATGCGCAGCGTCGCGGGCCAGCGGCGCAGCCCCTGCCACAGCCAGGCCAGGGCTGCCGCGGCGCTCACCGCGAACAGAGTCCAGGCGTGCAGGTAGAACTTGAACACCGTGTTCATGCGCCCGATATCGCCCTGCACCGAGACGATCTCCACCATCAGCGTGACCGCCAGCCCGGTGCCCACCCAGAACAAGACCACGCGCTTGGCGTCGCTCATGCCGGGGCGCAGCAGCAAAAGCCCCGCCCAGGCCAGCAGCGGCAAGATCAGCCAGGCGGTGACCACCCCCTTGCCGAAAGGCAGTTTGCTCACTATCTCCGCATCTGGCAGCTTCACCGCCAGCAGGAAAGCCAGGGTGACCAGCAGCACCAGCGCCGCCGCCACCGCAGGCCAATTCACCTTGCGCAGCGAAGAAAGCGGCGTGTGCGCCATCCACAAGATCGATTCCGCCGCCATCCACGAAACGATGAGGAACAGCAACAGGCCCCAATGCACCAGGTAATCTTCCAGCGGGGTGCGCGTGCCATACCACAACATGATCTTGCTGTAGGGCTGCCCATACCAGGCGCGGTACGGCTCAAACAAGCCATACGCCAGGATCGTCAGCAGCGCCATCAGCAGCACGGCGATGCCGCCAAAGACAATGCCCCTCTGGGCAGAGGAGAGTTGGAAAAGCTGCGGCTGCTGCTGCGAGTTGGCGTAGCGCCAGACACCGTAGCCCAGCGCGGCCAGGCCGATGGGCAGGTAGGTGTAGATATCCGAGAGGTTGGTGGGGTACAGCGCCCCAATCGCCAGCCCGCCCAGCAGGAAGGAGAGCACCCCGGCGAAGAGGCTGGGCCAGCGCGCCTTGCCCAGCACCACCGAGAGCGCCCAGGTCAGCGCCAGCAGGGCAATGGGCAGGGCGATCATGTGGGCGTGCAGGTCGGCGTAGAGGAAGGTAAAGAGCGGGAACTCGGTGATCGGCTCCGTCTCGTTTGGCGCGGAAATCGCCCGGCTGGGGATCCAGTACCAATCGCCGGGGTAGTAGGGCAGCGTCGCACCGTGCAGGATCACCTGAACCAGGCCGCGGAAAAAGCCGGTGATCTGATCCATCGCCGGAAGGAGGTCAATATCCAACCCCGGAGAACCCAGCTTGGTGTAGCCGCGGATGATCATGCGCATGGCCCCCAGGTTGCCCAGCAGCGTCATCAGCGCCGAGCCTGCCAGCCCGGTGCATATGGCGGCTGAGCCCCGGCGGAAGGGCGAATCCGGATCCTGCGCGGCCGCCCGCAGGTTGAAGGCGATGGAGAAAGCCCCCATCCCCACCATGCTGAACAGCGTGGGCAGGATCAGGTTATAGGCAAAGGAGGGCACAATCCCCAGCCACTTGACCAGCATGCCCACAAAGACGAAGCCGTAGTAGTAATAGTTCAGGTAGCCGCCGGCGTACCAGGGGTCATAGGGCGGGAAGGTGGTGCTCTTCAGCACGGCGTTGAAGTACGAGAAATCCATGGGTTTCTCGCCGCCGTGATAGGGGTGCCACAGGTCGGGGTTGGCCAGGCGCACCAGCAAGAAAGCGATGAAGAGGGCCAGGGTCAGCCCCTCCACCAGTAAGAAGTAACCGCGGCGCTCGCTCCATTCCTGGCGCAGGGGCTCTCGCTGGCGGTAAGCCAGGGCCGCGGCAAAGACCGCCATGCCCAGCAGCACCAGGCTGAGCATCAGCCGCGTCACCGGGATGCTCAGCGAGCCGCCCAGCCAGGCCAGGTACGAGAAGATCAGCATGCCCGCCACGCGCGCCAGCGGGTAGCCGCGGTCTGCCAGCCCCGGCAGCGCCAGGCGCAGCATCGGGTAAGCCAGCAGTCCCAGCAGGGCCACGCTGAGGTACCAGACGATCACGCCGATGATCTGGACGCGGTTGTGCAGCGCCTGGGTGTCAAACAGATCCGACCAGGTGCCGCCCTGCTGCTGCTTTGCCAGGCGCTCTGCCGGCAGGGTCAACGTGGCAAGGTAGGCGGGTGCACCTTTGGGCGTCACCGTGACAATGCGGTTGAAATCCACCGGGTCGAAGAGCGCCCGCAACTGCGCCTCACTCAGCGTCTCCGTTTTTTGGAAGATGAGCACCTTGGGGTGGTCGTAGACGGTGAAGGCCTCTTCGGCGAACTGATCGTTGAGGCGCAGCGGGCCAAGCTGCGGATCGGATTGGAACACCGCCACCAGGGAATAACCCAACTGGCCCTCAAACATGCCCGGCTGGGCTACGCTGTAACACCAGGAGATACTGCGCTCCTGCGGGCAGCCCAGCAGCAGGCGGTAGTGTTGTGTGGTCATGGGGAAACGCTCGGGCATGCGCGGCAGCGAGCCCCACTGGCGGTTGGAGGAGATGGCAATGTATTCAGATTCCTGGTAGATGCGCAGGAAGCGCTGCAGTTTTTCGGGGTTGTCGTCCCAATACATCTGGAAATTCAGGTCCAGCGGGTAGATGCCGCCAAAGCCATCATAGCCGTCCATGCGCAGGGGCAGGCCGTCGTCCCAATCGCCCTCGTTGGCCAACCCGGCCCCGCTCAGGCTGACCGCGCCGTCAAACGTCTCCAGCGCAACCGTCACCTGGTACATCTCCCCGGCCTGCACCGCCAGGGGCGGATCGATCGCCAGGGAAAAGCCCGGGCCCAAGCCGCCCTCAGCGGGGGCAAAATCGGCGCTCAGGCTGGCCTGTGACTGCGTGCCCGTGGTGGGGCCGATGGACAGGTGCAGTGACTGCGGGCTGGCTTGCAGCGGGGAAGCATTGCTCACCCCCTCTGCCAACACTTGCAGCACACTGCCGCTCTCCTGGGCGATAAAGGGCGCGCTGAAGGCCTGGCCCGGGCGGACGGCGCAGCTGGCCGGGGCAATCAACGCTTGCTCGATCATGCCCGCTGCCGTCTGGATCCAGACCGTCACCGGGCCGCACACCTCCACGGCGCTGGCGCCCTGCTCAGGCACGCTCAACAGCAGGTAGTACACCTGGTCTTTCTCTAGCCACACGGCCTGGTCCAGGAAGTAGGCGAAGGATTGGTCATCCCCGCCGGGGATTTGGGTGGTCGAAGAACCAAGGTACTGGCCCCCGTTGGGCAGGGCGGTCAGCGCCAGGGTCAGCGCCACCGGTGAACCGCTGCGCGCATCGGTGATGTGCGCCAGGTACAATTCGCGGATGGTGCCCGTTTCGTGGGCGGTAAAGATGGTGGTGTAAGGCTGGCCGGGCTGGATGGTCGAGCCGTAGGGGTACGAAAGCGGCTGGTTGACGATCCCGGCATCGGTCTGGATGTGCAGGTTGAGCGGCCCAGGCACGTTCTGGTAGATCCAGCGCGAGGCTGCCACGCGGGTGATGGGCCGGGCGTAAATGCTGGCAAAGGCCAGGGCGTAGATGGCCGTGGCGGCGAGCACACCGCCGCCAATGATCACCGCCGCCGGGCGCAGCCAGCGCCCGCGCAGGCTCTGTGCGCCGCGCTCGTAGAGAGCCACTACCGCCCAGGCGGCGAAGATGACCAGCAGCGGGTAGATGGGCAGTTGGTAGCGCATGGTGGGGTTGAACTGGACAGATTGCCAGGTGAAGTACAGCGCCGTCCAGGCCCACAGCAAGAGGTGCTGGCGCTCGCCGCGCAGCATGCGGACGCCGCTCCACAAGAAGCCCGCCCAGGCCAAAATACCCAGCGGCAGGCCCAGCCCCCAGGTGGTCAGGTTCTGAAAGGAGAAGGTCAGCGAGCGGCGCGCCCACTGCATGGCGGGCGGGTAATAAGCCATATCGCCGGCAGCCTGGTTGCGCTGCTCGCTCAGGTTTTGCAGCCACAACGGGTTGAGGCGCAGGCCAAAGAAGCCTGGCCCGCTGAAGGCATAGGGTTGGAAGAGGCGGAACACCAACAGGCTGACGACCGCCCCCAGCGCCAGGTATGCCAGCGCATGGGCAAAGCGGCGAGAGCGCACTTCCGCCGGGGCCTTCCACAGCATCAGCGCAAAAGCCACCGGCAGCAGCAGCGCCGCCGGGGCGGCGTTAACCTTGGAGGCCACGGCGCAGCCCAGGGCCACGCCAAAGCCCAGGCTCCAGCGCAAAGCGGGGTGCGAGAGCAATTCCTTCAGCGGATCGGCCTCACCCGGCTGGGTGGGCCAGGCCGCGCCTGCCACGCGCACGGCAAAGTAGACCGCCAGCATCATGAACAGGTTGACGAAGGTCTCCATGGTAAAGAAGTGCGCCTGCTGGATCTGCAAGACGGCGAAGGCCGAAAATGCCGCCGCCAGCAGCCCAATTCGCCGGTCGTAGACGCGCCGCCCCACCAGGTACACCAGCCACACGGTCAGCACATCGGCCATCGCCGAGAGGCTGCGCCCCACATCGATCACCTCCCGCCAGCCAGCCTGCTCCTGGGTCCACTCGGTGATGTAGCGCACCAGGAACATCGGCAGCGTGCCGTAGACGTAAAAGCCGTGGCCGCGGTTGTTCGGGTTGAGGGGGGAATTGGCCGTATCGAAATACTCAGACAGGCTGTTTACCGGGGAGATATCTGCCCCCACCCAGACGAGGAAGCGCTCGTCGGGGTGCAGGTACTGGTACTCGCCCCAATCTGCACCCATGAAACGCAAAAACAGGCCCGCCAGCAAGATATACACCAGCAGAACATCGTACGCCCACGGGCTCAGGCCGCGGCGGAGTTTGGCAGGAGATACTGGCAGGCTCGGCTCCATAAGCCTCTCAGGGCATCTCCGGCAGGATCTCTATGGGCAGTGTCTGCGCCGGCGGTACCTGGTAGATCAGGTAATCTTTGCCCTCCAGCGGCGGTTTGACAAAATCTAAGATGGTAGGCTTATCGGCCATAAGATTCAGCCATTCTAAAAGGTGGTCTATGCGAGAGGGAATGATACCTTAATCAGAGATAGTCTGCAAGTCGGGGGAAAATCGTCAAATACAGGTTGTCTCTTTGGTTTGTACGGGGTTCATGGCTACCCCTTTTCGGTGGGCTGGGCTGCGGCGGCTTTTTCGCGGGCGCACAGCACACGGCCAAACAGCCCCTCGTATTCCTCGGCGATCACCGGCGAGGAGAAGCGCCGCATGGCAGCCGGGCCGCCGCGGCGGTAATCGGCGGGAGCGTCGAGGATCTCGATCAGCGCCTGCGCCAGCGCAGGGGCGTCATGCGGCGGCACGATACGCCCCATGCCGGTCATGCGCACCGGCTGGCGCACCCCCGGCATATCCGAGGCCACCACCGGCGTGCCGCAGGTCATCGACTCGACCTGTACCATGCCAAACGACTCAGTGCTGTTGATGCTGGGCAGCACGGTCACCTCACACTCCTTGAAAAAGGCCGCCATCTCCGTTGCGGAGATGTTGCCCAGGAAGGTCCAATGCTCACCCAGGGCCTGGATCATGGGGGCCAGCTTGCGGGCGTAGGCTTCTTCGCCCATCACGTTCTCATACTGCCCCTGGTAGAGCACGCGGGCAGTGGGGAAGCGCTGCAGCACCTCCGGCATGGCCTGCACCAGGTACTCCACGCCTTTTTCGGCTGCCAGGCGCGCCGCCATGCCAATGATGCGCTGCCCCGGCTGGATATCCACCTTCTGGCGGAAGGCCTGCAGATCGGCTTCCGTGACCGCGGCCACCTCCACCGGCGGCGGGATGGCCTGCACCTTATCCAGGTAGCGGCGCAGGAAGGAAGAATGCTCGGCGAAATCGCGCGTGTTGGTCACGATCAAATTGGCCGCGCCCGCCGTCACGCGGTTGGCCAGGTTCGAAACCAGGTTCGCCAGGCGGTGGATGAAGCCCGAGGGCAGCAGCAGGTCGCAGTGATAGGTCAGCACCACCGGCTTGCCCAACAGGCGGGCGATGAGGGCGATATAGGCGGCATCCAACTGAGGCAGGTGCAGATGTACCACATCCGCCTCTCGCGCCAGCCGCCAGGCCAGCCAGGGCATGGCAGGCATCAGCACGCCCTTGCTGACGTGCATCAGCACAGCCGGGCGCACCACGCGCACCCCGTCGATGATCTCATCGGCGGGCAGGCTGCGATTGTAACGCGAGGTCAGCACGGTCACCGAGTGGCCGCGCCCGGCCAGGGTGCGCGCCAGGCGCTCGGCGTAAATGGTCAGGCCGGAGTAATGTGGCCGGTAATAAGTCAGGGTGGTGAGTATCTTCATCCGTTATCCAACAAAGAACGTAAAAGGGTCACTTCCGGTTCCGCAAGCGGCGGTACAATGAGCCTAAAGTTTCGCCCTCTCTGGAAAGGGCATAACCGCCGATCAGGCCGGTGATGAGGAAGTTGAACAGGTGCGCCGAAAAGGCAAAGGCCGCGGCGCGAGAGCGGTCGGGCGAGAGCAATGTCATCGCCATAACCACGCCCCCTTCGTAGACGCCCACCCCCCCCGGCGAAGAAGGTAACGCCAACCCCAGCGCCCCGGCGCCCAGGGTAAAAGCCGCCCACAGCGGCGTGGCATCGGGGAAGAAGGCCAGCAGCAGCAGGTAGTACTGCGTCACGCCCAAGAGCCAGTTGAGCAGCACGCAGCCCAGGGCGATCAGGAAACGGCGCAGGTCGGTCAGCACTGCCAGCCCATCCAGGAAAGCCATCACCCGCTGCCCAGCAAGGCGCTGCACCAGGGGCCAGCGCCTCCCCATGCGCTCCACCAGCGCCAGGGCGCGCGGTCGGTTGCGCGCCAGCAGGTAGATCAGCAGCAAGCCGATACCAAAGATTACCCCGGTGACCAGGGCGATCTGGCGCGCCTGACTTGCGCCAGCCACGAAAGGCAGCGTGATTAAGAACAACGCCGCGGTGATCACCAGGTCGAGCGAACGCTCGATCAGGATGGTGGAGAGCACCTGCCAGAAATCCAGCCCGGCTTTGCGCCCCAGCAAAAAGGCCCGCCCCACCTCTCCCAGGCGGAGAGGCAGCAGGTTGTTGATGAGGTAGCCTTCGTTGAGGGTCAGGAAAACATCCTTATAGGAGGCCTTCTCTTGCAGCAGGGTGCGCCAGAACAGGCCGCGCACCGCCAGCCAGGGCAGGGTGATCAGCCCGGCGCCGATCAGCAGGCGCAGGTCAGCCTGCTGCACCGCCGCCAGCAGTTCATCCACATCGATCAGCACAAATACAAGCACCAGGGCCGCCGCACTGACCAGCAGCCCTGGGAGCATAGCTTTCCAATCTTGTTGGGAACGGGCAGCGATCTCAATCCTCCCCAATACGCAATATCGCCATAAAGGCCTCTTGCGGTATCTCCACGTAGCCGATCATCTTCATGCGCTTCTTGCCGCGTTTCTGCTTCTCCAGCAGTTTCTTCTTGCGCGAGATGTCGCCGCCGTAGCATTTTGCCAGCACATCTTTGCGCATGGGCTTGACATTGGCGCGCGAGATCACCCGCCCGGCGGCATAGGCCTGGATGGGCACCAGGAACAACTGGCGCGGGATGAGTTCTTTGAGCTTGGTGATCAGCGCCTGGCCCTTGTGATAGGCGTCATTGCGGTGGACGATGGTTGCCAGAGCATCCACCGTCTCCTCGTTGACCAGGATCTCCAGCTTCACCAGGTCATCGGGGCGGTACTCGGCAAACTGGTAATCCAGCGAGGCGTAGCCGCGCGTGCGCGACTTCAACTGGTCGAAGAAATCCACGATCAGTTCCGAGAGAGGGATGCTGAATTTGAGCTGCACACGGTTGGGGGCGGGGTAATCCTGCTCCAAGAAGGAGCCGCGGCGCTTCTTCACCAGCTCCATGATCGTGCCGTAAAACTCGGTCGGGCTGTAGATATCGATGGTCATCCACGGCTCGCGCACTTCGCTGATCAGCCCTTCTTCGGGCAGTTCGGCAGGCGAATCGATCAGGATCACCTCGCCGGTCTGCAGCACCACCTCGTACTCCACCGAGGGCGAGGTGACGATGATATCCAGGTTATACTCGCGCTCCAGGCGTTCCTGGATGATCTCCATGTGGAACATGCCCAGGAAGCCGCAGCGGAAGCCAAAATTGAGCGCCTGGGAGGTCTCTGGCTCGAAGACCAGGGCGGCATCGTTGAGCTGCAATTTCTCCAGCGACTCTTTCAGGTCGGAGTAATCGTCGTTCTCCACCGGGTAAACACCGGCGAAGACCATGGGCTTGACCTTGCGGTAGCCGGGCAGCGGCTCGGGGGCAGGGTTCTGGGTGTGGGTAAAGGTATCGCCCACGCGGCACTCGTGCACCGTCTTCAGCCCGGTGGCAATATAGCCCACCTCGCCGGCAGCCAGGCCCGGCCCAGGGCGCATTCCGGGAGCAAAGGTGCCCACCTCGATCGGCTTGAGGTCGAAGCCGGTCGCCATCAGGTGCAGCATGTCGGTGGGGGCAACGCGCCCATCGATCACGCGCACATACGCCACCACGCCCTTGTAGGGGTCATAATGCGAGTCGAAGATCAGCGCCCTCAACAGGGCATCATCGTCGCCGCTCGGCGGCGGCACCTGCTTCACCACCGCTTCCAGCACCTCTTCCACATGCAGGCCTTCTTTGGCAGAGATGCGCACGATCTCATCGGCGGGCGTGCCCAGCAGGCTGCTAATCTCTTCAGCCACCTCGTCGGGGCGAGCGGTGATCAGGTCGATCTTGTTGATCACCGGGATGATCTCCAGGTCGGCTTCCAGGGCGCTGTACAGGTTCGCCAGGGTCTGCGCTTCCACGCCCTGGCTGGCATCTACCACCAACAGGGCGCCCTCGCAGGCATTCAGGGCGCGGCTGACCTCGTAGCCAAAATCCACGTGCCCCGGCGTATCGATCAGGTTCAGTTCGTAGGTCTGGCCATCTTTGGCAGTGTAACTCATGCGCACCGCCGAGGCTTTGATCGTCACGCCCTTCTCGCGCTCCAGGTCCATGCTGTCCAACACCTGCTCGGTCATATCCCGATCGGCGATAGTGCCTGTCATTTGCAATAGACGGTCGGCCAGGGTGGATTTCCCGTGGTCGATGTGGGCGATAATACAAAAGTTGCGAATGTGATCCGTTCTCATAGCCTGAGAAGTATAACAGAAAATTAGATGTAACGGGCAGCTTCGCTGCCCGTTACATCTAATTTTCGGGTTTATCCAGATGGGGGAGGGCTTCTGCGATCATCTGCTCCAGGTTGGCGGCGGGAGGCGCCCCCAGCGCCAGCCAGGCCAGGAACTCCACATTGCCCTTAGGCCCCAGCAGCGGCGAGCGCAGCAAACCGCGCAGGCCAAAGCCCTGCGCCTGGGCAAATTCCAGCACCTCCTGCAGCACGCGGCGATGGACCTCAATGTCACGAATCACGCCCTTGCCGCGGCGCACCTCTTCCCGCCCGGCCTCAAACTGCGGCTTGATCAGGGCGACCACATCGCCGGGGGCTTCCAGCCAGGCGCGCACCACCGGCAGCAACACCTTGAGCGAGATGAAGGAGGCATCCATCGTCACCAGCGTGACCGGCTCGGGCAGGCGCTCCACGTAACGGGCGTTGGTCTCTTCCATCACCACCACGCGCGGGTCGCGGCGCAGTTTCCAATCCAAAATGCCCTTGCCCACATCGATGGCATAGACGCGCACCGCGCCGTGCTGCAGCAGGCAATCGGTGAAACCGCCGGTTGAGGCGCCCACATCGGCGCAGGTGCGGCCTTGCAGGGGCAGCGCAAAAGCCTCCAGGGCAGGCTCCAGCTTCTCGCCGCCGCGCGAGACGTAGGGCGGGCCGTGATCCACCGTCAGCACGGCCTGCGGCGGCACCGCCACCGAGGGTTTGAGCGCCACCTGCCCATCCACGCGCACCTGCCCCGCCATCACCAGGCGCTGCGCCAGGCTGCGGCTTTCCGCCAGACCGCGCTCCACCAACAGCAGATCCAGGCGGGTCTTTTGCATCTAGCCAACCTTCTTGCAAACGTAGGTTTCTGAGCCCTGGTAGAGGGTGAAGGACACGGCCCGCCCCTGGGCGTCGAAGGTGAAGGCGATGGTCAGTTCCACCTCGCGCGGGAAGAGGCGCTCAGGCGTCTCGGCAAACAGGGCCAGCTTCTCCTGTCCGGGCGCCTGGGCAACCAATTTGCCATCCTCCAGGCTAACGGTGATGGCCATGCCCGGGGCCAGCTCGAAGGCGCCCACGTAGCGTTCCAGGGTCGCCGGGTCCAGCGGGATAGCAGTGCGCTCTTGCGGTAGGGGCTTATCTGACTTTGGGGAATGCTCCCGCGGCCCAAAACGGCGCACGATCTCCATGCCGGTCATTTTGCCATCTTCGGCGCGCAGGAAACGGAAGAGGTCCGGGGCATCCTCGATGAAGAAGGCGTCTGGGGCATACGGGTACAGCTTGAGACGCGTGCCGCCGGTGCGCTGGGAGTAGAGCTGCCCCTCCGCGCAGGTGACCACGCGCTGCTCTTTCTCGTTGATGGTGTACACGCCCACGTAATCCTGCAAAGCCTCGGCAGGCACCTCAATGGGTGTGGGAGGCGCATAAGGCTTGCCAACGGCCAGGGCTGCCAGTTGGAAGGCCAGCATGGAGGGGGCGGGCTTGGGGGCTTCGATGTTGGTCAGCACAGCCACATACACCTGCGCCTCGGGCACGCGTGCCGTGCCGCACAAAAAGCCGTTGATCCCGCCGCTATGCTCCAGGAAGAGGAAGCCCTCATACTCCGAGACGCCCCAGCCATAGCCATAGTTGACCGGAGAGCCGTCCAGCAGGTGGTAGGAGCGGTGCGCCAGCGCCAGCGTCTCTGGGCGCAGCAGCTCGCCGGCGCTCAGAGCGGCATCCCAGCGTGCCAGGTCATCCACGCTGGAGGCGAGCGCCCCGGCGGCGTAGGGCTGGGTCATGCTCAGGTAAGGCGCGTTGATGTAGCCATCCGCGCCCAGGGAATAGCCCGCCGCCCGCCCCGCCACAACGCGTGCCGGGTCATCGTAGAGCGTATGGGCCATGCCCAGGCGGTCAAAGATGCGCTCCTGCACAAATTGCGCATACGGCTTGCCGGAGATCTTCTCAAGGATGGCCCCCAGCAGGATATAGCCCGAGTTGTTGTAGACAAAGCGCTCGCCCGGCTCGAACTGCATGGGGTGATCTTTGAACAGGTTGATCAGCTCTTCTAGGGTCATATCCTTGCGCCACAGCGTCAGCCACTCGGTCAGGCCGGTGTAGCTCTGGATGCCGGAGGTGTGCGTGAGCAGGTGCTCGATGGTGATCTTGCGCCCCTGGGTGGGGTAATCGGGCAGGAAGCGGGTGATCTCATCTTGCAGGGAGAGATTGCCCTCTTCCAGCAGCATCAGGATGCACACGGCGGTGAACTGCTTGGTGACCGAGCCAATGCGGAAGATCATGTGCGGCTCCAGCGGCACGTTCAGTTCCAGGTTGGCCAGGCCGTAGCCTTTGCGCAGCAAAACCTGGCCGGCTTTCATCACCAGCACAGCCGCGCCGGGCTTATCGGGTGTAAACGCCGCTTGTAGAATCTCATCCATCTTTTGGATCAGCTTCTGTTCCGCCATGGGATTGGGCTCCTTTTGATGTTCATTGGTTGTAGTAACGACTGAAGTCGCTACTATAATACACTTGCGCAGATTTTTCATTCGCTGCAACCCCTATATTATAAATGTCAATTGGCGCATTTCATGCTATCATTACGCCATGTCTGTCCTCACCGCCCTGATCAAAACCATGCGTCCCAAGCAGTGGGCGAAAAACGGTCTGCTCTTTGTTGCCCTGATCTTTGACGGGCAACTTTTCGAACTGCCCGCCCTGGCCCGCACCCTGGCCGGGTTTGCCTTGTTCAGCATGCTGGCCAGCGTGGTGTACATCATCAACGATTTGGCCGACCTGGAAGCCGACCGCAACCACCCCACCAAGCGCCTGCGCCCGATCCCTTCCGGGAATTTGCCCATACCCGTTGCCATCACTGCCGGGGCGCTGCTCTTCCTGATCGTGTTCGGCCTGGCCCCGCTGCTCTCCTGGAAGTTTGCGCTGATGTGCCTGGTTTATTTCCTGCTCAACCTGGCCTACTCGCGCTGGCTCAAGCATATCCCCCTGGTGGATGTAATGGTGCTGGCCTCCTTTTATGTGCTGCGGGTGGGCACGGGCATGACTCTGATCGAGGTCTCACGCTTCTCGCCCTGGCTGTACGTTTTCACCACCTTCCTGGCGCTGTACCTGGGCATTGGCAAGCGCCGCGCCGAGTTGGTGCTGCTGGCAGAGGGCGCCAACTCGCACCGCAAGGTACTGGAAGGCTATACCCTGCCCATGCTCGATCAGATGAACATCGTCGTCTCGTCCAGCGCCATTATCACCTACAGCCTGTACACCTTCTCGGCGCCCAACCTGCCCGAGAACCATACCATGATGCTGACCATCCCCTTCATTATCTACGGCGTTTTCCGCTACCTGTACCTGCTGCAGGTGAAGAACGTGGGCGGTGCGCCGGAGGAAGTGCTCTTCACCGACCGACCGCTGCAAGCCGCCATTGTGCTGTACGGCATCACCATCCTGCTCATCTTTTACCTGTTCCCTTGATCCCTATGCCAGCCTTCTCTGCGTCTGCCCCCGGTAAGATCATCCTCTTTGGCGAACATTCTGTCGTCTACGGACGGCCCGCCCTGGCGGTGCCCGTCACACAGGTGAGCGCCAAAGCCAGCCTCACGCCCAACCCGCGCGGCGCATCGGGCGAGGTGCTGGTGCAGGCGCCGGATATTGGCCTGGAAGCGCGGCTGGGCGACCTGCCGGCGGGGCATCCCCTGGCAGTGGCGGCGCACAGCACCGCCAAAGCGCTGGGGGCAGCGCACATCCCCGCCTGCACGCTGCGGGTGAAATCGAGCATCCCGGTGGCCTCGGGGCTGGGCTCGGGCGCGGCCATCTCGGTGGCGGTGATCCGCGCGGTGGCGGCATACCTGGGCCGCCCGCTGCCCGATGACAAGGTCAGCGAGATCGCCTACGAGGTGGAGAAGATCCATCACGGCGACCCCTCCGGCATCGATAATACCGTCATCACCTACGCCTGCCCGGTGTACTTTGTGCGCGGCCAGCCCATGCAGCGCCTGCGCGTGAGGCGGGCCTTCACCATCGTCATCGGCGATACCGGCATCACCAGCCCCACCTCCATCACCGTCAGCGAGGTGCGCAAGGAATGGCAGAAGCACAAAGATCAGTGTGAGGCGCTGTTCGATTCCGCCGGGGCCATCGCTGACTCGGCGCGCCACGCCATCGAGGGCGGCATCACCGAGCTGCTGGGTCCGCTGATGGACACCAACCACGGCCTGCTGCGCAAGATCGGCGTCTCATGCCCCGAGCTGGAGAAACTCGTCTTGGCGGCGCGCAAGGCCGGGGCGCTGGGGGCCAAGCTCTCAGGCGGGGGCCGCGGCGGCAACATGATCGCCCTGGTGGAACCGGAACGCGCCGGGCAGGTGGCGGATGCGCTGCTGGCGGCGGGCGCGGTGCGCGCCATCACCACCCGCGTGGGGTAATATGGCCCGCCAGCCCTATCAAGTCCTGGTCTACCTCTACCGACTATCAGAAAGCGGTGCGCACGTCTATGCGATCTTCCGGCGCGCCGATGACGGCAACTGGCAGGCCGTGGCGGGCGGCGGCGAAGATGGCGAAACACCGCTGGAGTCCGCCCGGCGCGAAACGCTGGAAGAGACCGGTCTTTCTCCCGAAATGCCTTTCCTGCAACTACAAACGATCGAACCTATCCCGGTCACCGAATTCAAAGACAGCCCCCTATGGGGCGAGGATCTGTACGTCATCCCGCAATACTGCTTCGGCGTGCCCGCCCCCGCGGGCGAGGTGCGCCTCTCGCATGAGCACACGCAGGTGCGCTGGCTGACCTTTGCGGAGGCCTGGCCGCGGCTGAAATACGAAGGCAACCGCACCGCCCTGTGGGAGTTGGAATGCCGTCTGCGCGGCGAGGGGCCGCGCCGCGGGCCAAAGCCAGGGCAAAGCCCAGCGCCCATTCCAGGATTGCTTTTCATCAAATTGGGTGGCTCGCTGATCACCGACAAAGCCCAGCCGCACACCCCACGCCCCGAGGCGCTGCGGCGGCTGGCGGACGAGATCACCGCGGCTTTCGAGGCGCAGCCCGGCCTGAGGCTGGTGCTGGGGCACGGCTCCGGCTCGTTTGGGCATGTGGCCGGGGCCAAACACGGCACGCGCCAGGGTGTGCGCACCGACGCACAGTGGCGCGGCTTTGCCGAGGTGTGGCAGGAGGCGCGGGCGCTGAACCAGATGGTGATGGAAACCCTGGCCGCGGCTGGGCTGCCGGCGATGGCCTTCCCGCCCTCGGCTGCCGTCACCGCCCGTGATGGGCAGATTGCCGCCTGGGATATCGCTCCGTTGCGCGCCGCGTTGGAACGCGGCCTGCTGCCGGTGGTGTACGGCGACGTGGCCTTCGATACGATCCGCGGCGGCACGATCCTCTCTACCGAAGACCTGTTCGACCACCTGGCGCATATCCTTTGCCCCCGGCGCATCTTGCTGGCTGGGCTGGAGCCGGGCGTGTGGGCCGATTACCCCGCCTGCACGCGCCTGGTGGAGCAGATCACCCCCGACCGCCTGGGGCAGATCGCCGCCGGGCTGGGCGGCTCACATGCCGCGGACGTCACCGGCGGGATGGAGAGCAAGGTGCGCCAGGCCTTGGGGCTGGTGCAGGCCATCCCCGGGCTGGAGGTGCTCATCTTCTCCGGCGATCAGCCGGGCAATGTGCAGCGCGCCCTACTGGGCGAGCGCATCGGCACCCTGGTTGCGCTGCGCCCCGCGTAATTTTAACCCATCTCATCCCCCTGCCCCTTCTCTCCCCTAAAAACAGGGGAGAGAAGGGGAGATCTCGGAAATTTGGATGTAATAGGCAGCGAAGCTGCCCATTACATCCAAATTTCCGGCTTTTACCGATGAAGAGCGATTATGGTTGACAAGCCCACCCACCTCGATTAAACTCACCTTAAAGGAAGATGCCTATGTTACGTACTCGCCAGGAACTCGAAGATTTCGAAGATAAGATGCTCGCCCCCTACGGGCTGCACAGCAAGGCCAGCAAGGGCCGCATCCATCCCGAGGAAGAGCCTGAATACCGCACCGCCTTCCAGCGCGACCGCGACCGCATCTTGCACACCACCGCCTTCCGCCGCCTGGAATACAAAACCCAGGTGTTCATCAACTACGAAGGCGATTACTACCGCACCCGCCTGACCCACACCCTGGAGGTCACTCAGATCGGGCGCAGCATTGCGCGTGCCCTGGGCGCCAACGAAGACCTCACCGAGGCGATCTGCCTGGCGCACGACCTGGGACACCCACCCTTTGGTCACTCTGGCGAGGTGGCCCTGGCGCGCCTGATGAAAGATTTCGGCGGCTTCGACCATAACAAGCAGTCCCTGCGCATCGTCACCAAGCTGGAGCAGCGCTACCCGGATTTCCCCGGCCTGAACCTGACCTGGGAAGTGTGCGAGGGCATCGTCAAGCACGAGTCTGAGTACGACATCTCCGACGCGGCAGATTACAACCCCGACCTGCGCGGCCACCTGGAAGCGCAGATCGCCAACATCGCCGACGAACTGGCTTACACTGCCCACGACCTGGACGACGGCCTGCGCTCTGGCATGATCACCCCGCCCATGCTCGAAGACATCAGCCTGTGGGGCATCCTGGTGGAACGCGCTGCCTGGCGCGGCCCCACGCTGGACGACCTGACCCGCCATCGCATGATCCGCGCCCTGATCGGCATGGAGGTGAGCGACGTGGTGCATTCCACCGATCAGCGCCTGCGCGAGAGCGGCGTGCGCTCGGTGGAGGAGCTGCAGCGCCTGTCTTACAACGTGATCGGCTTCAGCGAAGAGATGCACCGCCGCAACCGCCAGCTCAAAGATTTCCTGTATGCCAACCTCTACCGCCACTACCGCGTGGTGCGCATGGCAGTCAAGGCCGAGCGTATCATCGGCGACCTGTTCCGCTCTTGCACCCAAGAGCCTGCCGTCCTGCCTCGTCACGTCCAGGCGCTGATCAACGGGCGCAGCCTGGAACGCACCGTGTGCGATTACATCGCCGGGATGACCGACCGCTACGCCATTGAAGAATACCAAAAACTGATCGAGCCGCTCACCAAACCCTGAAGCGGCCCTTCACCCAGCCAGCAGCATCTTAGAAAGGCTTTCACATGCCAGATCCAATCTACCTCACCGCCGAGGGGGCAGCCAAGCTCAAAATAGAGCTAGAAGAACTGAAAGGCCCGCAGCGCGAAGAACTAGCCCTGCGCCTGCGCTCTGCCATCCAAATGGGCGACCTCTCTGAAAACGCCGACTACCACAAAGCCAAAGAAGACCAGGGCTTTCTGGAAGGGCGCATCCAGGAGTTGGAATACCTGCTGAATAACGCCGTCATCATCGAGACCCCCAGCGGAAAGCGCCAGGTGGTGGAGGTGGGCGTCACGGTCACCATCCAGGAAGAAGACAACGAGCCAGAAACCTACTACCTGGTGGGCGCTAAAGAGGCCGACCCGGCCAATGGGCGCATCTCCAACGCATCTCCCATCGGCAATGCGCTGATCAACGGACGCGTGGGAGATGTCGTCACCGCGGTGACCCCCAACGGCAGCATCCGCTTCAAGATCCTAAAGATCGAGTGATTTCTCTCTATCAAGCAAAAAGCGGCNNGCCGCTTTTTGCTTGATAGAGAGAATGAATTTATTTCTGCCAGACGGCCAGTTCCAGCACCAGCCCCTCGAAGAAGGACTGCTCGGGCAGGGCGCCCTCGCCGTAAGACATATCCACCACACGCGCCACCAGGCGCAGCGTGGCGGTCTCCAGCACGGTCTGCGCGCCAGTATCCGCCTTCACAGGCTCGCCCTTGGCTTGCAGACGCTGGCGGATGCCCTCGTCATTGAATGCGTGCGCGCTCATCACCACTTTGGTGACGGTCTGGATATCGTTCTTGTCGAAGATCCACACTTCCACCGCGGTGACCTTCTTGGGATCGCCGACGCCGATCGTCTCGGAGATGCCCACGCCGCACTCGCCCAGGAATTCACCCGCGGGCGAATCGATGCTGAACGACTCATCGAACAGATCATCGCCCAGACGGTAAGAGGACATGAACTGGGTCATGGGGGCTTCTTCGCCGGCAGCCGAGTAATCGGTCCACTCGGCCTGGCGGGCAGCATCCAGCGCTTGCTGGGCAGCCGTCTTCTCGCCGGTGCCAGCGAACTTGCGGTTTTGCAGGTAGAAGTACAGCGCGATCGCGCCGCCCAACAGCAGCATTACAAAACACAGAATGCCCAGGAATGGCAGCAGTTTGGAACTACTGCCCTTTTCTGCCGCCTCGGTTGGGGCAGCGGTGCCTTCTGCCGGGACAACAGGAGTGGTGCCCACAGCGCCGCCAAACGCCTCGATCAGCGCCGGGTCCAGCGTGCCTGGGGCACCCTGAACGCGCCCCAGGATAGCCGGCCCTTCCTCGCCCAGGCTGTCCCAATTGGCTTTGGCCGTGGAAATATCATCCCTATTGGCGCCATAGGCCTGGATGGCTGCTCGCAGGTACATCTCCTGGTAGCCTGGGTGCAGCTCCTTGGGAGAAGCGTCAGTCCAGGTCACCGGCCAGAGGCCCCAGCCAATGATAAACCACCCAATGATCAGGCCAATCACTCCACCTGTGATCAGGGCTACCAACGGTTTTTTTAGTTGTTCTCGGATCACGTCCATTTTTTTCACTCCCAACGTTCGATTGCGAGGTTGCGTTTGACCGCTCTGGTTAAAAGGGGGAACATCCCCACCTGTCTAGTGATTCTTCGACTAATTGTTATTTTAGACCATAGTCGAAAAAAACGCAACTAGATCGGCTACAGATTTCTGGTGCAAGGATCATGCCAGTTACGCGATAGAAAGATGCGCAGCAGGCAAAGCCTGCTGCGCATCTTTCTATCGCCATGGGTATTGCGGGCAAAACCCGTGCTGCCTCGTGTTTATTTCTCGGCTGCTTCTTCCACCGACACCTGATCGAGCGAGAAGAGCTCTTCGCAAGACAGGCACTGCGCCTGGCGCTTGTTTGCCACCACCAGCATCCCTTTGCAAGCCGGGCAGGGCGCCGGCAGGGGCATCTTCCAGGAGGTGAAATCGCAGTTGGGGTAATTGGCGCAGCCGTAGAACATGCGCCCTTTGCGCGTCTTGCGCTCAACGATATCGCCCTGATCCTTGGGGCAGGTCACGTTGATCTTGACCAGCCAGGGCTCGGTGTGGCGGCAATCGGGGAAGCCGCTGCACGAGATGAACTTGCCATAGCGCCCCCAGCGGATTACCAGCTCTTTACCGCAGTCGGGGCAGGCGCGCCCGATCGGCTCGGGGCCGGTCTTATTCTCGGGCATGAGCTTCTCTGCCAGGGCCACCTGCTCGGCAAACGGCCCGTAGAAGGTGCGGATGGAGTCGACCCAGTTCTGCTCACCCGAGGCGATGCGGTCCAGGTCTTCTTCCATGCGGGCGGTGAAGCCGAAATCGACGATCTCTGGGAAATGTTCGCTGATCATATCGTTCACCAGGATGCCAGTCTCGGTGGGAGAGAGGCGCTTGGCATCGCGCACCACGTAGCCGCGCTGCTGGATGGTGCCGAGGATGGGGGCATAAGTGGAAGGCCGGCCAATGCCGTACTCTTCCAGCGTGCGCACCAACGTGGCCTCGGTGTAGCGCGGCGGCGGCTGGGTGAAGTGCTGCTCGGGCAGCAGGCGCACCAGGCGCTGCTTCTGCCCTTCTTCGATGCCCGCCGGGATGCGGGTATCTTCTTCTTCCTCGCTGGCCTTGTCCTCATCCTTGGCCTCTTCGTAAACCACCAAAAAGCCCAGGAACTTGACCGTGGAGCCGGAGGCGCGCAGCAGGTATTCGCCCGCACCGCTGCCGGTCACTTCCACCGAGAGCGTATCGAAGACCGCCGATTCCATCTGCGAGGCCACAAAGCGCTGCCAGATCAACTGGTACAGGCGGAACTGATCGCGGTTGAGGAACTCTTTGATCTGGTCGGGCTGGCGCAGCACCGAGGTGGGGCGCACGGCCTCGTGGGCTTCCTGAGCGCCCTTGGATTTGGTCTGGTAGCGGGGCGGCTCGGGCGGCAGGAAGGTAGGCCCGTAGCGCTCGGTGATGAATTCGCGCGCTTCGGCCTGGGCCAACTCGGAGACGTTGGTCGAGTCGGTACGCATGTAGGTGATCAAGCCCACTGCGCCATCGCCCAGGTCAACACCTTCGTATAATTGCTGCGCCAGGGCCATGGTGCGCCGGGCAGTGTAGCCCAGGCGGCGGGAGGCCTCTTGCTGCATGGTGCTGGTGGTAAAGGGCGCCAGCGGCTTGCGGCGGCGCTCGCCGCGCTTGATCTTGGAGATGACGTAAGCGGCCTTCTCCATATCTTCCAGCACCGGCTTGACCTCGACCTCGCTGGACAGCACCGGCTCTGTGCTGTTGATGCGCGCCAGCTTGGTCACAAAGGACTCTTTCACGCCTTCGGGGCGCAGCTCTGCGCCAATGCTCCAATATTCCACCGGCACAAAGGCGTCGATCTCGCGCTCGCGCTCAACCACCAGGCGCAGCGCCACGGATTGCACGCGTCCCGCGGAAAGACGGGGGCGCACTTTGCGCCACAGCAGCGGGCTGAGGTTGTAGCCCACCAGGCGGTCGAGCACGCGGCGGGCCTGCTGTGCATCCACCAGATCCATGTTGATGTCGCGCGGGTTGGCAAAAGCCTCGTTGACGGCTGGCTCGGTGATCTCGTGGAACACCACCCGGCGAGTGATCTTCGGCTCGATCTTGGCCGCTTCCAGCAGGTGCCAGGCAATCGCCTCACCTTCGCGGTCAGGGTCGGTAGCCAGGTAGATTTCGGCATGCGTCTTGGCCAGGGCTCTGAGCTCTTTGACCACGGGGAGTTTCGCATTGGGGACGCGGTACTTGGGCTTGAAATCGTTCTCCACATCCACCGAGAGCTGCGAGCGCAGCAGATCGCGCACATGCCCCACCGAGGCCTTGACCGTATAGCCCTTGCCCAAAAAGCGCCCCACCGTGCGCGCCTTGGCCGGCGATTCGACGATCACCAGCTTACCCTTGCGCGAATCTTCTTTGCGGGGGCGCGTCATGCCCTCGTGGGCTTCAGTGGCGCCCATGCGGTACAAGGTGGTGCCGCATTCTGTGCACACGCCGCGCGTGGCAGGTGTGGCGCTCTTGGTGAAGACCGCCTCGGCGTCTTTCATCTCACGTTTGATCCTACACTTGACACAATATGCTTCCATCATCAGCCTCCTGTGGTTCTGCGGCACCCCGATCGGACCGGGAGCGCCCCAATTTATAGATATTCCGGGTTGGTGCGCTTCAACTGCTCCACTACCTGGCGCACTTTTTGAGCCTGATCCTTATGGCAGACCAGCAGCACATCGCCGGTATCCACCACCACCAGGTCTTTCACGCCCAATGTCACTACCAGGCGCTGCGGCCGGTCGATATACACCAGCGAATCATGCGTATCGATGCCAATATGCTGGCCCCCGCTGAGGATATTGCCCTGTACATCGGCGGGCAACACATCGAAGAGAGCATCCCAGCTGCCCACATCGTCCCAGCCCAGCCCCGCCGCCGGGATCACCGCCACATCGCTGGCGTACTCCATGATCCCATAATCGATGGAAATGTTTTTGAGCTGAGGCCAAGCATCATCGATCACCTGCGTGCGCTGGGGCGTGGCCCAGGCTTTGGCAATCGTCTTCAGGTGGGCGGTCAGATCGGGCATGTGCAGGGCCAATTCTTCCAGGACGCGCCCGGCTTTCCACACAAACATGCCCGAATTCCAGGCATGGTCACCGCTTTTCAGCAGCGCTTGCGCCTGCTGCTCATCGGGCTTCTCTTTGAAACGCAGGGCGCGCAGCACATCCAATCCAAAGTAGCGGCCGAGGTTCTCGCCGGTTTGGATGTAGCCATAGCCGGTCGCCGGGAAGGTCGGCTCGATGCCCAGCGTTACCAAATGTCCATCCTGGGCAGCCCGCACGGCAGCGCGCAGCAGGAAGTGGAAGAGAGTGACATTGCGGATGAAATGGTCTGCCGTGAGGATCACCATCACGGCCTGCGGGTCGCGCTGCTGCAGCGCTACCGCCGCCAGCCCCACCACCGAGGCGGTGCCGCGCGGCATGGGCTCTAATATGAAATTTTCGGCCGGGATGGCCGGGCACTGCGCCTGCAATTCTGCCACCTGCTGGGCCACGGTTACAACACAAATGCGCTCCGGTGGAAAGAGTCCCTCCAGGCGCTTGACCGCCACCTGGAACAGACTGTCTTCGCCAATCAGGCGCAGCATCTGCTTGGGACGGTTCTGCCGCGAGAGCGGCCAAAGGCGGGTGCCGCTGCCCCCAGCCATGATCACCGCATAATCATGCTCGTTCATACTGATCTTCCTCAATCGCCTCAGCCGCCCGTTTCGGGGGCCGCCTCGATGTGATATTCTTCGCCTTGCTCCATCACGCTGACGTAATTCATGCCGCCCACCTGGCGGGCCAGGCCTTTCAATTCCATCAGGGCCAGCGTGGCACTGACCTGCTCGATGGGCAGGCCGGTAGAGAGACAGATCTCATCCACATGGCGGGGCTGGCGGCCCAGGGCCTGGAACAACTGCGCCTCGGTGGGGTCGCTGGGCAGGGCCACGCGGGCGAGGCGCTGCTGGCTGACCATGGTCAGGTTCAGCGTTTCCAGCACATCCTGCGCGGAGAGCAGCACATGCGCCCCATTCTGGATCAGGCGGTTGGCGCCCTGGCTCTGCGGGGCGGTGATGTTGCCAGGCACAGCAAAAACCTCGCGCCCCTGCTCGGCGGCAAAAGTGGCCGTGATCAACGCTCCGCTGGTCAGCCCGGCCTCCACCACCACCACCGCCAGCGACAGGCCCGAAATGATGCGGTTGCGCGGCGGGAAGTTGGGGCCATCGGGCGGGGTGCCGGGAGCGTAATCGCTCAGCAGCGCGCCGCGGGCCAGCATCTGCTCTGCCAGGCGGCGGTTTTCGGGCGGGTAGATGCAATCTACGCCGCAGCCCAACACCGCCAGGGTGCGCCCGCCGGCATTCAGGGCGGCCTGGTGGGCGATCGAATCCACACCGCGGGCCAGCCCGCTGACGATGGTCACGCCGCTGCGCGCCAGCGTCCCGGCGATCTCCTCGGTCACCTGGCGGCCGTAGGCGGTCAGGCGGCGGGTGCCCACAATGGCAACCGCCCATTCATCCTCAGAGGTCAGCTCGCCGCGCAGGTACAGCACCGGCGGCGGCTGGTCGATCTCGCGCAGGCGGCGCGGGTAGGCTTCATCTTCCCAGGTCAGCACGGTGATGCCCTGCGCCTGGATGCTGTCCCACACCTGCTGCAGGTCAACTTGCTTGCGCGCCTGGAGCAAGTTCTGCACCACCTTGGCGCCCAGGCCGCTGGCCATCAGATCGTCTGTGGGGGCCTGCCAGGCCTGCTCGGCGCTGCCAAAGGCCTCCAGCAACGCCCGGAAGCGCACCGCACCGATGCCCTTGACCAGGTTAAAGCCGATCCAGTACAGCCGGGGGTCGCTCAAGGTCAGGCCTCGTCAGCATCCCCCTGGTTTGGGGCATCCTCTTCCAGCAGGCCGGGCAGCAGATGCACACGCATCTCGCCATGCTCCAGGTCTACTGCCAACAGCACCGAGTCGATCAGCGGCAGGAGCACATCCGGCCCAGACTGGCGGCGCACCACGCAGACATCGTTGGCGCCGGTCTCCAATAACTGAGAGACCACGCCCAACGCCTGACCATCCTCGGTCACCACACGCAGGCCTATCAACTGGTGATGGTAAAACTCACCCTCCGGCAGAGGGGGGCGGTCCGCCGCCAAGACATACAGCAGTTGGTTGCGGAACTGCCCCACGCTCTCCGGGTCAGCGTATCCCTTGAAAGAGACGCGCATGGCTTGCCCGTGCCAGCGGACGTGCGTCAGCTGCACGGGTTGGTGGGTCTCGCCGATAAAAAGCGCCATTCCCGGCGCCAGCCGCTCGGGGTAATCCGTGTACACATCCATCAGGATCTCCCCGCGCAGGCCGTGCGGGCGGCGCAGTTTGCCTACGGCTAAATAGACAGGCTCGCCCGATGCAGGCGAGCCTGTACCGCCAATTGATTCAGGGGCAGAGCGGGCTGGGCTCATTCTGGGTCGTCAATATCCAGAAAGGCCTGTTTGCCGCTGCGGGTTGCCGCCACGTTCAACAGGGTGCGGATGGCGTTTGCCACCCGGCCCTGCCGCCCAATGACGCGCCCCATATCTTCTTTGGCTACCTTCAGCCGGAGGTGTGTCTTGCCGCTGCGCTGTTCTTGCGAGACGCGCACTTGCGTGGGGTCATCCACCAGCGAAGTGGCAATATATTCAATCAAAGTTTTCATGGCTTCCTATATCGATCCAGCCCCAAAGGGCCGATCTTACTCGGTCTTGACTTTCTTCGGCGCAGCCACGAAGCTGGTCTTGGGGGAGGAGGGGCGGCGTGCATCTTCAGCAGCCTTGGCCTCTGCCAGCAGCGTCTCCAACGCCTCGCCTTTTTTCAGGCGCTCGTAGCGTTCCTGCAGGCCAGTGGTACGGAACAAGTGCACCACCGACTCGCTGGGCTGGGCGCCCTTGCTCATCCAGTGATAAGCGCGCTCCTCCGCCAGCTCGATGGTGGCGGGTTGTGTGCGAGGATTGTAGAAGCCCAGGTTTTCCAGGGCGCGACCGTCGCGCGGCGCTTCGCGATCAATGACGACGATGCGATAAGCAGCCTGCTTTGTGGAACCAACACGGCTTAAGCGAATGCGAACCATTTTGTAAATACTCTCCTTCGTTATTTCTTGATTAGGTATTCTAACCTGAATTCGGGTTAGCGGGGAAGGTGGCTCTTTTGGGTTTGTTTTGGGCGGCTCTGCCGCTCCAAACAACCCCCAAAACCCTTACCCCGAACTCATGTTAGTTGATCCAGGCGGCTGCCTGCTGCACCCGGGCGGAGAGGGACGCGGAAGGGACGCGCCGCCCACCCTGGCACATGCGTTAGCCAAACAGGCGCGACATACCGCGCCCACCCGTCTTCTTAATCGTTTTGAACAGGCGCTGCGCCTCACGGAACTGTTTGATCAGGCGGTTCACGTCCTGCACTTCGGTGCCAGAGCCAGACGCAATGCGGCGCCGGCGGCTGGCATTGAGCACATCGGGATGGCGGCGCTCTTGCACCGTCATCGAATTGATGATGGCTTCGGTCTGTTTCAACTGCGCCTCGGCGTCGTTTGGGTCCACCTGGCGGGCCATCTGGCCCATGCCGCCGGGCAGCATCTCCAAAATCTGGGCGATCGGCCCCATTTTGCGCACCTGGCGCAACTGGTTGGCGAAATCTTCCAGCGAAAAATCGCCCGAGAGCAGTTTGGCGGCTTCCTTCTGCGTCATCTGCTGGTCGAAGGAGGCCTCGGCCTTCTCGATCAGGCCGAGCATATCGCCCATGCCCAAGATGCGGGAGGCCAGGCGGCCCGGATCGTACACTTCCAGGGCGTCCAGGGCCTCGCCCGAGCCGATGAACTTGATCGGTACGCCCGTCACGGAGCGGATGGAGATGGCCGCGCCGCCGCGCGAGTCGCCGTCCATCTTGGTCAGCACCAACCCGGTCAGGGGGATGGCATCGCGGAAGCCGGTGGCAATATGCACGGCCTCCTGACCCACCATCGAGTCGACCACCAGCAGCGTTTCCACCGGAGGCAGGCGGCGGGCGATGGCTTTTAGCTCGCCCATCAGTGCGTCATCCAGTTGAGAGCGCCCGGCGGTATCCAGGATGAGCACGGTGTGCCCGCCCTTTTGCGCCTTATCGGCGGCGCGGACCGCCAATTCCGGCGGCTGGACGCCCGCCTCGAAGTACACCGGCACGCCCAGGCGCTCGCCCAACGTTTCCAACTGCTTGACGGCTGCCGGGCGGTAGGGATCGCAAGCCACCAGCATCACCCGCTCACCGCGCGAGCGCAGCAGGCGGGCCAGTTTCCCGGCGGCGGTGGTCTTGCCCGAGCCTTGCAGCCCCACCAGCATGATCGTGCGCGGCTGCGGGCCGGTCAGGTTCAGGCGCTCTGGCTCACCCAAGGTGGTGATCAGTTCTTCGTTGACGATCTTGATCACCTGCTGCGCCGGGTTGAGCGCCTTGGATACTTCGGCCCCCACCGAGCGCTCGCGCACGCGGGCAACGAAATCTTTCACCACGCCGTAGTTGACATCTGCCTCCAGCAGCGCCATGCGCACCTCGCGCATAGCAATGTCAACATCCGCCGCCGAGAGTTTTCCCCGGCGGCGTAACTGGGTAAAGACGGTATTCAAGCGTTCGGTCAGGTTCTCAAACACAGACAAGCATTTTAGCGTGGATACGGGGAAAGGTCAAGGGTTGGAATCTTACTGTTAATGAAGAGAGCCCTTCGCATCCCGGCGGTGCATCTTTTCCGAGGCTCATTGGGAGTTACCGTGGTGCCCCCCAGATATAGGGGGTAAAATAGCGAACATAACCCTTGTTGAAAGCGGAAGAAATGGATGAAACGAGCACAGGTAACAGTACCCTTGGATATACCCGACGTGCGGGTATTGCAGACAGAAATCAACAAAGTTGGTGAATTGATCATCACCATAGAAAGCACCAAAGAAGGGACGATCTGTCGTCAATGTGGGCGAGAGATCCATAAACGGCACGGGTATGATGAATGGACGACCATCCGCCACTTGCCGGTCTTCGGGCGGCCGAGCTATCTGCGCTATCGCCCGCGGCGCTATCAATGCCTGGAATGCGAAGGACACCCAACGACGACGCAGCGCGTGGAGTGGCGAGAGAGTAACAGTCCCCATAGCATGGCATATGACGATCATTTGCTGCTGCAACTGGTCAATTCGACAATCGAAGATGTGAGCACAAAAGAAGTTGTGGCCTACGACTGTGTTTTGGGTGCTCTGGAGCGTCGGATCAGCGCCAGCGTGGATTGGTGGCAATACACCTCCTTGGGGGTTATCGGGTTGGATGAGATTGCGCTCAAGAAGGGCCACCGCAATTTCGTAGTGATTGTGACGGCGCGTCTGGCGGACGATCAGGTGGCAATCCTGGGGGTTTTGCCTGATCGGCAGAAGGATACGGTGATCGAATTCCTGCGTTCGATCCCAGAACGCTTGAAACGGACCATCCACACCGTCTGTTGTGATATGTACGAAGGCTTTAGCGAAGCCGTGCGGGAAGAACTGAAGCATGTGCGCATCGTGATTGATCGTTTCCATGTCGCCAGAGCTTACCGAGGTGGCCTGGATGATTTGCGGAAGCAGGAACTGGGACGCCTGAAAAAGGAGCTCCCAGCCGCCGAGTATAAACTGTTGAAGGGTAGCCTGTGGGCCTTGCGCAAGAAACCGGCTAGCTTGTCCCCCGAAGAAAGACGCTTGCTCAGGCTTCTCTTCCGCTACTCGCCCCAGTTGAAGCAGGCTTATGAATTGCAGCAGCAATTGACCACCATTTTTGATCAACACCTCTCCCTGGCGGCCGCTAAAACCAAAATCCGAGCCTGGATCAAACGCATCGCCCAAAGCGGGTTGCGCTGCTTTGATTCTTTCCTCAATACTCTGGGCCGCTGGTGGTATGAAATCCTCAACTACTTCGTCAACCGGGAAAACAGTGGTTTTGTCGAAGGGCTGAACAACAAACTCAAAGTGCTCAAGCGGCGTTGCTATGGTTTGTTCAACCTGAAGCATCTCTTCCAACGTATCTTCCTCGATCTCGAAGGCTATCGCCTATTTGCAGGCTGACCACCATATGTGGCCGAATCACGGTAACTCCCAATGAGCCAATTGTAAGCATTGCTAAAAGCAATGGTATAATTATTTCATGAACACCGAATTCCCTACAGAAGAAGCACGCACACAGGTGCCCCTCCCTTCATCCGCTACCACTACTGAGGCAGAACTCCGCCAGCAGCGCAAAGTAATGGTGATTATTGTCATCATTTGCATTCTCTTCCTGGCCCTGCTCACCACGGGCATTGTGCTGCTCCTG
>DIXA01000031.1 GCA_002428565.1 Anaerolineales bacterium UBA6092 | reverse complement strand
GCTGCCAACCATCAATTTCGATGTAAAGGTTATGATGTATAATCAGGTACAATCCATCTGCGGCGCCGCAGGCGCAAGAAGGAATATTCATGCGCTTTGAAGAACTGAACTGGTTCGACGTCGAAAACTACCTGAAGAACGAAGACCGCCTGCTGCTGGTGCTGGGCGCCTGCGAGCAGCACGGCTACCTCAGCCTGCTCTCAGACGTGCGCATTCCCTTGGCCCTCGCCGACGCTGCCAGCCAGCAAAGCGGAGTCCTGGTAGCCCCGGCGGTCAACTTCGGCTCATCGCCCTACTTCCTCGCTTACCCTGGCACGCTCAGCCTGCGCATGACTACCCTGCTCGACCTCACCGAGGACCTGGTGCGCTCGGCTTACCGTCAGGGCTTCCGCCGCCTGCTGGTCCTGAACGGGCACGGCGGCAACGACCCGGTGCGCTCGCGCCTGTACGAGATCGCCAACGACCTGCCCGATCTCAAGTTAGGCTGGTATGCCTGGTGGCAGGCGCACAGTGTGAGCGCCGTGGCGCAGCAGTACGACTTGAAATCCTTCCATGCCGGGTGGATCGAGGCCTTTCCCTTCACCCGCGTCGCAGACCTGCCCGAAGGCGAAAAGACTCCCCCCTCCATCCCCGGCCTGGTGGGCGCCGAGCGCTCCCGCCAGCTCTACGGCGATGGCGTTTTTGGCGGCCCCTACCAGGCCAGCCAGGCGATCATGGATGAGATCTTTGCCGTTGCCCTGCAAGACATCCTGCAACTCTTAACCTTTGAGGAGTAATAAACCATGCTTCCCCCTGAAAAAGAAGTCATCATTGCTGAGAAAGCCCCCAAAGCTCTGGGCCCTTACTCGGTCGGCATCCGTATTGGGCACCTGGTGTACACCGCCGGGCAGCTCGGCATTGACCGTAACACCGGTGAGCTCGTTCCCGGCGGTTTGCAGGCCGAAACCCGCCAGGCGCTGCTCAACCTGCAAAACATCCTGGAGGCCTCTGGCTCATCCCTACAGAACGTGGTCAAGACCACCGTCTTTCTGCGCGATATGGGCGATTTTACCGCCATGAACGCCATCTACGGTGAATTCTTCACCGATAAATACCCGGCGCGCTCGGCCGTTCAGGTGGCCGCGCTGCCCAAAGCCGCCGCTATAGAGATTGAGGCCGTGGCGGTTGTTTCCATGCCTCACGGAGACTGAACGGCAGAACGCCGCATCACTCCTTTATGTTCACAGTCTCTGTCATTGTGCCCTGTTATAACGAGCAGGCTACCATTCACCTGCTCTTAGATGCTCTGCGCCGGCAGACTTTCCCGCTGCAGGAGCTGGAGGTGATCATCGCCGACGGCATGTCCACCGACCAGACCCGCAGCCGCATCGCTGAGTACCAGGCCACCAACTCGGCTCTGTGTGTTCGCGTGGTGGATAACCCACTGCGGGTGATCCCCTCGGCCCTCAACCGCGCCATCGAGGCCGCCCAGGGCGAGATCATCCTGCGCCTGGACGGACATTCCACCCCCGCGCCAGATTATGTTGAGCGCTGCGTGCAGGCCTTGCAAGAAGGCCGCGGCGATAATGTAGGCGGTGTGTGGGAGATCCAGCCTTCGGGCAAGGGCTGGGCGGCGCAGGGCATTGCCCTGGCGGCTGCTCACCCCCTGGGCGTGGGCGATGCCCGCTACCGGGTGGGAGGCCAGGCTCAGGAGGTTGAAACGGTGCCGTTTGGCTGTTACCGCCGCGCCCGAGCGCTGGAAATTGGCAAATACGATGAGACTTTACTGACCAACGAAGATTACGAATTCAACACCCGCCTGCGCCAGGCGGGCGGCAAGATCTGGATGGACCCGTTGATCCGCTCCACTTATTTCGCCCGCCCCACCCTGGCAGCCCTGGCGCGCCAGTACGGGCGGTACGGCTATTGGAAAGCGCAGATGCTGCGCCGCTACCCGCACACGCTGCGCTGGCGGCAGGCGCTGCCCCCGGTATTTGTTGCCAGCCTGCTCGTGCTGGGAATTGCCGCCATCTGGCTGCCCCTGGCGCGCCTCCTCCTGGCTACAGAACTGCTGCTCTATGGGCTGATAATGCTCAGCGTGGGGCTCCAGGCTGCTCTGCGGCGCCACCGGCTGACCTTGCTGATCAGCGTTCCCCTGGCCATCGCCTGCATGCACATCGCCTGGGGCGGGTCTTTGCTCTGGGGTCTGATCCATCCCCCGGCGTCAAAAACAGGTATAAGGAATATTGGTTGAGATGACATCTGAGAGAAGCATTCCTCCCGGCAACCCCTTTCGCCTGCGCATGGCTGAGCGGCGCATCCTGCTGCTCTTAGGTGATATTTTCATGGGGCTGATCGCTCTGCTCATTGCGCTGATCATCTGGTCTTCAGCCGATATTGGCCAATCTCTGACAGTAGAATTCGTCATGCGCGTGCCGGGATGGTTCTACCTGCTGCCCTTCATCTGGCCGATCTTGATGGTAGGCATGTATGAAGACCACCGCTCGCGCCATATTTCATCTACGCTACGCGGCGTTTCCCTGGCTGCCGTCATCGGCCTGGGGCTGTACCTGATCTTTTACTTCACAGCAGAACCCAGCACGCTGCCCCGCCTGGGTGTGGCGATCTTCATTGGCGGTGTTTCGATCCTCACCCTGCTGTGGCGTCTGCTGTACATCCGCATCTTCACCGCGCCCCAATTCCTGCGCCGAGTGCTGCTGGTGGGTGCAGGCGAAACCGGCAAGATCATGCTCAAGATCCTGGCAGATATACACCCCCGCCCCTTTATCATGGCAGGCATTGTCGACGACGACCCACAAAAGATCGCCACCACCATCGAAGGCTACCGCGTGCTGGGCGGCAGCCAGGACCTGCTGGAACTGATCAGCCAACTGAATATCACCGATCTGATCGTAGCCATTTCCGGGCGTATGCAGGGCTCCATGTTCCAGGCTCTCATCGACGCCCAGGAACGCGGCATGGACATCACCCGCATGCCCGTGGCCTACGAAGAGCTGCTGAACCGCGTCCCCATCCGCTACCTGGAGGCAGATTGGATCCTGCGCTCTTTCGTGGATCAAACCCATGTGAATGCCTTCTACGAGATGGCCAAGCGCGCCATCGATATCCTGGGCGGGCTGGTGGGCATGCTCATCACGCTCACCCTCCTGCCGCTGGTCAGCCTGGCCATCTACCTGGACTCGGGCTGGCCCATCTTCTACACCCAGGTGCGCCTGGGACGCGCCGGGCGCGAATACAAGATCATCAAATTCCGCACCATGCGCCAGAACGCCGAGCCAGACGGCCAACCTCGCTGGGCCGAGGAAAACGATAAGCGCGCTACCACCGTGGGGCATTTCTTGCGCAAGACCCACCTGGACGAATTTCCCCAATTCCTCAACGTTCTGCGCGGCGAGATGAGCCTGGTGGGGCCGCGCGCAGAACGCCCCGAGCTGGTCGAGTGGTTCCAGCAACATGTGCCCTTCTACCGCGCCCGCCTGCTGGTGCGCCCCGGCATCACCGGTTGGGCGCAGGTCAACCAGGATTACGCCGCCTCGATCGATGAGACCATCGAGAAATTGGAATACGACCTCTACTACATCAAGCACCGCTCTCTGATGATGGATCTGCGGGTGATCATGCGCACTCCCAGCATGATTTTCGGCTTCCGAGGCAGATGATTTGAAGCGTTCAATCCTTTTCCGCAACCGCACCTTGCTGGCTGGCGACCTGTTTTTGATCGTGGTTTCTGTGCTGGGCAGTTTCGTGCTGCGCCTCAACCTGGGCCTGCGCCTGCTCGATTTTGCCTTTCAGATCTCGTTCATGGCGGGCATTGCCCTGCTGATCAAGCCGCTGGTGTATTACCGCTTCGGCCTGTACCGGCGCCTGTGGATCTATGCCAGCACAGAGGAGCTCAAACTGATCACTGTTGCCGTCACCACCGCATCGATCCTGGTGGGCGTGACAGTCTCTCTGCTCTCTCTCGTTGTGCCCTTTGAAGATTACTCGCGCAGTGTCATCTTCATCGATTGGCTCTTATCCATTGTGGCAGTGGGGGGCCTGCGCTTTGCCCAACGCCTGCTCTCTGAGAGCCAGGCCAGGCCGGGCAGCCCCGCAAGCCACGCCCGCCGCGTGCTGGTGATCGGTGCGGGCGATGCTGGGGCGCTGGTGGTGCGCGAGATGCAGCGCAACCGCCTGGCCAACCTGCTGCCGGTGGGGTTGGTGGACGACGACCCCAGCAAGCAGAACCAGCAGATCCACGGCATCCCCGTCTTGGGGCCGCTTGACCGTCTCTCTGACCTGATCGGTGCGCAGAGGATCGAAGAAGTGATCTTTGCCATCCCCAGCGCCCCCGGTCAGATCGTGCGCAAAGTGGCTGAGACCTGCCGCCTGAAGAACATCCCCTTCCGCACCATGCCCAGCATCCACGAGCTGATCGGCGGCAAGGTCAGCGTGAACCGCCTGCGCGAAGTGGAGATCACCGACCTGCTGCGCCGCTCCCCCACCCATATCGATAACGATCTGATCGGCGCCAGCCTCAAAGGCCGCCGAGTGCTGGTCACCGGCGCAGGCGGTTCGATCGGCCGCGAGCTGTGCCGCCAGGTGGCCCGCTGGGAGCCCGCCGAATTGCTCCTGTTGGGGCACGGCGAGAACAGCATCTACGAAACGCTCATCGAGCTGGAGCAGTCCTTCTCCAGCCTGGCTGTCCATCCGGTCATCGCGGATATCCGCGACCAGGGGCGCCTGCAAATGGTATTTGCACAGCACCAGCCCCAGGTAGTGTTCCATGCCGCGGCGCACAAGCACCTGCCTCTCATGCAGGTTAACATTGAAGAGGCCATCACCAACAATATTCTGGGCACCCGCAACGTGGTGGAGGTGGCCCTGGCGCACGAGGTGGAGCGCCTGGTGATGATCTCCACCGACAAAGCCATTTCCCCCACCAGCGTCTACGGCGCCACCAAACGTATCGGCGAAATGCTCATCCTGGATGCCGCCCGCCGGACGGGGCGTTCGTTTTCGGTGGTGCGCTTTGGCAATGTTTTGGGCAGCCGCGGCAGTGTGGTGCTGCTCTTCAAACGCCAGATTGCCGCCGGGGGTCCCGTCACCCTCACCCACCCCGATATGCACCGCTACTTCATGACCATCCCCGAAGCCGTTCACCTGGTCTTGCAGGCTTCGGCCATGGGGCATGGCGGCGAGGTTTTCGTTTTGAACATGGGCGAGCAGATCGGCATCCTGGATTTGGCCGAGGATCTGATCCGCCTTTCGGGGTTGGAACCCGGCAAAGATATCGAGATCGTCTATACCGGCATCCGCCCGGGCGAGAAACTGCGCGAAGCCCTGTGGGACGAAGGCGCAGATTACCAGCCCACCAGCCACCCCGATATCCTCTGCCTGGACGATGAAGATGTTCATACCCAGGCAGATTTCCAGGCCGCAGTGGGTCAGCTCATCGAGCTGGCCCGCCAGGGCAATTGCGACTCGATCACGCGCCTGCTGGACGAGACCGTCCCAGGGGCCGATGTGCGCAGCACCTCAGCCACCAATCTCACGGCGGTTGTGTGATGAGCGTGGTCACCCCTTCTGAATGGGAAGCCTTCCTGGCTGACCACCCTGAGGCGCATATCCTGCAAAGCCGCACCTGGGGAGACCTGAAGGCCGAATTCGGCTGGCAGGCGGTTCGCCTGGTGCAGGGAGATTGCGGAGCCCAGGTACTCTTCCGCCGCATCTTGCCCGGCCTGCAAATGGCCTATATCCCCAAAGGCCCTCTGGGCCT
Source organism: Anaerolineales bacterium UBA6092 (assembly GCA_002428565.1). Classification (GTDB taxonomy): domain Bacteria; phylum Chloroflexota; class Anaerolineae; order Anaerolineales; family UBA4823; genus UBA6092. The sequence continues at coordinate 24,465 of DIXA01000031.1, read as the reverse complement.
TAAATTGGCTGGCCCAGAGGCCAGCCAGGATTTTTGGCGTGAGGTGCATACTCTGTGCCGGGAGCGCAGCTGCTTCCTGCTCAAAGTAGAGCCGGACCTGTGGTGCACTCGCCAGCCCACCAATATCCAGCAAGAGCCCAAAACACAGCCCGTCCAGCCTCCCCCTGGTTTTCGGCCCGGGGTCCACAGCGTCCAGCCGCCGCGCACCCTGGTGATTGACTTGCAGGGGGATGACCAGACCCTGCTGGACCACATGAAACAGAAAACGCGCTACAACATCAACCTGGCCCAAAAAAAGGGCGTGGTGGTTGGCCCCAGCAGCGATCTGGCTACCTTTCACCGGCTGATGCAAGAGACCGGTCAGCGCGACCAGTTCGGCGTGCACAGCCTGGCCTATTACCAGCGCACCTACGAGTTGTTCCACCCCCGGGCGGCCTGCGAGTTGTTCCTGGGGATGTATGAAGATGAGTCCCTGGGCGGGTTAATGGTATTTACCCACGGGAGGCGCGCCTGGTACCTGTATGGCGCTTCCTCCAGCCATCACCGCGACCGCATGCCTAACTACCTGCTGCAATGGGAAGCCATGCGCTGGGCGCGCAGCCAGGGCTGCAGCGAATATGACCTCTGGGGCGTGCCCGACTCCGATACTGCCACCCTGGAGGCCAATTTCACCGAGCGCTCTGACGGCTTGTGGGGCGTCTACCGCTTCAAACGCGGCTTTGGCGGTGAGCTGCGCCGCGCCGCCGGGCCATGGGATTACGTTTACAACCCCTGGCTGTATCGCATCTACCTTTGGTGGGTGCGGCGAGGCCAGCGTGAGTGATGCCCTGACCTTCCAGGTGGCGCATCGCGCCCCGCCAGGCTGGGATGCGCTGATCGCCGGCATGCCCGGCGCGCACCTGCTGCAAACCACCGCCTGGGCCTCAGTCAAAGCACATTACGGCTGGCTGCCCCTCTACCTCACCTGGAGCACCAGCGCCAACGCCTCTCCGCAAGCAGCGGCACTGGTTTTGCAGCGCCGCCTGCCCGTGGCGGGCCTGGCTGCCAAAATGTGTCTGCTGTATGCGCCTAAAGGCCCCCTGCTCGATTGGAGCAATCCTACCCTGCGCCAACGCGTGCTGGACGATCTGCGCCTGTTCGCCCGCCGCCAGGGTGGCATCTTCATCAAGATCGACCCGGATGTAGCCCTGGGCAGCGGCATCCCCGGCGCGGTAGACGACCAGCCCAGTCCCGAGGGTCTGTCAACCCTGAGCGAGCTGAAAGCCCGCGGCTGGCGCTTCTCTGAGGAGCAGATCCAATTCCGCAACACGGTGCTGCTCGACCTGACCCCCGGCGAAGATGAACTGTTGGGGCGCATGAAGCAGAAGACGCGCTACAACATTCGCCTGGCTATACGCAAAGGCCTGACCGTCCGCATCGGCACACCCGCCGATTTCTCCCTGCTCTACCGCATGTACGCCCAAACCTCCGTCCGCGATGGCTTTGTCATCCGCGACGAAGCCTATTACCGCCTGGTCTGGCAGACCTTCTACCCCCAGCCATCCAGCCTGGCTTCGCTCTCGCAGCCCATTGCCGAGCCGCTGATCGCTGAGATGGACGGCGAGCCCATCGCCGCCCTGGTGCTTTTCCGCTTTGCCGGTAAGGCCTGGTACCTCTACGGCATGTCTACCGAGTTTCACCGCGAGAGCATGCCCAACTACCTGCTGCAGTGGGAAGCCATGCGCCAGGCCCGCGCCGCGGGCTGCACCTGCTACGATCTATGGGGCGCACCCGACGAATTCTCCGAATCCGACAGCCTGTGGGGCGTCTTCCGCTTCAAAGAGGGCCTGGGAGGCCAGGTGGTGCGCACCCTCGGCGCCTGGGATCTGCCCACCCAACCCTGGCTGTACCGCCTGTATACCCAAACCCTGCCGCGCCTGCTGGAGGGGATGCGCCGCCGCGGCCGCCAGCGCACCCGCCAGGCAGCCATGTAAAACCATATTCCTGAGGAGGTTCGCATGAAACACCTTCCCCGCCTCACCTTTGCCCACCTACCCACCCCCATCGAGGCCATGCCGCGCCTCGCTGCCGCCCTCAACAGTCCGCCTCTCTTCGTCAAGCGCGACGACCAGACCGGGCTGGCCCTGGGTGGCAACAAGACCCGTAAACTGGAATTCCTGCTGGCTGAGGCCCAGGCCAACGGCGCCCGCACCCTGATCACCACCGGCGCGGTGCAGTCCAATCACTGCCGCCAGACGGCTGCCGCAGCAGCCCGCTTTGGCCTGGATTGCCTGCTGGTGCTGGTGGGAAAGCCGCCCCAGGAGGCCTCTGGCAACATCTTGCTGGATGGCCTGCTCGGCGCGGAGATCATCTGGACCAGCCGCGCCCAGCGCGAGCACACCCTCAAAGCCGCCTTCGATCAGGCCTGGGAGCAGGGCCGCCGCCCTTACCTGGTGCCCTATGGAGGCTCCAGCCCCACCGGCGCGGCTGCCTATGCCTTTGCCATCCAGGAGATGCTGGATCAAGATTTCCACCCAGATTGGATCGTTTTTGCCTCCTCCTCCGGCGGCACCCAGGCTGGCATGGTCACCGGGGCGCGCCTGTGCGGCTACCAGGGGCGCATCCTGGGCATCAGCGTGGACGAAAAGGCCCCCCTGCTGCAAGAGCGTGTGGCTACCCTGGCCAGCCAGACGTCTGAGCTTCTGGGCGAAAAGATCCGCTTTGCGCCAGAAGAGATCCTGGTGAATGACAATTACCTGGGAGGAGGTTACGCCGTGATGGGCAGCGCCGAGAAAGAGGCCATCCATCTCTTCGCCCGCAGCGAAGCCCTGCTGCTCGACCCGGTCTACACCGGGCGGGCGGCTGCCGGATTGATCGATCTGGCCCGCCAGGGCTTCTTCCCGCCGGGGCAGAGCGTGCTGTTCTGGCACACCGGCGGCACCCCGGCTCTCTTTGCCGATCCCTATCGGGATGTATAGAATCAAGAAAGAAGCGGGGCGAACGCCCCGCTTCTTTCTTGATTCTTATGGAGCCAGGTCCAAGACCTCGTACACTTCGACCGGAATGCTCTTGCCCTTAGCGTGAATGGTTTCTAACTTTTGGGCTTTGACCTGCTCGGCAACCATCTGGTACACTCCCTCGCTGATCAGCACCTGCCCAGGCCCGGCATTTTCCTGAATGCGCTTGGCCGTGTTCACGCTGTCGCCAATGGCAGTATACGACAACTGTTTCTGTGTGCCCACCAGGCCCAAAACCGCATCGCCATAATGCACCCCCACCCCAAAGGAAAGCTGGAATTCGGGCGGGAAATCCTTATGCAGAGCCAGGATCGCATCGCGAATGCCCAGCGCCGCCCGCACGGCCCGCCAGGCGTGGTCGGGCTGCGGGATGGGCGCATTGAACCAGGCCATCACCGCATCGCCCAGGAATTTGTCAATCGTACCATCTTCATCTAACACCGCATCGGCCGCGGCCGACAGGTAACGGTTCAAAACCGACACTAACTGCTCAGGATTGACTTTCTCGCTGAAGGTGGTAAAGCCGCGGATATCGGCGAACAGCGTGGTAATGCCCAGGCGTTTGCCGCCCAACTCCAGCGAGTCGGGGTCCAGCTGCGAGATCACCTTGGGCGAAACCATACGCTCGAACAGGCGGCGCATGGCTTCCAGGCGTCGTTTCTCGGTCAGGTCGTCCAGCACGATCGCCACGCCCAGCGTGGACTCGTCGGCATCTTTCAGTGGGGAAAGGTTGCAGCTTAAGGTCACCTGGCCGCGCATCGGAATGGTCGAGACCAGTTCCAGGCCCACCATGGGCTGATTATTCTGCCGCACTGCCTGGATGTACTGGCTCAGGTCGTGGGCGATGGGTGGCAGGGCATCATCCAGGTGATGCCCCACCAGGGTGGCGCTCGCCATTCCCAGGATCATCTCGGCGGCGCGGTTGCACAGCATGATCTCGTCTTCGATATCGGTGGTGATCACGCCGCTGGCAATGGAGGCAAACACGTTGTCCATCAAGTTCTTCAGTTCGGTCACTTCAGCCAGCGTGCGGCGCACGGATTCAAATAAACGCGCATTCTCGATCGCCACCGCGGCCTGGTTGCTAAAAGCCATCAGCAGGTCGCGTTCTGCCTCGGTGAACAACCCCGTGCGGATGCGGTTATCGGCGTAGATCATGCCGGTTACCACGCCCTTGACCTTCAGCGGTACGCACAAGATCGAGCGCAAGTTATAGGCAATAATGCTTTCCTGCGCACCAAAGCGCGGATCTTCCTGAGCGTTGGTGGTCAGCACCGGCTGCCCTTCGCTTACCACCCGGTTGATCACCGTGCTGCTGATGGCAAATTCGGAGGTATCAATGGATTCCTTCTCCCAGTTACGGGCGATGCGCGTGGTCAGCTCACCGTGCTCATCGCGCAACATGAGGAAGCCCCGCTCTGCCCCGGTGAGGCGCACGATCGTGTCCATTACAATCCGCAGCACCTCATTCAGTTCCAGCGAGGAATTGACCACCTGTCCAATATCGCCCAGGGCGCGCATGTTCTTCAGGTCATCCTCAGTGCGAGCCACCTGGCGACCCAGGCGGGTCAGGCTGCCCGAAAGCTGCACCAGGCACTGGTTGGCGCGCGCCGGCACCGGCACGCTGCCGCGATGCAGCTCGTCCTGTATCTGATCGGTCAACTGGCTCAGGCGGGCAACCTGCTGGCTCAAATCCAGGGTGATAATGGTGGTTGGTTCATCGGTCATGGGGTTATCCTCGAGCAGGGAACGGGTTCTCAAAGAGAATTATACGGCATTTTCCCCTTTTTGGCATCACACACTCCGAATCTCATTTTGGGGGCGTGTGATGCTCAAAAGTACCCAAAAACAAGATGTTATGGGCANNTGCCCATAACATCTTGTTTTTGGGTTTCTCCCCTTCTCTTCCCTGAAAGGGGAGAGAAGGGGCAAGGGGGATGAGAGAGGTTATACTCCTCAGCCCGCAAAGCGGCTTTGCAGGCGCGCCCAGAAGCGCTGCGCGGCATCCCGCCGGGAGATGCGCCGCAGCTCGGCGCTGGCCTGGTGCGCCCGGGGTGCGTCCCCTGCCTGGCGGCTGAAAAGATCCGCCTGGTGCTCAACCAGCAAAACCTGCGCCGGCACGGCCGCCGCTGGCAGCAGGGCGATCAGCTTGCCGACGCGCTCAGTGGGCGTTTCATCCATGCCGGGGTGCTCATCCAGGCGCGCCAGGGCGCGGTTCACTTCCTGATAATAGCGCTGCAGCGGCGGCAGGACGGCATAGCGCGCCCAATTACGCAGGAGTGCAGGCGGGCGGAACCCCAGGCGCCGCAAACCACGCTCCAGAACGATCGGCATCAACAGGGCCGTTTGCTCCAGGAAAGGTAAGACCTTGAAACCGCGGCGCATCTGGCGCGCCAGCAAGATTGCCGCCGCCAGGCCCAAAACCCACAGCGCCGCACGCAACACCTGCGCCAGGGTCACCTGCCCGGTCGGCTCAGGTTCCACATCAGGCGTGGGCACCGGTGTGGGCGGTAACTGCGGTCGCTCTTTGAAAGGAAGCTCCTGCTCCAGATCATTGGGCTGCGGCAGTTCGCGCCCATACTCGTCTCGGGGGTTGGGCAATTCCATCCCCAGGGGCCGCACCAGGTCTTCCTCAAAAGCAGTTGGCTCAAACTCCACCCAGCCAATATTCGGGAAATACACTTCGGGCCAGGCATGTGCATCGCGCTGGCGCACCGTGTAACGCACCGTATCCCCATCCACACTGGTCAGGTTAGCCTCGCCTGCTGAGAAGCCCACCGCCATGCGCGCGGGAATGCCCAGCAATCGCAGCAACACCACCTCAGAAGTAGCGTAATAGTTGCAGTAACCACGGCGCAGATCAAACAGGAACCAGTCCACGCGGTCCTGATAATCGGGGGCCGGGGGGATGCGTTCGGCATATTCGATATGGTTGCGCAGGTAGCGGGTTACAGCGTAGGTAATATCGAAGGGGTTGTCCAGCCCCTCACCCAGGCTTTGCGCCAGTTCCTGTGTGCGCGGGGTGATCGTCTGCGGAAGCTGCAAGTATCGCTCCGTCACCCAATCCGGATACTCGGTGCCTGCGGCGCGCAGTTGCGTGATCGTCACCGTGCTGAGCGAGGAACGCACCCGATACTGCTCGCCGGGGCGCAGGTATTCGTTGGCCTTGATCGATCCCAGGTCAACCGTCCGATCGGGGCTAATGCTCACCGAGGCTTGTGAGGGCCGGCTGACCCACATGGGCTCTGCCGCAGTATACAGGATCGAGATGGCATAGCGTGGGTAAAACACGAATTCGGCCTCTTCGCGCAGCTCTGTTCCTACCATCTGCAGGTCAGGCCGTTCCGGCCCGAGAACATAGGGCGTGCGCAGCGTTTCCAGCCACTGTGAGCCATCGTAATAATCATAGACACGCGCCCGCCAGTAAAAACGCGGCAGTTCGGTCGGATAGGGAGCATCGACCAGGAGGATAATATCATCGGAGAGGGAATTTCCGCGCCCCAGCGCCAGGCTGTCACCAAAATAATCCGCCACCAGCCCCACGGATGCCTGCAAAGAGGCAAAAGCGTAGCTCATGCGGTCCTTGAACGTTGTCCACGGTTGTGTTGCCGACTGCCATGCCCGGGCTGCCGAATCGACACGCCCCACCAGCACAGGCATCGTCCAGGCCAGCAGCACAAAGACAAGCACCACCGCGGCGGTAAAACGGGCCCAATCCAGGTTTGCATCCGTAGGGATGCGGATATTCTGCTGCCGCCATTTTTGGAGGTTCTTGAGATAATGCAGGCGGGCGACAAACAACAAGGCGAAGAACAGGAAAAAAGCCAGGTACCACGAGCGGCGCACCAGCCGCGGGTCAAAGGTTTGGATCACCAATGCCGTCAGCCCGGCAGGCAGCACTGCCAGCCACGAATGGCCATAGCGCGTGAACACAAACCCAGAGAAGACGCCCAGCACCCAAAAAAGAACAGCCATCAGGATCAAGAACAGGATATTATCCGTAACGGGGTGGCGCGCCACCAGGTCCCTGATCACCATTTCCAGGCGGCCCTGTATGTTCAGCAGACGCTCTGCCCAATGCATATGAAAACTGATCCCCAGGCCCAACTGCCAGAGGATGCCGAATAAACCATACAGAAAAGCCAACAGGACAGAAAACCAGCGGGGAAAACGGCTGTATCCCAGCGCCAACCCCAGCAGCCCTCCCAGCAGCACAACCGTCTCGAGCAGCTCGAGTTGTTCGGTCCACTGCGTAGCCACCAGGCGTAAACTGGCAACCAGCAACGCCGCCAGCAGCAAGGCGGCTGCGGGAGCATCCCACCAACGAGTTGAGGAAGGGTTGGCATTGGTTTGCTTCATACTGTATAGTTTACCCCCAAAAAGCGCACAAGGTTCAAAGATTTTGATAATCAAAATACCGAGAACAAATAGTGGCCGCAAAAAAACAGATATTGCTGAGGCGAAGCCCCAGCAACATCTGTTTTTTTTGCGGAACTTAGGCCCGGGGTAGGGCTTTAGATGACGATATTGACCAGCTTGCCCGGCACGATGATGATCTTCTTAGGCGTCTTGCCTTCCAGGTGCTTTTGCACCGCCGGAGAAGCCATCGCCGCAGCCCGGGCCTGATCATCGCTCACGCCCGCCGGGACGACCAGGCGCTCGCGCACCTTGCCGTTGATCTGCACCACCAGGGTCACCTCGTCTTCGGCGGCCGCGGCCTCGTCCACCTGCGGCCAGGACTGGGTATGCACCGAGTAAGGCTTGCCCAGGTAGGCCCACAGCTCTTCGGTAATGTGCGGCGCCACCGGGGCCATCATGCGCAGGTACACATCCAGAGCTTCCTTCCACTCCGGCGTGCCCACCGCACCCAGCTCGCGGGCCTTGTACATCTCGTTCAGCAGTTCCATCAGCCCAGAGACGATGGTGTTGAACTCGAAGGTCTCAAAGTCATGCGTGACGCGCTTCAGCGTCTGGTGCAGCTTGCGGCGCAGGCTGCGCAGCACTTCGGGAGAAGCGCCCCCCTGCGGGGCCGCGTCCATCACCAGGTTCCACGTCCGCCGCACCCAGCGCGCCGTGCCCTCGATGCCGCTGTACGACCAGGGAGCGCCCATATCCCAGCGGGCAAAGAACATCAGGTAAGCCCGCACGGTGTCCGCGCCGTGGCGCTCCACCAGGGCATCTGGCGATACCACGTTGCCGCGGCTCTTCGACATCTTCTCATTGTCCTCGCCCAGCACCATGCCCTGGTTATGCAGCATGGTCATCGGCTCGTTACCCTGGGCCACACCCATATCGCGGCAGGCCTTGTGGAAGAAGCGCGTGTAGATCAGGTGCATGGTGGCATGCTCAATGCCGCCCGTGTACGAATCCACCGGCATCCAATAGGCATATTCAGCCGGGTCGAAGGGGCCCTGATCGTAATGAGGCGACAGGTAGCGCAGATGGTACCAGGAGGAGCACATGAAGGTATCCATAGTGTCCGTCTCGCGCTCGGCAGGTTTGCCGCAGGCCGGGCAGGTAGTCTTCTTCCAAGTGGGATGCAGCTTCAGCGGTGATTCGCCCGTGGGGCGCCATTCCACGTCATCGGGCAGCAGCACCGGCAGCTGCTCATCTGGCACAGGCAGCCAGCCGCAGTCGGGGCAGTGCACCATAGGGATCGGCGCACCCCAATAGCGCTGGCGCGAGATCAGCCAGTCGCGCAGCTTGTAGGTCACTTCTAGCTTACCGATGCCGCGCTCTTGCAGGTAGGCAATCACCTTCTGCATGCCGGCGTCTTCGTGGCCCTTGCCGGTGACGTACGTCCCGTTCATCGGACCGCTGTTGATCATCTTGCCCGGGCCGATATAGCAGGCCTCCTCTGTGGTGGTGACGCCGCCCTCGCCCTCGATGACCGGGATGATGGGCAGGCCAAACTTCTTGGCGAAGGCAAAGTCGCGCTCGTCGTGGGCAGGCACTGCCATGATCGCCCCGGTGCCGTAGGTCATCAGCACGTAATCGGCAATCCAGATCGGGATGCGCTGGTTGTTGACCGGGTTGACCACATACCCGCCGGTGAATACACCCGTCTTTTCCTTGTCTACCGCCTCGCGATCGATATCCGACTGCCGCGCCGCCTGGCCCTGGTAGGCTTCCACTTCCGGTCGCTGTTCGGGCGTGGTCAGGCTTGCCACCAGCGGATGCTCTGGTGAGAGCACCATGAAGGTAGCCCCCCACAGCGTATCCGGGCGGGTGGTGAACACTTCGATGGGGTCTTCCTGCTCAGTGTGGAAGATCACCGAGGCGCCCTCCGAGCGGTTGATCCAGTTCTCTTGCAGCACGCGCACGCGCTCAGGCCAATCCAGACCTTCGAAGTTCAGCAGTTCCTCGGCGTACTGCGTGGTGCGGAAGAACCACTGGTCCAGCTCTTTCTTGATCACGGGCGTGTTGCAGCGCTCGCAGTGACGGTCATCGCCCCACACCTGCTCACGCGCCAGGGTGGTGTTACAGTTGGGGCACCAATCTACCGGCGACATTTTGCGGTAAGCCAGCCCCTGCTGGAACAGGCGGATGAAGAACCACTGCGTCCAGCGGTAATATTCCGGGTCTGCCGAGGTGATCTCGCGCCGCCAGTCGAACATGGCGCCCATGGATTTCATCTGCTCGCGCATGTGGGCGATGTTGGCGTAGGTGCGCTCCTTGGGGTGAATGCCCAGTTTGATGGCCGCGTTTTCGGCAGGCAGGCCAAAAGCGTCGAAGCCCATGGGGAAGAGCACGTTATAACCGTTCATGCGCATAAAGCGCGCCCGGGCGTCGGAGGGCGTCATGGCGTACCAGTGCCCAATATGCAGGTCGCCCGAGGGGTATGGCAGCATGGTCAGGGCGTAATGCTTGGGTCGCGAGGGGTCGATATTGGCGTGGTACAGGCCCTCCTTTTCCCAGCGGGCCTGCCAGCGGGATTCTATCTCTGCGGGGTTATACATTTTTGGTTCAGTCATTCTTGCCTCCGTTCCTGAGAACAATTTCTTGGAATAATTTCTATCGACTTAGTAATTGCTTTTTCACGTATTGTAGTAACAACTTTAGTCGTTACAAAAGTTTTCCCTTGATCCAGCAAGCATTGCCTCGGAAGCAGCCAGCCCGCGCTCGACCACTTCCAACGCCACCTCCACACGGCGGCTCCAATGCTCTGGGGCGGCATCGTAGGCCGCGGCGGCTTGCGCCTGGCGAGCCTCGTCGGCTGCCGATTCCTGGTAACGGTCCGCCGACTCCCAGTCCAGGCCGTCATATTCCACATACTGCATCTCGAACCCGGCCCGCTGCAGCAGCACCGTCCATTCGCCATCCGTGCCCAGGGCATAGCCGGGTTGGCAGTGCGCCGCCAGGAACTGCGCCGCCCGGCGGCTGAAGCCCTTGGAGCCCGCACTGACATCCACATCCCGCCCGATCAGGTGCGAGATGACCCGGTTGCTGATACGCTCGGTATCCAGCAGGGCGCGCGGGTGCGTAGCATAGGCCTGGGCGGTTCGCCCCATCAGCAGGTAATCTGTCTGCGTCAGTGCCTGCAGGGCATCCTGCCATTCCTGCGGGCGCGTCTCGGCCCAGCGCAGCAGGCGGTCCATATCGGCGTAGTGGATGTGGGTGGCATCCGTCTCCAGCGCCTGGGTCAGCGCCATCAGCCGCCCGCCGCTCCACTCGGGCGGGGTATACACCCGGCAGCCCGCCTGCACCAGTGATTCTGCCAGCGCGGCCTCCACTCCCGGCTTGAGCACGATCACCCGCTGGGCATAGACCTGCTCCAGCCGCGGCAGCAAGCGCTGCAAACGGCTCAGCTCGCCGCGAGGGTCCCAGGTTGAAGCCAGTGTGATCGACGACATTCCCAACATCCTTTCTACATCTGTTAAACAAAAAATCCCCTTGTCTCAGGGACGAAGGGGACTCCGCGGTACCACCCTGCTTATCTGCTGGTTCCACAGAACCGTGCAGATCGCTTGGTTTTGCAATAACGGGCACACCCGCCGCCGGCTGAGGCAGAGCGTTCACCGGCAGGACCTGCTCCTTGTGGAGCGGCAGGCGAGTTCGGTCTGGGCGGCGCTCTGCGGGCGCCTTGTCGGGCTCACACCTCTCTCTCCCGGCTCGCTGGCAGATGACCTACTACTCCTACCCTGGTCTATTTTCGTATCTATCCGAAAAGATTTGGGGGGTGGGTGTTTGGCAGCGCAAAGCGCCGCCAAACACCCACAATCCCCGAATTCTCGGATAGATGCGTATTCGGTTATAGTGGACCTGGAGGGATTCGAACCCTCGGCCTTCTCAATGCCATTGAGACGCGCTCCCAACTGCGCTACAGGCCCAGATTTTTGTGAACGGTATTTTACCCGCAAACCGGTTTCCCGTCAACCGGGAAACCAGCGGAGGACACACACAATGTTGCGATTTGGGGGTGTGCAGGCGGCATATGCCGCCTGCACACCCCCAAATAAACCCAGCAGCTTTTGTGCTTCCTCAGGTGGACCTGGAGGGATTCGAACCCTCGGCCTCTTCAGTGCGATTGAAGCGCGCTCCCAACTGCGCTACAGGCCCAAATCAAAGCAGCGGGAATTGTACCTGAGGCACCAACCAATGTCAAGACGAATGATACAGAAGAGTCTACTCTTCTTTTTCTTCCGTTTTGCCTTTCCAGCCCATGATGGCATAACCAATGAACAGCAGCGCGCCAATGTACACCACCCACTGGATGTCGCCGGCCATGCCGTGCAGCAGGTTGGTGAGATTGTTGAAGAAGAAACTGGCGTGCATCTGGTTGATCATATCCGTGGCAGCTTCAAAACCGCGCAGCCCCAGCAGGATCAGCAAGAAGGTAGTGCCAAACTTGGCCACTTTCTCATCCTTCACGATCAGGGTCAAGAAGGCCGTCAGCGGCTTGCGCACGAAGAAGATGATCGCCGCCGCCAGGATCAGCGCCAGCAAAAATCCAAGGATCCCCACCACCCACCACAGAACAACTTCTACATCTGGGCTCATAAAATATCCTCCTGCGAAAAATGGTCTGATACAACGCAATCATTATATACCGAAAAGGAAGATTGAGCAGCTGAACCTGACCCGCGCCGCCAAGTAACCCCCCTCCCCCATCCAAAGAACGGATGGGGGAGGGCTGGGGAGAGGGTCAGAGGCTAAATTCCGAGTATAATAGGGGGAATTCACCTCGGAGAAAACCACCCATGCCCACCACCCCCGATTGGCTGCAAGTTGCTCATCACGTCCTGCTCTCGCGCCAGATGGATACCCTGGAGGAGACCCAGCTGGCCCCCCAGGGCAAGGTCAAATACCAGTTTTCCGCCCGGGGGCACGAGTTGGCCCAGGTGCTGCTGGCCCAGGCCCTCACCCACCCGCACGACGCCGCCACGGTCTATTACCGCTCGCGGCCTTTTGTGCTGGCCTGCGGGCTGACCCCCGCTGAGGCCCTGGCGGGCGGCATGGCGCGCCAGACCGGCCTCAGCCAGGGACGCGATGCCGGGGTGATGTTCAACCTGCCGCGCCGGGGCGGCGCCACCATCCTGCCCTCCTCCGGCGACGTGGGCGCGCAGTACACCCCCGCCGTGGGCTGGGCGCAGGCGGTTGCCTACCGCCTGGAGGTGCTGGCCGAAGGGGACTGGGATGGCGCTATGGCGGTAGCCATCGGCGGCGATGCCAGCACCGCCGCCAACGGCTTCTGGGCGGCGCTCAACATCGCCACCACCCAATGCTTGCCCATGCTCTTCTTCATTGAAGATAACGGCTACGGCATCTCGGTGCCCTCCCGCTTCCAGACCCCCGAAGGCAATATCGCCCACAACCTGAACTGCTTCAATAACCTGCACACCCTGGAAGCCAGCGGCAGCGACCCGCAAGCCACCTGGGAGGCCATCCAGGCTGCCGTGGAGCATACCCGCAATGGCGGCAGCCCCTGCCTGCTGCGCCTGCGCGTGCCGCGCCTGGGAGGCCACACCTTTGTCGACACCCAGGCCTATAAAAGCCCCGCCGAACGCGAAGATGAGGCCGCCCGCGACCCGCTGCCGCGCCTGCACGCCTACCTGCTCAGCCACCACATCACCGATGAGGCCGGCTGGGCCGCCCTGGAAGCGCAGGTGGCAGATGAACTGGCCCAGGCCCTGCAAGAGGCCGAGGCCGCCCCCCAGCCCGACCCCGCCGAGACCGCCCGCCATCTCTTCTTCGAGGGGCAGGCCCCCCGCCAGGGCGGGCTGCGCCCGGAGGGCGTCCTGCTGCCCCTGGGCCCGGCTGCGCCTCAGCCCGAAGGGCCGCGCCTCAACCTGATCGATGCCGTGCGCCGCGCGCTGGAAGCCGAGATGACCCGCAACCCGCGCCTGGCTGTCTTCGGCGAAGATGTGGGCGCCAAGGGCGGCGTGCACGGCGCTACCCTGGATATGCAAAAGCACTTCGGCATCCAGCGCGTCTTTGACACTTCCCTCAACGAGGAGGGCATCATCGGGCGCGCCGTGGGCATGGCCCTGGCCGGCCTGCTGCCCGTGCCCGAGATCCAGTTCCGCAAGTATGCCGACCCCGCCTACGAGCAGATCAACGACCTGGGCTCGCTGCGCTGGCGCACCGCCAACCGCTTTGCCGCCCCGGTGGTCGTGCGCATCCCCGTTGGCTATGCGAAAAACAAGAGCGATCCCTGGCACTGCGTCAATGCCGAGGCCGTTTACGCCCACACCCTGGGCTGGCGCCTTGCCTACCCATCCAACGCCGAAGACGCCGTTGGCCTGCTGCGCACTGCCCTGCGCGGGGACGACCCCACCTTCTTCTACGAACACCGCGCCCTGCTGGATACCCCCGAAGGCCGCCGCCCCTACCCCGGCGATGACTTCTGCCTGCCCTTTGGCCAGGCGGCCCGCCTTTTACAGGGCAGCGGCATCACCGTGGTCACCTGGGGCGCCATGCTGCACCGCTGCCTGGAAGCCGCCCGAGATTTCCCCAACCGGGTGGACCTGCTCGACCTGCGCACCATCATCCCCTGGGACCGGCAGGCAGTGCTGGACTCGGTGCGGCGCACCGGCAAGCTGCTCATCGTCCACGAGGATACCCTCACCGCCGGTTTTGCCGGTGAGATCGCCGCCGCCGTGGCAGACGAGGCCTTCACCGACCTGGACGCCCCCATCCAACGCCTGGCTACCCCCGACCATCCCATCCCCTACAACATGGCCCTGGTGGAGGCCGCCGTGCCCAATGCCGCCAGCATCCGCCAGAAAATGGCCTGGATGTTGGATTATTAACCCAACTATTTTCAAGTACAATCATGGCATTGAACTTTTCCCTTGATCATCAGGTACACCACACAGGAATATTCCCCGTCCAAAGGAGATGCAAATGAACCCACCCACCCAAACCAAAACCATCGAAATGACCCTCAAAGCCGCCCCGGCGCTGGTCTACCGCGCCTGGACCAACTCCTCTGCCCTGCGCGAGTGGCTCTGCGACGTAGCCACCACCGCCCCTCGTGCTGGAGGGCACCTCTTCCTGAGCTGGCACTCCGGTTTTTCTGCCAACGGCGTGTTTACCCACCTGGAAGCCGAGAAACATGTGGCCTTTACCTGGCACGGCAGGCTCGACCCTGCCACCACCGAGGTGGTGATCACGCTGGAACCCGCCGGGACAGGCACACACATGACCCTGGTGCACCGCGGCCTGGAGCAGTTCCCCGACCCCGCCGACACTGCCGCCCGTTTTGAGCAAGAGTGGCGCGTCAGCCTGCCCAACCTCGAAGCGGTGCTGGATCAGGGCCCCGACCTGCGCATCACCCAGCGCCCCATGCTGGGCGTGCTCATCTCCGACTTCAGCGCCGAGGTCGCCCAGAAACTGGGCGTGCCAGTGACCGAAGGCGTGCGCCTGGGCGGCGTGGTGGACGGCATGGGCGCACAGGCTGCCGGGCTGCAGAAGGATGACGTGATCGTCTCTGTCAATGCGATCCCCACAGCCGAATTTGGCAAACTGGGCCAGGCCCTTGCGGGGCACAAGGCCGGAGACGTGATGGAAGTGATCTTCTACCGCGGCGCGGAGAAGAAGACCGCCCAGATGAAACTCTCGGGTCGGCGCATTCCCCCCATCCCCGCCACCCCCGCTGAGCTGGCCGAGCACCTGCGCACCGTGTATGGCGAGGCGGCCGCCAGCCTGGACAAACTCCTGGCCGGCGTGACCGACGATGAGGCCGCCCGGCAGCCTGCCCCCGGTGAGTGGAGCGCCCGGGAGACCATCGCCCACCTGATCCACTCAGAACGCGGCTGGCAAAACAACCTGTATGAGATCGTCGGCGGAGAGGAGGCGCAGTACGATGGCTTCTTCGACAACCTGCCCATGCGCATCCAGGCCACCGTCGCCGCTTACCCCGCCCTGAGCGACCTGGTGGAGGAGCTCAGGCGCCTCTTTGCCGAAACCTGCGAGATGATCGCCTGCCTGCCGGAGAGTTTCCTGGCCCGCAAAGGCTCGTACTGGCGGCTGGGCTTCAACGCCCTGAACTTCTCCACCCACGTGGAGGAGCACCTGACGCAGATCCAGGCTGCGTTGGAGAAATAGAGTTCATTAACCCAAAACGGGTTGTTTGCAGGCGCAAAGCGCTCGCAAACAACCCGTTTTGGGTTAAATTTCCCCCCCTTCCCGTTTCGGGAAGGGGGGGATCAAAAGGGGGGTTAGGTCTTGATCACCATCGGGATCACCACCCGGTAGCCCCCTGCCGTGGTGGTCAGCACCGCCTCCTGGCTGACGCGCGCATCGCCCTGCGAGGTGACCGTGATCGTCACCACGTCGGCCTGGCCCGGCCAGGCACAGAGCGGCACCGTCACCAGCACCACTACCTCGGCGCCCTCACCCACATCCAGGGCGATTGGCGCGGCCGGGAGAGTGACCTCCCAACCATTGCCCTCCGCCGAGACCACGTAGCTATCCGCCAGGTGGCCGGCATTGGTGATGGTCAGCGTGTAGGTGACGACCTGCCCCGGCTGAACGGTTTGGGCCAAAATCCCAGGATCCCAGGTCATTACATAACCCAGGGCGGTGGTGGTCAGCACCGCCTGCTGGCTGATCCGCGCATCGCCCTGCGAGGTGACCGTGATCGTCACCGCGTCGGTGTCGTCCGGCTGGGCGCTCAGCGGCACTGCCACCAGCACCAGCACCTCGGCGCTCTCATCCACGTTCAGGGCAACCGGTTCGGCCGGGAGAGTGACCTCCCAGGCATTGCCCTCCGCTGAGACCACGTAGCTATCGGTCAGGTGACCGTCATTGGTGATCGTCAGCGTGTAGGTGACGACCTGCCCCAGTGCGACAGATCGGTCCGTCAGCCCGGGATCCATGTCTAGCCCGTAGCCCAGGGCGGTGGTGGTGAACTGCGTGGCGTCGCTCTCAGCGTAGTTGCTCAGCGAAGTGGCTGTCACCTCGGTGATGCTGCTCTCGCCATCCAGCGCCTGCGCAGGGATCTCCACGCCAAAGGCCACCTGGGCGCTCTGCCCCGGCCCCACCATCACCGGCGAGGCCGGCAGCGGGTTTACTATCCAGATGGAGGAGAACGCCAACTGGTAGTAATCCGTCACTACGCTGGTATTGGTGATGGTAAGCAGGTAATCCATCGTCTGGCCCACCAGTCCCGCGCCTTCGCCGTAGGCAGGCAGGTCCACACCGTAATGCACGCAGGGCGAGGCGGGCAGATAGTAGAGCGTATCGTACGGTGTGTAGGTATCGAGCGCCCCGCCGATCGCCCACACCTCGCCACCAGCGATGGCCTCAGTACAGGCGCTGGCTGGGCTAAGATTGACCTGGGGCAGAGGGTCGCCCAGGTCGGTCCACGCCCCACCCGGCCAGGCCGTCAGGTCCAGCACCTCCACCAGGTCGGTGGCATCGAAGCCTCCCCCGCCATTGGCATCCCCGCCCAGGGCATACAGGCTGGTGCTGGTCATGCCCAGGCCCACCAGCGCCCGTTGGCTGGTGAAGGTTGGGCCTGCCTGCCAGGTATCCATGGCCATATCGTAGCGCTGGGTCTGGTCCACGTTGGCGGCAAGATTGCCAGACATGCCTCCCACCACATATAGATACGGCCCGCGCTGCACACTGCCAAAGAAACTGGCTGCCGTAGGCATGGGTGTCCCGCCGCTTATCGTCCAGGTGTTGCTGGCAATGTCATACACATCCACCCGGGTCGTAGGCACCCAGGGGATGGAACCATACGTGCCGCCCACCAGGTAGAGCTTTCCGTCCCAGGCGCCCAGCGCCGCCCCCCACACCGGCGTCAGCGTGTTGGCCCCGCTGCTCCAGATGTTACTGGCGATATCGTAGATGTAAAGCGTGTTGTACCATGCGCCATTGCCATACCCGCCCGCAGCGTAGATCTTGCCCTGGTAGCAGGCTGCCGCCACTTCGCGCCGCACCGCCGGCATGTTCGCCAGGGTGGTCCAGGTATCCGTAATCACATCATAGCGGTCAAACTGATCCGTGTCCACTCCCCCGGCAAGGATGCCGCCCAGGCGATAGAACACATCTGGCTCGTCCGCGCACTGCACCACCACCCCGGCCCGGGCCTGCGCCAGGGAGCCGGCATCCTGCCAGCCGTCCGCAGATGTGGTCAGCGTGGCGGCATCCCATGCGTAGGGGTCCCCCCGCGAGGTGACCGTGATCAGCGCCGTGTCCCAATCGGTGAGCGCGGCCCCCGGCGGCACGGCCACATCCACGGCGATCTGCACCGTGTTCCCTGCCGCCACCGGGCCGATGGTCGCCGGAGCGGTCACCGTCCACAGCCCGCTGGCGATGATATCGAAGGTATCGGGGTGAATGCTGGTGTTGGTCAGGTCCAGCAGGTAGTGGGTGGTCAGACCCGCCCCGCCCGCGCGGCTGAGTTCTTCTTCCGGCAGGTCGCCGAAGTAGAAGTCGAAGCAGGGCTCAGCCGGGCGGTAGTAGAGCGTATTGTACGGCGTGGAGGTATTGAGTGCGCCGCCGATCGCCCACACCTCGCCACCAGCGATGGCCTCAGTACAGGCGCTGGCTGGGCCAAGATTGACCTGGGGCAGCGGGTCGCCCAGGTCCGTCCACGCCCCACCCGGCCAGACCGTCAGGTCCAGCACCTCCACCAGATCGGTAGCGTCAAAGGCACCCCCGCCGTTGGCATCCCCGCCCATCGCATATAGGCGGGTGCTGGTCATGCCCAGGTCCGCCAGCGCCCGCCGGCTGGTAAATTCCGGCCCGGCATCCCAGGTATCCGTAGACATGTCGTAGCGCTGCGTCTTGTTCACGTTGGCTGCCAGATTACCCGACATGCCCCCCACCACATACAGGAAGGGCCCGCGCTGCACCCGGCCGGGGAAGGAGGCCGGGGTGGGCATGGGCTTCCCGCCGACCGCCGTCCAGGTATTGCTGGCAATGTCATACACATCCACCCGAGCGGTAGGCGCCCAGGGCGAACCGCCGGAATATGTTCCACCCACCAGGTACAGTTTGCCCTCCCAGGCGCCCAGGGCTGCCCCCCATACCGCGTTCGGCATATCCGCGCCGCTGCTCCAGGTGTCACTGGCGATATCGTAGATATACAGCGTGTTGTAGAGAACAACGTTGTGCCACCCACCTGCAGCATAGATCTTGCCCTGGTAGCAGGTCACGCCCATGGCGCGCAGCGCCACCGGCATGTTCGCCAGGGGCACCCATTCTTCATCAACCACATCGTAACGGCTCAACTGGTTCACATCCGTACTCCCAGTGGTTGTGCCCGCCACGCGGTAGAACACATCTGGCTGCTCCGCGCACTGCACCACATTCCCCATCCATGGCTCCGGCATTGTTCCGGCATCGAACCAGCCCTGCGCATAGGTGGTCAGTTCGGCGGTATCCTCCGCCGCGGGGTCCCCCTGCGAGGTGACCGTGATCACGGCCGTATCCCAATCCATCGGCGCGGCCCCGGGCGGCACCTCCACGCTCACCAGCAGCGGCACCGTCACCCCCGGCGCCACCGGGCCGACCGTGATCGGCACCGTCACCGTCCACAGCCCGCTGGCGCTGATATCGAAGGTATCGGTCAAAACGCCAGCGTTAAGCAAGCGCAAGGTGTACGAGGCCGTTTCGCCCGGCATGGCTGAGGCGTTCAGTTCCTCCTCCAGCAAGTCGCCGAAGTAGAAGTTGAAGCATGCCTCGGCAGGGCGGTAATAAAGGGTATCGTAAATATTATACTGAGTGTATCTTCCACCAATGGACCATATCTCGCCTCCCTCCACAGCCTCGCTGCAGGCGCTGGCGGGCATGGAATTCACCTGGGGCAGCGGGTCGCCCAGGTCAGTCCACGCCCCGCCCGGCCAGGCCGTCAGGTCTAGAGCCTCCACCAGGTTGGTGGCATCAAAACCACCCCCGCCGTTGGCATCCCCACCCAGGGCATACAGGTGCGTGGTGGTCATGCCCAGGGCGATCCGCGCCCGCTGGCTGGTAAAGGCCGGCCCGGCCTCCCATTTGTCATTGGCCATATCGTAGCGCTGCGTCTGGTCCACGTTGGCGTTAAGGTCGCCCGAGTAGCCCCCTACCACATACAGGTACTGCCCGCGCTGCACCGACCCTGGAAAACTGGCCGGGGTCGGCATATCCATTCCGCCACTCTCCGTCCAGGTGTTGCTGGCAATATCGTACACATCCACCCGTTTGATAGGCGGATAAGGCAAGCCTGATTGCGTGCCGCCCACCAGGTACAGTTTGCCCTCCCAGGCACCCAGCACGGCCCCCCACACGCCGCCATCCGGCGTATTGGCGCCGCTGCTCCAGATATCGCTGGCGATATCATAGATATAGAGTGTATCGGAAAGGTAAATTCCATCATTCCCCCCCGCGGCATAGATCTTGCCCTGGTAGCAGGCTGCCGCCACAACGCGTCGCGCATCCGGCAGCGGCACCAGGGTGGTCCAGGTTTTCGTGACTACATCGTAGCGGCTCAGTTGGTTCGTGTCCACCCAGTTTGCATAGACACCTCCCACTCGATAGAAAACATCCGGCTGTTCCAGGCACTGCACCACCGCCCCGGCCCAGGCCTGCGGCATTGTTCCGGGTGAGAGCCAGGCATCCACATGCGGCGGCGGGGGCTCGGCCGCCTGGGCCAGGTCAGCCAGGCCCAGCGCCGCGCCCAGCACAGCCAGGCTCAGCGCCGCCAGCAGGGTCAAAAATGTTTTTCGGTTCATCGTTTCCTCCTATCCTTTGAATAGAAAATTTGGCCGTATCATCTCAATAAAGTGGGGTGCGACTTCCCCCCTCTTTTTGAGAAGGTACAATTGGCTGATCAAATCAATGGACTTTCAAGTAATGTAAGGATTTTCCCCATGCGCCCTCCTTTCGCCTTGCTTGCCTTGCAATAAATCCTGTGCGTACACTCCCATAGGGGGGTGCGGGGTTTCCCCTTGGCCCCGCACCCCCAGCGTGCAGGCTGCTCCCAACAGCCCAACCACCTAAGATAGATCCTGCTGCACCGCCCTACGCATCGCTCTTTGCCTCACCGCTCGTCTTCGGGTCATCCAGCGCCCGCAGAAAGGCCACCAACAGCTCGATGGAGGCAAAGCCATGCCGTTCTCCCGTCTCCACGTTTTCCAGCAGGGCGCGCCAGTCCCGCCCATCACCCCGCACCCGCCACAGCCGCAGCAGATAAGACCGGTATTCTTCACGCATCATCGTTTCAGCCTCCATCATCTGCTTTTAATATCGTTGTACCAAACAGGTCTCAAAAAAGTCTCAAAGAAGTCTCAAAAAGTGTTTTTTTGAGACCAATTTCAAGGAGATTTGGCCGATTCTGGTTGCTATCCGCGCCTTCATTCTATATAATAGTAGAGACAGGTGCTCGCCCTGGCCGCAACTGGAGGGATAGTTGCCGCGCTGTTCTATCTTGCTTTTGGGAGAGATGCAAATCACTTTGGACGACAAGCCGCTCCACAGCCTGGAGTCGGTCAAGGCGCGCGCCCTGCTGGCTTACCTGGCGGTGGAAAGCGGCAAAGCCCACGGGCGTGAAAAACTGGCCGGGCTGCTCTGGCCCGAGGTCGCTGATGCCAGCGCCCGCCAATCCCTCAGCCAGGCGCTCTACAACCTGCGCCAATCCCTCGGCCAGACCCCCGGTCACACCACCGACCTGGACGCCCAGCCCTCCCCGGCAGGCGGGTGGATCCTGACCAGCGCTCAAACCGTGCAGTTCAACCCCCTCAGCGATCACTGCCTGGATGTGCACGAATTTGAGCGCCGGCTGGCCGAAGTGCGCCGCCACCCCCACCCCCGCCGGCAAACCTGCGCCTCCTGCGCCCACCTGCTGCAGGAATGCGAGCGCCTGTACCGGGGCGATTTCCTGACCGAAATCTCTCCGCGCGGCTGCCCGGAATTCGAGGAGTGGGCGCTGCTGCAGCGCGAGCGCCTGCGCGGCCAGCTATGTGAGGTGCTTTCCAGCCTTTCCGAGTATCATGCAGGGCGCGGCGATCTGTTCCGCGCCCTGCAGTTTGTTCAGCGCTGGGTGCAGGTCGATCCGTTCAGCGAGGGCAGCCAGCGCCAGTTGCTGCGCCTGCTGGCGCTCAACGGCCAGCGCTCCGAGGCCCTGGCGCGCTACGCCGGATTCTGCCGCCTGCTGGCCAGCGAGCTGAGCGCCGAGCCTGAGAAAGAAACCCACAGCCTGTACCAGCGCATCCTGGCTGAGGAGACCGCCCAGGCCAGCCCGCCTGGCCAGCCTGGCCGGCTGCCGGTGCCCCTCACCCCCTTCATCGGACGCAGCACAGAACTGGCCGAAGTGACCGCCCTGCTGCGCCAGCCTGGCACGCGCCTGCTCACCATTCTCGGCGCAGGCGGCAGCGGAAAAACCCGCCTGGCGCTGCAAGCCGCCCAAACGCTGCGCTACGAATACCCCGACGGCATCTTCTTCGTTTCCCTCTCTGGCCTGGCCGCAGAGGAGGCCCTGGTGCCGGCCGTGGCCGAAGCCCTGGGCTTCGCCTTTCAAGAAGGCCGTAGCGCGCCTCGCAGGCAGCTGCTCGATTACCTGGAACGCCGCCGCCTGTTATTCATCTTTGATTCTTTTGAAGAACTGCCCGCCGCCTCGGGTTGGATGAGCCAACTGCTGCAGGCCGCCCCGGAAGTGCAGGTGCTGGCCACCTCACGCGTGCGCCTCAACGTTCACTTCGAGCAGGTCTTCCCCCTCGACAGCCTGCCCTATCCCGTCGAAGACTGCCTCAGCGACCCGGAGCAGGCCGTCCAGCAGTATGCTGCGGTGGAGCTATTCCAATCGGCTGCCCGCCGGGTGCGCCCCGATTACGCCATCACCCACCTGGATCTACCGCACGTGGGGCGCATCTGCCGCCTCACCTCCGGCATGCCCCTGGGCATCATCCTGGCATCCAGTTGGCTGGAGACCGTGCCCCCGGCAGAGATCGCTGCGCAGATCGAGCGCAGCCTGGATTTCCTGGCCTCCGATTGGAGCGACGTGCCCGAGCGCCAGCGCAGCCTGCGCGCCACGCTGAACCATTCCTGGCAGCTGCTGGGGAAGATAGAGCAGCAGGTGCTCTGCAACATTGCTGTCTTTCACGGCACCTTTTCACCGGAAGCCGCCCAGGCCATATCCCAGGCCCAACCCGCCCACCTGCGCGCCCTGGTCGACAAATCCATGCTGCATATCAACAGCGAGAATCGCTATCGCACCCACGACCTGGTGCACCAATACCTCAGCGAACAGCTCACCGCCCGCCCTGAGGTTGAGCAGGCTGCCCGCCAGCGCCACAGCGCCTTCTTCCTCCAGGCCACCGGCGAACAGGAACGCCACCTCAAGAGCGCCCGCCAGCGCCAAGCCCTGCAAAGCCTGGACGAGGAGTTTGAAGAAATCCAGGCCGCCTGGCGCTGGGCCGCGGCCCACGGGCCGGAAAGCCTGCTCGCCGGGGCGCTGGAAAGCCTGGGCATCTACTGTTTACAGCGCCTGCGCTATACTGCCGGGCAGGAGGCCTGCGCGGCGGCCCTGCAAGACGCTTGCGGTCCCGGCCTGGCAGTCCGGCTGGCTACCTGGCAAGCCCGCTTCACCTACCTGCTGGGCCAGACCCAGGAGGCCGAAGCGCTGTGCCGCCGGGCCCAGGAACGGCTCTTGCAAGCCGAGGCAGATGGCCAGGTGGAATTGCGCGACCGCGCCCTGCTGCTGTTCGAGCAGGCCCTGGTTGAGTCAAACCTGCCTGTACGCCTGCAGGCCTGTCAGCAGAGCATAGACCTCTTTTTAGAAGCCGGTGATCCCTGGTGGGCGGGGCAAGCCCTGCGCCTGGTCAGCGAGACGACCAACCGCCTGCACGGCCCCAAGGCCGCCATCCCCCTGCATCAGCAATGCTTGGCCCTGAACCAGCAAGTCGGCGAGCCGGGCAGCATCGCCAGTGCGATGTATAACCTGGCCTATTCCTACCTCATCATCGGCGATATCCAGGCCGGCGAGCGCCTGGTAAACCAGGCCGCCGATCATTTCCAGGCTGCCGGCGACCGCGCTGGACTGGCGCAGAGCCAGCTTCACGGCGGCACAATGCTGGCCTGGAGGGGGCAGTATGCCAAAGCACGCGGCCAGCTGCAGGCCTGCCTGCCGCTCTTGCAAGAATACGGCTACCATTGGGAGTTAACCTTTGGCACAGGGGCCCTTGGCATCTCCCAGCTGCACCTGGGGAACACCGCCACTGCCGCTGCCCAATTGAACGGCGCACTGCAGGTCGCCCGCCAGTGCGGCTACCGGCGCGAGGAAGCCTTTTCGCTGGCCGGCCTGGGCTGGACCGCGCTGGCCCAGGGTCAGCCGGCCCAGGCGCTGCCGCTCTTCCAGGAGAGCGCCTCACACTACCGCAGCATGCAGTACGCCGGTGAGTTAGGCACAGCCCTGGGCGGCATGGCGCTGGCTTACCGCGGACTAAGGCAGCCTGAGCAGGCCATCACCGCGCTGCTCGAGGCGCTGGGCATTGCCGAGAAAACCCACAGCCTGTTCGCCATGGTCCTGGGCTGCCCGGCCGCCATCCTGCTGCTGATCGACGCCGGGGAGGCAGCACTCGCCCGCGAGCTGCATCGGGCCGCCCTTGGCGTACCCCTGTTTGCCAATTCGCTCTGGTACAACAACCTGATCGAGCAGCAGGCCAGCCCTCACTGGAAAAACCTGCCCCCGCCCTCAAACGAAGCGGCCCCCGACCTGTTTGGCCTGCTGCCAGAGATCATCGCTGCACTTGGCGGAGAACCCCCGCCACCCTGAGTCGGGCCCTTCACGCCGGTACGCTCTTCCATCCCCCCGACGATGGCTTTGCCAGCGCACCCCACCCCCTACCCCCGCCCCTCAAGGGGCGGGGGAAAATAGTCGAAATTGGGGCCTATGCGGGCGCGAAGCGCCCGCATAGGCCCCAATTTCGACGTAGGGGGGATGGGAGAAGAAGCCGGGATAACATGATTCACCCCAGAAAGATTAAATCTGGGGTGAATCATGTTTTTGTTAGATCGGATTACGAAAGTCGTAGATGCCCTC
>DIXA01000033.1 GCA_002428565.1 Anaerolineales bacterium UBA6092 | reverse complement strand
TCTATTTGCACAAAACTTACGCTAGCAAATGCAGAAAACAGGTTGTTTGCAAGCGCAAAGCGCCTGCAAACAACCTGTTTTCTGCCGCTTTTGTGGCCTGGTAATGGTAGAATTGCAGGGTTCAAACCGGTCAAAAAGGAGAACCGTTATGCCCGAACCTGTCATTATCGATGCGGTGCGCACACCCATCGGCGCCCTGGGCGGCGCGCTGGCCTCCGTCCGCCCGGACGATCTGGCGGCCCTGGTGTTGAAAGCCATCTTGGAGCGCAATCAACTGGACCCGGCCCTGGTGGAGGAGGTGTACCTGGGCTGCGCCAACCAGGCCGGCGAGGATAACCGCAACGTAGCCCGCATGGCTGCGCTGCTGGCGGGACTGCCGGTGGAGGTGGGCGGGGTGACGATCAACCGCCTGTGCGCCTCTGGCCTGAATGCGGTCAACCAGGCGGCGCGCGCCATCCGCGCCGGTGAGGGCGATGTGTTCATCGCCGGTGGGGTGGAGAGCATGAGCCGCGCACCCTATTCCCTGCCCAAAGCCGAGCAGGGTTATCCGTTTGGCAACCTGACTACCTGGGATACGGCGCTGGGCTGGCGCTATCCCAACCCCAAGATGCAGGAGTTGTACGGCACGGATGCCATGGGCGAAACGGCGGAGAACATCGCCGCGCAGATGCCCGAACTGACGCGCGAGCGGCAAGATGCCTATGCGGTGGAAAGCCACCGCCGCGCCATCGCCGCCATCGATGCCGGGCGCATGGCGGAGGAGATCCTGCCGGTGAGCATCGCGCAGCGCAAAGGCGACCCGATCCTGGTGACCACGGACGAGCGCCCCCGCCGCGACACCACTCCGGAATCGCTGGCCAAACTGCGTCCGGCCTTCCGCAAAGATGGCAGCGTCACTGCAGGGAACGCCTCGGGACTGAACGACGGCGCCGCGGCGCTGCTGCTGATGAGCGCTGAGAAGGCGCAGGCGCTGGGGCTGAAGCCCATGGCGCGCCTGGTGGCCTCGGCGGCGGCGGGTGTGCCGCCGCGCATCATGGGCCTGGGGCCGGTGGGGGCAGTGCAAAAGGCGCTGCGCCGCGCCGGGCTGACCATCCGGGATGTGCGCTTGATTGAGTTAAATGAAGCCTTCGCCGTGCAATCGCTGGCGGTGATGCAGGAATTGGGCCTGCCGCATGCGATCACCAATGTCAACGGTGGGGCGATCGCCCTGGGCCACCCGCTGGGCTGCTCGGGGGCGCGCATCCTCACCACCCTGCTGCACGAGATGCGCCGGCGCGCGGCACAAGAACCGCGGCCCTACTACGGCCTGGCAACGCTGTGCGTGGGTGTGGGTCAGGGCGAGGCCACTATCGTCCAATGGAGTGATTAGATGTCTGACCCGGTGCAACGCGCCACGCAGTTGTTCCAGCAGGGCTATAACTGCTCTCAATCGGTTTTGACGGCTTTTGCGCCCGACCTGGGCCTGCCCGAGGAGATCGCCCTCAAGATCGCCTCTCCCTTTGGCGGGGGCATTGCCCGCAGCGGCGACCTGTGCGGTGTGGTCAGCGGGGCGATCATGGTGTTGGGTCTGCGCTATGGTTTCACCACGCCGGGCGATTCTCCCGAAAAGGAACTGGCCTACCAGCAGGTGCAGGCCTACCTGGCAACCTTCCAGGAGCGGCACGGGTGCCTCTTGTGCAGCGAGCTGCAAAAGGCGGAGAACTGCCCGGGGTTGGTGGCCAGTTCGGCGGAGATATTGGCCGAATTGGCCTAATCACCCTTTTCTCCCATCCCCCCTGCCTCCCTTCCCGCTGGGAAGGGGGGAGATACCGAAAAAGAGTAGGATGCGGCAAAGAGCGCCGCATCCTACTCTTTTTCGGTATTTAAGCCAGTTTATGGTGTGGGTGTGCTGCTCGGCACAGCGTAGGTGGGATACACCGTGCCCTGTGTGGCAGTGGGCACGGGGGTCACCAGGTTGACCGGGATCTTCAGGATCCAGCCCACGTACAACGGGTCGGTGACGGCGGTGAGCAGGTCCGGGTTCTTCTTGACAATCTCTTCGGCGGTGCTGTTGAAGCGCTCAGCAATCGCATACAGGGTATCGCCTGATACCACGGTATATTCGATGATGGTGCCGGAGGCCAGGCCGGTGGGCACCGGCGTAGCGGTGGGCAGCTCCGTGTTGGGTGCAGGGATCAAGATTTGCTGGCCCACGTAGATGATCTGCGTCACCGGGTCGATGGTGCCGGGGTTGAGGGCCAGGATAGTTTGCCAGGCGACGCCAAATTTTTCGGCGATGACCAGCAGTGTGTCATTTTCCTGCACTGTGTACAGGAAGGGGCCCGTGGGGGTGGGGGTTTCGCTGGGGACGGGGGTGTCCGTGGGCGCCGGGGTGGATGTCTCGGTGGGCGTCTCGGTGGGGATGGGGGTGTTGGTCGGTGTGGCTGTGTTGGTGGGGGTAGCCGTATCCGTGGTTTTGGGCGGGATGAGCGGCTGGTCACCTGGGCGCAGCAGCCAGAAGATCAGCGCTGCCGCTCCAACAACCAATAGTAGACCTGCGATAATCATGATCAGGAGGGGGGCTTTTTGTCCCATTTGTTGCCTCTTTCGGTGTGCTTCAATCACGCTTTGGGCGCTCTCTTTGTCAGTCATAAGAAGGTTCCTTAAGTTTATAAGACGCCGGAACAGCGTCTTTGGTTCCCATCCAAGTACAGCAGGGTGGTTCATCTATGCATGATTTTACCCTATTTTCGGCATTTAATCGCATAAATTCCTCTTGACATCGAACACATGTTCGGGTATTATTATCAATATAAATAGAACAAACGGGCGGTATTGCTTGTTTGCACAGGAGGTGTGAGATGATGATGGGCCGACGGAAAAGCGCAACCCTAACCGAACCGCAAAAGAAGGTTTTGGAGATCCTGCGCGACTACCAAGAAAATATGGGTTTTCCCCCCTCCATCCGGGATATCCAGGAAAAAGGCAAGTTCTCATCTACCTCGGTGGTGAACTACTACCTGGAGCGGCTGGAGACGTTAGGCTTCATTGAGCGATCCCGGCAAGTCTCGCGCGGCATCCGCCTGTTGAATGGGGCGCCCAACGAGCTGATGCGCATTCCCATTGTGGGGCGTATCTTCGCCAGCGAGCCAGTTCCCATCCCCTCGACCGATTTTTCCTACATGGATGCGGAACACATGGTGGATGTGGCGCGCAATATGCTCCCCGCCCGCGAGAAGGCCAACGAGCTTTTCGCCCTGGAAGTGCGCGGTGATTCGATGATCGACGCCATGATCTTCGACGGCGATATCGTGATCATGAAGCCTGCCAAACAGGCCCGCAACGGCGAAATGGTGGCAGTATGGCTGAGCGACAAGGAAGAGACCAGCCTGAAGTATTTCTTCCTGGAGGGCGGGCGCGTGCGCCTGCAGCCAGCCAACCCGAACATGGGCCCGATCTACATTGACGACCCCAAGACGGTCAAGATCCAGGGCAAGGTGGTCATGGTCATCCGCCAGGTTGAAAAACCGATGTAGCGGATATAAAGAAAAACGACAGAGAGCGGCGCTGCAACGCCGCTCTCTGTCGTTTTTCTTTCCTCTCACTTTGACATGGCGGTGAAAGTGGGATACACTGGAAAGCGTTATGGATCCGCAGACCTTGCCTCCCATCCCCCTTGCCAAGCGCGTCTTTGACCTGGCGCTGACCATCCCCGGCTTGATCGTGATCTCGCCACTGCTACTGGCCCTGGCTTTGGCAGTGTGGATTGCGCACGGCTGGCCGGTGATCTTCAGCCAGCTGCGCCCAGGCTATGGGGAGCGGCTCTTCCCGATCTTCAAGTTCCGTTCCATGACCAACGCCTGCGACGCCCAGGGCAACCTGCTGCCCGACGCGCAGCGCCTGACCCGCGTGGGGCGCTTCCTGCGCGCGTTCAGCCTGGACGAGCTGCCCGAGGTGATCAATGTGCTGCGCGGCGAGATGAGCCTGGTGGGGCCGCGCCCGCTGCTGCCGCAGTACCTGGAGCGCTATTCGGCGGAGCAAGCTCGCCGCCACCACATGCTGCCCGGCATCACCGGTTGGGCGCAGATCAACGGCCGCAATGCGCTCACCTGGCAGGAAAAATTCCGCCTGGATGTGTGGTACGTGGATAATTGGTCGCTGGGCCTGGATATCAAGATCCTGGCGCTGACCATGTGGAAGACGCTGCGCCGCGAGGGGATCAGCCAGCCGGGGCAGGCTACTGCCGAGGAATTCACCGGCAACGAAGACCCAAGCGGGGATGGGTGATGCCCCTGGCAGAGATCGTCATTGATGTGGTGATCCGCACCCGGCGCAAGACGGTGGCCCTGGTGGTCGAGCGGGATGGGCGGCTGGTGGTGCGCGCGCCGCTGCGCTTCCCCCAGGCGCAGATCGATGCCTTTGTGAGCAGTCATAGCGATTGGGTGCGCTCTCGGCAGGCGCTGGTGCGCAAGAATTACCGCCCGCCGCACCAGTTTGCCGCAGGCGAGAGTTTCTGGTACCTGGGGCAGCAGTACCCCCTTGTGATCGTGGAGCAAAAAAGACCGGCGCTGAGCCTGGAGGGGGAGTTTCGCCTGGCGCGGGCAGCCCAGCCGCGCGCCTGTGAGGCCTTCGAGGCCTGGTACCGAGCGCAGGCCCGCCCGCTGATCGAAGAACGGGTGGCGCATTTTGCCGGGCTGACCGGCCTGCGCGGCAAGAAAATTCGCCTGTCTTCGGCGCGCACGCGCTGGGGCTCGTGCAGCAGCCGCGGCACACTGTCGTTCACCTGGCGGCTGGTGATGGCGCCCCCAGAGGCCATCGATTACGTGGTGGTGCATGAGTTGTGCCACCTGAAGCACCCCAACCACTCGCCGGCGTTTTGGGCGGCGGTGGCGGCGGTCATGCCGGGGTACAAGGTGCAGCGGGCATGGCTGAAGAAGCGCGGGCGCGATCTGAGCCTGGATTGACCCCCATCCCCTCCCCCTTCCCCCGAAACGGGGGAAGGGGAAATAACCGAAAAAACCCTGTTTTTCGGAATAAAAGCCCCCTCCCCTCATTGCGGGGAGGGGGTTGGGGGTGGGGTGAACCCAATGGGGCGGGCATTACTTCAATGTAATGCTTGCCACGATGGCGGCCAGGGCATCGGCGAAGTGCCCATCCGGGCTGCCATCCACGGTGAAGATCATCAGGGCGCTCTGATCTTTTTCGATCACCGCAGCCGTCAGGGTATAAGCAGCCTGGTTCTGGTCGATCAGGCCGCTGAAGGCGGTGAAGGCGGCGGGGTAGCCCTGCAGGGTGGTGCTGGTGATATCTTGCGTCACCACCAGGTTCCCCACAGCGTTGTTAAAGGGGATCATGAAGGTATCCACGATCTCCTCGGGGGTGGAGGCGTCTTTCAAGTCGCTCAGTGCGGCGGGGGTGATGGAAACAGCGGCCTCGCCCTGGAAATCCTGGCTGTCCATGGCAGCCTGGGTACTGCCCAGGTACATGGCGCCCTCGACAAAGGAGACCACCCAAGCCTCGGGGATGGCCACGGAGAGGCCCAGGGTTTGGCTTTCGACGCGTTTCCAGCCATCTTCCAGGGCAGGCTCACGCTCACAGGCGCTCAACAGCAGCACGATCAGCAGCAGGGCTGCCAGGACGGTTTTTTGGCGGGTGAGCATGGGCATCAGTCTTCCAGGTTCCAGTAGGCGGCTTCTTCTACGTAGATCACCAGGTCTTTGGTCTGGGCGGAACTGATGAAGACGCCAAAGCGGCCTTCGCTGAAGGAGTCGTCTTCCAACTCAGCCAGCAGTTTGCCGTTGGCATACAGGCGGATGGTATCGCCCTCCAGCCAGATGCCCAGTTTGTTGGTCTGGTTGGGGCCAGCCAGGATGTGCGCGGAGGATTTCCATTCTTGCAGGCCGGTGTAGTTCTCGCCGTCCCAGGCGTACAGGCGGTAGCGGCCATCGCAAGAGAAGCCGAAGACATAGCCTTCGGTGGGCTTCTCGGCGCGCACCAGCACGCCGTAGCGGTCCAGGCCCGAGCAGGTCTCGCCGGTCTTGAAGGTCAGCTCGAGGTAGTAATCTTCCATGCTGGGCTGGTTGGAGAGGCCCCATTCGTCGGCTCCGCCGGTTTCGCTGGAGGTCATGATCAGGTGACCGTCTTCCATCTCGAAGAGGGTGTTGTCGGTATCCAGCAGGTACCAGTACACGCCGCCGTCGAAGTTGTCGCGCCAATCGGGGTTGCCCAGGTTCAGGCCGCCCTCGCCCTCTTCAACCTTGACGCGCACGTAGAAGGTCTGGTCGCCTTTGGTGCCCAGGCCGAAGTTGACATCTTTGGCATTGCGCAGGATCCAATCGCTGCGGTAGGTGCCGGTGACGCCGGGGGCCTTGAACGAGATGGATAGGTCTACGGTGGTGCCGGGAGGCACATCGGCGGTGAGGGCCTGGGCGGCGGGGGCGCCCATCTGCTCGCCTTCGACGAACAGCAGGTCGTATTCCTTGGTCCAGGTGCAGGTGCCGGCATTGCGCAGCCGCCAGATCTTGATGAAAGTTTGCCCGGGGGTGACGACGGAGTCATCGGGGATGGTGACATCCTCGACGAACTCGACCTTGTCGACGCAGGCGGTGGCGGTGAGGGTGGGGGTGGGCGGGGGTGTCTGGCTGGGCTGAGGCGTCTCGCTGGGGAAGGGGGTGTCGCTGGGGGCAGCGGGCGTCTGGCCTTCGGTGCCCGGCTCGGTGGGGGTGTTCTGCACGTCCGAGGGGGTGGACGGGGCAGCCTGCAGGGTCAGCTGGGCGATGACGGTTTGGGCCGCCTGGGTGTACTGGATGTCGATATCCAGCGTGGGGGCGGCAGTCTCCTGGGCGGGCAGGCTGCAGGAGCTCAGCACCAGGGCCAGGGCGAGGATCAGTACAGGGAGGGTGCGGAAATAGGTTTTCATGAGGGGCGATCCTTTCTAAGATAAAAGTGATGAAAATAGAACGCTGCAGAGCGGCAGAAGGTTCCGGGCGTGTTCTCTCATTTTACCGCATTTCCGGGTTTCACGACCCCCTCCCCGGCCCTCCCCCATTTTCAAAAACCGAAAATGGGGGAGGGGGGTCGGAGCGGCGAGTGTGCCCCTCCCCCAAAATTCGCTCTTGGAATTTTGGGGGAGGTTGGGAGGGGGTCAAGGCCGCCAGGTTGGTGGATCGTTGCTGACGTATGCCGGGACGATCTGGGTGGAGGTGCCGGTGGCAAAGGAATACACATTGAGCGCATAGCCCGTGTTTTCCACATCCTGAGTGGCGGTCAGGTAGACCAGATAGGCGCTGTCCGGTGAGAAGACCGGGGACAATGCAAAATCCTCCAGCGGTACGATCTCTATCGTGGTTCCTGTATCCAAGAAATACACGTACACTCCGGATAGCTGAGATTCATAGGAAACCCCTACCCCTTCCCGCCAATATGAGTAATTGCTGTAAACCAGCATGCTCCCGTCCGGCGACCAATCAATACTTTCTATATAGGTGTCTTCTATGATCAACTGGCCCTGAGTTCCATCTGCAGAAACCAGCCAGGTTTGGTATTTCTCTTCTTCAAGATAATAGTTCCCCGTGAAAACGAACTGCTCTCCAGTTGGACTCCAGGAAGCATCAAGCACATCCAAGCCTCTGTTATCGATGGTGATATATTCGCCTGATAGTGAGAAAAGACACGGGCATGTTATCCAACCGCGATGAGCGTGCCATCTGCCCAAAATGGATTGGCCTTGCGGAGACCAATCTAATGATGTGATGATTTGCGTTGTTGGCATGTCATACAGCTTATTCAGCCTGAGATCTGACAGCGAAACCAGAATAATGGGGTAAAACAATGCATCTTCTTCCGTATAGGTAGTGAAGGCGATCTGCTGCCCGTCCGGCGACCAGGTAAAGTAACTCACTCTATCGAAATCCACCTGCCGGGTCTCGCCCGTTGCGTAGTTCAGGATGTTCACACGGCCTGTATCCCAGCTTGCTCCGCTCAGAAAGGCGATGTTCTGTCCATCCGGTGACCAGAGTGGCCCGTTGTAGTTGTATAGAGACACATCCGCGGCTAACTGCGTCAGCCCGGAGCCATCGGGAGCGATGGCATAGATGCTGGGCACGCCGTTTTGCTCCATGGTGAAAGTGATCAGCGGGGGGTGCTGCGGCCGCGGGGTGAAGGTGGCGGTGGGCGTCAGGGTCGGCGTGGGGGAAGCGGTAACGGTTGCCGTGGGGCTGGGGGTGGCTGTTTCCGTCGGCGGCACGGGCGTGGGGGTGAAGGTGGCGCGGTCGGTGGGCGAGGGCGGCGGGGGAGCGCTGGGCGCGGCGGTGGGCTGGGTGCAGGCGGTCAGGGCGAGGATCAGGATCAGCGCGAGCAGGGTTGGGCGAATTTTCATCTGGCTTTGCCTCCCGAGGTTGGCTTGATTCTAGCACAGGAATCTGTTTACTCTCGTCCTTTCTCCTGGCCCCATCAGACCCCCTCCCCGGCCCTCCCCCATTTTCGGTTTTTGAAAATGGGGGAGGGGGTGGAGTGAACGGGGGGAAGAAAAGGCGGGAAAACACCGCCCGTGATATACTTTTAACCGACCCAAATACCCACACAAGGAGACGGCAATGGCAAAGCGATTGGTGGTGGTGGCAGGGAACATCGGCGCGGGCAAGACTTCGCTCACTGAGCGGCTGGGCGAGCGGCTGGGCTGGCAAACGGCCTTCGAATCGGTGGCAGATAACCCCTACCTGCCCGATTTCTACGCCGATATGCGCGTCTGGTCGTTCCACTTGCAGGTGTTCTTCCTGGGGCACCGCGCCCAGCAGTACCTGGAACTGGCGCGCGGCCCGCAGTCGGCCATCCTCGACCGCAGCATCTACGAGGATGCGTTCATCTTCGCCCGCGCCCTGCACCACATGGGCAACCTGAGCGAGCGCGATTACCGTGCCTACCGCCGGGTGTTCGATCTGCTGGTGCAGACCCTGCCCGCGCCGGACCTGCTGATCTACCTGCGCGCCCCGGCCTCGGTGCTGATGGGACGCATCCACAACCGCGGCCGCGACATCGAAAGCGGCATCGACGCGGCTTACCTGACCCTGCTCGAATCCTATTACGATGATTGGATGAAGTCGTTTGATATCTGCCCGGTGCTGACCATCCGCAGCGACGACCTGGACTTCGTGCACAAGCCTGGCCACCTGGATATCGTCATCCAACACATCCAGGACCGGCTGGCAGGCAAGGAAGATATCGTCTTCTAGCCGGCGACCAACTTCAGCACGGTATCCACGATCAACAGCAGGATGAACACGATCCCGAACGAGCGGTTGTGGTAGAAGCCCGCGGCGACGAAGTAATTGGGCCACACGTCGGGGAAGCCTGCCGGCTTTTCGGCGGGCTTGGGGAGGCGGAAGAGGGGCAGGATGCGGTAGAGCGAGGGGAAGGCCAGGATCACGCCCGCCATCACCGGGGTGTAGAAACCCACCGCCACCAGGTAAAAGGTCAGCAGGTACTGCAAGACGAACATGCCCACCACGATGCCGCGGGAAAGCTTCTCGCCCAGCACTACGGGCAGGGTGTGGATGCGGCGCTCTTTGTCCATCTCGAATTTGTCGATGTGCTTGCCAAAGATCACACCGGTGACGCCCAGGGCGTAGGGCAGGCTGGCGAGCACCACGTTCCAATCCCAGGCGCCGGTGATGGTGTAATAGCCGCCGCCGATCATCAGCGGACCCCACACCACCAGCACGGCAATCTCGCCCAGGGCGATGTATTTGAGCGGCCAGGTGTAAAAGAGCACGAAGAAGGCCCCCGCGGCCAGCAGCAGCAGCACCATGGGGCCCTTCATTAACACCAGCGCCAGGCCGGTGAGCAGGGCGGCGGCCCCGGTGACGGCGGCATAGGTGAGCAGGCCGCGCTTGGTCAGCAGTCCGTGCACCAGCGGCTGCGGGCCATATTGGGCGCGGTAGTAGTTATCTTTGTCCACGCCGCGCACGAAATCGGTGTAATCGTTGAGCAGGTTGTTGGTGGCGTGCGCCAGCACCAGCCCCAGCGCCACCAGCAGCCAGGCCCAAAAATCGAACAGCCCGGCGCGGAAGGCGAAGATGCCCGCCAGCACGGCGGAGAGGAAGGTCATGATCAGCACGGCGGCGCGCGTGGCGATCAGCCAGCGCGAGAGGATATCCAGCGCCTGCCATTCTTCTTTCGAGACGTGGGGGATGATTTGCAGGGCTTTACGCCACATGGCGGGGTTGAGTTTCATGAGTGCATTCTCCTGAGTAAAAAATTATTGCAATGGGAATTTTTGGGCAAAGCCCAAAAATTCCCATTGCAATATTATTCCCCCGCCCCTCAAGGGGCGGGGGTAGGGGGTGGGGTGAACAAGGCGCAGGTGAAGTATTTTCTTCATAATACTTCAGCGAGCGCCCGGCAGACGGCCTCGACCTGCGCCTCCGGCATCACGCCGGAGAAGGGCAGGGCCAGGCCGCGGCGGCCCAGGTCTTCGGTGACGGGGAAATCGCCGGGCTGGTAGCCAAAGCGCTCGACCATGTAGGGCTGCAAATGGATGGGCAGGAAGTAGGGCCGCGCCGGGATGCCGCGCGCTCCCAGGGCTTTGGCCACGGCGTCGCGGTCGATCTCGGGGGCAAAGCGCACCACGTAGACGAACCAGGACATGCGCGTGGTATCTGGGCTGACGTAGGGGGCCTCCACGCCGGGGATCTCGGCGATGCGCTGCGCATAGGCGTCAGCCACGGCGGCGCGGCGCGCCATCAACTGCTCCAGGCGGGACATCTGCACCCGGCCAATGGCAGCGCTCAGTTCGTCCAGGCGGTAGTTGTAGCCCAGGTGGGTGTGCGAGAGCCAGGTATCGCCGGGGGCGCGGCCCTGGTTGCGCAGGGCGCGCATGAAGCCCGCCGCCTCGTCATCCGCGGTGACGATCAAGCCGCCCTCGCCGGTGGTGATCTGTTTGTTGGGGTAGAAGGCGAAAACGCCGTAATCGCCCCAGGCCCCGGCAGGGCGGCCTTTGTGGACGGCCCCCAGCGCCTCGCAGGAATCCTCGATCAGCTTGAGGCCGTGCTGGCGGGCGGTGGCGAGGATGGGCTCCAGGTCGGCGGGTTGGCCGAAGACATCCACCGGCAGGAGGGCCTTCAGGCGGGCGTCCGCCGAAACGCCGCGGCGCGGCAGCCAGCGTTTGGCAGCCTGCCCGCCCTGCATCAGGTCGGCGGCGGCCTGGCGCACCAGGGCCGGGTCGATGTTGCCCGTGCAGGGCTCCACATCCACGAAGACCGGCACGGCGCGCTCAAACAGGAGCACATTGGTGGAGGCGACAAACGAGAAGGGTGTGGTGATGGCCAGGTCGCCATCGGCGATGCCGGCGGCGCGCACGCACAGGTGCAGCCCGGCGGTGCCCGAGTTCACGGCGATGGCATGCGGCAGGCCGGTGAGGGACTGGAAGGCCTGCTCGAAGGCGGTGATCTCTTGGCCCATGCTGAGCATGGTGGTGTTCATCACCGCGGCCACGGCCAGGCGCTCGGCCTCGCTCAGATCGGGGGAAGACATGGGGATGGGGAATGTGGGTGGGTTCGACATGGGATGCTCCCGTGAAAATAAGTGCTTTTCCTCGTAGTAACGACTTCAGTCGTTACACCTAGCGACTAAAGTCGCACCTACGAGGGCTGGTAGTCGCTAGGTGTAAAGTGGTCACGACGAGGCGCTCAGGCCAGCAGTTGGGCGTGGAACACGGTCACGGCCTGGCCGCTGAGGATCACCCGGCTGCCCTGCAGGCGCGCCTTGACGATCCCGCCGCGGGCCGAGGCCTGGTAAGCGGTGAACTCGCGCTTGTTCAGCACCAGGCTCCAGTAGGGCGCCAGGCAGCAGTGCGCCGAGCCGGTGACCGGGTCTTCGTCAATGCCCGCGCCAGGGGCGAAGAAGCGCGAGACGAAATCGAATTCCGGGCTGGTGGCCAGGGCGGTGACCATCACGCCGCGCACGCCCAGGGTCTTGAGGCGGGGGAAATCCGGCCGCAGGGCGCGCACTGTCTCCTCAGAGTCGACCTCCACCAGGTAGTCAAACTGGTTGGCGCCAACGTACTTGAAGGGCGCACCCAGGGCCTCTGCCAGGCCGGTCAGGGGTGGGATGGTTTGGGCAGGCGCGGCGGGAAAATCCATTTCGATCCAGTCGTTGCGGCGGGTGCAGGTGAGCAGGCCGGAACGGGTGTGGAAGCGGGCGGCTTCGCCGGGCGGCAGGGTCTTGCTCTCCC
Source organism: Anaerolineales bacterium UBA6092 (assembly GCA_002428565.1). GTDB lineage: Bacteria > Chloroflexota > Anaerolineae > Anaerolineales > UBA4823 > UBA6092. Next base: position 10,277 of record DIXA01000033.1, on the reverse strand, counting down.
ACAGCGTGTGCGCTGAGGCCAGCGTGCCGTGCCCGCACAGGTCCACTTCTACCAGCGGCGTGAACCAGCGCAGGTCAAAGCCATCTTCCCGGCGTACCAGGAAGGCCGTCTCGGAGAGGTTCATCTCGCGGGCCACGTTCTGCATCCAGGCCGGGTCGGCGGGCCCGGGCAGCAGGCACACCCCGGCGGGGTTGCCGGCGAAGGGCGCAGTGGTGAACGAGTCAACTTGATAGAGGGGGATAGGTTTGCGTGTCATGGGGTGATTCTATCACATCACCCGGCCCCGGACCCCCTCCCCGGCCCTCCCCCATCCAAGTTCAGGATGGGGGAGGGGGGACTAGACACCGAAATTGAGTGTACGCAGCGGGCAAAGCCCGCTGCGTACACTCAATTTCGGAACATAAAATCCACCAGCACGGGCAGGTGGTCGGAGCCGATGTCCGGGCCGATGCGGCGGCGGTGGATGACGATATCGGGCGTGTGCAGGATGTGGTCCAGGGGGATGAGGAACCAGGGCCGCTGGGCAGGCCAGGAGGGCTGCAGGCCAATCCCCTGGCGGCTGTCACGCAGGCGGCTGTGGCGCAGCAGGTCGCCAAAGGCGTAAGACCAGGAGCTCATGTTCAGGTCGCCAGCCAGCAGCAGGGGGCCGGGCTGGGCGGCGGCAAATTGGGCGATCTCTTGCATCTGCCGGTCACGCTGGATCGTCTCCAGGGCGCTCTTGGGCGGGGGCGGGTGGGTGGCGATGAGGGTCAGCGGCTGGCCGGCCAACTCTACGCTGATCACCAGCGTGGGCAGGCGCGCCGGGCCAAATCCGTGCGTCTCGGCGCGGGTGAAGGGCAGGCGGCTGAACACGGCAATGCCGTAATTATCTTCGAAGGCTTCGTAACGGTGGTGCGGGTAAGCCGGGCTGAAGGCTGGCAGGAGGGCGCTCATCCAGGCGCCGTGCGGCTCAGCCAGCGTGATGATATCCGGGCTCTCGTCCCGGACGAGGTCGATCAGACGCTGGTAGTGATCGTTCTCGCCCAGCACATTGGCGTGGAGCATACGAAAAACGGATGCAGTGCGTGGCTTCGCCACGCACTGCATCCGTTTTTCGCGATTTCGCGGGACATAAACAGGCAGGATGAACGCCAGGTTGAGCAGCGCCAGCAGTTTGCTGAACAGCGCCCCGGCGGTCTCGCCTGCGGCGAGGAAGATCAGCCCCAGCAGGGTCAGCAGCACGGCGTACTGCAAACGGAAGTGGCAGAACTGCTCGAAGCGCCACCAGCGGCGGCCCAGGAAGCCCGCCAGGGTTGCCAGGCCCAGGCCGCAGGCGGCGGCCCACAGCCCTGCCAGGAAAAGGTTGTTCAAGATGGGCGGCATGTTGGGATAAGCCTCAGGCCGGCCAGATCGTCCCGGCGCGCACCACCCCGCCCTCGGGCAGGTCGGCTTTGATGGTAGCGCCGTTGCCGATGCGCGCCCCGCGGCCGATACGCACGCGCAGGTTGACCGTTACGCCCATGCCGATCAGCGCGCCTTCGCCCACCTGCACCTCTCCCGCCAGGATGGCGCCCGGCGAGAGGTTGGTGTAATCGCCAATCACGCAGTCGTGCGAGACGATGGCGCCGGTGTTGACGATGACGCCAAAACCGACCTGGGCGGCGCTGCCCACGTAGGCATGCGGGAAGACCTGCACGCCCTCCGCCAGGCTGGCGCTGGGTTCGACCCAGGCGCAGGGATGCACCACCGCCGGGCAGGTGAAGCCAGCCTGCTTCAACGTTTGGAAGACCTTGATCCGTATCGCCAGATTGCCGATGCCCCCCACCGCGTTGACCGCCCGGCCTACGCCCTGCTTGCGCAGGAAGGGCAGGATCTTGGCTCCGCCCAGCACCGGCACGCCCAGGATGCGCTCGCCGCGTGGGATGCCGTCATCCACCACGCCGCGGATATCCTCGCCGCCCAGGGTGCGCAGCAGGTCGATCAGCGTTTTACCGTGCCCGCCGCCGCCGTAAACGATGATGGCGGCAGGGTCCAGGGGGCTTTCCGGCTCAGCCTGCTGGGTGAGCAGCTCCTGCACCAGCTTCTCGGTCACCAGCACCCCGCTGGGCAGGGAGTTGAGGTTCAGGCTGTGGCGCTGAGCCAGGAGCAGGGCCGGCTGGGTGATGCGCATGCCCTCAGGTGCGGCAGGTACGGCAGACTCGGCCCTGGTGGGGGCGGGCGGCTGCCAATCGGGCGAGGGGGCCAGGTAGCAGAGCACTTCCCCGGAGCGCAGCGATTCCCCCGGGGCGGCTTGCAGCCCGGCGATGTAGCCTGCCCCTTCGGCGTGCAGGTCCGCGGCAGATTTGGTCGTCTCCAGCGTGCAGAGCAGGTCGCCGGGCGAAACATGCTGCCCCGGCTGGACGTGCAGGGCGGCCAGGGCGGTTTCGGGCTCGTTGGGGTTGAGCAGGGGGATCAGGACAGGAATGGCTTTGGTCTCACTCATGGATGGCTCTATTCTGCGCCGGTCAACTGGCGCGCGGCGGCGATGATCTGCTCCACGCCCGGCAAGACGGCCTCTTCCAGCGGGCCGGAGGCGGGCACGGGCAGGTCGGCGGCAGCCAGGCGGCGGGCGGCGCGCAGGCTCAGTCGGGGCGTCTCGGCGAGGCGGGCCAGCACCTCAGCCCCCCAGCCCAGGGTCAGCCCGCCTTCTTCCAATGTCAGCAGGCGCCCGCTGCGCCCGGCGGATTCCAGCACGGGCTGCAAGTCGAAGGGGGCTAACTGGGTCAGCACGACCAGTTCGGCGAAGACCTCGTGCTCGTAAGCCAGGCGCAGCATGGCCTGGCGGGCCAATTCGGCCATGTAGCCGTAGGCTGCCAGGGTCAGGGTGGGGGCGGGGGCGCCGCGCAGGCGCAGGCTGTACGCCGGGCCGGGGCTGGCTTGCAGGTCAAATTCGCTCAGGGAGTCGGCGGTTTGCACCGCGGCCAGATAGAGCAGTTTGTTTTCAATGAACAGCACCGGCTGGTCGGTGTGCAAGATGGCCTCCCGCAGCAGCCCGCCGGGGTCGCCCAGGGCGGCGGGGGCTAAAACGCGCAGCCCTGGCACGCCCAGGAAATGCTTTTCCAGCGTCTGGCTGTGGGTGGGGCCGTAGCCGCGCCGCCCGCCCATGGGCGTGCGGATGACCATGGGCAGGCGCACCTGGTCGTTGTACATCCACTGGAATTTGGACAGGTGGTTGATGATCTGATCGGCGGCCAGGGTCAGGAAATCGCCAAACATGATCTCCACCACCGGGCGCAGGCCGCGCAAGGCCATGCCCGCCGCCGCGCCGACGATGCCCGCCTCGGAGATGGGTGTGGTCAGCACGCGGTCGGGGTAGGCTGCGGAAAGCCCGCGGCTGACCCGGAAGGCCCCGCCGTAGGGGTCGAGCACATCTTCGCCCAGCAGGCAGACGCGTTCATCCGCGGCAAAGGCCTGGTGCAGGGCCTGGTTCAAAGCCTCCAGCACAGTGGTCATGGATCAGGATTCGGGCGCACCGGGGCGCTGGTAAGTGGGCTTATTCAGCTCGTCGCGCAGTTCCTGCGCCTTGGCGCGCAAGCGCTTCTTGTCCTCTTCGGTGAGGTGCGGGGAGGGCAGCAGGCTCTCGTAGATCTTCAGCGCATCGCGGCCGCGGCCGATCTCCAGCAGATACACCGCCATGTATTCTTGGGCTTCGAAGCGACCATGGGGCTTCTCGAGCTGGATGGCGCGCATATACCACTGCAGGGCCTCGCGTTGGTTGTCCATCTTCTCGTAGACGGCAGCCACGTTCAGGCTCATGCGCGATTTGTCGATATCGGAAATATCGCTGTTGACCAGGGCGGTGAATATTTCCAGGGCGGCGGCATAGTTGCCGCTTTCAAACATCTGGGCGCCGCGTTGGATGCGGTTCTGGTATTCCTGGTAGTCCATAGACTTGCTCCTTTGAAAATAAACGATCTTTCCTCGTAGTAACGACTTCAGTCGTTATGACGACTAAAGTCGTCACTACGAACCACTCACGCCTCAGGCACTCCCGGCAGGGTGAAGAAAAAGGTGCTGCCCTGGCCGGGCAGGCCGGGGCTGGCTATGCCGACCTCGCCGTTGAGGCGCTCGACGATGCGCTTGACAATGGACAGCCCCAGCCCGTGGCCACGGGCGCGCGCCTGCTCCAGGCGGGTGAAGGCGTTGAACAGGCGCGGCTGCTCTTCCGTGCGGATGCCGTCGCCGTTGTCCTGCACCCAAAAGCGCACAAAGCCGTTGTTCATCTGCCATGCGCCCAGACGCACCTCGGGCGGGGTGCCGCCGTACTTGAGCGCATTGGTGATGTAATTGGCCCACACCTCTTCGATCCAGGGGGCATAGCCCAGCGCGGCCGGCCACTGCTCCGGTTTGATGAGGCACGCTTTGTACTGCTCGAGCATCAGCGCCAGGCGGCTTTCTACCTCGCTCATCACCGCGGCCATATCTACCGGGGTGGGCTCCACGCTCTGCTGGCGCAGGCTGGCCAGCAGCAGCAGCTCTTCAATGATGCGGTTCATGCGTACGCCGGTCTGGCCAATGATCTCCAGGTAGTTCAGAACCTGGATATCTGCCGTGGAGCGCAGGCGCATATTCAGCAGCGAGGCGTAGCCCATCACGGCATTGATCGGGTTTTTCAGGTCGTGCGCCACCATATAGGCAAAGGCGTTCAAATCGCTGATCAGGCGCTCACGTTCGGCAATCTCTTGCTCCAACTGCTCATTGGCATCTTTGAGCGCTTTCTCGGCCTGCAGGCGTTCGGTGATCTCTTGCTGCAGCGCCAGGTTGGAGAGGCGGAAGGTCTCGGCCTGGCGCAGGGCGGTATCGGAACGGTAGCCCACCTCGATCATCTTGAGGCGGCGGTCGGCGCCCTCGTTGAAGATCGCCGCCGTCAGGGCGTGGTACTGCTCGTAGTGCATTAAGGCATAGGCGAAGTTGCTGATCAGGCGGTAGGCATTGGCCAGGGCAAAATGGCAGTCCATCTCTTCCTGGGTGGACTGCACCTGCTGGGCCAGTTCCAGGGCCTGCTGGAGGGTTTCCAGCCCCTGGTCCATGTGGTCCAGGCGCACGTGCGCCTCGCCCACCCGGCGCAGCCCGCGGGCGTTTTCCAGGCGATCGCCGATGGTTTGGGAGATCTGCAAGGCGCGCTGGTAATGCTCCAGCGCCTGGAGATCGTCCCCTTCGAGGTGGTAGGTAGTGCCCAGGTTGATCAGCACCTCTGACCTGCCCTGCGGCGACTCGATCTCCTCGTAAAGCTCCAGGGCGCGCTGCCCGGCCTGGCGGGCATTGCCGTAATCGCCCTCCTGGGCGTAACAGTAGCAGGAATTGGCCAGGGCATCGGCCTGAGAGCGCTGGTCGCCGCTGTTCTCAGCCAGGGTCAGGCTCTGCTGCAAGTAGACCAGGGCTTTGCCCCATTCGGCGGTGCTGATGTACATGTAGCCGATATTGTTGAGGCTGATGGCCTCGATCTCCACCGCGCCGACCTGCTGGGCGATCTCCAGGGCGCGCAGGTGATACTCCAGGGCGTTGGCGTAGTCGCTGAGGTAGATATAGACGCGTCCGATGGCGCTGAGGGTGCGGGCGCTTTGCTCACGGTGGCCCAGCACCTCGTACCCCAACTGTGCTTTGGAAAGCGTGTTCAGGGCGCGCTCAAATTGGCCGTCTTGGGTGAGGAAGGTGCCCAGGTTCAGCAGGCTTTGCGCCCGCCCGGCCTGGTTTGGCTTTTGGTCTGGGCCGGGCTGGGCAGCAAGCTCGATGGCCTGCTCGCACAGGGCGATGGAGCGCGGCAGATCTTGAAAGCGCAGCGCCAAAGCCAGGGCGTTGAGCGTTTCGATGCGCTCGGGGGCGCTGGCCTCCGCAGAGGTGAGGATGGCTTCCAGTTCGGCAATGCGGTCAGTGGTCATGGCAGCACCGGATAGGGGTCGCTCAATGCCTGTTCGAAGGCCGCGGCGACCTCGGCAGCGGTTTCCTTTTCGATGGTCTGGCGGGTTTCGGCTGGCAGGCGGGCGGCATGGATGGTCAGCGGGTCGCGTTCCAGGCGCATCTGCGCCACCCAGGCGGGGTCACGCGTATCGTCGCCTTTGGAGTGCGGGCCGAAGCGGCAGGTGTGCAGGATGAGCGCCTGCGGGCGTCCGCTGGCGCGCACCTGGGATAGCAGATCACCTGCCGCGGCGGCGATCTCCAGCACGTCGCTGGTATCCAGGGAGGTGGATGGGATGCCAAAGGCCTGGAAGCGGGCGGGCATATCGCCTGCCAGGGCCAGCTCCACCGGCGTGGTCTGGGCGATGCGGTTGTCCTCCACCACATACAGAATGGGTGCACCCCACAGGCTGGCCAGGTTGAGCGATTCGTAAACGGTGCCTTCGCCCAGGGTGCCGTCGCCCAGGAAGGCTACTGTGACCGCGCCACGTCCCAGGCGCTTCTCCGCCAGGGCCATGCCGGTGGCCACGGGCACGATGCCGCCCTGCACACCGTTGGAGTAGAAATTGCGCCAGTGCAGGTGCTGCGAGCCGCCCCGCCCGCCGCAGACGCCCGTGAGGCGGCCCATCAGCTCGGCGAAGAGGGCGTGCAGATCGCCGCCGTAAGCCAGGAAATGTCCGTGGCAGCGGTGGTTGCTGAAGACCACATCTTGCGCTTGCAGGCCGCCCAGCACGCCCACGGCGTTGGCTTCTTGCCCGAGGCCGGTGTGCGTGGTGCCATAGAAAACCCCCTTGGGGAAGTTCTCCAACACGGTTTCTTCAAAGCGGCGGATGCGGTAAAGCAGGCGATAGAGGTCTGGCATATGCAATAATTATAGTCGAAAACAGGTGCGTGCGTGTGCCCTGCGCCGCATGTGCTTGTTTTGCTGGCTTCTCTCTCTTGACAAAACCTGGAAAATGTTTATAATTCTCATAAATATTGTCGAAATTATTTTGTGGGAGAAACACAATGTTCACTTGCTCATGTCTGAGGCGGGGTTTGTAGCCACCGCCTCGTCGCCAGTATTCTGCTCAGCAGACAGCCTATAGATGGACGGGAAGGTGGTTGCAGCCCTGCATGCGAAGATCTACTTCGTGTGGCTGGATGGGTTTCGCCACCTTTTTTGTTATCTATTGGCTGTTTTGATTTCAGAGTGAGGTTATAAAGATGAAAATTGCACACGATGTAACAGAACTGATCGGCAACACACCCCTGGTGCAGTTGCGCCGCCTGCCAGGCCCGACGCATGCCCGGGTGGTGGCGAAACTGGAATTTTTCAATCCGGCGCACTCGGTGAAAGACCGTATCGGCGCGGCAATGATCGCAGCAGCAGAGCAGGCCGGGCAGATCGGCCCGGAGACGGTGATCCTGGAGCCGACCAGCGGCAACACAGGCATTGCCCTGGCGATGGTGTGCGCCGCCAAGGGCATTGCTTGCACGCTGGTGATGCCCGATACGATGAGCCGCGAGCGCCGCATGCTGCTGCGTGCTTACGGCGCAGAACTGACCCTGACCCCTGGCAGCGAAGGCATGGCAGGGGCCATCCGCAAGGCGGAGGAGATGGCTGCGGCAGACCAGCGTTACCTCATCCCGCAGCAGTTTCAGAACCCTGCCAACCCGGAGGTGCATCGCCGCACCACTGCCGAGGAAATCTGGCGCGATACAGATGGGCAGGTGGATATCTTGGTGGCGGGCGTGGGCACGGGCGGCACCATCACCGGAACGGGCGAGGCGCTCAAAGAGCACAAGCCCTCCCTGCGGGTGGTGGCTGTGGAGCCAGATGCCTCACCCGTGCTGAGCGGTGGTCAAAAAGGTCCGCATCTTATCCAGGGCATTGGGGCGGGGTTTGTCCCGGCGGTGCTCAACACCCGGGTGTATGATGAGATTGTGCGCGTGGGCAATGATGCGGCGCTGGATACTGCCCGGCGGATGGCCCAGGAAGAGGGCCTGCTGGTGGGCATTTCCTCGGGAGCGGCTACCTGGGCCGCGCTGCAGGTGGCTGCCCGGCCTGAAAACGCCGGCAAGATGATCGTGGTGATCATCCCCTCGTTTGGCGAGCGTTACCTGAGCACGTCCCTGTTTGCCCACCTGGCGGATTGAGCGAGGAGACTACCATGGAAAACAACCTCACTTCCCCGGCTCCAATCGTCCAGCCTGGCGCACCCGCTCGGCTGCACGGCCCTGCTCTACTGGGGCAACTGCGCCAGGATGTGCGCTCTGTTTTTGAGCGCGACCCGGCTGCCCGCAGCACGTTGGAAATCTTGACCGCTTACCCNNGCTGCTGGCGCGCTTACTCTCGCACCTGGGGCGCAGCCTGACTGGCATCGAGATCCACCCTGGAGCGAAGATCGGCCCGGGCCTGTTCATCGATCATGGTATGGGTGTGGTCATCGGCGAGACAGCCGAGATCGGCGCAGATGTGACTCTCTATCATGGTGTGACGCTGGGCGGCACCAGCCTGGAAAAAGGTAAGCGCCATCCTACCCTGGGCGACCGCGTGGTGGTGGGCGCAGGGGCCAAGGTGCTGGGCAATATCGAGATCGGCAGTGACAGCCGCATTGGCGCCAATGCGGTGGTGGTCAAGCCTGTGCCGCCCAACTCGGTGGTGGTGGGTGTGCCCGGGCAGATCGTCTCACGCAGCAAGCCGCACCGCGCAACCGATGCTCCCGACTTGAACCATGCCACCCTGCCCGACCTGATGGGGGTCTCGCTGACCTCGCTGCTCAACCGCATGGAGATATTGGAAAAGAAGCTGGATGGGCATAAATCTGCCGAGCCGCACCTGCATGCGCCGCAGGCTGGCACCTGGCGCGGGGAGGATTTTTCGATATAATTCAGGTAGAAGATCATGCCTACCATCCGCATTCCTACCCCGCTGCGACCGTACACTGGAGGCGAGGGCCTGGCGACCGTGCAGGCCTCCACGGTTGCCGATGCCCTGCAAGACCTGCTGCGCCAGCACCCTGGCCTGCGCCTGCACCTGTTCAACCCGCAGGGTCGGCTGCGCCCGCACATGAATATTTTTGTGGACGATGAGCATATCCGCGATCTGCAAGGGCTGGATACGCCGCTGACTGCAGACAGCCAGCTCAAGATCCTGCCTTCGATTGCGGGCGGGTGAGACGCATTTGACCGGACGAGAGACCATGACCCTGCCTGAATTATCCCACGCTGAAATTTTGCGCTACTCGCGCCACCTGCTCATCCCAGAGGTGGGCCTGGAGGGGCAGCGCAAGCTCAAAGCCGCCTCCGTACTGATCGTGGGCACGGGCGGGCTGGGCTCGCCGGTGGGGCTGTACCTGGCCGCGGCGGGCATCGGTCGCATTGGTGTGGTGGATTACGATGTGGTAGATTTCTCCAACCTGCAGCGCCAGGTGATCCACGGCGGGGCCACGTTGGGGCGGCTGAAGGTTGAATCGGCCCGCCAGCGCATGCTCGACCTGAACTCAGATATCCAGGTGGAGGCTTACAACGAGCCGTTCACCTCGGCCAACGCCCGGCGCATCGCCGAGGGGTATGATCTGATCGTGGATTGCAGCGACAATTTCCCCACCCGCTACCTGACCAACGATCTGTGCGTGCTGACCGGCAAGCCAAATATTTACGGCTCGATCTTCCGTTTCGATGGGCAGGCCAGCGTCTTCGATGCTTGGAGTGGGCCGTGTTACCGCTGCCTGTTCCCCGAGCCGCCCCCGCCCGGGCTGGTGCCCACCTGTGCGGAGGGCGGTGTGCTGGGCATTTTGCCCGGCACCATCGGCACTATCCAGGCTACCGAGGCGCTCAAGGTGCTGCTGGGGGTGGGCGATAGCCTGCTGGGGCGGCTGCTGATCTATAACGCCCTGGACATGACGTTTGAGTTCGTGCGTTTGCGCAAGAACCCGCGCTGCAAGGTGTGCGGCCCCCACCCAGAGGTGACTGATCTGATCGACTACGATGCATTCTGCGGCGTGCCCGGGCACGACCACGAAGAAGGCTCTGCCGGGCAGGATTGGGACATCAGCCCGGTTGAGCTGGCGCAGCGGCTCAATGCTCCTTGCCCGCCGCGGCTGGTGGATGTGCGCGAGCCGCACGAGATGCAGATTTCCTCCCTGCCAGGGGCGCAGTCCATCCCCCTGGGCGAGCTGGCTGCCCGCCTCTCTGAGCTGGACAGCGCCGAGGAGATCGTGCTGGTGTGCAAGGCGGGCACGCGCTCGGCGCGGGCACTGGCGCTGCTGGTGAGCGCGGGCTTCCGCCGGGTGAAGAACCTCAAGGGCGGCATCAACGCCTGGGCCAGGGACGTTGATCCCGCCTTGCCGGTGTATTAATCCACAACAAAAAAAGCCGTG
>DIXA01000064.1 GCA_002428565.1 Anaerolineales bacterium UBA6092 | reverse complement strand
TCCACCACCTCGTATACCAGGTGGTGCAGCGCTTTCAGATCGGTGCCGCCCACGTACATACCAGGGCGGCGGCGCACCGCCTCCAGGCCTTCTAGCACCTGGATATCTGAAGCGGAATAAGAAAGAGGCTTATGTTCTTCCGTCACAACATCCTCCAAAACAGGCCAGCCGGGCTCAGCCCAGCGCCTTCAGTCTCAGTTTACGCGCCGTATCTTCTGCCCAGTGATCGGCGTCGCGGTAATAAATGAAAGTGGCTGCCAGCAGGCTGGTGGCCACAAAGGCGTGCCCGGCAATACCCACCAGCATCAGCCAAGAGGTCTCTTCTGGCACCCGCCACAACAGATCCATCAGTTGGCTGGAAGCCAGCGCCAGCACCACCAGCAGCACAGTCTGCGGGAAGCTCAGGCGGGTCAGGCGCTCGCTGCGGCGCACCGCCGTCAGCAGGTTATTGCGCATGCCCAGCACGCCGTGCGGGGTAAAGAACAAGGGGAACAGCATCCAGGCCGCCAGCCCAATATACAACAGCCCGCCAAACTGCAAGCCGCCGGCAGGCAGCATTGAAAAGGCGCAGGAGAAAGGAATACTGACCACCAGTAAGAATGCGATCACAATCAGCGCCAGGACAACGATATTCAACGTAGCCAACGGCCACTGCGCCAGGGCTTCTTTCAAGTGCACCTTGCCCTGCAGGGCTGCTTGCGCCACTACCTGATAATAGAAGATGCCCAGGGCCAGCCCAATCAGAGTGAGCAGCGCCCACAAACCCGCCACCGCCCACCAGGAGGGCACTTCCCAGATCGGGGGCTGCCCCAGCGGGGCCTCCATTGGCAGGCTGCCAGCCATCAGGCTGGGAATGCCCACCGGGTAGGTGCGCAGCACCGCCGCCAGGTTCAACCGCTCCAAGACGACGCTCACGGTGAGGCGGCTGTCGGCGGGCAAGCCCACCACCTGCGCCATACTCAGCCCGGTGGCAGAGGCCACCCAGGAAAGCAGCTGCGCCATGAGGCTCTGCACGCGCAGGCGCGGCCCCAGCCAGAGCAGCAAATCCAACCCCAGGGGGAAAAGCAGCAGCCCGGCATGGTTGGCAATCACATCAAAGCCGCGGCGCAGCGCTCCCAGCACGTTGGGGGGAGCAGGTTCGATCGAGGTTTCACTAGCATTCATACAGCTTATCATTTTACCATCGAACCCTTTGATTAATGTTAAAATGGGGCATGCGCTCACCCCACTCTCTGCTGATGGCCGCCCTGTGCATCGCCCTGGGCCTGATGATCCTTACCGAAAATGCCCGCGCCATGCAGGAGCTTGCCGCTCCCAGAGAGCCAATTACTTTTACACCCACCCAAACCAAACCCGGCGAAAACACTGCCACACCCACTTCCACCCACACAGAAACTAAGATCCCCATCATCACCGCCGATATCACCCGCACCCCTACATCCACCGATCTATCCATCGCCACCGAAACTTCCACCCCAACGGCGCTGCCAACTTTCACCGAGACCCCCACGCCCACCGAGGTAGATACCGCTACACCAACCTCTACCCCCACCTTCTCGCCCTACTCTTTTGCGCCCATCATCCGCAAAGCCTGGCCAACCCCCACGCCTACCAACACCGCCACCCCCTCCGGCCCGCCCGAGACGATCCGCATCTGCCGCACGGTCAATCGAGCCATCCCCGACCAGGGCAGCATCGAGGAGCAGATCATCATCCCCAACCCGCGCCGGGTGATCTCAGCCAGCGTGTATGTGGAGATTGATCATCCCTGGGTGGGCGACCTGCTGGTGGAGCTGAGTCAGCGCGAGAGCGGCCTCTCCGCCACGCTGGTGGACCGGCCCGGCTACCCCAACACGGAATGGGGCTGCGGCTACGATGACCTGATCGTGCTCTTCGACGACCGGGCGGCCCAACCCGCCGAGCGTAAATGCGCCAGCACACCGGCGGGCATCTCCGGCATCTACCTGCCGCAAACACCGCTCAGCGCCTTCCGGGGCAGCAACGCCGCCGGCACCTGGGTACTGACCGTATCCGACGGATTCCAGAATGACAGCGGCAGTCTGGCGCAGTGGTGCCTCAGCCTCACCGTTGCCGATGAGCTGCCCACGCCCACCCCCACACCGCCCTCTCCGCCTAGCAGCGCCTTCGTGGGCGGCATGAGCGGGCAGGGGCAGTCCATGCCGCTTTCCTGCGAGTCGCGCTCGGCGGTGGATTGGGCCGCCCACTGGGGCTACCAGATCAACGAGTACACCTTCTTCTACCGCCTGCCCAATTCCGATGACCCCGAGCGCGGCTTTGTGGGCAACGTCTACGGGGCCTGGGGGCATATCCCGCCGGACGATTACGGCGTGCATGCCGCGCCGATCGCCGGCAACCTGCGCAGTTTTGGCGTGCAGGCATTTGCCTACCGCTGGCTCTCCTGGGACGCCCTGCGCAATGAGATCGCCGCAGGCCGCCCGGTGGAGGTGTGGATCATCGGCGAGCGCTACCCGGCCATCGACCCAGACGATAACATCGAGAACGGCATCCCACGCTATTACACGGCTGCCTCCACCGGCCACACCACGATCGTGGCCGCCTATGAGCATACGGTCATCGTGGTCGGCTATACGCCCACCACGGTCACCATCCTCAACGGGGCCAGATTCGAATATCCCAGCGTGGATGAGTTTCTCGATTCCTGGTCGGCCCTGGGCTTTTTGGCCGTTATGTTTAGCCCACCCTGATATTCACCCTGTTTTTTCGCGATTCTTCTGCTACACAAACCACTTAACTTGTGCTAAACTTTGAAAGGAGAAGTGGAGGAAGCTGCGATGACTGGTTATATCAACATCCTGAAACAAGCCGACATTTTTTATAAATTAACCCCCACCCAATTGGAAATGATCAGCAAGCTGTGCGAGGAGAAAACCTTCCAGGCCGGGGAAGTGCTCTTCTTCGAAGGCACCACCAGCGACGATCTCTACATCCTCTTCCAGGGCGAGGTGGATATCCAGGTGAACCCGGCGCTGGTCAGCGATCAACCAGCAGACGAATTCCACCCCATCACCATCGCCACCTTCCGCCGCGGCCAATCCTTCGGCGAGATCGCCCTGGTGGACCAGGGCGTGCGCTCTGCCACCGCCCGCGCCACCCAGGATCACACCCGCCTGCTGATCATCCCCAGCGAGAAGCTGATGCTGCTCTGCGACACCTACCCCCAGCTTGGCTACCGCCTGATGCAAAACCTGGCTGCCGACCTAGCCTTGAAGATCCGCAGCACCGACTTACGCATCCGCGAGGAACTTCTCTACAGCACCAAAAAGTAAGCCCAAAACGAAACCCGGAGGTGACCCATGCGCAAGATCATCCTGTGGGGATTGGTTCTGACCCTCAGCGCCAGCCTCTTCGCCTGCCAGGGGCAAAAAGCCTACGACTGCCAGGATAGCATCGGCTGCGTGGAGATTGCCCCCGATGCGCCCATCCGCATTGCCTATGCACTGGTGACCAGCGGCAGCGACGGCGCCATCGGCACAGACGCCCTGCGCAGTATCGAGCTGGCCCTGCAGAGCCAGGGTGGCACACTGCTGGGGCACCCGATCGAGCTGGTGGGAGAAGACAGCGGCTGCACCGCTGCCGGCGGCGAGATTGCTGCCACCGCCCTGGCAGCAGACCCAACCATCGTCGGCGTGATTGGCCCCAACTGCTCCAGCGAGGCCACCACCGCCCTGCCCATCCTCAGCCAGGCTGGCCTGGTGATGATCTCTCCCTCCACCACCGGCCCCAGCCTGACCGACCCAGCCACCCATATCGACGGCTACGCCCGCACCGCTCACAACGACAAAGTGCAGGCAGCCTTTGCGGCTGAGTTTGCCTATAACTTCATCGGCGCCCGCACCGCCTCTACGATCAACGATGGCACCATCTACACCGTCCAACTGGTGGATTATTTCAACAAGCGCTTCATAGAGTTGGGCGGAACCGTGATCTATCAGGGCCAGGTCGGCCCCACCGACACCGATATGAGCGCCGCACTGACCCAGGTTGCCGCCAACCCGCCCGATATCCTCTTCTACCCCGTCTTCACCGCCGCGGGCGGGCAGATCACCCTGCAGGCGCGCACCCTGCCCGCCCTGGATGAAACCAACCTGATGGGCTCAGACGGCATGTTCATTCCCGATTTCCTGGGAATTGCCGGAACCAGCGCAGCCGGAATGTATCTCTCCAGCCCCGATTTCACCACCTTTGGCCAGCCCTACCAGGATTTTTTGGTGAGCTATGAAGCCGCCTATGGCGAAAAGCCCTTGACCGTCTACCACGGGCAGGCATACGATGCCACCCTGATCCTGCTGGCGGCCATCGAAAAGATCGCCGTGGTGGACGCCGATGGCACCCTGCACATTGGCCGCCAGGAACTGCGCGACGCCGTCTACGCCACGCGCAATTACGAGGGTCTCACCGGCAGGTTGACCTGCACCTCCGCTGGCGACTGCGCCAATGTGCGCATTGCTGTCTACCAGGTCATCTCTGGCGATCCGGCGCGGTGGAACCCCGGCAACGCCGCCAACTCCGACCCGAAGAAAATCTACCCTTAACAGGGTGCCGCTGTCCAGAATTGGATATATGTTTGCGGGCGCAAAGCGCCCGCAAACATATATCCAATTAAGATATAATGTTGTCTTACAACTCACTCTCATATTGAGGTCATCTCATGCCAAGTGCAGAAATTATCACCATCGGCACCGAGATTCTGCTCGGTGAAATCATCGACACCAACGCCCGTTACCTGGCGCGCGCCCTGCGCGATACAGGCATCGATCTGTACCGCAAAACCTCCGTCGGCGACAACGCCAAACGCATTGCCCAGGCCATCCAGCAGGCGCTGGAACGCTGCGATATCATCATCACCACCGGCGGGCTGGGCCCCACCATCGATGACCCCACTCGCGAGGCCGTGGCCCTGGCGGTGGGCGTGCAGAGTGAGTTCCGCCCCGAGCTGTGGGAGCAGATCCAGCAGCGCTTCACCCGCTTTGGCCGCCCCCCCACTGAGAACAACAAGCGCCAGGCCTATGTGCCGCAGGGCGCCATCGCCATCGAAAACCCGGTTGGCACCGCGCCAATCTTCATTGTGGAACAGGGAGAAAAAGTGATCATCTCTCTGCCGGGGGTGCCGCAAGAGATGGAACACCTGGTGCAGCACGAGATCATCCCCTTCCTGCGCCAGCGTTTCAACATCCACAGCTTCATCAAGGCCCGCGTACTGCACACCTCTGGCGCGGGCGAATCAGCCATCGACGATCTGGTCGGCGACCTGGAAGAGCTGGCTAACCCCACCGTGGGGCTGGCGGCGCATTCCGGCACGGTGGATGTGCGCATCACTGCCAAGGCCGAAACCGAGGCCGCCGCCGATGAATTGATCGGCCCCATCGAGCGCACCATCCGCCAGCGCCTGGGCAACTGGGTGTACGGCGCCGACGCCGAAACCCTCGAATCGATCGCCCTTGAAGCCGTCAAACGCAATGGCTGGACCCTGGCTGTCGTCGAGGCAGGGCTCGGCGGCGAGCTGACCCGCCGCCTGGCTGCCCTGGCGGGGCCTTTCCTGGGCGGGCAGGTCATCACCGATATCCCATCTCCCGACGAGCTGGCGCAGATCACCGAAGAACACCGCCAGGTGCTCCAGGCCGATGTCGGCCTGGGCGTTGCCGCCCAACAAGTGGGCGACAAAGTGGATGTACACATGGTGCTCATCACCCCCGAAGGCCGCCAGCAGTTCACCCGCCCCTATGGCGGCCCGCCCGAACATGGCCCGCGCTGGGCGGCGCATCACAGCCTGGATGTCATCCGTAAACTGTAACATCAATCTCGATCTTAGGAGGCACACCACCCCATGAATGCTGACCTTCTTCTGACCAACGCCATTGTCCTGACCATGGACAGCAAAATGGCCATCTACGAGCCAGGCGCAGTCGCCGTGCTGGGCGACCAGATCGTTGCCGTAGGCCCTGAAGCAGACCTGAAACGTAAATTTGAGGGCGCACCCACCCACGACTGCCAATGCAAGGTGCTCATGCCCGGGCTGATCAACGCCCATACCCACGTGCCCATGACCCTGCTGCGCGGCCTGGCAGACGATCTGCGCCTGGATGTGTGGCTGATGGGCTATATGATGCCCGTAGAGCGCGAGTTTGTCTCGCCCGATTTTGTACGCCTGGGCACCCTGTTGGCCTGCGCCGAGCAGATCCGCTCTGGCGTCACCTGCTTCGCGGATATGTACTATTTCGAAGAGGATGTGGCCAAGGCCACCGCCCAGGCTGGGATGCGCGCCGTGTGCGGGCAGACGGTGATGAAGTACCCCGCTCCCGACGCAGATTATTACGAAGAATCGCTGGCCCTGGCGCGCGAATTCATCCTGCGCTGGAAAGATCACCCGCTGATCGTGCCATCGGTTGCCCCGCACGCTCCTTACACCTGCACCCAAGAGATCCTGCAAGCCACGGCTGCCCTGGCGGTGGAGTATGACATCCCCTTGCAGATCCACATCTCCGAGACTGCCCTGGAGGTAGAGAACAGCCGCAACGAGCACGGCATGCCGGTGGTGCCTTACGTCAAGAAGCAGAACATCTTCGATGCCAAGGTGCTGGCGGCCCACTGCGTGCACGTGGATGACGGAGAGGTGCAAACGCTGAAGCACCACCACGTCGGCGTGGCCCATAACCCTTCCTCCAACCTCAAGCTGGCCTCTGGCATTGCGCCGGTGGTAGAGATGCTCAAAGCCAAGCTAAACATCGGCATTGGCACCGACGGCCCGGCCTCCAACAACGACCTGGATATGTTCGAGGAGGTGCGCCTGGCGGCTTTCATTGCCAAGCTCTCCACCAACGACCCCACCAGCCTGCCCGCGGCGCAGGCGCTGAGCATGGCGACCCGCCTGGGTGCGCAGGCGCTGCATATCGGCCACCTCACCGGCTCGCTGGAGGTGGGCAAGCGCGCCGACCTGATCCTGGTGGATATCGACGTGCTGAACAACTCCCCGCGCTTCCGCCGCGAGCCCAACAGTCTCTATGCCCAACTGGTGTATGCTGCCCATGCCACCGATGTGACCGATGTGATGGTCAACGGCAAGTGGCTGATGCGCCAGCGCACCCTGCTGACCCTGGAAGAGGAGGATCTGCGCCTGCAGGCCGCCGAATACGCCCAGCGCATTGATCATTTCCTCACCGAGCGCGAGCAGTCGGTGCTCTCCAAGCTGATTGCCATCGGCGGCGCCACCGAAGGCGAATCGTTCGAGGTGCAGGTCAAGGTACGCCTGGCAGACCCGGCACCCGTGCTGCAAGCCCTGCAAAAGCCCGGCCTGGAGGTATTGCATCACCGCCATTACCACGAGTACGATACCTATTTCTCGTTTGCTGATCCCGCCCAGGGCTACCTGCGCTACCGCGAAGATGAATATGTGGATGATAATAACCAGGTGAACAATGTGCGCTACCGCCTCACCCATATCGGCCCGGTGCGCGAAGATACCTTCCCCAGCGACGTGCTGCTCTCGCGCAGCCGCTTCATTGCCCCTGCCACGCACAGCCTGCGCTTCTACCGCGAGTATTTCAAGCCGGCCCATGAAACCCTGGTGCACAAGAACCGTCAGCGCTGGCGCGTGCTCTTCCAGGGCACCGAGTTTTACATCAACCTGGATGAGGTGAAAGATCCAAAACTGGGGTACTACCTGGAAGTGAAAAGCCGCACCTGGAGCCGCCGGGACGCCGAACACAAAGCCAGCATGACCCAAGAGTTGGTGCGCTTCCTGGAGGCGCAGCCCGAAGAGACCGAAACGCGCGACTACGTGGAAATCGTCGAGAGCGCTCCGTGAGTCTCCCCTCAGCATCACCCGCCGAGCCGCTGGCCCTGCAGCCAAAAGAGAGCGGCTTTCAGAGCGCGTCGGTTGCGACCATCGCCGCGGGGCATTTTGTCCACGATTTGTTTTCGGCTTTCTTGTCGCCGCTCTTGCCCCAGATCATCGCCAAGCTATCTCTCAGCCTCACCCAGGCAGGCTCCCTCTCCGCGGTGATGCAGCTCCCCTCGCTGCTCAACCCCTTTATCGGCTACCTGGGCGACCGGGCTAACCTGCGCTGGCTGGTGATCCTGGCCCCGGCCATCACCGCCACCACCCTCAGCGCCATCGGCTTGGCGCCCAGTTACATCTCCCTGATGATCTTGCTGCTGGTAGCCGGACTGAGCGTAGCCATCTTCCACGCCCTCAGCCCGGGCATGCTGGCGCGCGTCTCCGGACGGTCGGTAGGCTCAGGGATGAGCCTCTTCATGGCGGGCGGCGAGTTGGGCCGCACTGTGGGGCCGCTGGTGGCCGTTTGGGCCGCGGCCACCTGGGGGTTGGAAGGCGTGGTGCGCCTGGCCGCTCTGGGATGGGGCTTTTCGCTGGTGCTCTACCTGCGCTTTCGCCAGGTGCATGTGCAGGTTGTCCGCAGCAGCGGGTTTCGCAGCGTGCTGGCACAGGCCTGGCGTTTCTTCCTGCTCCTGGCTTTGCTATCTCTGGCGCGAACATTTCTCACCATCAGCCTGGGCATCTATATGCCCACCCTGTTGCAAGGCGAGGGGGCCAGCTCGTATGCCGCGGGCGGCGCCCTGGCGCTGTACCAGGCCGCGGGCGTGGCAGGCGCGCTGCTGGGCGGCACGCTCAGCGACCGCCTGGGGCGCAAGCCCACCCTGCTCGCCACGCTGATCATTGCTCCGCTGCTCTCGATGCTTTTCCTGCGGGCCAGCGGCTGGACCATGGTGCCGGTGTTGATCGTGCTGGGCCTGTTCACCCTCTCCACCCAGCCCATCATGCTGGCCCTGGTGCAAGACCACTTTCCCAACCACCGCTCGGCAGCCAATGGGGTCTACATGGCCATCGCCTTCATTGCCCAATCCATCACCGCGGTGCTGATTGGCGTGCTCGGTGACGCCTTGGGCCTGCGTCAGGCCTTCTTCTGGTCTGCTGTGCTCAGCCTGCTGGCGGTGCCGGTAGCCCTGGCGCTGCCGCGCCATCCCGCCGCCATCCATGAGGCAGGAGAATAATTTTGCCCACTGATACCTTGCAGTTCATCACGCAGTTAGCCGCCCAGGCAGGCAGCCTGCTGGCAGAGCGCTTCCATCTCTCTGGCACGCACGCCGCCCTCAAGGCAGACCGTTCCTTCGTCACCGAATCAGACCTGGCCTCTGACCGCCTGATCAGCGCAGCCATCCGCCAGGCCTTCCCCCAGGATCACATCCTGAGCGAGGAAAAGGATACCAGCTCAGCGGCAGGCGCTCCGGCGGTATGGGTGATCGACCCGCTGGACGGGACCACCAATTACGCCGTGGGCATGCACGTGTGGGGAGTTTCTATCGCCCGGCTAGAGCAGGGCATCCCCACCCTGGCAGCTCTGAACTTCCCCCTGCTGGATGAGCTGTACACCGCCCAGCGCGGCGCGGGCGCCTGGCTGAACGGGGTGCCCATCCACACCCGCCCGCCCGATGAATCGCAGCCGCTTTCGTTCTTTGTTTGTTGCTCGCGTACCCACCGCCGCTACAAGGTCAGCATCCCCTATAAAGCGCGCATCCTGGGCTCCTCGGCTTACTCGTACTGCATGCTGGCGCGCGGCGCGGCCCTGATCGCCTTCGAGGCCACCCCCAAAGTGTGGGATCTGGCCGGGGGTTGGCTGGTGGTGCAAGAGGCCGGCGGTGCGATCGAGACGCTGTTTACGCCGCCGCCTTTCCCCCTCTCGCCCGAAACCGATTATGCCCGCAGCAGCTTCCCCACCCTGGCTGCCGCCACCCCCGATCTGCTGGCCCAGTCGCGCCAGCAAATCCAGCCAAGGTGAGATTAATTGATCCCTAAAAAAGCGTGTGCGGCAGGGCAAAGCCCCGCCGCACACGCTTTTTTAGGATTATCTCCCTTCCCGGCGGGCGAAAAATCATGATACTATTATAGAGACGCACCGCCTGTGCGTATGGATTTGAAATACTTGCCGGGAGATTTCTAAAATGCCCAATTCACAAATCCTGTTCGATACGGATATTTTTTCAGACCTGAACGCGGCCCAACTCGAGCGTATTTACCAGATCTGCCAGAGCCAGGATTTTAACCAAGGCGATACAATCTTCGAAGAACATTCACCCAGCCAGGAGATCTATATCATTCTGGAAGGCGAAGTGGAAATCCTGGTCAACCCCGACCCCTTCCACCGAGAGGGGCAGGAGCCTCACTGCATCACCCGCCTGACACATGGGCAGTGCTTTGGCGAAGTGGCCCTGGTTGACGAGGGCCTGCGCTCGGCAGCCGCCCGCTGTGGCAGCCCCACCTGCAAACTGCTGGTGATCAACCGGGATCGCTTCATAGATCTGCTGCGCTCTGATCTAAAGATTGGCTTCACCATACTCTATAACCTGGCTGCCGACTTGTGCCTGAAGATCCGCCGCACCACCTTTGTGGTACGCGAAAACTTGCTCTATGGCAAGCCAGAGAACAACAAATAATATAGGTAGAAGGAGAAAAACGATGGAATATCGCTTTTTAGGCCGTTCGGGCCTGCAAATATCTGCACTATCTCTGGGCGCCTGGGTCACCTATGGCGGGCAGGTTGGCGAGGAAACCGCCTACAACTGCATGCAGGCCGCCTATGAGGCCGGGGTAAACTTCTTCGATAACGCCGAGGTATATGCCCACGGCAACGCCGAGACGGTGATGGGCAACGTCGTCCGCAAGGCGGGCTGGAAACGCTCGGATCTGGTCATCTCCACCAAGATCTTCTGGGGTGGGCGCGGACCCAACGATAAGGGCCTCTCGCGCAAACACATTGTGGAAGGCATGCGCGCTTCCCTGGCCCGCCTGCAAATGGAATACGTGGACCTGGTGTTTTGCCACCGCCCCGATATCAATACCCCCATCGAGGAAACCGTGCGAGCCATGAACTTCGTCATCGACCAGGGCTGGGCTTTTTACTGGGGCACCAGCGAATGGAGCGCCACGCAGATCATGGAGGCCTATGCCATCGCCCGCCGCCTGAACCTCGTCCCGCCGCTGATGGAGCAGCCGCAGTACAACATGCTCCACCGCGAGCGTGTGGAAAAGGAATATGCCTCCCTGTACAAGAGCACCGGGCTGGGCACCACCATCTGGAGCCCGCTGGCCAGCGGCCTGCTCACCGGCAAGTACAATGAGGGCATTCCCGAGGGCACCCGTATCACCTTGCCGGGCTACGAGTGGCTGATGAAAGAGTTCCAGGGCGAGGAAGCGCAGAAAAACCTGGCCAAAGTGCGCCAGATGACGCAGGTGGCGCATGAACTAGGCTGCAGCATGGCGCAATTGGCCCTGGCCTGGTGCCTGAAGAACCCCCGCGTCAGCACCGTGATCACCGGCGCCTCCCGCCCCGAACAGGTGACCGAGAACATGAAGGCACTGGATGTGGCCGAAAAGCTCAGCCCCGAGGTGATGCAGCGCCTGGAAGACATCCTGCAAAACAAGCCGGAACCCGAAGATAATTTCCGATAGCGCATAGGAGAAGGCAAATTTGGGGTGTTGCAGGGGGGCAAAGGCATCCTGCAACACCCCAAACCCCGACTTTAAGAAAAGCGCGCGGTCGGTCAGATTGCCTTTGCATTTTCGGGGGTTGCTGGCTATAATAATGACGGAGGCAAGGCACTGGAAACACACCGCATCACCCAAAGTCTGGACCCCGGCCCAGATGCTCCAAAAACCTCTGAGCACCTGCAAGCTGGCACCACCCTGGTCAACCGCTATCTGGTTCAGGGTGTGGTTGGTGTGGGCGGCATGGGGGCCGTTTACAGCGCCCGCGACCTGCACTTCCCCAATGTGGTGAAGAAAGTCGCCGTGAAAGAGATGATCAACATGGCGCGCGACCCGGTGGTGCGCAGCACCATTGTGCGTAACTTTGAGCGCGAGGCCAACATCCTGGCGACACTCAGCCACCCCGCCATCCCCCGCGTCTACGATTACTTCTCTCATAACGAGCGTTCGTACCTGATCATGGAATTTGTGGAGGGCAAGGATCTGGAAGCCCTGTTGAACGAATCGCAGGGCTTCACCCCTGAGGCGCAAGTTGTTTCCTGGGCGATCGAATTGTGTGACGTGCTGAACTATCTGCACGGCAACAAGCCCGAACCGATCATCTTCCGCGACATGAAGCCTTCCAACGTGATGATCAACAACCACGGGCATGTCATCCTGGTGGATTTCGGCATTGCCAAAACCTTCCAAACCGGCATCAAAGGCACCATGATCGGCACGGAGGGCTATTCGCCGCCCGAGCAGTACAAGGGAGATGCCACCCCCCTGGCGGATGTCTACGCCCTGGGCGCCACCATGCACCACCTGCTCACCCGCCGCGACCCGCGCCTGGAGCCGCCCTTCTCTTTTGGCGAGCGCATGATCCGCACCATCAATCCGGGCGTCTCGCCCGAATTGGAAGTGGTGGTTAACACCGCTCTGCAGTACAACCCTGCCGACCGCTTCCAGAGCACCGAGGCAATGAAAGAGGCTCTGCTCAATGCCGCCCGCAAGACGGGCCTTTTACCGCAAATGTCTCCCGGCAGCACCTCGATCAAGTTGGGCAGCACCTCTACCAAAGCCTTGTGGAAATTTGCCTGCGAGGACGAAGTGCGCGGCACCCCCATCATCCACGATGGCATCCTCTACGTTGGCGCATACGACAACAACCTGTATGCTCTGCAGGCTGGCTCGGGCGAATTCCTGTGGAAGTACGCCACCGAAGGCGGCGTTGTCAGCCGGCCTGTCTATCACGATGGCAACATCTACTTCGGCTCGGAGGATAAACACCTGCACGCCATCTCGGCTCGCTCTGGCAAAGCGGTTTGGACGTACTCCACCAACGGGCCAGTGCGCTCATCTCCCCACGTCGCCGAGGGGCATGTTTTCATCGGCTCGGATGATTCGTACCTGCACGCGGTCAATGCCCTCAGCGGGCGGCGCTCCTGGCGTTTGGACGCCGGTGCACCCGTGCGCTCTACACCCGTGCTGCACGGAGACCGCATCTTCTTCGGCTCGGAAAGCGGTGATTTCATCTGCGTGGACCTCGGCGGCGCGATCAAGTGGCGTCTCAAGGCCAAGCGCGCCATCACCTCCTCGCCCGTTTACGCGGATGGGGTGCTCTTCTTCGGCTCTGTGGATACCATCTTGTATGCCGTCGACTCCCATAACGGCTACGTCTTGTGGCGCTACCGCATGAGCAAAGCCACCATTTCCACCCCCTGCCTGGTGGAACACTACATCTTCACCGGCTCTATCGACAACGGCATTTACTGCGTGGATGTCAACTCTGCCAAAGAGGTCTGGCGGTACCAGACCGATGGGCAGGTCACTGGCTCGCCAATTGTTTACAAAGATTCGCTGTACTGCGGCTCGGTCGACGGTAACCTGTACTGCCTGGAGTATCGCACCGGCCGCCTGCGCTGGAAATTTGCCACCAAGCGGCCCATCACCGGCACGCCAGCGGTTGACAATGATATCCTTTACATCGGTTCAGCCGATCATCATGTGTATGCCATCGCCATCTCTTAGACGATGATCACCCTGGAGGTACACCCGTGACAGGTATCCTGGAAAAACTCTTTGGTAAGAAAAATCCCCCACCGCCCGAACCGAAGCATGAATCGCGCTCCATCGAAACCGCCCCGCTACGGCTGGATTTTGCCGAAGAAGCCTTCGAAAGCACAAACAACACCACCGAGGGAAGCGGCCTGCAGGCCAGGCGGCTGGAAGTGCCGCAGTTCATCGTCGGTATTGGGCAATCGGTCGGCAAACAGCGCGACCACAACGAGGATGCTCTCTTCACCCTGACCACCAATATGATCGGTGAAGGCTCACCGGCGCCCTTTGGCCTGTACATCATCGCCGACGGCATGGGAGGCCATCAGCACGGCGAGATCGCCAGCAGCGTCTCGATGCGCGCCATGGCAGATCACGTGGTGCATAAATTATACATGAGCCATTTTGGCCTGGAACAGATGCCCCTGGACGAATCTATCCAGGAGATCATGCAGGCGGGCGTCTTACAAGCTCACCAGGCCATTCTGAAGGAAGCCCAAGGCGGCGGCACCACCCTCACCACGGCCCTGGTGATCGGAGACCGTATGACCGTCACCCACGTGGGAGACAGCCGCGCCTATGCCATCCATAAAGACGGACGCATGCAGGCCATCACCCACGATCACTCGCTGGTCAAGCGGCTCGAAGAGCTGGGGCAGATCACCGCCGAAGAAGCCGCCGTCCACCCACAGCGCAACGTGCTTTACCGCGCCCTGGGCCAGGGCGAGCCTTTCGAGCCGGATGTGATCAGCATGCCCATCCCGCGCGATGGTTACCTGCTGCTGTGCTCCGACGGTCTGTGGGGTGTAGTCAACGACCGCGAGACCTTCAATATCATTTCCACCTCCAGCGACCCTCAGCAGGCTTGCCAATCGCTGATCGATGCCGCCAATGCTGCCGGCGGCCCAGATAATATTTCCGTCATCCTGGTGCGCCTGCCGGAGTAGAGCATCTGTGGTTGATGAAACGCTTTACGACCTCCTGGGCCTGCCTCGAGATGCAACATCTGAGGAGATTCGGCGCGCCTACCGCGAAAAGGCCCGCCGCCTGCACCCAGATCACAACGAAAAACCTGGCGAAACCCAGCTATTCATTGATATCCAGCAAGCCTACGAAACCTTATCCAACCCAGAAGAAAAACAACGCTACGATAAGAACCTGCCCACCCAGCCGCAAACGCCGCAGCCGCTGCTCACCCGGGTGCAGTACAGCCGCGCCTCACTGACACAGATGGCTGACCCGCAGTTAGTGTATGTGCTGCTAGAACTGCTGCCCCGGCCCGACGCCGACCTGCCCACCCCGCCCCTGAACATCTGCCTGGTGTTGGACTGCTCCACTTCCATGCAGGGCGCACGCCTGGACGCCGTCAAAGCCACCGCCATTGAGCTGGTGCGCCAGATGAGGCCGCAGGATATCATCTCGGTGGTGCGCTTCAGCGACCGGGCCGAAAGCCTGGTGCCCGCGGGGATGAACATCAACCGCGCCAGCATCGAAACCCGCATCCAGGTGATGCAGGCCAGCGGCGGGACAGAAATCTACCAGGGGTTGGAAGCAGGCATGACTGAGGTGCGCCGCTACTGCTCCAATAATCACATTAACCACGTGATCCTCATTACCGATGGGCGCACCTACGGCGACGAAGAGGCCTGCCTGCGCCTAGCCGACCTTGCCACCACGCAGGGCATTGGCATCAGCTCCCTAGGCATTGGCAGCCAGTGGAATGATCGTTTTCTAGATCAACTGACGGCGCGCACGGGCGGCAACAGCAAGTACATTGCCAAAGCCGAAGATATCCGCCAGTTCCTGCACGAAAAGGTGATCCGCCTGGGGCATAGTTACGCCGAGCACCTCACCTACCAGTTCGAAACCGGCCCCGGGGTTGAGGTGACCTATGCATTCCGCCTGAACCCCGAAACCTCTCTGCTCGAAATTGCCAACCCGCTGATCTTTGGCTCGGTGCCGCGCGATGCCAGCCACAACCTGCTGCTGGAATTCACCATTCGGGATATCCCGCCCGAAGACCGCCAGACGATCCTGGCAAAAGGGGTGATCACCTTTCACATTCCCGGTCAAAAGGTTCAGATCAACCACCGGCAGCGCCTGGAATTCAGCCGCCCGGTCAGCCCTGAGCCTGATACCGAGCCTCCCTCCGCCACGTTGGTACAGGCCATGGCGCGCCTCACCCTCTACCGCATGCAAGAACGCGCCCGTCAGGATATCGAAAAGGGACAGATCAAAGAGGCCACCCGCCGCCTGCAAAACCTGGCAACCCACCTGCTGGCCCAGGGCCAGCGCGACCTGGCCCGCTCTGTGCTCAACGAAGTCTCCCATATCCAACAGCATCAGGCCTTCAGCGAAGAAGGCGATAAGAAGATCAAATATGGTACGCGTTCGTTGATGCTTCCTCCTGGTACAAAGGAAAAGAAATCATGATCGAATGCCCAAACTGCCATAATAAAGAACTCCCGGGGGCGCTTTTCTGCCGCGAATGTGGCGCACAATTGGTTGGAATTGCCGGGATGTCTACCCAAACGATTCCGGGCATCCCCACCGACCGGCTGGTTGCAGAGGCGCAAAAGCTGCCCAGCTCCCCCACCCCCGCCGCGCCCACCGGCGTGGCGGTCTCCCTGCATATCTTCGATACAGGCGAGATCCTACCGCTGGAAGGTCGCACCGAATTTACCCTGGGACGTTCTGCCGAAGGACAGCCGATCCTGCCGGATATTGATCTGGCGCCTTATCACGCCTACGAAAATGGCGTCTCGCGCCTGCACGCCTCCCTTTCCCTGTCGCAGGGGCAGGTATCCGTCACCGACCTCGGCTCAGCCAACGGCACACGTCTCAACAACCAGAAGATACCGCCGCACAAGCCCTACCAACTTAAGCACGGCGATACCGTGGCGCTGGGTAAGCTTCGCATCCAACTGCTCATCTGCTCCTGATCTCTGCGAGGTGTTTATGCCGTACTCCATTGTTCTACACATTCAAGGTGAAGAAGCGGTGGTTGCAGAGGTAGAGCAACTGCCAGCCCCGCCCGATGTGTCTATCACCGTCACCAACCCGCGCCGCGTGGATGGCAAAGAATTGCATTACCTTTCTGAAAACGTGCTCACGGTGATATTTCCCATGCACCGCCTGAACTTCATTGAAGTGCTGCCCACCCGGGAAGAAGAACAAATCATCGGCTTTGTCCGCGAGTGAGCGCTGTGCTGCCCGATAGCAAGTTCAAGAACTACCGCATCCTGGTCGTGGACGATGAGCAGCGCATGGCGCGCTTCATCCGGCTCAACCTGGAACATGACGGCTTCCACGTCGTGGAAGCCTATAACGGTGCGCAGGCGCTGGACCGCCTGCGCACCTCTCTGCCAAACCTGGTGCTGCTGGATGTGATGCTGCCTGATTTCGACGGCTTTGAGCTGCTGAAAATGATCCGCAGCATCTCTCCCGTGCCAGTGATCATGGTCACCGCCAAAGGCGAGGAGGATGAACGTGTGCGCGGCCTGGAACTGGGCGCCGATGATTACGTCACCAAGCCCTTCAGCCCGCGCGAGCTGGTCAGCCGGGTGCGGGCAGTGCTGCGCCGCTCCGAGATGGGCAACGAGGCCCTGCACGGCCCCATCGTGGTGGATGAGCGCCTGAAGCTCGACTTCGACCGTCACGAGGTGTGGGTGAACGGCGAGCTGGTGAGCCTGCGCCCTACCGAATACCGCCTGCTCTATCACCTGGTGCAGAATGCTGGCTGGGTGCTCTCGCACGATCAGATCTTGACCAACGTTTGGGGTTACGAATACCGCGACCAGCCTCACTATGTGCGCCTGTACATCAATTACCTGCGCCAGAAGCTGGAAGAAGATCCCGCCAACCCCAAATATATCCTGACAGAACGCGGTATTGGCTACCGTTTCGTAGATTACCGCCGCGATCAGTCCGAAAAATCACCTGCAAGTCCAGCCGCAGAAGAAGATTCACGGCTGCCCTGAGGAAGATAAAAGATGAATAAACAACGCATTTTATTGGTAGACGATCATGAGGTAGTCCGCCTGGGACTG
The DNA here is from genome assembly GCA_002428565.1 of Anaerolineales bacterium UBA6092. GTDB lineage: Bacteria > Chloroflexota > Anaerolineae > Anaerolineales > UBA4823 > UBA6092. The sequence goes on along the minus strand of DIXA01000064.1, from coordinate 10,507 downwards.
AAGGCACTGTTAGAGCGCCACCCCAACTTTGAAGTGGTCGCCGAAGCCGGCACCGCCCGCGATGCAGTGGAAAAGGTGGCTTCACACTCGCCAGATGTGGTGGTGATGGATATTCGTCTGCCGGGCGGGTCGGGCATCGAGGCCTGCCAGGAGATCGCCGACCATTACCCCAGCGCCAAGGTGATCATGCTCACCTCATATGCGGAAGACGAAATGCTCTTCTCGGCGATCCGCGCCGGGGCGGCGGGCTACGTGCTCAAGCAGATCGGCGGGGAAGACCTGGTGCGCGCCATCGAGGCCGTGGGCCGCGGCGAAGCCCTGCTCGACCCGGCCGTCACCCAGCGCATCTTTCAGGAAGTTCGTAAAGCCGCCCGCGAAGAAGAAGCCTCTGCCTTCTCAGCCCTCACCCAGCAAGAAAGGCATGTGCTGCTGCTGGTTTCAGAAGGCAAGACCAACCGCGAGATCGCCAAGGCGCTCTTCCTGGGCGAAGGCACCGTGCGCAACTACGTCAGCAGTATTCTCTCCAAATTGGGGGTCAGCAACCGCGCCGAGGCGGCTGCTTATGCGGTGGAACACAACCTGAGGGATTACCTTTAAGCCGCTGCGCCAGTGCCGGGCGCATCGCGCCGTTCCAGCGCCGATTGGTACGCCAGGCCCAGCAGCCAGTCTTGCAAGAAGGCTTCGATCTCTGCCAACAGGTTCAGGTTTGCCGTCAGGTTGGCTATTAGATCGCGGCTGTTGCGCAGCACATTCAGGCAGGCCTCCTGCGTAGCGAGCTCTTCCACCCCCTGCTCGCGCAGCGCCGCCAACAATTGGAATGGGGTGAGCTCCTGCAAGGCGCTGGTGCGCTCAAACTCTGCCAGGCTTACCCCGTAACTCTTTAATACTGTGCGCAGTTCCGAAAAAACCTGGTGCAGATCATCTTGCACCTGCGCTTTGCGCTGGTTGGTCTCGCCCAGGGCTTCGCGCAATGCGCCCAGGCTTTGTGGGCCAACCAGCACCAGGGCCTCCACCATCTCCTGGATCGGGCCAATAGAGCCGTCTTCCAGGCAGCGGATCAGCACATCTCCGGCCTGCATGCGGGTATAGACCCGCTCTACATACGCATAGACCGCATTCAGCGGATTATCCGCCATGTTCTGCCTGGGCGCGGCACTCAGCGCAGGGGCAAATATCCCGCAAGAACTGCCACTGATAAATGCCATAGTGGTGACCATCTTCCCACTCGATGGTCACACCATAAGTGCCCACAGGCTCCAGTTTGCGCAGGCGCATAGCGGGGGTATCTTCAGGGGGCAGGGCATAAACCTCCGCTCCGGGCAGCAAGCCCATCTGGTCGTGCCCGCCGCGGCACTCTGCGCACGGGCACACCCGCCGCAGGAAACTGAACGTAAACAGGCTGGTATGCCCATCCCCCCATTGAACGATCACCTCTTGCCTGGAACGATTAACTGTAATTCCTGTAGGTTTGGTCATGTTCACCATCCTGGCTTAACTATATACGCGAAACCCAGAATGCGCAAATGCCTTCAATCACTAAAAAAATGAGAGTTACGGCGCAAAGCGCCGCAACTCTCATTTTTTAGTGATTGAAAATCATGGATTCTGGATAACTGCCAGGTAGGTGGCTACTGCCCAGCCCTGCGGTGATTGATCATACGGATCAATCACATACCACCAGGTATAACCATCCCCCTGGCGCGGGCCGTCAATCACCTGGTACACATCGCCTTCGGCAGCCAGGAAAGCCACCTGGCTGCTCAGGTTTGCCTCGGTGCGCAGGCGCAGGCCATCGCCTTCGGTGCCGTTCACCTGGACGTACGCACCCACGGCGATTGTTCCGGGGGGCAAAGGCGGCAGCGTAGGCGCGGCTGGCAGAGGGGTCTGCGTGGGCGGGCTCATCGGCGCCAACGGCGTGGCGGTGGAAGCGGGGATGATATTGATCAGCGGGGTGGAAGCACCCACCGGATCCGCCGCTCCACGGCTGGCAGAGAGCAGCAGCAGCGTCACGCCGAACAAACCCAGCGCAAAGAGCAGCCCACCGGCGATCACCGGCAGGGTAATGTATTTACGAAAGGTCTCAAACAGGCGCTCCATCATCGGATCACCCCGGCATCAAGACAAACGCTAAAGCCAAGATCACATAAATGGCCAACAGTTCAGCCCCTTCCAGCCAGTTCGACTCCCCGTCTGAAGAAGCCAGCGCTGCGATCAACACCCCGGCGATCAGCGCCAGCAGCTCCAACTGGTTGAACACCAGCGTCAGCGGGTTGCCCATGAAGTAAGAGATGAAAACCAGCACCGGCGCCACGAACAAGGCGATCTGCAGGCTGGAGGAGACGGCGATCTCCACGCTCAAGGTCATCTTATTCTTCATCGCCATCTGCACCGCCACCAGGTGTTCGGCCACGTTGCCGATGATGGGGATGAAGATGATGCCAATGAAGAACTCAGAGATGCCCAGCATTTCCACCAGCGGCTCCACCGCCCCCACCAGCACCTCAGACATATACGCCACGCCCACCGTAGAAAGACCCAGCACCAGCAGGGACACCTTCAATGGCCAGGCCTGGTGAGAGATCGCCGGGTCGGAAACATCCAACGTCAGTGGACTTTCGACAACCTCAGGGGACTTAAACGAGAAGATCAGGCCCAAGGCGTATAGAATGATCATAATGGCCGCCACACCCATGCTCAAGGCCTCCACCTTGGGGTCAAAGTGCTCGATATCGCCAATGTAGTGGCTGAACAGAGACGGCACCATCAAGATCACCACCGTCAGCACCAGCAAGATGGCGTTACTGCTGGCCTGGCGGCGGTGGAAGGTCTGCGTGCCGTGGCGCAGGCCGCCCAACAGCACAGAAAGACCCAACACCAGCAGCAGGTTCCCCAAGATCGAGCCGGTGATGGAGGCTTTCACCAGCTCCAACAGGCCCTCGCGGATAGCCACAATGGTGATGATCAGTTCGGCGGCATTGCCCAGGGTGGCATTCAGCAGCCCGCCCACCCGAGGGCCAGTGTAATGGGCCAGGGATTCGGTCGCCTGGCCGATGTAGTTGGCCAGGGGGATGATCGCCACCGCAGCCAGGGCAAAGATGAGCGTCGGCGAGCCGTGAAGCGCCTCTGCAGCGATCGCCAGCGGCAGCGCCAGCAGCAGGATTGAGATCGGATTTTGGCGCAAGTAAGTCAGCACTTTTTTCATAGGTTTGCTCCAAACACAGCTTTAACGTTCACTCCCCGGCATTGGTTCCTGGTTCACAGCGAAACAGAGTGCGCGGGGTATGCTCTGGCACCAGCACCCGCAGCACCTGAGGCTGGATGCTGATCTCCACCGAATGCCCCGACACATCCACCGGCTCTGCATCTACCTGCACGTACAAAGGCGCATCCGATTCCATTACCAGGTGGCGGAAGGAAAGATGGTGTACCAGATCCGAATCCATGTGCCTGGCGGCCAAAAGGTCCCAGGCGTGCTGCACGGCATTGCCGATGGTATCGCCTTCAAACAGCCACAAATCCATCTGGCCATCGTCCAGGCAGGCATCTGGCGAGATCTGCGCCATGCCACCGGCGTACAGGTGGATATTGCTGACGATGGCCAGCAGGTAATGCCCGCTGACTTCTTTGCCATCGGCCACCACGCGCAGGTTGATGCCGCGCCAGAAAGCCGCGTGCCACACGCTGGAGGCGCCATAGCCCACGCTGGCCAGTGTTTTCTCCCAGCGCTCGCGCGGCTCGATGTGGTGGATCACAAACGCATCCAGGCCCACCCCGGCCCACATCAGGAAGGGAATGCCCAGGCACATGCCCACATCCATCGAGCGCGTCGGGGCGTCTGCCAGGCGCCGGGCGCTTTCTTCCAGGCCCAGCAAATTGACCCAATTCAAAGGCGATAAGCCCAATTCTTGGGCAAAAACATTGGCGGTGCCGCCCGGCAAAACGCCCAGAGCGGTCTGGCTGCCCACCAGCCCTCGCGCCGCCAGGTTCACCGTGCCATCTCCGCCTACGGCAAAGAGAGCATCCAGGCCCTGCTCGGCAGCTTGCCGCGCCAAAGCAGTGACATGCTCAGGCCCCTGGGTCTGCTCCATCTGCACCATCCAGCCGGCATGGAGCAGCACCACAGCGGCCCGTTCTGCCAGCAGCCCAGAAGGGAAGCGGCCCGCGTAAGGGTTATAGATCAATAGTGCCTTCGGCATGGATTGATTCTACTATAATTACCCCCTCAAGAAGATACTTCCTGAAAGCGAAAACGTGCTAAAATCAAGATTGTGATGACCGAAAACATCCTGCTCAATAACCGTTACCAGGTAGAAAGCCGCCTGGGCTCTGGCGGCATGGCCACCGTCTACAAAGGCCGCGACCTGATGCTGGAACGCGCCGTGGCCATCAAAGTGCTGCGCGAAGATTATTCCAGCGACCCGGCCTTTCGAGAGCGTTTTCGCCAGGAAGCCAAAGCTGCGGCAAACCTTGCCCACCCCAGCATCATCATCATCCACGATTTTGGGTTGGATGCCGGGCGGCTGTTCATCGTGATGGAATACATCCCCGGCGCCGACCTGAAATCCATCCTCCAGAGCCGCGGCCGCTTTACGGTGGACGAGGCGCTGCCACTGCTGATCCAGGCCTGCGCAGGCATTGGCTATGCGCATCGCGCCGGGCTGGTACACTGCGACGTCAAGCCGCAGAACATGCTCGTCACCCCCGATAACCGCCTGAAAGTGACCGATTTTGGCATTGCCCGCGCCCTGGCCTCCATCCGCCCGGAGGAAAAGTCCAGCGTGGTGTGGGGCTCGCCGCAGTATTTCTCGCCAGAGCAGGCCGCTGGCTCCGCCCCCTCGCCCGCATCAGATGTATATTCGCTGGGCGTGGTGATGTACGAGATGCTCACTGGCCGCCTGCCCTTCACCGGCGACTCGTCCACGGACCTCTCCCGGCAGCACCGCCTGGAACCGCCACCCCCGCCGCGGCAGTTAGAGCCCTCCATCCCCCCCGCGCTGGAAGAGATCATGCTCAAGGTGCTGGATAAAGAGCCCGTGGCGCGCTACCGCACCGCCGACCAGTTGGGACGCGTGCTGATGACCTTCAGCCGCACCACCACCTTCAGCGCGGTCTCTGAGGTAGTGCGCACCCCGCCCACCACAGCCAGCCCGGCCCGACCGAGTGTCCGGCAAACTCCGCCGCCCTCTGTGGCGCGCCCGGCAGTCTCTGCCAGCCAGACCATCCCCCCGCCCCGCCCAGCCTCGCAGCCGGTGCAGACCAGCGCGACGCAGGAAAACCCCCTGGATATTGATTGGGGCACCTGGCTGCTGGGGCTGCTGGCGCTGGTTGCCGTTGGCGGGCTGATCCCCTTCTGGCTGTGGATATATCTACTCTACAACCCTCCCGGCGCATAGCCCATGCCCTACCTGATTGCCCCCTCCATTTTATCGGCTGACTTCACCCGCCTGGGCGAGGAGATCCGCGCCATCGAGGCCGCCGGAGCCGATTGGGTGCACGTGGATGCCATGGACGGGCGGTTTGTTCCCAACCTGACCATGGGGCCCTTCGTCGTGGCGGCCTGCCGCCGCGTCACCAACCTGCCCATCGATGTGCACCTGATGGTGGAAACGCCCGAGCGCCTGCTCGAAGCCTTTGCCCGCGCCGGCGCCACCACCCTCACCGTGCATGTGGAAACCTGCCCGCACCTGCACCGCACCCTGCAAACGATTCACGAGCTAGGCTGCCAGGCCGGTGTGGTACTCAACCCCGGCACGCCCGCCAGCCTGATCGAGCCAGTGCTGGGGATGGTGGAGCTGGTGCTGGTGATGAGCGTTAACCCGGGGTACTCAGGGCAGGCCTTCTTGCCGGAAACGCTGCCCAAGCTGACGATGCTGCGCCAGGCGCTGGAGCGGGTCAACCCCCAGGCCCTGCTACAGATCGACGGCGGCATCAACGCCGAGACGCTGCCCCTGGCGCTCAAGGCCGGTGCGCAGGTGTTTGTGGCTGCCAGCGCAGTTTTCCAGCACCCCCTGGGGATTGCCGGGGGCATCCAGGCGCTGCGCCAGGCCATTCATGCTGCTGCAGGAGAGTAAGGCTTCACGCCATGCAGCCACCCCACCCCTACCCCCGCCCCTCAAGGGGCGGGGAGAAAATGCCAAAAATGGGTTGTGTGGGGGTGAAAAGCACCCCCACACAACCCATTTTTGGCACCTATGGGCCAATAAAAAGGCCCAACTCGAATGGTTAAACAGTCCACATCCCGAAGGGAAAATTCGGGATGTGGACTATGCGTTGGATCAGCTATGCTAACGAAAAAACAACAGCCTGGATCAGGCGGTTTTGACCAGAGTGCGCATGCACTTGGCGCACAAAACCTTGCGTACTTTCTGCCCGTCTGTATAGACTGTCACAGTCTGCAGGTTGGGGCGGAAGGTGCGCCGTGTGGACTTATTCGACCAGGGGCGGTTACGACCGAAGGTTGTTGTTTTACCACAATGTGCACATTTAGCCATGTTGCCACTTCCTTTCCTGCCCAACCGGCCCGGCGCTCTTGGCGCAAACCCAGCCCTATGGGCAAAAAAACTTTTCCGTTTTTTCAAAAATCAGGCTATAATTACTACTCGCCCGGCTAACCCTCGCCGGGTTAAGCGGGCGAATCTTACCACGAATCGTATCCAAATACAAGCCAAGTTGTTATAGAGAGTTAACATGAGCGAAGAAAATACCCCCCTTGGCAGTATCCATATCTCCCCTCGGGCGATCGCCATGATCGCCTACCAGGCCGCCCGGCAGTCGTATGGCGTGGTGGGTCTGGCCCCCAAAAACCTGGTGGATGGCCTGGCGCAAGCCATTGTCAAAGACCCTTCCCACGGTGTTGAGGTCAGTTACGATGGGCAGCATATTACCATTGACTTGTACGTGATCATTGAGTACGGCACACGTATCAAGTCGGTAGCATCCAGTGTGCGCAACACAGTGCACTACAATGTTGAAAAGACGCTTGGCATGCCGGTCAAAGAAGTGAACGTGCATGTGCGCGGCCTGCGTTTCAGCGACCTGGATTGATCCTCACACCCTAGGAGTCGTTTTAATGAGTGTAGAACCATCCCCGAGCACCTCCACCGCCTATCCCAATCGCCGGTACCCCATTGACGGGCAGGTGTTCAAACCGATGATCGAGGCCGGCCTGATCTGGCTGCGTACCAACCAGCAGACGGTTAATGCGTTGAATGTTTTCCCCGTGCCCGATGGAGATACCGGCACCAATATGGTGCTGACCATGCAGGCCGCCTACGACGAGATCGCCGATTCGCCTGAGCGCAATGTGGGCAAGCTGATGCACGCCGTGGCGCATGGTGCGCTGATGGGCGCACGCGGCAACTCTGGCGTGATCTTATCCCAGTTGTGGCGCGGCATCGCCCGCGCCCTGGATAACCAGGAACACCTGGACGGCATCGCCCTGGTCAACGCTTTCCACCAGGGGCGCAACACTGCCTATAAAGGCGTTGTCCGCCCGGTGGAAGGCACCATCCTCACGGTGACCAAAGATGTCGCCTCTGCCGCAGAAGAAGCCCTGAAGGAAACCTCCGACCCGTATGAAATCTTAGAGCGGATGGTGCCCGCCGCCGACCTATCTGTCCAGCGCACGCCCGAACTGCTCGCAGTGCTGCGCGATGCTGGCGTGGTGGATGCTGGCGGCAAAGGCCTGTTCTTCCTGTTGGAAGGCTTCACCCGTTACGTGAAAGGCCTGCCGCTCGATTCCGCCATTGCCACCATCCAGCCCCTGGCGGCAATGAAGATGGACGCCGGCATGGAAAACGTGGAGCCAGGCCAGGATTACGAGGTGGTGGTAGATTTCCGCCCTCACCAAACCCTGGACCTGATCCAGTTCTATGAGGATCTGGAGCAGATGGGCACCTCCATCCAGATGGGCGAAGGCGACGGCATGTACCGCATGCACATCCACGTCCCAGCCGAAAAGCTCTACGACCCGATCGAGTACACCAAGTCCATCGGCACCGTTACCAAGGTAGCCATCGAGAACCTGGTGGCGCAGATGGAAGCCATCCAGAACGAGCGCGGCTCCAAGCTCAACCTTATCCCCATCGAGCCAGGTCAGATCGCCGTGATCGCCATCGCACCGGGCCAGGGCATTGCCCGCGTCTTTGCCAGCCTGGGCGCAGCCGCCATCGTCGAAGGCGGGCAGACGATGAATCCCAGCACGCAGGAGATCCTGCGTGCCTTTGAGAACCTGCCCACTGAGCAGATCATCATCCTGCCCAATAACAAGAACATCTTCCTGGCAGCCCAGGCTGCCGCCCAACTGACGGTCAAAAAGGTGCACGTGATCCCCTGCCGCACCGTTCCCCAAGGCCTGGCTGCGATGATGCGCCTGGCGCCCGATGGCAACCTGGAAGATGTCGTCCAGGAAATGACTGCTGCCATTGATGAGATCGAGACCGGCGAGGTCACCGTGGCAACGCGCACCGTGGAGATCGACGGCATCAAAGTGGAAGAGGGTCACACCATCGCCCTGCTCAATGGCAAGCTGGTCTTGTCTTCGCCCATGCTGAAAGAGGCCTGCCTGGGCCTGCTGGAAAAAGCCCATGCCGATCACTTTGAGCTGATCACCTTCTTCTGTGGCGCAGGCATTGCCCGCCAGGAAGTGAACGAGATCACTGACGCTGTGCGCAAGATCTACCCTAACCAGGAGATTGAAGTACAAGAGGGCGGGCAACCGCACTACCAGTTCATCATCTCTATCGAATAGCCCCGCCCGCACCGCAGAATTCACTACCCAACCATGATCCGCACCTGCATCCTGACCGACTCCACTGCCCATTTCTCCCGCCCCACCTTCACCGGGCAAGATCTGGTCAACATCATCCCCTTCCAGGTGGCGCTGAACGGGCAGGTGTACACAGACGGACAGAATCCCGCCCTGCTGAAGACGTTGTTCCAACCGGGCAATCCAGAACAGCCCACCGCCCAACCGCCCAGCCCCGAAGCCTTCAACCAGGCCTTTGTCGAGCTGGGCAGCCGCTATCGCGAGGTGGTGGCAATCCTCATCTCCTCCCATCTCAGCCAGGCGGTCGCCAACGCCCAAAGCGCAGCCCAATCGCTGAAAAGCCCGGCTGCCATCCACATCATCGATTCGCAAACTATGGCTGCCGGTTTGGGGCTGCTGGTGCAGGCTGCCGCAGAAGCCGCCATGCGCGGCGCAACCGGCTCAGAGATCACCCGCCTGGTGCGCGGGCTGGTGCGTCACATCTACGCCTCCTTCTGCCTGCCAGACCTGGCCTACCTGGAACGCTCCGGGCAGATCGATCCGGCCCAGGCGCTGGTGGGCGAGATGCTGGGCATCATCCCCCTGTATGTGATGGAAAACGGGCGGCTGGCGCACATCCAAAAGATGCGCAGTTCGCGCCACCTGGTAGATCTGCTGTTCGAGTTCGCCGCCGAGTTTGAAGATCTCAAATACCTGGCGCTGCTGCAGGGCCAAGCCACCTTCGAGCAAGAAAGCCGCAACCTGCGCGAGCGCATCATGCAAAATCTGCGTTCTACCCCCATTGGTGAACACACCCCCAGCCTGGCCCTGGCGACCATCCTTGGCCCGCGTGCCATTGGCCTGATCGCCATGCAAAACAAACCTCGTTATGAATAAAGCGCACATCAGCATCGTCACCGACAGCACCGCGGACCTGCCTGCTGCGCTGCTGGATCGTTACCACATTCACGTTGTGCCGGCCATTTTGGTCATAGATGGTCACAGCCTGGAAGACGGCCGCGGCATTACCCGCCAGGAATTTTACGAGCGCATGCCAAAGATGAAGAAGGCGCCCACCACCTCGGCGCCATCCAGCGGGGCCTTCGCCTGGCTGTACCAGGAACTGCTGCAAGGCGGGGCCAGCCAGGTCGTCTCCATCCATGTTGACAGCCACCTCAGCGGCATTTATAACGTCGCCCGGGTGGCCGCACATGAGTTTGGCGAGCGCGTGCAAGTGATCGACAGCGGGCAGCTCAGCCTGGGATTGGGTTTCCAGGTGGTAGCGGCTGCGCAAGCCTGCCTGGCTGGAGAAACGCTCCCCGGCATCCAGGCGCGCCTGGCCGCGCTGCGGCCGCGCCTGCGCGCCATGGCCATGCTCGATACGTTGGAGTATGTGCGGCGCAGCGGGCGCGTCTCGTGGCTCAGCGCCAGCATGGGCTCGTTACTGCAAATCAAGCCCTTCCTGAGCATTGCCGAGGGCCACGTTTCTCGCCTGGGAGAGGCGCGCACCCGCCGCAAGGGTATCCAGCGCCTGTACCAGATCTTACGCAGTTATGGCCCGCTGGAAAGCCTGGCGGTCTTGCACACCAACGCCGAGGCCGACGCACTGGAAATGCAGCAGGCATTCGCCTCCGAGGTGCCCGAGCCGCCCCTGGTGGTCAACGTGACCACCACCATCGGCACCCATATTGGCCCAAATGCCCTGGGCTTTGCCGCCGTGCTGCGCAATTCATAATTACCAGAAATGGTGTTTGCAAACCG
>DIXA01000073.1 GCA_002428565.1 Anaerolineales bacterium UBA6092 | reverse complement strand
TCCACCTCGCGGATGGCCACACAGCCCAACGTGACCAGCGCCCCCGACTCAGAGGCCACGGCGTGCCCGCCGCTGGGCAGCATGCCCACGCTCAGCGGGCGGAAGCCCCACGGGTCGCGCACCGCAAAGACGCAGTCGCGCGTCAGCACCACCAGCGAATAGGCCCCCTGCCAGCGCGGCATGGTGTTGTGGATGCGCTCCTCCCAGGTGCTGCCCTGCGCCCCAGCCAGCATCATCGTCACCACTTCCGAATCAGAAGTGGAAGATAATCCCACGCCGCGCTGCAAAAGCTCCTGGCGCAGGTCAGCGGTGTTGGTCAGGTTGCCGTTATGCGCCACCGCCAGTGGCCCGTACTGTGTCTCGATCAGGAAGGGCTGGGCGTTGCGCGCCGCCGAGGCGCCGGTGGTGGAATAGCGCGTATGGCCGATGGCGTAATGTCCCTGCAGCGGGGCCAGGTTCTGCGGATTGAACACCTGCGCCACCAGGCCGGGGGCTTTGTGCAGGCGGGCCGAGCGGCCATCCGAAACGGCGATGCCGGCGGCTTCCTGGCCGCGATGCTGCAAGGCGAACAGGCCATAAAAGGCCATGCGGGCCACATCCTCATTGGGGGCGTACACCCCCACCACGCCGCACTCTTCACGCGGGTGGTCGTTATTCGAGAGAAGCATGTGATCTGGCATCATCGGCGGAAAACCGCGCTCAGGGCTGCATGGAGGCCTGGATGCTCTCATCGTCCACCAGGATCTTCTCAGCCTGGCGCTGCTGATAAGCGGTCACCGCCTGGCGCACCTGCGGATCTGCCAGGCCGAGCATCTTGGCCGCCAGCAGGGCGGCGTTGGCGGGTTCCAGCACCAGCGCCGGGGCAATGCCGGAGGGCATGCGCAGCGAGGAGTAGAGATCGGCCCCGGCAAAGGCCTCGCTGGGCGGGGGGCAGGCGATCACCGGCGCGGTCACCGCGCCATCGGCGAAGCCGGAGAGGGCATTGCTGCGCCCGGCCACGGTGATATACACCTTGGGGCGGGGGTCGGCCTCGTAACGGCGCAGCAGTTCAGCCGCGTGGGCCGGGGTCTTATGCGCCGAGCCAATGCGCAGCACGGGCTCCAGGCCCAGCTCACGCGCCGCCTGGGCGATCTTCTGGCAGTGCGGCTCGTCGGCTTTGGAGCCCATCAGGATCACAACCAAAGGTTTTGCCATTTCACTCTCCAATTGCTAAATATCTTACATATCGTTTACGCAAAAATGGGTGTACTGCGTGGCGAAGCCACGCAGTACACCCATTTTTGCGATTCTGATCACTCTTCGCCCTCCGGCAGGATGCCAGCCAGGCGCAGGTTCTCAACCAACCGCGGCGGCACCGGGTAGCCTCCCGGCTCGAACGCCGTACCGGTCAGCCGCTCGTACAGGCCGATGTAGCGCTGGCTGACCGCCACCCACAACGCGTCGGGCAGGGCCGGCGGCTCGCCTTCGCCGCGGTAGCCGCGCTCGGCGTAGGCCAGACGCACGAACTCCTTGTCGAAGTTCTCTGGCTCCTCGCCCTGCTCGAAGCGTTCCGCGTAAGTGGACTGTGTCCAAAAGCGCGACGAATCGGGCGTATGCACCTCGTCGATCAGCAGCACGCGCCCATCCGGGGCGCGGCCAAACTCGTACTTGGTATCCACCAGGATCAGCCCGGCGCGCTGCGCCACGGCCTGCCCACGTTGGAAGATGCCCAGCGCGGCCGCCTGCACCTGCTCCCAGGTTTGCGCATCCAGGTAACCTTTTTCCACCACCTCGGCGCAGGTCAGGCGCTCGTCGTGCCCGCTGGGGCCGCCCTTGGTGGTGGGGGTGATGATCGGCTGGGGCAGGGATTGGTTCTTGCGCAGGCCCTCGCCAAAGTGGTAGCCGTAGATGTGGCGCTCGCCCAGCGAGTAGCGGTACCACAGAGCGGTGGAGGTGACCCCGGTGAGGTAGCCGCGCACGATCACCTCCACCGGGAAAGGCGCCGCGTCCACCGCCACCAGGGCGTTAGGGTCCGGCTCAGAGAGGGCGTGGTGATCGATCAGGTCAGCGGTCTGCCGGAACCACCAGTGCGAAAGCTGGTTGAGCACCTGCCCTTTGTAGGGCACACGCGCCAGCACCCGGTCAAAGGCAGACAGGCGGTCGGTGGTCACCAAAAGCCGCCGGCCCTGCGGCAGGGGGTAACTCTCGCGCACTTTACCGCTCTGCCTGCCCGGCAGGGGCAGATCGATCTCGTCAAAAGCCTGGGAAAGGGGCGTCAAGATGGTTTGCTCAATGATCATAGTTCACCTGCAAATCTGACTCCGTTGATAAACAGCGGCAGGCCCAGCAGCCCGCCTTCGCGGCGCGTCCAGCGTGGGTGCTGGAGGGGTAAAATGTGGTCTTCGGGATGCGGCATCAACCCCAGCACATTGCCCTGCGGGTTGCACAGCCCGGCAATATCTGCCAGCGAGCCGTTGGGGTTCGCCGGGTAAACCCCGGCCGCCGGGCTGCCATCCGGGCGGGCATACACCAGGGCGATCTGATCCCGCTGGCGCAGATCGTCCAGCGCCTGCGGGTCGTCGAGCACGAACTTGCCTTCGCCGTGTGACACCGGGCAGGCGATATCCTGCTCCAGGCCGCGCGTCCAGATGCAGCGCTGCGAGAGCGGACTCAGGCGCACCCAACGGCACTCGAAGTGCCCCGCATCGTTGAAGGTCAGCGTGGCTTTGGCAGCGCCATCTCCCGGCAAGATGCCGGCCTTCACCAACGCCTGGAAGCCGTTGCAGATGCCGATCACCGGGCGGCCGCGCTCCACGAAGAGGCGCACCTGCTCGGCGAAGTAGGCCGTCAGGTCCAGCGCCAGCAGTTTGCCCGCCCCCAGGGCGTCGGCATACGAAAAGCCGCCCGGCAGCGCCAGCAGTTGGTAATCCATCCAGCGCCGCTCGCCACGGCGCAGCAGGTTGAGGTGTACGATCTCGACCTCGGCCCCAGCCAGTTCCAGGGCCTGGGCGGCCTCCAGGTCGCGGTTGGTGCCGGTGGCGTGCAGGATCAAGGCTTTGGGTTTCATGGCGACCCCTCCCCCGTCCAGGCTGCCAGCAGGGCAGAGACAGGCTGCCTCAGTACGGCGCCTCCTGCGGTGCCTAAAATATCCAATACTGGCTCGTCGGTCACCTGCCCCAGGCGGCGCAGCGGTAGGTTTTCCAGGCAGGCCTCGAAAGCGTCAGCATCCTGCGGGCGCACCTCTGCCAGCAGGCAGGCGTTGCCCTCGCCAAAGAGAGCCTGGGGGCTGGCATCTTCTAAAAGCAGGCGCAGGCCCAGCCGCCCGCCGATGCACATCTCCGCCGCGGCAGCCGCCAGCCCACCCTGGCTGAGGTCGTGACAGGCGCGCACCCAGCCCTGGCGCATGGCCTGGTGCAGTGCGCGGTACAGCGCCGGGCCGTAAGCGGGCAGACCCGGCACGCCCTGCGGGGCATCCACCGCGGCGGGGTCGCCCAGCAGGTAGAGCCAGTTCCCCGCTTGCTTGAGATCCATCGTCACCGCACAGGCGGCATCTTCGATGATGGCGATGGCTGAGATGAGCAGCGTGGGCGGGATGGCGTGGCGCTGCCCATCGGGGCCGCGGTACTCGTTATTGAGCGAATCCTTGCCGGAGATGAAGGGCGTGCCATAGTGCAGGGCTGCCTCCCGGCAGCCGTGGGCGGCCTCCACCAGCGAGCCGAGCGTCTCGGGACGCTGCGGGTCGCCCCAGCAGAAATTATCCAGCAGCGCCAGGCGCTGCGGGTCGGCGCCCACCGCCACGGCATTGCGCACGGCTTCGTCCACCACACTGAGCGCCATGCGGTAGGCGTCGCGCTTGCCATATTCCGGGTTGATGCCGTTGGACAGCACCACCCCCTGCGGGCCGGGCGTGCCCTGCGGGCGCAGCACGCAGCCGTCCGAGGGGCCATCGTCCTGCGCACCCACCAACGGGCGCACCACCGTGCCGCCCTGCACCTCGTGGTCGTAGACGCGGATCACGGCGGCTTTGCTGGCCTGGTTGGGATGGGACAGAATCGCCAGCAAGCGTTGGTTGGGGTCGGCCTCTGGCGGGGCTGAACCTGCCCCTGCTGGGTGCGGCACCCCCAGGCGGGCGCACAGGCGGCGCTGGGGAATGCCCTCGTGCAGAAATTCGTTATCCAGGTCGAGCACCACTTCGCCAGCATAGCGCACCAGCAGGCGGTTGCTGCCGGTAAACTCGCCGATATCGGTCAATTCCACGTCATACAGGTCGCACAGCCCCTGCAGAGCGGGCAGGCTGTGCAGCGGCACCGCCAGCACCATGCGCTCTTGCGCCTCCGAAAGCCAGATCTCCCAGGGCGCCAGACCGGGGTACTTGAGGCGCACGCGGCGCAGCTCTACATCCGCGCCAATCTGGCTGCTCATCTCACCCACTGCTGAAGAAAGCCCGCCCGCGCCGCAATCGGTGACGGCGTGGTACAGGCGCTGATCGCGCGCCCGCACCACCACTTCCACCAGGCCCTTCTCGGTGATCGGGTCGCCGATCTGTACGGAGGCGCCCGAGACTTCGCCCGTCTGGGCATCCATGGTCATGGAGGAGAAAGTGGCCCCGCGCAGGCCGTCCCGCCCGGTGCCGCCGCCCAGCACGATCACGCGGTCGCCGGGCTGCGGGCTGCGCGGGTGGCTGCCCTTGGGCGCCAGGCCCACGCAGCCGCAGAAAACTAAGGGGTTGGCGGTGTAGCCGGGATCGTAGAGGATAGCCCCATTCACGGTGGGGATGCCGATCTTGTTACCGTAATCCTGCACCCCTGCCACCACGCCGGATTGGATGCGCCGCGGGTGCAGCACGCCCTCGGGCAGTTCATCCAGAGGCTGGTCTTGCGGGCCAAAGCAGAGCACGTCTGTGGCGGCGATGGGCCGGGCTGAGACGCCCAACACATCCCGGATCACCCCGCCCACGCCGGTATTGGCCCCGCCAAACGGCTCGATGGCGGAGGGGTGGTTGTGCGTCTCTACCTTGAACGAAATCTCGTAGGCGTCGTCAAAATCGATGATCCCGGCATTATCCACAAAGGCCGAGCGCACCCACGGGGCGGCGATCTGCTCGGTGGCAGCGCGGATATAGGTTTTCAACAGGCTGTTGATCTCGCTCACCGGGGCGCCAGGGGCCGCGCCCGGCAGCAAACCGTCCAACTCGATGACGGCGCGGAAGGTTTTGTGCACGCAGTGCTCGCTCCAGGTCTGGGCAATGGCCTCAAACTCCACATCCGTCGGCTCGCGGCCTTCGGTGCGGAAGTAAGCCTGGATGGCGCACATCTCCGCCAGGTCGAGGGCGGCCCGGCGCTCATTTGAAAGCGCCAAAAGCCCGGCATCCTCCAGGTCGCGCAGCGGCAGGCGCTCCACCTGGCCTGAGGCCTGCGCCTGGCTGGGGAATACTGGCTGGATCTCGCCCAGGGCATAGCGCTGGATAGTGGGGTTCGCTAACAGGCGGTGCGCCAGCGTGTGCAGGTCAGCCTGGCCCAGGCCCTGACCATGGAGGATAAAGCGCTGCCCGGTGCAGGCCTGCTCCACCCCCTGGATGCCCAATACCCGGGCGGCGCGCACGATCTGCGCCGCCACCGGGTCGGTGACGCCGGGGCGCAGCGCCACCTCCACCACCTGGGCGGCCTCTGCCGGGTGCGGATCGGTTAATAACAGGCGACCCCACTCCGCAGACTGCGTGATGGGGTCGCTCAATAACTCTTCGGCCAATCGCCGTAAACCGGCGCGGCCCACGCGGCCCTGGATGAAATACAGATCCTGGCACTCCAGGCCGATGACCGAAACCAGTCCCAGCGCGTGGGCATCGCGCAGGTAGCCAGCCGAGCGTGGGTCGTGCGCCTGGCGCGGCCGGACGAGCAGGCGGTAAAACTGCGTTTTGTTGGAATTATGGGCAGGCATGCTATCCTCTGGAAAGGGAGGTGTCAACCTGCCGATTGTATCACACATCCCGGCCACCTGACTAGACAAGTGCTGAGATGCACCAGGGCTTTCATAAAGTCGAAAGTCCTGTGCGCCCACCCCCGGCCCCCGCCCGCCGGGCGGGGGAGAAAGGCGTGCGAGATGCACCAGGGATGTGATACCGAATTTGAAGGTTTTGCAGCGGGCGAATGCCCGCTGCAAAACCTTCAAATTCAGAAGACTTTATTCACACACAAATTGTCTAATTTGTTGCGTTGGCCCATTTTCTGAGATATACTTAACCATAGCAGTTCTTATCCACCGCCAATCCCCCAGGAGGAAAACATGAGCTTTCTTCAAGGCAAAGGAATCTGGACATTGTACGATGATGTTGACACAGCTGTAGCCCTTGCTCCGGTGGTCGGGGCAAAATACATCCTATGCAAGACCAGCAACCACGGCAAATTTGAGCCCAGCCTGGCCCAGGCGGCGCTGACCGCGGTGAACAAAGACCCCAACCTGGTGCCGGTGGCCTGGATCTATCCCTATTTGGATGCCCCCGCCGCCGAGGCAGAATGCGTCGAGCGCTCCTTCAAATACGGCTTTGCCGCGGTGATCATCGACGCCGAACATGACACCACCAACAAGTTCACCCAGGCCGATGACTATGTGAGGCGCGTGCTGGCCATGAACCTGGACCTGAACAAGATCTACCTGTGCGGCGACCCGCGCCTCAACAACAAGCTGAGTTACCTGCCCTACGCCACCCTGGCCAAGATCTGCCGGGGCGGGTTCATGCCGATGGCTTACGGCGTGATCATGCCTAACGACAAGAAGAATGCCGCGGCCCTGGTGGTTGGAAATTCGTATGCCGAATACGATGCCAACAAAGGCAAGATGAACTACACCGACCCGCAGTTGCCAGCCCTTTCCCCCATCTGGGATGATGCTGGAAAGGTGCGCATGACCCGCGCCGAGTTCCAGCTCTGGTGCGACCAGGTGCAGGCGCGCGGGGCCACCTTTGTCAGCCTGTACCGGGCTGGGGTCACCCTTGCCGAGGCGTGGATCCCCTTCAAAGACCTCAAGATTTCGGACGCGGAGCCCATTCCACCCGTCGATCATGGCGACACGATTGTGGTGCAGCCCAACGGCGCCGGCTACCGCGTGGTGGCTTACCCGCCCCACACCCCCGAGTCGGGCTGGATCAATACATTCCTCGATATCAACGGCAATCAGATCCGCACCCGCAACTCCACCAAAGCGCAAACCATGTATTCCATCTACCTGCCTTCTCTCAGCAAGGCAGGGCGCTACGCAGTGGAGGTGTTCATCCCCAGCACCAACGCGGTCACCAAGAGCGCACAATATTTCGTGGTGTACTACGAGAACGGCGCTCGCAAAGAAAAGCGCGCGGTGATCAACCAACTGCAGTACAGCAACCAGTGGGTTGCGCTGGGCGTCTTTAATTTCGAAGCCAAGCGGGCCGATGATGGCCGCGTCAACCTGGTGGATGTGACTGACGATAGCACCCCCAAAGAAATGGCCTTTAGCGCCATCCGCTGGCGCCCGCTGCCCGAAGGCGGGACCGGCTTCGACGCTCCCATCGGCACAGCCGAGGAACGCGCCTCCGCGCAGACCTGGCCGGGCTTCTGGTCGGACGGCAACCCTTACCTGACCAAGTATGGCCTTGGCTACCACACCGGGGCGGACTTGAACCTGAACGTACCCAACCACAACCTGGATAAGGGCAAGCCCGTATATGCCATCGGCGATGGCGTGGTGGTGCGCGCAGAGATCGTGCCCGCCCCCAGCACCTGGCGCGGCCTGATCGTCATCCGCCACACCCCGCTGCCCGACGGCACGCCGGTCTACTCTCGCTACGGGCACGTGGAAAATATCACCGTCAAAGCAGGAGATGTGGTGACCCGCGGTCAGCAGATCTCTACCGTGGGTCTTTTCGGGCCGGTTCAAGAGCAGAATTACCACCTGCACTTCGATATCTCTTGCACCACCCTGCTGGAGACCGATCCCCGCAACTGGCCCGGCCTAGATATCAATTTCCTCAAGATCCACTACGTGGACCCCAAGAAGTTCATCCAGGATCACCGTCCATAGCGTATTCACTAAGATGTGCGCAAACCGGCTACGCTGGTTTGCGCACATCTTATAACTAGGAACCCCAAATCGATAAAAATCGGGTATAATGCGTGGCACGCGGGCGGATAGCTCAGTTGGTTAGAGCACACGGTTGACATCCGTGAGGTCGCAGGTTCGAGCCCTGTTTCGCCCACCATGCTGGTAAAATGATAGCGTTTTGTGTGGTTTCACCACACAAAACGCTATCATTTTTTTCTACGAGGTGCAAACATGCTCATCCACTCTGCTTCCCAAGTGCTCACCCTGGCGGGCGGGCCGCAGCGCGGCGCCGACCTGGGCCGCCTGGGGATTATCCCCGATGGCGCGGTGCTGATCCGCGAGGGCCGCATCGCTGCGCTGGGCCCCAGCGCCGAGCTGCTGGCCGCGCACCCCGGCGAAGAACGCCTGGACGCCTGCGGGCAGGTGCTGATGCCGGGCTTTATCGACCCGCACACCCACCTGATCTGGGCCGGTGACCGGGCCGCCGAGTTTGAGATGCGCCTGGAAGGCAAGACCTACCTGGAGATCCTGGCCGCGGGCGGAGGTATCCTCTCCACCGTGCGCCGCACGCGCCAGGCAGACGTGCAAGCCCTGCTGGACGAAACGCGCCCGCGCGCCATGCAGATGCTGGCCCACGGCACCACCACCGCCGAGGCCAAGACCGGCTACGGCCTGGAAACTGGCAGCGAGCTGCGCATGCTGGAAGCCCTGATCGCCCTCGACGAAGAAGGTCCGCTGGAGATCGCCATCACCTTCCTGGGCGCGCACGCCATCGCCCCGGAATACAAGGGCGACCCCGACGGCTACACCGCCCACATCTGCACCGAGATGCTGCCCGCGGTGCAGCGCTGGTGGCAGGCGCATGCCCCGGCCCGCCCCCTGCCCTATGTGGATGTCTTTTGCGAGACGGGCGCCTTCAACCTGGAGCAGTCCCGCCGCATCCTTGAAACCGCCCGCGGCCTGGGCTTCCCGCTCAAGATCCATGCCGACGAGTTCGACAACCTGGGCGGGGCCAGCCTGGCGGCTGAATTGGGCGCCATCTCTGCCGACCACCTGGTGAAGACCTCCCCCGCAGATATTGCCGCCCTGGCGCGCAGCGACACCGTCGCCGTGGGCCTGCCCTGCACCCCCTTTGGGCTGGCAGAACGCGAGTACACCCCCGCCCGGGCTATCCTGGAGACCGGCGGCCTGCTGGCGCTGGCATCAGATCTCAACCCGGGCACGGCCTGGTGCGGCAACATGCAGTTCACCATTGCCCTGGCCTGCCGCTATATGCGCCTGACCCCCGCCCAGGCGATTGCCGCCGCCACGATCAACGCCGCCGCGGCCATCGGCCGCGCCGGGCAGATCGGCTCGCTGGAGCCGGGCAAACAGGCCGATCTCATCCTGCTCTCCGTGCCCGATTACCGCCACCTGGGTTATCAGTTTGGCACCAACCTGGTGCGCCAGGTGATCAAGAAAGGCACTTGTTTGTTGTGATGATTTTGTGGCGCAAAGCGCCGCAAAATCATCACAACAAAAATATGCTTCTTGCCCATTCACCCGAAAAGGATTAAAATAGGCCCATGAACGTACCCTCTGGCCCCCTCCTTGTTGTTGAAGATATCCCCAACGTGTTGGAACTGTTGGAAGTAACCCTGCGCTTTAAGGGGTACCCCGTGATGACTGCTCATAACGGACAAGAAGCGCTGGAAATGATCGAAAAAGAGCGCCCATCTCTGGTCATCACCGATATCCTGATGCCCAAACTGGATGGCTATGCCCTGGCGCAAAAACTGCGCGTCAACGTCAAGACTCGCCACATCCCGATCATCTTCCTTTCAGCCACTTACGTCACGCCCGAAGACCGCGCCTTTGCCCTCAGCCTGGGGGCAGTGCGCTTCCTGGAAAAACCGGTGGACACAGAGGAATTCCTACTCACCGTGGCTGAAGTGCTGACCGCCGGTCCGGCGACTGCGCCCGAGCCACTCAGCGAGGGGGAATTCTACCAGGGCTACCGCGAACGCCTGGAAAACAAACTGCGCCACAAGAACACCCAGATCACCCGCACCGAGCGCCTGCTGCAAACGCTGCCCGGTGAGCAAAAGCCCGCCTTCGACTCGCTGCTCAGCGAGGCCCGCGGCCACCGCGACGAGATCCAGGAAGAGCTGAACGAGCTCTACCAGTTGATCGAAAACCTCAAGAAGGATTCGTGAACCCAAACCTCTTAGATATCGAAATCCTGGCGCGCCAGGCCGGGGCAATTTTGCGCGCCCAGTTTGGCCAACGCTTGCAGGTGGATTACAAAGGCGCCATCGACCTCGTCACCGACGCTGACCGGCGCTCGGAGGCTTTTCTGCTGGCAGAGATCCAGCGCCTCTTCCCTGGGCAAAGCGTGGTGACCGAGGAGAGCGCTGGCGTGCAGGGAAATGGCCGGCAGGTGTGGTACGTTGACCCGCTGGACGGCACCGTCAATTACGCCCACGGCCTGCCCATTTTCTCCGTCTCCATCGCCTACGCCGAAGACGGGCAGGTGCGCCTGGGCGTGGTGTACGACCCGATGCGGGATGAGTGCTTCCGCGCGGGCCGCGGCCAGGGCGCCTGCCTCAATGGGCAGCCCATCCACATTTCTGCCCCGCCCGACCTGGACCACAGCCTGCTGGTGACCGGCTTCCCTTACGACATCCGCACCAACCCCAACAATAACCTGTCCCATTTCTGGAACTTTGCCCTGCACAGCCAGGCTGTGCGGCGGCTGGGCTCTGCCGCCCTGGACCTGTGCTATTTGGCCTGCGGGCGCTTCGATGGCTATTGGGAGATCAAACTAAAAGCCTGGGATGTGGCCGCTGGCGGGCTGATCGCCGAGGAGGCCGGGGCGCGGGTGACCGACCTGCAAGGCCAGCCCAATTACATGGCTGAGCCGCAGTCAGTGTTAGCTGCTTGCCCCAAGATCCACGCCGAGATGCTGGCCTTATTAACCACCTAGAACGAAAAATGCGNNCGCATTTTTCGTTCTAGGTGGTTAACCACGCAGCAACTGTTCCAGATCCCCCAAACCCACCCTGGAGGTCAAATCCAGGCTCAGCGGCGTCACCGCCACATGGCGGCGCACACACAGCGTGTACACATCCGAGCCGGGCGAGTTGTGGATGGCCTCATCCTGGCGGCGGTAGCCGACCAGCTCAGGCACATCCCAGGAGGTGCGCAAAGGCGCCACCGGCACGTAATGGCTCACCTGCGAGAGGCGCACCACTTCCCAGGGCGTATCGGGGGCGGCGTCACAGGGCACATCTACCTTGAGCACATCCACATCCGGCGGCAGGCGGCGCTCGAGCAAGAGGCGACCGAAGAGGGCGGTGAAGTACGCCGCGGTGGAGAAATCGATCTCCGTAGAGTAAGACAAATGATCTTCCTTGTCCGTTTCCAGCGAGATCGCCAGGGAGGGGATGCCATTGGACGCCCCCTCCAAAGCCGCCCCCACCGTGCCCGAGGCGGTAATACCGGTGCTCAGGTTTTCGCCATAATTGATCCCTGAGACCACCAGGTCGGGGCGCTGGGGCAAGATCTCGTACAGGGCGTGCAGCACGGCCTGGGCCGGCGTGCCGCCCACGCTGAACACCGGCCAGGATTGGCCGTTGACCTGCACCTGCGTTTGGGTGATGATGCCATCTGAGTTGGAGGGCAGGCTGCGCCCCGCGCCAGAGAACTGCTCGCGCGGCGCCACCACATGCACGTATCCCAGCGCAGAGAGGGCCTGGGCCGCCGCCCACAGCCCCGGCGATTGGATGCCGTCATCGTTGGTGAGTAAGATTTGGGTTTGTTTGGGCATGCCTGAATTATAAATGCCAACACAGGGATTATGCGAGCAAAATCCCTGTGTTGGTATTCTTCCCGCCCCATGGGGGCGGAGCTACTGCAAAAGCAGCCTACTTCTTTGACATAAAGGGCAGGTAAGTGACCAGGTACACAACCGGCGGCTCGCTCACCGTGATGGTGACCGAATCGGCCGAACTGGCCAAATCCCCGTTCTCGGCATAACCTGTCCAGGTGGCTGTGCTGACCGTATCTACCAGGATGGTGGCTGTTTGGGTGATGAAGGCGCTGGCTGAAGGCGCCAGCACATAGGGGAAGCTATTCAACACAACCCCCAACTCGCTGTCCGCCAGATCATGCAAAACCAGGTCCGCCGTGCCCGTGTTGGTCACCGAGTAACAGTAGGTCACATCCGTGCCAGACGGCACGATCAAAGAGCTATCCACGCCGCACACGTTCGGGTCCAGCCCGGCGGTCATCGTCAGCAGCAGATCCGGAACCAGCACAGTGACGGTGGTGGCATCGCTGTCACTGGCCACCAAGCCATAACTGGTTTCGGCCGTCCAGGTAGCCGTGCCCAGCGTGTCTGCCAGGATGGTTTGCGTGGCGGTCAGGAAGGCAGAGGCACCGGGAGTCAAATTATACGGAAAATTACTTAAGAGCGTGCCCAGTTCGCTGTCCACCAGGTCGTGCACAACCAGGTCGGAAGTGCCGGTATTGGTCACCTCGAAGCAGTAGGTCACCTTGGTGCCAGCCAAAACGCCGATCTCGGAGGCAACAGCGCAAGTATTGACATCCGTGCCAACTGTCTTCACCACCTCCAGCGTGGGGGGAGGCGCACAGGCAGTCACGGTCACATCGTCAACGGCATACCCAGGAAACTGAACCGTGGTATCTGCATCCAGGTGAAAGCGCAGCTCAATCGACTGCCCGGCATAGGCGCTGATCTCGCGCCAATGTGTGCCCCAGCCTGCGCTGGCAGTGATGGATTGCGAAGGGTTGCCAATGGTATTGGACATGGTAGCGTCCAGCCACTGCCAAAGAATGGTTGGGCTGCCGCCACCCGCCTGGCGCACCTCGGCCAGGGCGTGGTCAAACGTGGCGCTCTCCATGCTGTACTTCTGCGCCCAAGAGACGATTACCGGGCCAGCCAGCCCCGTCAGGTCGATCGCCGGAGAGAGCAGATCCTGGTCGCTGCTGGCATCGTACGTTCCATCCAGGTCCGTTGTCCAGCAGCCGCTGCCGCTGGCGCAGGTGTCGATGGGGGCGTAGCTGGGCAGGCCCCATTCCCACTCGTTCAGCGTACCTGAGGAAAGGAAACCCGCATCGCTGCTTTCGAAGTCCGTGCTGAAGACGGTCACCGGCTCAAAGCCAACCGCACACACCGGCGGCGGAGGCGGCTCACAGATGGTGATGGCCCAGCCGTTCAGCGTGCCGCCATTGGCTGCAAGGTCATCATACAGCGCCAAGGTCCAGGTGCCGCCGGCGTCCTCGCCGTCAAACCACGACAGACGGTAGTTATACTCGGGCTGGCTGACCAGGCCGTTCATGACCGTGAACATGTTGAGGGGAATGGCCGCCTCATCGTCCAATTCCAGAAGCATGGCCAGCGTTGTGCTGCCGCCCACATCGGTGAACAGGCCGTTATCGTTCCCGGCCGGCGAGATCAGCTGCGCATCCAGATCGGGGATATTGGCATGGCTCACATCCAGGCTCAGGTTCAGGTCGGCGATGATGGGGTTGCCGGGGATGAAGATATCTGAGGTGACCATGCCCGGGCCATCTGGGATCACCTTAGGCACGTCGGTGCTGGTGTAGGTGGTGCAGACCCCGCCCGCCTCAGCCGGGAGAACGCTGACGCTCAGATGGTATGTGCCAAAGGTGGCTGCCCCACCGGGAACATTCACCAAAATATGGTAAGTGCCCGATGCCAGCACGCTGATAAAGAATGCTTCAGAGTTCGGAGATACTGCATTGGCATCGTTGGCCACCAGGATGAAGCCATTGAACACGCCCAGGCCGGTTTGACCATTCCAGGTGACCGTATCACGCTCCGGGTCCAGGTCCAGGCTGATAAAAACCGTATCGCCGGCGTTCAGGCTAAGGCTGTAGAAATCCGCGTCTGCAACCGAGGAGGTGTCTCCCGAAACCCAACCCGAGGCAGGCAGCGGCATGGCCGTGCCGACATCATTATTCGGCTCCACCTCTACACCGGGCAAGCCGCTGCGCACATCCAGGTAGAGGTAATAGGGGCGCAGTTGGCCAGTGGGACTGGTATGCAAGACACGCAGGTAGTAGGTTCCGGTAGCAGGAAGATTGGCACCCGCGATGCTGGAAGAAAGACTCCCAAAAGTGCCGTCGTTGTCGTCCGCCTCGACCAGGGTCACGCCGTCGGCGAAATACAGTTCAAGAACGCTGTCTGTGCTGGCGCTGGCGCTGAAAGAGGTCTGTGTGGCCGCGAAAAGGCGGTCACCGGCGCTGGCCTGAAAAGCGTAGTAATCGCTGTCGCCGATGGGGTAGATCGTCCCTGTGGCAACCAGCGGAACAGTGCCCAGCGCATTGGCCTGCGCGGGCGTATCATTGGGTTCGCTTTCGGTGAAATAAGCCAGCCCGGTCGGCGCATCGAAGGAAGCTGTTCCTCGCTGCCCCAGGCCAGCAGGCACCTCAAACGGCCCCACCAGTTCCACCCCCGGCGGTAAATCCTGCGGGGTGACGTCGCCGGGCTCATCCTTCACCGCCAGGGCCGCGGCCGGATCCAGGATCAGCGAAAACGCCAGAACAAAGACCATGATCGCACGCAAAACCCAAAAAACATTCTTCGGTTTCATTTGCAGCCTCCATACAGCAAGTTATATTAGGATACTTTCTATCTAAATTATATCATACTAGCGGCGGTATTTGCGCGGTATACATCTTTTTCACCCCCCACAGATAAAAAAACCGGTGGCAGAAGTTTCCTTCCTGCCACCGGTGCTAGTGCCCGCGGCGCGACTCGAACACGCGACCCTTTGCTCCGCAAGCAAATGCTCTAATCCACTGAGCTACGCGGGCATTGCGGGCATTATTTTACCACCAACTGCCAATTCTGCAACCCAGAATTTCGAAAAATGGCCGGAATAAGAGTACCATTAGCCTTATCCGGCCTATCTTGCATTCAGCCCCAGGCAATGGTAAGATGAAATCATGTATCTACGCAGCAGCAAATGGAACAACGCCCGGCGCAGCCGCCGCCCCTCCAACCCGCTCAAGATCGTCGGCCTGATCGGGGTGATTGGCGTGTTGCTATACCTCAACTTCATCATCGTTCCCACCGCGCCTTCCCTGTTCAGCGCCACCCCCACCGCCACGCGCAGCCCCGAATCTTTTATCAACGAAGCGGAAGCCTACTTCGACGAGGGCAAACTGGAATTGGCCATCGCCTCTTACCAGC
Source organism: Anaerolineales bacterium UBA6092 (assembly GCA_002428565.1). GTDB lineage: Bacteria > Chloroflexota > Anaerolineae > Anaerolineales > UBA4823 > UBA6092. The sequence continues at coordinate 17,828 of DIXA01000073.1, read as the reverse complement.
AGTCCATCCTGGCTGACCCGCGCAACCCGGCCAATTTCATCGCCCTGGCGCGGGTGCAGATCTACGCTGGCGATTACGAACAGGCTCGCCTCAACGCCGAAAACGCCCTGCTGCTCAACCCCAACAACGCCAACGCCCACAGCATGAAAGCCTGGGCGCTGGATTTCATGGGCGAATACCTGGAAGCAGAGGCCGCCGTCAAAAAGGCCATCGAGATCGACCCCAACAATGCCCTGGCCTATGCCGTCTACGCCGAGATCCTGATCGACCGCGGCAATTTTGAAGATATCCAAACCGCTATCGATCTCTCGCGCAAGGCGCAAAACCTGGCTCCCAACACCCTGGAGACCCACCGCATCCGCGGCTATATGCATTACGCCGTCAGCGAATATCCCGAGGCCATCCGCGAATACCAGGCCGCCCTGGCAATCAACGACCGCCTGTGGGGCCTGCATTACTCCCTGGGCGTGGTGTACCGCCTCACCGGCGAATACGATCTGGCCATCCAGGAACTGCTGGCGGCGGCGGCCTTCAACCCCAAAAGCGCCGATATCTACACCGAAATCTCGCGCATCTACCTCACCCTGGGCCAGTTTGGCAAAGCCGTCCAGTTTGCCGAGCAGGCCCTGGCAGTGGACCCATCCAACCCCCGCCTGCACGGCAATCTCGGCGCCACCCTGTATAAGAACGGGGAGTTCGAGCGCTCGATTGGAGAACTGGCCCTGGCTGTGCGCGGCGGCACCACCGCCGGTGGCATCCCCGTGCAGGGCCTGCCGCTGGCCCCCGGGCGCGTGGCCGACGACTACTACTCCCTGTATGCCCTGGCGCTCACCAAATCGGACCAGTGCGGCCAGGCCATCCCCATTATGCAGCTCATCCTGTCCAACATCGAGGAAGACCAAACCGCTTATTACAACGCCGTAGAGGGCATGAACTACTGCCGCGCGGCCCTGGTCACCCCCACCCCCACCACCGCCCCTTGAGTAACCCAGCATGGGCCACGAACTGAACGGCAAGACCTTCAATTTTCACCCCGTCCGCCCGCGCGCCAACCCTTACCGCGTGCTGATCCTGATCGCCCTGGTGCTGGGTGCGGTATGGCTGCTGACCCAGGCGCAGCGCGGCGCCATCCCCTCGCCCTTCCAGTCGACGCCCACCGCCACGCGCATGCCCCAATCCTACATCCTGGAGGCAGAAACCTATTTCAACTCCGGCAAGCTGGATGATCCCCTCTCTGAAAACGACGCCGTGGGCGCTTACCGCCGGGCGCTGCTCATCGACCCAACCAATGCCCAGGTGTGGGCTGCCCTGGCGCGCATCCAGATCTACTCCTCCACCCTGGTCAGCACCGACCAGCAGCGTTACCAGCGCATGCAAGAAGCCCTGGCCTCCATCCAGCGCGGCCTGGAACTGGCCCCCGATGACAGCACCGTCCTGGCGATCTCGGCCCTGGTGTACGACTGGAACGCCTCTAGCACCCTGATCAGCGCCGACCAGAGCGAGGAATACCTGGTGCGCGCCGAGGCCGCCGCCAACCGCGCCTACCTGCTCGACCCCCAGAACACCCTGGCGCTGGCCTTCTACGCCGAGGTGCTGCTCGACCAGATGAAACTCGACCAGGCTTTGCAGTACGCCGAAGAAGCCGTGACCAAAGACCCCGGCGTGATGGACACCCACCGTGTTTACGCCACTGTGCTGGAATCGATCGGCCTGTACAACGACGCCATTTTGGAATACAAGCGCGCCGTCGAGATCACCCCCAACCTGACCTTCCTCTACCTGCGCATCGGCCTGATCTACCGCCACCTGCAGGTGTACGATACCGCCCTGGATTACTTCGACCAGGCCGCCAAGATCAACGAGCGCCTGGGCATCAAAGACCCCTTGCCCTATATCGCCATTGCCAAGGTGTACACCCAGCAGGGCTACGCCCAAACCGCCGCCCTCAACGCCGAGAAAGCCCTGCTCTTCAACCCCGCCGATTCAGACACTTACGGGCAGCTGGGCATGATCTATGCCGCGGCGCGCAACTACGAATCCTCCCTGCCGGCGCTGCGCTGTGCGCTGGAGGGCTGCACCGCCGAAGAAAACACCACCCTGCAGGAAGTGGCCGAAAAATTCGCCTTTCAAGATGAGACCGCCCGCCAGTTATATGACGAGGGCTTCACCTTCAGCATTCCACCGCTGCCGCTGACCAACCTGACCGTGGCGTACTATTACATCCGCTACGGCTCCATGCTCCAGTACCTGCACGAGCCCGAGAACGGCTACTGCCAGCACTCGCTGGAGCTAATGGCGACCTTGCGCGCCGCCTTCCCCGACGACCCGATCTTGATCCAAAATATCGAGATCAACGAAGAAGCCTGCCGGGATATGCTGACGCCGTAACGATATATCAGAATTTTGTTAAAACCGTTCCAGCCCCCTTGACGAGCCCGACGAATCCAGGTATCATTCGGAACGCTTTAGCACTCTCGAAAAGCGAGTGCTAAAACAAAACTCTCGGCAAAAATCAATTCGATATCCCAAACAGGAGGTGGATATGTCTATCAATCTAAAACCCTTAGGCAGCCGCGTGGTTGTAGAGCCCACGGAAGCAGAGGAAATCACCGCGGGCGGCATTGTTCTCCCCGAAACCGCCAAAGAAAAGCCCCAGAAGGGCACTGTCTTGGCCATTGGCCCGGGCGATCGTGACGAAGACGGCAAGCACATCCCCATGGACGTCAAAAAGGGCGATGTGGTTTTGTTCGCCAAGTATTCCGGCACCGAGATCAAAGTGGATGGCAAGAAACTGCTCATCCTGCGCGAAAGCGATCTGCTGGCAATTGTAGAAAACTAAATATCTTAGATAAAGGAGTATAGACCTATGGCAGCAAAACAACTGCAATTCTCGGAAGAGGCTCGCCGTAAACTGAGCCGCGGTATGGATATCCTGGCTACCGCAGTCGTCACCACCCTGGGCCCCAAGGGCCGCAACGTAGCCCTGGATCGCAAGTTTGGTTCCCCCACCATCACCCATGACGGCGTGACCGTGGCCAAGGAAATCGAGCTGGAAGACCCGTTTGAAAACATGGGCGCCCAGCTGCTCAAAGAGGCCGCCACCAAAACCAACGACATCGCTGGCGATGGCACCACCACCTCCACCGTTCTGGCGCATGCCATCGTCACCGAGGGCATGAAGAACCTGGCTGCTGGCTTCAACCCCATGCTGCTCAAGCGCGGCATCGAAGCGGCGACCAAGGCCGTGGCTGACCAGATCAGCGCCGACGCCATTGAAGTCACCACCAAAGAAGAAATCGCCAACGTGGCCTCCATTTCTGCTCAGGATCGCATCATTGGCAATTTGATCGCCGATGTGATGGACAAAGTCGGCAAAGACGGCGTCATCACCGTTGAAGAGTCCAAGGGCCTGGAGTTCGAGACCGAGTACGTCGAAGGTATGCAGTTCGACCGCGGTTACATCTCCCCCTACTTCATCACCGACCCCGAGCACATGGAAGCCTCCATTGCTGATCCTTACATTCTCATCTACGACAAGAAAATCTCCGCCGCCAGCGACATTGTGCCCCTGCTGGAGAAACTGGTGCAGATTGGCCGCCGCGACCTGGTGATCATCTCTGAAGATATCGACGGCGAAGCGCTGGCTACCCTGGTACTCAACAAACTGCGCGGCATGCTCAATGTCGTCGGCGTCAAGGCCCCTGGCTTTGGTGACCGCCGCAAGGCTATGCTGCAAGACATCGCTGTGCTGACCAACGGTCAGGTGATCTCGGAAGAGACCGGCCGCAAGCTGGAAAGCGCCACTATCGCCGACCTGGGCCATGCCGAGAAGGTCGTCATCACCAAGGATGACACCACCATCGTGGGTGGCAAGGGCGAGGCCGCTATGATCAAGGGCCGCATCGAGCAGATCCGCGTCGAGATCGACAAGAGCACCAGCGATTACGACAAAGAAAAACTGCAGGAACGCCTGGCCAAGCTCTCAGGCGGGGTTGCCATCATCCGTGTTGGCGCCGCCACCGAGACCGAGCTGAAAGAGAAGAAGCACCGCGTCGAAGACGCCCTCTCTGCTACCCGCGCCGCCGTCGAAGACGGTATCGTCCCGGGTGGTGGTGTGGCCCTGGTCAACGCCATGGCTGCTCTCGAAGGCCTCAAGATGGACAACGAGGATGCCCAGATCGGCGTCAACATCGTGCGCAAGTCGCTGGAAGTGCCCATGCGCAAGATTGCCGAGAACGCCGGTAAAGATGGCTCCGTCATCGTCGACACCATCCGCCGCATGCAGAAGGAAAAGAAGAACAAGAAGATCGGCTACAACGTCATCACCGAGGAGTATGTAGACATGGTGAAAGACGGCGTGATCGACCCCGCCAAGGTGACCCGCGGCGCCCTCGAAAACGCAGCCTCCATCGCCGCCATGATCCTGACCACCGAGGCCTTGATCACCGACGTGCCCGAAAAAGAAAAAGCCCCCGCCATGCCCCCCGGCGGCGGAATGGATTACTAAAAAACTTCCCTAAAAGCAAAATTGCAGCGCGGCTTCGCCACGCTGCAATTTTGCTTTTAGGGTTTACCACATACGCTGTTTATGCTAGAATCCAGCATGTTGACTGGGCTGGGCTGAGTAAAGGTGTGTGTCGCATGCCACGTACCGCGCGGCATACGAGACACACCTTTGATTATAGAAAGAAGTAAAACTCCAATGAGCGATCAAAAATTACGCATCATTCCCCTGGGAGGCCTGGGGGAAGTGGGCAAGAACATGCTGGCGGTCGAATACGGCGATTCTATCCTCGTCGTCGACGCCGGACTGATGTTCCCCGAAAACGATATGCTGGGGATCGATTACATCATCCCCGATTTCCAATACCTGCTGGGCAAGCGCGAGCAGGTGCGCGGCATTATCATCACCCACGGGCACGAGGATCACACCGGTGCTATCCACCACCTGCTAGAGCAGATCAAAGCCCCTATTTATGCCACGCCGCTGACCCGCGGCCTGGTGGAGGTCAAGCTCTCGCGCGGCGGGCTGCTCAGCCAGGTGGAGATGAACACGGTCGAGGCGGGCGATATGGTGGAGATTGGCCCCTTCAAAGTCGATATCTTCCACGTCTGCCATTCCATCCCCGATGGCGTGGGCCTGGGCATCGACACCCCTGCCGGGCTGATCGTGCATTCTGGCGATTTCAAGTTTGACCACACCCCGGTGGATAACTGGCCCACCGATTTTGCCAAACTGGGCGAACTCTCGGGGCGGGGGGTGCTGGCGCTGCTGGCTGATTCCACCAATGCCGATAAGCCCGGCTGGACACCCTCTGAGCGCGTCATTGACGGCGCCTTCGAGCAAGTTTTCCGCACCGCGCCGGGGCGCATCATCGTGGCGACCTTTGCCTCGGTCATCTCGCGCATGCAGCAGGTAGCCAATACAGCCCTGCGCCACGAGCGCAAGATGGCCTTTGTGGGCACCAGCATGATCGAGAATGCCCGCATGGCGCGCAAGCTGGGCTACCTGGACCTGCCCGACGATCTGCTGGTGGGCGTGGATCAGGCGGTGAAAATGCGCCCCAGTGAGGTGGTGCTGATGTGCACCGGCTCACAGGGCGAGCCGTCTTCCATCCTGGGGCGCCTTTCCACCGGCACCAACCGCCAGTTCGAGCTGCAAGCCGGCGACACGGTGATCCTCTCCTCCCACTCCATCCCTGGCAACGAGGAGAGCGTGCACCGCACCATCAACCGCCTCTTCCGCCGCGGCGCCAACGTGATCTACGATGCCATTGCCCCGGTGCATGTCTCGGGTCACGCCAGCCAGGAGGAAATGAAGCTGCTGCTCAACCTGGTGAAGCCCAAGTATTTCATCCCCATCCACGGCGAGCTGCGCCACCTGCACCAACACGCCAGCATCGCCCGGCAGTTGGGCATCCCCGCGGAGAACGCCAAAGTGGTGGAGAACGGGCATGTGGTGGAGTTTGACGAAGGGGAAATGCGCATCACCGGGCGCGTCCCCGGCGGCTACGTCTTTGTCGACGGGAGCGGCGTGGGCGATGTCGATTCCAGCGTGGTGCGCGAGCGTGAGGCCCTGGCACAGGACGGTTTCGTGCTGGTGAACCTGAGCCTCAACCGCCAAAGCGGGCAGCTCAGCGAGGAGCCCGAGGTGATCACCCGCGGCTTCGTCCACACCCGCGATGCCGACGAGCTGGCCGAGAGCATGGGCAAGCTGATTGCCGATTTCATCCGCCGCGGCAACGGTAACCTGCAGGAAGACCTGCAGAGTGCGCTCAGGTCTTTCATTTATAATGAGACCAAACGCCGTCCGATGGTGTTTGTGGTGGTGGGCGGGGCCAGCTAAAGCCGTCCCGAGGAAATTTCCGAAAAACGATGTGCAGCGTGGCGAAGCCACGCTGCACATCGTTTTTCGGATTATTCCCCTCCCCCGATTTCGGGGAAGGGCCAGAGGTGGGGATTTTTAGCGGCCTTTACGCCGCAGGGCAACGATCCCCAGCAGTGCCACCGCACCTACCAACAGCAGGGCAGGCAGCGATACTGCCGAAGCCGCATGCACGCTGAAGGACTCTATTTGAACAGCGGTGGGGGCTTGATTACCCAGCCCATAGGGCGAGTAACTGGACACCGTCGCCTGCACCCAGTTGTTTTCCACGCCAGTCATATCTTGGGCGCGCCCAAGGGTGATCTGTTGCCAGATGGTACCATTCCAATGCCAGGCGTAAGCCGCGGTTTGGCTGCTTTCCTCCGCATCGCGGTAATAGAAGGTAATGGTAGCTTCCTGGTCGAACCCCGGGTCGATATCGTAGCAGCGCTGGATCGCCGGTGTGACCCCATTGGTGCAGCCGCCATTGCCGCGCACCATCACCGCCGTTTGGCCCATGTCAGCGCTGGTGGGCTGGATATCCACGCCATAGTAACGGTTCGTGCTGATGTTCAGGAAGGATGTCGTCTGTCCGGCGGGCACATCCTTCACCTGGCGCATCCAGCCATTATTGGTCAGCGTACCGTCAATGTTGAACTGTGGGCTGCTGCCCAGGTCGAGCAGCGTGGCCGGGCTGACCTCCAGGTTATAGAAAGTGGTCGAAGCCAGCCCGCTGTAATGCGAGGTGCCGGTACCGTTGAACAGGATGGTGCCCGAGGACTGCGAGAACGTGCCGCCGTTGTGGGTAAAATCTCCCGTCAACGCATAGGTGCCGCCGCCTTTCAATACAAAAGTGCCATTGCTGATGGTCAGTGAGCCGTTCAGCGTCAGCGAACCTTCGATCAATACGGTCACCGCTTTATTCAAAACTATATTCTCTGCATAGATCTCATCACCCGCCTTGAGGGTTTCCACATACACCGTCTGGCCTGCCGCGGCGGCATTGATGCCAGCCTGGATGGTAGCAAAGCGCGAGACCCCCCAGCCAGCGGTGGAGGCGGTATAGTCGTCGTCCACATAGATGCCAGGGTTGCCCGTGGCGAGCGGGGTGTCGGCATGATCGGGGTCGTACCACACCGGCGCCGACCAGGTGCGATCCACACCGCGCTCGGTGCTGAAGGAAGATGTATCATCGAACACGACCACGAACCAGTCGCCGGCCACAGCCGCCACATTCACCGTCCATGTTCCGCTGGCCAGGTCGGGGCCTGTATAAGTAGCCACCGGTGTGGTGAAGTTGCCCCGATAGATGTAAATATTGGTGATCAGGTCATTGGCAGACTCGGTGCGCGATTGGCCCGTGTTGCCATTGGTAATGGTGCCGGACGGGTTGTTCCACCAGATGGTAAAGCTGACGTTTGAGTTGCCGCCGATGGTTTGGCCCATGCTCCAGCCATTGGCGATGAAGCCAATCTGCATGTTGGCGTCTTCGGTGGCATAGGTCATATGGCCGGCCAGGCCCTGCACCACGTTGATGGCGTTGAGGGTCGTGCCGACAGGGCGGACAACAACGGTGTATTCGGTGGAGGAGGCGCCCCAGGTGGCAAGGTGGTTATCCTGATCGGCGGCGGGGGCCAGCTTCCAGCCCATATTCAGAAAATAGGCCCAGGTTGATTGATAGTTGCCGCCGTCGTCAGAGAAGTCGGTAGCCGTAGAAAATGCCGGTCCGCTGGAAACAGCCAGCGTGCCCACGTAAGGCAGGGCTGCCGGGTCAAAGCGGCTGCCGAAATCAGTTGTTTTGGGGTGGTTGAACTGGGCCGCAATCGTCTCCCCGGCCTGGGCCAGATCAACGATGTGTTCGTAGTAGTCATCGCTGTCGTTCCAGTCGCCATCCGGATGATCCTGGCCCACCAGATCCATGGCGTTGAAAAGGTTCCAGTGCCCACCGCTGCTGAGCGTGCTGACCTCCATCCCGGCTATGGCCACGAAATCGGCGGTAGTGGCAGCCACAGCCTGGGTGCGGATCAAGTCGTAGGTCGATTCGTACCACAAGGTGGCAGAGCCAGAGCGCGAGGCGTGCAAGTGAGGGGTGACGATGAAATATTGCAGCACGGAAATGTTATCAGCATAGGCAAAAGCTGTGGCGGCAGTGCTGCCGGCCGCGCCATCGTCGCCATCCATGTCGGTATGGGAATGCTGCGAGCCGAACCAACGCTCGTAATCTCCCAGGCCAGCGGGGGTGCCGCCCGCGCCATCGGCGGCCAAGAAGGTGAAGACATAGCTGCTCGGCAGGGCATCCGGTATACCATCCTGATCCCACACCTGGCCCGCCTGGATGGTCACGGTGCAGAAATCGCCGGCAGTGAAATCAGAAGCCGGATTCAGGGTGAAGGATTGCGGGCCACCCGTCACTGCGGCGGCACGCGAGATGCCTGCGCAGGAGAGGGTGAACCAGGGGTCGGTGGGGGTCACGGCTTCGCTAAAGACAACCACAATGTTGGCTGTGAGAGTCACGCCGGTGGCGCCGTTGACGGGCATGGTGGTGCTGACCGAGGGCGGGTTATCCGCGGCGGTGGTGAAGCTTAGCACGTAGTCGCTCGCCATCGGGTCAGCCGTGCCATCCAGGTCCGTAACCTGGCTTGCCAGCACGGTGACCTGGCAGCTTGCATTGAATGGCAGGGCGCTGCTGGGAGTGAGGATGCGTTGGCTGCCCGTGCCAGTAACCGAAGCATCGATATTCGTAACGCCGCAAGTAAAGGTATACCAGGAGCCGCTGGTGGTCACATTCTCAGAAAAGTTGATCGTCACGGTCGTATTGTCAGGAATGCCGGTGGCGCCGTTGCCGGGCGTGGTGCTGGATACCGCTGGGGGATTGTCCACGCAGGTGACCGTGTGCGAGCCAAGGCCGCTGAACGTATCCATGGCAAAGCCGTTCCATTCGGCGCTCAATTGGGGAACAAAGTCGTCTTCCCCCTCCGGGTCGCCCGCGGTGACCGTGCTTATGCGCTGCAGGGTGTTATCCGCGGTGCTCAGCAGGCCAGTGCCCCATTCGGTGCCAGGGTCATAATCGATCTGGCCGATCACATCCAGCAGGGTGGGCGTACTGCCCTTTGCCAGTGCCACGGCATCATTCCCGTTAAAGCTCACCGATCCAGAAGTCTGGTCACAGGAACCCGCAAAGCTCGCCGAGGAGTTGCACACCAAAAAAACGTCGCCCGAAGCCACTGTGCCGTTCAGGGAAATTGCAGTATAGGTAGAAGCGCCATTAAAATAAACCAGCAGCTTGTATTCACCCACCGTCATGTCCACCGGGGCCCCGGTGACATTGACAATCTCAATGGCTTTATTGTTGCTGGAGCCTTCCACGTACTCTGAGATGAACAGCTCAGTGGAGCAGGCCGACCCGCCGCCCCCGCTGACAACGGTGAAGGCAAGATCGTAGTTACTCGCCATCGGGTTGGCTGTGCCATCCAGATCGGTAACCTGGGCTGCCAGCACGGTCACCGTGCAGCTTGCGCTGAGCGGCAGACTGCTGGTGGGGGTAATAATGCGTTGGCTGCCCGTGCCAGTGACCGAAGAAGCGACCGGCGCCGAGTTGCAGGTAAAATTGTACCAAGTGCCGTTGGTGGTCACACCCTCAGAGAAGTTGACCGTCACCGTGGTATTGGCGGACACACCAGTTGCGCCGTCGGTAGGAACGGTGCTGCTGACCGTGGGCGGGTTATCCACTTCGGTTGCGAAGGCAAGATCATAGTTGCTCGCCATCGGGTTGGCTGTGCCATCCAGATCGGTAACCTGGGCTGCCAGCACGGTCACCGTGCAGTTTGCGTTGAACGGCAAGCTGCTGGTGGGGGTGATGATGCGCTGGCTGCCCGTGCCGGTAGCCGAAGAGTCTACCGGCACCGAGTTGCAGGTGAAATTGTACCAAGTACCGGCGGTGGTTACATCCTCAGAGAAGTTGATCGTCACAGTGCTGCCCACCGTCACGCCGGTGGCGCCATTGGCTGGCGTTGTGCTGGAGACGGTGGGGGCGATATCTCCAGAACCTGTGGCTGTAACTAACAGATCATCAACCGCCAATCCATGGTCGCTGCTGCCATCATCTGGATCAACCCAGCGCAGCCAGATTTCCTGACCATTGTTGACTGTAACGTTAAAGGAGCTAGACAAGTTGGCAGAATTAGCTGCTAAATTACCATCCAACTCTCCAACTCCAGCGGTTTTTGGGCCAGTAAAATTCAGCGCAGTCACCGGAGTCCAGGTACCTCCAGTCAGGTTGGTCGCTCCAACTTGATATGAAAAGCTTAAAGTATTTGCTATCGTACTGCCATCCCGCCACTGTTCACCATGGTAAGAGACTGTTAAACTGGATATGGTGCTGCCTGTGTTGTTAACGAACCGAGCCCCATAATAGATAGTGGTTGTAGTACCAGATGCCAGTGATCCTAAAGCGCGGTCGGCGGGCGACAATGTAGAGCCGAAACTATACTGGGCGCCGGTATTTGATGACCCCGTTCCAGCGTTATAAGTGGACCGACTTGAGTACCAACCCGAGATGGTTGAGTCATTTGTCCACGTAATTCCAGTGCCTGAGCTTGCTAAAGTATTGAAATCTTGGGAGTATGCAGAATTTAAACCGATCGCACTTTCTATCCACCCTGTCCTGGCCAACCCACCATCGCCAGTTGCCGCCCGGGCCGTATCCACCCCCAACGCGCCTAACATCATCCCCAGCATCACCAGCGCCACCACGATCCGGTATCCGTGCGTATTTTTCATCGTCAGCCTCTTCTCAAGCCAAGCAGAATATAGAATAAAACTTCGGGGGTGGGACCCCACCCCCGAAGTCATGCAATCCTTTATTATATAGTCGCAGCAAAGGCCGTTTTGGTTCAAAACCCGGCCTTAGAAAACTGCAAGGTGCGGTAAAAAAGGGTATGTGCGGGCGNNCGCCCGCACATACCCTTTTTTACCGATCTATGAGGCCTGCCAGCGGTTTTCCTTCCAGCCGTGCTCGCCGCGCAGCGGCACAAAGGCCACCGAGATGAGCGTCTCTTTGTCGTAGGCATCGCCGCGGCGGGTGTAGCGCTCCAGCATCTGCCAGCCGCGCCCGCCCACCGGCAGCACCAGCCGCCCGCCCTCGGCTAACTGCTCAAGCAGCGGTGCGGGCGTCTCGGGCGCGGCCGCGGTGACCAGGATGCCCTGGTAAGGAGCGTAAGCCGGCAGCCCCAGCGAGCCGTCGCCGGTGTGCACGCACACATTGGGCAGGCCCAACTCCGCCAGCAGGCGCTCGGCGCACTGCGCCAGAGCCTCGTGCCGCTCGATGGTGTGCACCTCTCGCGCCAGGTGCGCCAGCACCGCCGCCTGGTAGCCTGAGCCGGTGCCCACCTCCAGCACATTCTCCTCGCCTTCCAGCAGCAGCAGGCTGGTCATCAGCGCCACAATGTACGGCTGCGAGATGGTCTGGCCCTGCCCGATGGGCAGGGGGCCATCGCTGTAAGCCATGTGCTGGTATTCGGGGGGCACAAAACGGTGGCGCGGCACATGGCGCAGCGCATCCAAGAGGCGCGGCGCATACAGGCCGCGCCCCTCGATCTGGTTTTTCACCATGCGAAAACGCTGCTCGGCAAAGCGCTGTTCAGCGCCACGCGCTTCGTCATCCATGCAAACGGGTCAATCTGCCAGCAGGTAAGCCGCCACCCAGCGGGTGGTGGCCTCCAGCGCTTCGGTGTGGGTGCGCTCGTAGTTGTGCGAGGCGTCGACCCCCGGGCCGATCAGCGCCACAGCCACATCGCCGCCGGCGCGCCAGTAGGCCTCGCCATCCGAGCCGTAGTAGGGATAGATGTCCACCTTGTAGGGGATCTCGTTGGCCTGCGCCAGGCCGCGCAGGCGCTGGCTCAGGCCGTGATGGTACGGCCCGCCCGAATCCTTGACGCACAGCGTGGTATGGAACTCGTCCGAGGTCTGCCCATCGCCCACGGCAGCCATATCCACCGCCAGCAGCTCAACCACATCCGCAGGGATGCCCGCCGCCGCGCCGTGGCCCACTTCCTCGTAATTGCTGACCAGCAGATAGGTGGTCTGGGCAGGCTGCAGGCCGGCATCGCTCAGCGCCTTGACGGCCGCCACCAGGTTGGCCACGCAGGCCTTGTCATCCAGGTGGCGCGAGCGCACAAAGCCGTTGGTCACTTCCACGCGCGGGTCAAAGGCCACAAAATCGCCCACGTGGATGCCCAGCGCCTGGGTTTCATCGACCGAGGCCGTGCGGGCGTCCAGGCGCACTTCCATGGTATCGTCCTCGCGCTTGGTCTCGCCGACCTGTGGACCGTGAACATGCGTGGAAGCCTTGCTAAGCAGCAGCGCGCCGCGCAGCGGCTCTCCGGCGCTGGCAAAGACCGTACAGCCCTCGCCCTCCACCGTATTCCAGGCATAGCCGCCGATCTTGGTCAGCTTCAGCCGCCCGCTGGGTTTGATCTCCTTGACCATGGCGCCCAGCGTGTCCACATGGGCGGTCAGGGCGCGCGGCGCGTCGCTGCGCTCCCCGGGCCATTCCACCAGCAGCGCCCCTTTGCGTGTGCGGCTGAGGCGCAGGGATGGGAAGGCGCGCAGGGCATCTTCGGTGTAACGGACCGCCTGCTCGGTGTAGCCGGTGGGGCTGGGCGTGTTGAGCAGGCCAGTGAGAAAATTGATCATATAGGTGGTGTCAATGGTTGGCAGTGTCATAAGGGTTTCCTTCCGCTTTAATTCTAGCACAAAGTCGGATATCAGACTTAATCTTTTGATCACCTTATACTTTCCCTCTTGACATACTGTATACCACACAGTATAATACATCAAAAGGTGATATATGGTAAACAGTGAACTCGACCCCATTCAAAATATGCTCTTAGAACTGCGCCGCGGCGTGATTGCCATCGCGGTGCTCAGCCAGTTAGATGAAGAGCAGTACGGCTACTCACTGCTCAAGCGCCTCTCTGACCAGGGCCTGGAGGTAGACCAGGGCACGCTCTACCCCCTGCTGCGCCGCCTGGAATCCCAGGGCCTGCTGCAATCTTCCTGGCGCATCGCCGATGAGGCCCGCCCCCGGCGCTACTATACCATCAGCCCGCAAGGCCGCCTCGCCCTGACCCAGCTCAAAGAAGAGTGGGCCAAGATCGTCACCACCGTGCAGCAAATGTTTTGATCGTTCGAATTATTCTAGAAGGAGAATCTTATGAACATGCTGGATAAATATATTGCAGAAGTTGGCAAACACCTGCCGCACAAGAACCGCCAAGACCTGCAAAAAGAGATCCGCTCGACCATCCAGGACATGCTGGATGACCGCAGCCAGCAAAGCGGCAAGCCCATCGATGAGGCGTTGATCAGCCAGGTGCTGCAAGAATACGGCGCTCCCGCCAAAGTTGCCGCCGCCTACCAACCCACCCGCTACCTGATCGGCCCGCGCCTCTACCCCTTCTTTGAGATGGTGGTCAAGATCGTGCTCTCGGTGCTGGCAGTGGTCGGCCTGATCCGCTTTGGCATCAGCTTTGCAGATGGCGGCGCCACCGGGGCGGCCTTCTTTGCAGCCCTGGGCAAGTATGGCCTGGAATGGCTGGCGGGCATGATCAGTGCCTTTGGCAACATCGTGCTGGTGTTCGCTATCCTGGAGCGCGTCCTGCCGGCCTCGGAGTTCGAAGAGGAAGCCGAGAAATGGTCACCCGCCGAACTGGACGCCCTGCCCGACCCAGACAAAGTGGCGCGCGCTGAGCTGATCTTCGAGAGCATCTTCATCCTGCTGGGCCTGGCGCTGTTCAACCTGTACCCCGATCTGATCGGCTTTATGATGGTGAAAGACAGCACCTGGGTATACGTCCCGGCGCTCTCCGAGGCCTTCTTCCGCTACCTGCCCTGGATCAACCTGCTGGGCTTGCTGCAGATCGTGCTCAACCTGTACCTGCTGCGCCGCGGCTACCGCCAAACCCTCACCGACCTGTTCAGCCTGGCAACCGAAGCCGCCGGTGTGGTGCTGGCCTTCGTCATGCTCACCGGGCCATCGCTGATCAGCGTGGAGCAGGACAAACTGGCGGAGATCCTGGGCGAGCCTTCCGGCGTGGTGCTGGGGCTGTTCAGCGTCGTCCCGCTGATCGTGCTGGGGATCCTGGTGGTGGTGCAGAGCATCGAGGTGATCCAGATCATCCGCCGCCTGCTGAGACGGCGCAGCCAAATTTAATTGAATCAAAAAGTCCGCCGCAGGNNCCTGCGGCGGACTTTTTGATTCAATAGTTTTTAGCAATGGCGCGCTAATGCGGCGCGGTCTTGCACAATGATACAGCCATCGGAATCCATCGAGATATAGCCCAGGTTCTTGAACGAGACCATCACCTGGTTGACCCGCTTGCGCGAGGCCCCCACCAGGTCGGCGATCTCTCCCTGGGTCAGGCGCACGGGGATGGTCACCCCGCCATCGGTGCAGGCCTCGCCGTACTTATCGGCAAAGGCCAGCAGCTGGCGCGCCACCCGCCCGTACACGTCTAGCGTGGCCAGGGTCTGGATCTGCTCATTGGCCAGGCGCACCCGGCTGGAGAGGATGCGCACCAGGTTCATCGCCAGGGCCGGGACCAGGCGCAGGTTATCCTGGAAGGATTGGCGGTCCATCCACACCAGGGTCGATTCCTCCAACGTCACCACGCTGGCCGAGCGCCCGGCGCTGTCCACCAGGCTCATCTCGCCCACCACATCCCCCGGGCCGAGGATGGCCAGCACCACATCGTTGCCGCTGGCCTGTTCAATATGCACCTTCACCGTTCCGCTGAGGATGAAGTAAACGGCCTCGCCGGGCTGCTCCGCGGTGATCAGGTTGGCCCCCGCCGAGAAGTTGCGGCAGTGCAGCCGTTCGCTCAGCAGTTCCAACTCTTTGGGCGTCAGGCCCTGAAAGAGGGCCAGTTTGGCCAGCACATCGGGTTTTGGGGTTGTCAGCATGGCTTCTCTCCTCCCAGTCCGGTCAGGTGCTTTACACCAGCGCCGGGGTGTCCAGGCAGATCGGTTGCAGGTGGGACTGACCGACCTGCTCTGCGCCAATTATAACCTCCAGACCTTCAAAGCCGGCCTGCAAATTGGGGAAGCAGTCTCGGGCGCGGCGTTCGATGGCCTGGATGGTCTCATCCTCGTACTGCGGCTCGTGGTGGGTCAGCACCAGCCGTTTGGCCCCGGCAGATTGCGCCACCTCGATGGCCATGGCGGCGGTGGAGTGTCCCCAGCCCTGTGTAGCCGGGAAGCCCACCATGCAGCCGTTGTAATGCTCATCGGCATACTGGGCATCGTGGATCAGCAGGTCGGCGCCCTGGGCGAACTTTGCCAGGCGGTGGTCGGTGCCCACGTAGCCTTCGGTGTCGGTGGCGTAAACCAACACCTTGCCGCGCCACTCGATGCGGTAGATCAGCACCCCGCCGGGGTGGGCGTAAGAGCGCAGGCAGCGCACCTGCACCAGGTCTTCAGTATTCGCCGGAGCGCCCGAAGCCTGCCCGACCTCATCCACGCGCACCCCGCCCACCGCCTGCCCCAGCCACACCACGTTGGTATCGCGCAGCCCGTGGAAGGTTTTGGCAGAGCCCATCTCTTGCAGGGTGATGGGGAAGGAGGGCGGCGAGAAATTGCTGTTGAGCACATCCTCCAGGGCGCGCTCCAAGATCGCCGTGCCGAAGAGGTGCAGGCGGGTGGATGGCACGAAAGCCGGGGTGAAGAAGGGGAAGCCCTGGGTATGGTCGTGGTGCAGGTGGCTGAAGAACAGGGATGCCTCAATGGGGCGTTTCTCCGCGAAGGAGCGCCGCAGCATCTCCCGTCCCAGCCCAATGATGCCCGTGCCCGCATCCAGGATGATCGTCTGACTGCCGGCCTGCACTTCCACGCAGGAGGTATTGCCGCCGTACAGCAGCGTGCCTCCGCCCGGCACAGGATGGCTGCCCCGCACTCCCCAGAATTTGACACGCATGGGTTCTGTCATCTCACACCTCCAGTTTCTCGGCTCAATGTTCAGGTCGTTGCCTTGTTTCACTCTCATTATCGCAGGCGCGGGCTTTGCCCACAAGGAAATATTTCCCACCCGGGCTGGGAAAAGCGGCACAATGGGAACTTTTTTTCTCCCCGCGGCGTTAATCCGATCATTAGGAATGGAGACCGCTCCTGCGGTATAATTTGACGCATGGAATCAGAACACGTGGAAGAAACCCGTCCGAGCGCAGTTGCGCCAGACGACAGCCATCTGCAAGAGACTGCCCCAGAGCCGGAGGCCAGCGAGGCGCCGCCCCCCGCGGCTGAAGCCACGCAGCCATCTGCCGCGCCTGAAGAAGCCGAGGCCATCCCGCCATCTGTTGCACCTGAAGAGGCCAAAGCCGCTCCGCCCGAACCGCCCGAGAAACGCCGCCGCGGGAAGTGGGTGCTGTGGGCGTTGCTGGGAGTCTTTCTCCTGGCGCTCATCGCCGGGGGCAGCGCCCTGGCTGGATACCGCTCTGCCATCGACCAGCGCAACGCCTTCGGCTCGACCCAGATCGCCGGGGAAACCAATGCACAGTACGCCCTGGCCCTGGCGGATATGGAAGCGAAAAACTACGAGATGGCCCGCCAACGGCTGGAATACGTGATCCGGCTGGATCCCAATTACCCCGGCGCGGCCGACGCCCTGGCGAACGTGCTGCTGGCGCAGCGCACCACTGCCACCCCCACCGTAGCCCCCACGCCCACCCTCACCCCCACCCCCGACCTGCGCGGCCGGGATGAACTGTACAACCAGGCCCAGGCTCTCCTGGCAGGCGCGGATTGGTCAGCGGCGATTGATACACTGCTGACGCTGCGCAAGCAGTACCCCGAATTCCAGGCGGTGCAGGTAGATGGGATGTTGTATGTGGCGCTGCGCAACCGCGGCGTGAGCAAGATCGCCTCCTCTGACCTGGAAGGCGGCACCTACGATCTGACCCTGGCAGAGCGCTTTGGCCCGCTGGACGCAGAGGCCAACAACTGGCGCGACTGGGCCGAGATGTATATCCGCGGCGCCAGCTTCTGGAGCATTGATTGGGCCCAGGCGGTAACGGCCTTTGCCCAACTCTCCGTCACTGTGCCCAACCTGTCGGACAGCTCGGGCTGGACAGCCAGCAACCGCTACCTGGATGCGCTGTTGGGCTACGGCGATTGGCTCTCGAGCCGCGGCGAATGGTGCCTGGCAGCCGAGCAGTACGCCACCTACCTCACCCTGTTGGCCAATCCGCAGGTCGAGCCAACGGCGATCTTTGCCGATCAGCAGTGCAGCAGCGGTGGTCAGCCCGATCAGGCGCCGAATACCACGCCCACTCCCCCCGGGCAGCCGCCGCCTCTCCCCACCGCCGAGGTGACGCCGACGACGCCAGCCGCGCCGCCGACCTCCCCCCCAGCGACGCCTTACCCATAGGGTTCATCCTCTCAAAAAGCAAGGGGCCGTCTAGAAAGAACGTCT